>NZ_JAIUHH010000011.1:0-171210 GCF_020165015.1 Mesorhizobium sp. CA7
TGCTTCACAGCCATCGCGATTCCCTCCGAGCTTCCTCTCAGAGAATCACAACCAGCCAATTACGCAACAGGCCCCCTGTGGGAGAAGGTGGCCGCGCAGCGGCCGGATGAGGGGTGTTCCAGCGGAGTGAGACGTTCGCATTCCCTGGAACACCCCTCATCCGTCTCGGCGCTGCGCGCCGATCCACCGCCCTGGGCGAGCCACGCGTCTCGCCCGTCCTTCGGACCCCACAAGGGGAGAAGGGGAAGCTCTTGGCATTTGCACCGCCCGGTCATCTTGCCTAAGTTGACGGTTCGCCCGGACGAAACCTGTCGTCCCGCCCATCTCCGATTTGAATGGCTTCCCTGATGACCGATACCGACCTGATCCCCGTTTTCGACGGACATAACGACACGCTGCTTCGGCTCTACCAGTCGAAGGAAGCCGACGTCGAAAAGCTGTTCATCGAGGGGACGCCGGGCGGGCATATCGACCTGCCGCGCGCCAGGAAGGGCGGCTTTGCCGGCGGCATGTTCGCGATCTTTCCGCCTCCGGTCGAAAAGTCGAAACGCAGCGCCGTGCCGCCGGCACCGAGCGACAATGAACCGCTGCCGCCGGAACTGCCGCAGGCCGAGGCGATCACCTCGACCATCGGCATGGCTTCGATCCTGTTCCGGCTGGAGCGCGCCGGCGCATTGACCGTCTGCCGCAGCGCCGGCGATGTGCGGGACGCGATGGCCAAGGGCTCGATCGCGGCGGTGTTCCACATCGAAGGCGTCGAGGCGATCGATCCTGGGCTTGCCATGCTCGATGTGCTTCACGCCGCAGGGCTGCGCTCGCTGGGCATCGTCTGGAGCCGCCCCAACGCCTTCGGCAACGGCGTGCCGTTCCGCTTTCCGTCCTCGCCCGACACCGGGCCAGGTCTCACCGATGCCGGCAAGGCGCTGGTCAAGGCGTGCAACCAGCTCAGGATCATGATCGACCTCTCGCATCTCAACGAGAAGGGTTTTCGCGACGTGGCCGAGCTTAGCGATGCGCCGTTGGTCGCGACCCATTCCAATGTGCATGCGATCTGCGGCCATTCGCGCAACCTGACCGACTGGCAGCTCGGCGCGATCCGCGAATCCGGCGGCATGGTGGGCCTGAACTTCGCCACCGGCTTCCTGCGCGAGGACGGCCGCATGAACGCCGACACCAGCATTGATATCATGGTGCGCCACATCGATTCGCTGTTGCAGGCGCTGGGTGAAGACGGGGTCGGGCTGGGCTCGGATTTCGACGGCGCCATGATCCCGGCCCCCATCGGCGACGTCGCCGGTCTGCCGAAGCTCATCGACGCGCTCGCCGCGCGCGGTTTCGGGCGCGCGCTGATCGAGAAGATCGCTTACCGGAATTGGTTGAGCGTGCTTGAGCGCACCATAGGCTAAGGCGGGTCTATCCGTCGTAGCCGATACGCTTCAGCCATTCCTTGCCGACGCCACGGTCGCGGATGATCGCCGAGGGGTTTTCCGCGTCGAGCCGGGCGCAAATGCGGTAGACCTCGAGCGTCTCGGCGTTCATTTCGCCGCGCTTGAAGAAATACATCGCCGCCGCGTAGCGAGTGCGGCCGGACCACATCTCGCCGAGTGGCGTGTTGACCAGTTGCCACTGCTCGGCGGCTTCCGCCTCCAGGTCTTCCGCTTCGCTTGCCATGTCAAAAGTCCGCGGGCGGGTTGGCGGTGCGGCGGTCGAGCTTGATGAAGGGCCTCGGCACCACCTTCGCCTTCTTCTGGTACTGCAACTCGCGCATGGCGTAAATCTCGACCCAGAGGTCGTCGACGATTGTTTCGCCATAGGGCCGCCGCCGCGAGGCGAGCGCGATGTTGCGCTTGGCCATGGGCGACCATATCGCCGCGCTGACCAGCCCAACCTCCTGGCTTTTCTTGTAGTAGACGATCGCATGCTCGGCCGGGATGTTGCCTTCGATCTCCAGGCCGACCAGCACATGGCGCAGCTTCTTCTTCGTCCGGGCTTCGAGGATGGCGCGGCGGCCGTTGAAATGGCCTTTGTCCGGATCGATCATGAAGCCGAGGCCGATCTCGTCCGGCATGCGAAGGCGGTCGGCGCGGATGGCGTGCTCGGCAGCCGTGAAATCGGCATTGGCGACGATCAGTCCCGCCTCCAGCCGAGCGCGGTTCAGCGCCGTATAGCCGATGGCGCGGATGCCGCGCAGCTCGCCCGCCGTCATCAGCCGGTCCCACAGGCTCAGCGCCTTGTCGGCCGGCACGAACAATTCGTAGCCGAGATCGCCGGTGAAGCCGGTGCGCGAGATGGTCACGGCAGCGCCGTCATGCGCGAACTCGGCGAGGTCGAAGATTTTCAACCGCTCGACGCCGGCAAAGCCCGCCTCGCGCAGGATGGCGAAGGAGGTCGGGCCCTGCAGCGCAAGTCCGGCGACCGCTTCGGTCTCTTCCTCGACACTGATCTCATAGCCGATCGCGCTGTCGAGCAGCCAGGGCAGATGGCGCTCTTGCGAGCAGAGACGGAAGCGTGTCGGCGAGAGCCGGAACAAAGTGCCATCATCAAGGACAAAGCCATCGTCGTCGCACCAGGCGGTGTAGTGGACGCGGTCGGGTTTCAGTTTGGTCACGTCTCGCAGCGTGACGCGGTCGAGATAGGCTTCGGCGTCCGGGCCCTCGATGCGGTACTTGGTCATCGGCGAGATGTCGAAGAGCGCCGCCTGGCTGCGGATGGCGAAATATTCGAGCTCCTCGTCCCACAGCGAATGCGGCGCGCGGTAGCCGGCCCAGTTGTACCAGTCGTTCGTCAGCGCCAGCGCGTCGATGCGCGGCTGGAAGGGGGTGCCGAGCCGCAGCGTGCGGAAGTGGGATTGGGCGAGGGTGCGGGCGGCGTCGGTTTTCACATGACGATTCATGACGGCGTTCCTTCGCGCCCCCCTCTGTCCTGCCGGACATCTCCCCCACAAGGGGGGAGATTGGACGTCACGCTGACTTTCGCCAATCTCCAACGTCGCAAGAAAGGCGCCGACAGATCGAGCTGCTGATCTCCCCCCAAGAGGGGGAGATGGCCGGCAGGCCAGAGGGGGGCGCCATGGAGCGCGACTTCAGCGATTTGCAAAAACATATTCACCCCCTCATCGCGATGATGCGGCGCGCGGCGTTGAGGCCGGGCGCGCCGGAGATGCCGCCGCCCGGATGCGAGCCGGCGCCGGCAAGGAACAGGCCTTCGAGCGGCGTGTCGTAGCCCGACCAGCCGGAGACCGGCCGCGACATCAGCATCTGGTCGGCCTGCAACTCGCCATGGTGCCAGTGGCCGCCAGGCATGCGATAGCGCGCCTCGATGTCGGCGGGAGTCAGAAGCTCGGCGTGGTGGACCGTTGCGCCGATCCCCGGCGCATAGATTTCGAGCTGCGCCATGATCGCCTTGAGGAAGCGCGGCTTGCCGGCGGCCCAACCCTCTCTCAACGCATAGGGCGCGTATTGCACCACAGCCGAAATCACGCAGGCGCCGGACGGTGCGAGCGATGGGTCGGCCAGGCTGGGCAGCGTGATCTCCATCACCGGCTCGGGCGAGAACTCGCCATATTTCGACGGATTGAAGGCGCGCTCGACATGGTCGGGCGAAGGCGCGACGACAAGGCGGCCCTTGTGGCCGGCGGCGTCGACGCCTGCAAATTGCGGCGGCCGGTCGAGCGCCAGATGGAGCTTGGCCGCATCGCCCTTCATGCGGATGTTCTTCACCTTGCGCATGAAGCCGGTGTCAACCTCGCGCGGGCCGACAAGATCGAGGATCGTCGTCGTCGGGTTGACGGCGGAAACGACGGTCTTGGCCTGCAGCGTTTCGCCGCCCTGCGTGACGACGCCGACGGCGCGGCCCTTCTCGACGATCACCTTGGCGACTGGCGAAGCCGGGCGGATCGAAACGCCCGCCTTTTCCGCCGCCGCGCGGATGACGGCGACGACGGCGCCCATGCCGCCTTTCGGCTGGACCTGCGCGCCGGCAAGGCCGCCAATTTCGCTGGCCAGCCTGTAGTAGAGGCCGAGCAGCGAAGTCGGCGAGCGCGGCCCAAGATGCGAGCCGAGCGTCGCGTCGAAAGCAAGCAGGCCCTTCAGACGGTCGTCGGAAAGCTGCTCGTCGAGCAGGTCGTAGACATTCATCAGGAGCACGCGCAGGAAGTCGCGCATGTCTTCCTTGCCGAGCCGCTTCAGCGCCAGCGCAGTCTGGCCGAGCCCGGCCATCTCAGCGAGCGACATGCCGCCAAAATCAGGCGGTCGGCGCGACAGGAAACGCTTCAGCACGCCGGCATAGCGCAGCAATTGCGCGCGCAGATCTTTCCAGGCGGACTGTTCCGAAGCGCTGGCGCCCGTCAGCACCTCGCCATAGGCGCCGTGCAGCACCAGCGGGCCGTCCTTCGACAGCGCAACCGACGGCACGAAGTCGCCGCGCTCTACCGTCAGTCCGTGGCGTTCCAGCTCCAGCGTCTTCACGACATCGGGATGCAGGCGATTGAGCAGATGCGCGACCGTGGAGACGCGGAAGCCCGGCGCAAATTCCTCAGTGCGCGCGGCGCCGCCGAGCTCGTTGCCGGCCTCGAGCAGCAGCACCTTGCGGCCGGATTTCGCCAGCGTGGCGGCGGCGACCAGGCCGTTATGGCCGCCGCCGATGACGATGGCGTCCCAGTTCAAATCAGATGACGTCATGGGCCGGGCTCATATGCAGGGTTGGCTTGGCCAGATCACGCAGGATCTCGGCGGCGGCATTGCGCCCGGGCGCACCCATGACGCCGCCGCCCGGATGGGTGGAAGAGCCGCACATATAGAGCCCACCGACCGGCGAGCGGTATTGCGCGTAGCCCGGCACCGGGCGATTGAAGAGCAGCTGATCGAAGGTGAGCTCGCCCTGAAAGATGTTGCCTTCGGTGAGGCCGACCTCGGCCTCGATCTCGCGTGGCGTGCGCACCTCCATATGGACGATACGGTCGCGGAAGCCGGGCGAATATTGCGCGATCTGCGCAATCACGCTTTCGGCGAAGCCGTCGCGGTCGGCATCGGTCCAGTCCGCCCCCCTTATCTTCGGCGGCGCGTATTGCACGAAGCAGCTCATGAAATGCTTGCCCGGCGGCGCCATGGTCGGGTCGAGCGTGGTCGGGATCATCATGTCGAGGAAGGGATCGGCCGACCATCGTCCGGCCTTCCAGTCGTCATAGGCGCGCTCCATGCGCTCGATGGAATCGGTGAAATGCAAGTCGGCGCGGTAGACCGGCGAATCCTTCGGCAAAGCCGGGAACTCGGGCAGGGAATCGAGCGCGATGTTGACCTTGCCGGACGAACCGCGGATTTTGAAATTGCGGACGCGGCGCAGGAAGATGTCGGGCAGCTCCTTCTCCTCGACCAGCTTCAGGAAGGTGCGCTTGACATCGGCATTGGAGATGACGAGCTTGCCGTAAATCTCCTCGCCGCCGGCAAGCACCACGCCCTTGGCCTTGCCTTTCCTGATCAGCACATGATCGACCTCGGCGCCGGTGCGGATGGTGCCGCCTGAAGCCTTGAAGGAAGCGGCCAGGGCCCTGGTGACGGCACCCATGCCGCCGCGCGCGTAGCCCCAGGCGCCGACCGAGCCGTCGACCTCGCCCATATAATGATGAAGCAGCACATAAGCCGTGCCGGGCGACATCGGGCCCAGCGCCGTGCCGATGATGCCGGACAGCGCGAAGTTCGCCTTGATGACGTCGGTCTCGAAATACTCGTCGAGGAAGTCCGAGATCGACATCGTCCAGAAGCGCAAGGTCAGCGCCATCTCCTCGGTCGAGAGGCCGGCGAATTTCTTGCCGAGATAAAGCAGCTCGCCAAGGTCGCGCGGCCTGAAGCTCGTCGGGTCGGGCGCGGTGCGCATCAACAGCGGCTGGATGAAGCGGCACTGCCTCGTGACGTCGCGCGAATAGCGGTCATAGCCCTCGGCGTCGCGCTTCGAAAAGCGGGCGAACTCGCGGCGATGCGCGTCGTGGTCGCGGTAGTTGGCGAGGTAGTCGCCGTCGCGCGTGAATACCGCGCCACCCTCGTAGGAGATAACCTGCAGGCCGAAGCGCGGCAACTCCAGGTCGCGCATGATCTCGGGCCGAAACAGTGAGCAGACATAGGAACAGTTGGAATAGAGGAAGCCCGGCGTCAGCTCGCGGCTGGTGGCGGCGCCGCCGACCCAGTCGTTCTTCTCGACCACCAGCACGTCCAGCCCGGCGCGCTGCAGATAGCAGGCGGTGACCAGCCCGTTATGGCCGCCGCCGATGACGATCGCGTCCCATGCCTTCATGCGCGCTCACCCTCCATCCGGCAGCCCTTCTTTTCGGCGCGCTTTGTTCCCCGATTGCCCGAATTTGACACGGATCACAGTTTTTTGTCCAGCCATTTTGAATGAATGTTCAACAAATGATGTTGCGTTTTCCTGTTGATGCGCTAGGCTTTGGCAGCATTCTGGACTGATCCACATCGGCATTTGGGCTAAGGATCCGATGATCGAAACGGCTGACGCCGAGCCGGAATATGACGACACCGCCATCCGCTTCCTCGAAGCGCTGTGGGGCGAGGGTTACCTGTCGCCGGGCGGCCCGGACGAGGTCGACCGTGTGGTCGAAGGTCTTTCCCTCAAGGATAAGACGGTCCTCGATATCGGCTGCGGCGCCGGCGGCATCACGCTGCATCTGGTTGCGACGCACGGCGCGGCTCAAGCCACCGGCTTCGATGTCGAGAAGCCGGTGATCGAGACGGCGAGGCGAGGGGCGATCAGTCAGGGCCTCGAAGACCGTGTCAGCTTCGTCCAGGCGCCGCCGGGGCCGCTGCCTTTCACGGACGCCTCCTTCGACGTCGTCTTCTCCAAGGATGCGCTTTTGCATGTGCCGGACAAGTACGCGCTGTTCGCCGAGATCTTTCGCGTGCTGAAGCCCGGCGGGGTGTTTGCGGCGTCGAACTGGATGATTTCGCATGACGGCGAGCCGTCGCCTCAGATGAAGGCCTATATCGCGGCCGAAGGGCTCTCCTTCGCCATGGCCTCGCCGGCGCGCTATGCCGAGGCGATGCGGCGCGCCGGCTTTACCGACATTACGGTCCGCGACCGCAATCCATGGTACCGCGAGGTCGCGCGCGAAGAGCTTTCGCGGCTCAAGGGACCGCTCTACGCGCGGCCGCGGCAGCGGTCGGCGCGGCCTATGTCGACAAGAACATCAAGACCTGGGAGGCGATGCAGAAGGTGCTTGACAGTGGCGAGCACCGCCCCACTCATCTGCGCGGTTGGAAGCCGGTCGGATAGCCGGCAATGCTGGAGACCGTCACACCCATGAAGACTGCAGAGGCGAGCGATGCTCTCCCCGAAACGGCGCGGAAAGGCGATGCCGAAAAGCGTGGCCGCAAGGCCTCGAAAGAGGTCCGGAGGCTGCAGCTGATCGAGGCGACGATCGATTCCCTGGCCAAGCGCGGCTATGCCGAAACGACGATGGCGGACGTGGCCGACGGCGCGGGCCTGTCGCGCGGCATCGTCAACTTCCATTTCGAGAGCAAGGAGAAGCTGCTGATCGCCACGCTGCAGCACATGTATGACGAATATTCGGCGCATTGGCGCACTTCGCTGCAGAAGGCAGGCGACGATCCGGCGAGACAGCTGCAGCATCTGGTATGGGCCGATTTCGACCGCTCGATCTGCAACAAGCGCAAGCTTGCCGCATGGCTCGCCTTCTGGGGCGAAGCCAAGTCACGGCCGACCTACCAGGCGCTGAGCAGTTCGCGCGACGCCTATTACCAGCAGGTCTTCATCGATCTCTGCACGACGCTCAAAGAGAGCGGCAACTACACCTATGACCCGCAGGTCATCGCCCTGGCGCTTAGCGCCATGCTCGAGGGCCTGTGGCTGCGGCTGATGATGGGGACTGAGGACACCACGCGCGAGACCGCATTGCAGGCGGCGAATGCGTTTTTGGCCGCCGCCTTCCCGAAACACTATGGCTAGCGAGAACTGGGGCTAGCGAGAACTGGGGCTAGCAAAAGCCGGGGTCAGCAACAGCCGGCCAGTAAGACCGGCAAACCAAAAGAGGATGGAACAGCATGAAGAAACTCAGCCGACGCCTGGCATTGACCCTGGCGCTTGGGAGCGCGCTCGCCGCTTCGGCGGCGGCATTCGCGGTCGCCGCCGACAAGGATCTGATCGTCTTCGACTGGTCCGGCTATGAGGATCCGAGCTTCCACGGCAAGTATGTCCAGAAGAACGGCGATTCGCCGACCTTCGCCTTCTTCGGCGACGAGGACGAGGCGTTCGAAAAAATCCGCTCCGGCTTCAAGTCCGATCTCGGCCACCCGTGCTCGCAGAGCGTGGTGAAGTGGCGCGAGGCGGGGCTGCTGCAGCCGCTCGACACGTCCAAGATCGCAGGCTGGAAGGATCTCAACCCCGGCATCATGGCGATGAAGGACCTTGCCACGACGTCCGACGGCAAGGCCTGGTTCATGCCGTGGGACTGGGGCAATACCCGACTCACCTACAATTCCGACAAGATCGCCGAAAAGGACGTGCAGTCGCTGAAGGCGTTCGCCGATCCGAAATACAAGGGCAGGGTTTCGATCGGCGATAATGTCGACGACGCCTACGCGCTGGCCAGCCTCGCCATCGGGCTCAAGGACTGGACCAAGATGACGGACGACCAGTTCAAGCAGGCATCCGATTTCCTGCGCCAGGTGCACAAGAATGTGCGCTCCTACTGGACCGACACCACCGACATCGTGCAGCTGCTTTCCGGCGGCGAGGTCGACCTCGCCTGGGCCTGGAATGATGCGACCGTGCAGTCGGTCAAGGCCGGCGTGCCGATCAAATCCAAGAAGGACACCGACGAGGGCATCTCGACCTGGGTCTGCGGCTACGTGCTGTTCAAGGACGCGCCCGGCAACGTCGACAAAGCCTATGACTACCTCAACGCCGTCAACGATCCGGAAGTCGCCAAGGTGCTGGTCAAGGATTGGGGCTACGGCCAAGCCAATGCCAAGGGCATGGCCGGCGTCGATCCGGCGGTTCTGAAGGAAAAGGGCTACGACGACGTGGAAAAATGGGTCGACAAGACGCTGTTCCAGCAGCCGCTGCCCTCGGAGCTCAAGCTCAAGATGATCGCCGAATTCGAGAAAATCAAGGCCGGCTATTGAGTTTGGCCCAAGGGCCGCCTGCTTCCCTTCGAACCGAAGCAGGCGGGCTCGCCAAAGCTTTTGAATTCTCCTAACTTCCCCCAAACGCATCCGCGATGGGGGAGTTTCGCGCCATGACATCCATGCTTCGCCGTCTTGCCCTTGCCGCCGTCGTCGCTGTCGGCGCGGGCACCGCCTATGCGTTTGCCGAAGGCGGCGGCGACCTCGTCATCAAGGCCGGCTATTGAAGAGCAGCATCGAAAGGACCGACGTTGTCATCGTCGGTGCCGGCTTCACCGGCCTGTCCGCCGCGCTCGAATTGAAGCGCGCCGGCATCGATTTCCTTGTGCTCGAGGCGCGCGACCGCGTCGGCGGCAGGGTAGAGGCTGTGCGCAATGGGCTCGGCGAATTGGTCGACAGCGGCGGCCAGTTCTTGTGCGTGGACATGCCCGAAGTGATGGCGTTGGCGAGGGCCTACGGCAAGAGCTTCGTCGAGACCTATGTCGAGGGCGAATTCATCACCTACCCGTCGATGACGCCGGCGCGGGCGGAGCGGACCTATCATGTCGCGATGGCAATCCGCGAGCGCATGAACGGGATCGAGCCGGACGATCCGTCGATCGCCGGGTTGACCGTGGCGACATGGCTCGAGCACCAGGCCGACACGGCCGACGCCAAGGCAGCCTTCCGTTCGATGATCGAGGGCCTGTGGTGCCTGCCGCTGGACAAGGTGCCGTTGTGGTACCTGATCGACAATGATCGCCGCATCACCAACGAAGTCTTCGAGCTGCAGTATTTCCTGCGCGAGACGATGCAGTCGCTGGCCGATGATCTGGCAGCAGATCTCGGCAACCGCCTGCGGCTGGGAGAAGCCGCAACGCGGATCGAGCGCGGGCGGCAAGGCATTCGCGTCGTCTCGACCGGCGGCGTTGTCGAAGCGGGCGCAGCGCTGGTCGCCTTGCCGCCGGCGACGGCCGCGAAGCTCGACTTCGCGCCGCCTTTGCCGACTGAACTGGCCAGCGCGCTCGGCGTCTGGGAAAGCGGCGCGGTGATCAAGATCCTGGTGCGTTACGCAAAGCCGTTTTGGCGCGAGCGCGACCTGTGCGGCATGGTCATGTGGCGCGACCAGCCGGGGCTGTTTGCCTGCGACGCCAGCAAGGATACCGATCACGCCGCGCTTGTCGTCTTTGTCGGCGGGCCGCTGGCGCTGCGCTGGCACCCGCTCGGCGAGGCGGCCTTGCAGGCGGAAATCACCGCGAGGCTTGTCCAGGCGCTCGGCCCGCGGGCCGCCGACATCGTCGATTTCAGCTCGCGCGACTGGACGCATGACCGCTGGAGCGGCGGCGCTTATAGCGATCTCATCACCGATGTGACTGCACGCGATGCCGAGCGCGTGATCCTTGCCGGCGCGCCGCTGGTCCATTTCGCATGTTCGGAACTGTCGCCGTCATTTCCGGGCTATGTCGAGGGTGCGATCGTGGCGGGACGCATCGCTGCTGCAAAGATTCAGTCCGCCATCGCCACCAGCGCCTCGGGGTCGTAGGCGAGACGGATCGGCGCGCCGACCGGAATGTCGTCGGCGCCGAAATCGTTGGTCTCGGTCACCGAGAGCGGCTTTTCCAGTCCGGGGATCTCGACGATCAGATGCGTGATCTCGCCGAAATAGTGGCGCTCGACGACCTTGCCTGAGACCTCGAACTTCGCCGTTGCGTTGTCCCACAAAACACGCAGCCGCTCGGGCCGGATGCCAAGCGTCGCCGCGCCGCCATTGCGCACGAAAGCCCTTGGCTTGTCGGTCCTGACGCGGCCGAAGCCCAGCGTGTCGAGCACCAGCGAAGCGCCGTTTTCCTCGACGATCTCGGCCTTGACGAAATTCATGCCGCCGAGGAAGTCGGCGACCTGGCGGTTGACCGGGCGCTGGTAGATTTCCTTCGGCGAAGCGACCTGCGCGATCTTGCCGCCGAACATCACGGCGATGCGGTCGGACATTGCCAGGGCCTCGTACTGGTCGTGCGTGACCAGCACGAAAGTGATGCCGACCGCCTGCTGCAAGCGGCGCAGTTCGACCTGCATCTGCTCGCGCAGCTTCTTGTCCAACGCCGAGAGCGGCTCATCGAGCAGCAGCACCTTGGGCCGCATGACCAGCGCGCGGGCCAAAGCGACGCGCTGGCGCTGGCCGCCGGAAAGCTCGGTGGCGCGGCGCTTGCCGAGACCGGTAAGCGAGACCTGCGCCAGCGCTTCCTCGACGCGGCGCTTCTCCGCGCCGGCGTCGAGCTTCAGCCGCTTCAGGCCGTAGGCGACATTCTGCTCGACATTGAGATGCGGGAAGATCGCATAGCTCTGGAAGACCATGTTGGTCGGCCGGCGGTTGGCGGGAATGCCGTCCATCGGCTGGCCGTCGACGGCGATGGAGCCGCTGGTCGGCGTGTCGAAACCGGCGATCATGCGCAACAGCGTGGTCTTGCCGCAGCCGGAAGGCCCGAGCAGCGAGAAGAACTCGCCCTCCCTGATCGCCAGCGAGGCGTTGTCCAGCGCCTTGAACGATCCGTAGCTGCGGGTAACGTCGCGGATCTCGATCATGGTGCGATCGGTTTGGGTGCGCTCGGACTGGACCCGCTCAAGCATAGAGGCCTCCCTCGTTCTGGGTGCGTCTCGCCGCACGGCGGCGCAGGATTTCGGCAATCGTCATCAGCAGGAAGGACGCGAAGAGCAGCAAGCTGCCGAGCGCCAGCACGCCGGGAAGCTTGGCCGCAAACCGCAACTGGCCCCAGATGTAGATCGGCAGCGTCGCCTCGGTGCCGGTGAGGAAGAAGGCGATGATGAATTCGTCGAGCGAGATGGTGAAGCAGACGAGCAGGCTGGAGATGATCGCCGGTGCGACCATCGGCAACGTCACGCGCCGGAAGGTGCCGAACGCGCTCTCGCCTAGATCGGCGGAAGCTTCTTCCAGGCTGCGATCGAAACCCTCGAAACCGGAGGTCAGCACGGTCATGAATGCAGACCAGCACATGGCCAAGCACCACGGTGAACAGCGACAGGCTCAGGCCGAGCTGCAGCATGACCAGCAGCATCGAGATGGCGACGATCACTTCGGGAAGCACCAGCGGCGCCATGATCAGTCCGTTGATGGCGCGGCGGCCGGGATAGCGGTAACGGGTGATCGAACGCGCCGCGAGGATGCCGAGCACGGTGGAGAGGATCGAAGCGGAGACTCCGACGATGAGGCTGTTCCAGGTGGCGTCGATCAGCGCCGGCGTGCGCGGCAGGTCTTCGTACCAGTGCAGGGTGACGCCCGAGAGCGGGAATTTTGGCGTCGCTGCCGTGTTGATGGAGAAGATCGGCAGGAAGATCACCGGCAGGTAAAGGAACAGCAGATAGAGGACGGCATAGCTCGACAGCCAGCCGGGCAGGTAACGTCTGATCGCCGTCATCGTGCCAGCCTCTGCAGGGCGCGGAAGACCAGCACAGTGGCGCCGGCCATCAGCGAGACGATAATCATCGTGGTGACGGAAAGTGCTGCACCCAGCGGCCAGTTCGACGCCTTGCCGAATTGCGCCTGGATGGCGTTGGCGATCATGACGCCGTCCTTGCCGCCGACGAGCTTCGGCGTGACGTAGTCGCCGACTGTCGGGATCATGACGATCAGCACCGCCGAGATGACGCCGGGCGCCGACAGCGGCAGGGTGACGCGCAGGAAGGAGCGCAGCGGCCCGTCGCCGAGGTCGGTCGCCGCTTCGACCAGGGTCCGGTCGACCTTCTCCAGCGAAACGAAGATCGGCAGGATCGCGAAGGTCGCCCAGGCATGGGTCAGCGTGATGATGACGGCGGTGGAATTATAGAGCAGCGCCGTCGACGGCTCGTCGATGATGCCGAGGCCCATAAGGCCGGAGTTGAGCACGCCGTTATAGCCGAGGATCACCTTCCACGACATCACGCGCAGCAAGTAGCTGGTCCAGAACGGGATGGTGATGAGGAACAGCCACAGGCTCTTGTGGCGGCCGCCATGGAAGGAAATGAAATAGGCAATCGGATAGGCCAGAGCCACGGTCAACAGGCTGACGGTCAGCGAGATGTAGAGCGAGCGCCAGAGCAGGTCGCGGTAGATCGGCTCGGTCAGTGCGATCCGGTAATTCTCCAGCGTGAATGTGTGATCGATGGTGAGATAGTTCTGCGTCCAGAAAGAATGGGCGATGACCACCAGGATCGGCAGGACGAGGAGAATGAGGGCATAGACGAAGGTAGGACTGATCAGGGCAAAGCCCTGGATGGCTTCCGATTGCAGCAGGGGACGTCGTCTCGATCCCGCCATGCGCAACGGGGACGACCCTTCCGCGGCAACCGTCATTGCAACGCTCCGGGCGTGATTTCGGTAGCTGGCTCGGACTGTCCCGCCATGCGCCTTCCCATTCGTGGCGCCGGCTGCCTGTTCCCGAATTTTGATTGGAGCGCGATCGCTTCCTGGCTTGCCGGCTTTCTTTCATCATGTGCGCATCCGCCGATTGAAATCAAGCGCTATTTCTGCGATATTGATTGAACGGATATTCAAAATGAAGTGATGAAAAGCTGAATTTCCATGGTTTTCCGCGCAATTTGATATCCGGTGGAAATTCAAAAACCTGACAGTGCGAGGCGAAAATGGCGGCTCAAAGCAAGATCAAGGCAAGCGAACTCATCGATGCCGGCGATGACGACGCGGTCGAGCTCGCCAAGCGCCATCTCTTGCAGCCCTGGCCCTACGCCGGCTCGGTCGGCAACGAGGCGCGCGCGCTGATCGGCGAGGGTGACGGCATCTATATCACCGACGCTTCCGGCAAGCGCCTCATCGACGGCCCGGCCGGCATGTGGTGCATCAATGTCGGCCATCGCCGCGAGGAGCTGGCCAAGATCATGTACGACCAGGCGATGGCGCTCTCCTACAACACGCCTTGGTATACGATGAACGCGCCCTCGGCCGAGCTTGCCCGCCGCATCGCCGATGCGGCACCTGGCGATCTCAGCCACACCTTCTTCACCACCGGCGGCTCTTCGGCGGTGGAGACGGCGCTGCGCTTCATGCAGTTCTACAACAATGTGCGCGGACGGCCGGAGAAGAAGCTGATCCTCAGCCGTGGCGGCGCCTATCACGGCTCGACCTATCTGTCGGCCTCGCTCAACGGCCGGCCGCGTGACCGCGACTGGATGGACGGCGCCGACGATCTGGTGGTCAAATTGTCCTCGCCCGACTCGTTCCGGCGGCCGAAGGAGACGAGCATCGCCGCCTTCACCGATTTCCTGGTCGACCAGTTCCGCGACACCGTCGCGCGCGTCGGCGCGGAGCGCATCGGCGCCTTTGTCGGCGAACCGGTGCAGGCTTCCGGAGGCGTCGTCGTGCCGCCGGACGGGTACCTGAAGCGTATCCGCGAGATCTGCCGCGAGAATGACATCCTCTATGTCTCGGACGAGGTGGTGACCGGCTTCGGACGGCTCGGCCATGTCTTTGCCTCAGGCGACGTGTTCGGCATCGATCCGGACATGATCACGTTCGCCAAGGGCGTCACATCGGGCTATTTCCCGCTCGGCGGCGTCATCATCTCCGAGCGCCTGCTCGAAGAGCTGCGCCGCTCCAACTATCCCGATGCGCTGTTCGGCCATGGGCTCACCTACACCAGCCATCCGATCGGCTGCGCCGTCGCGCTGAAGAATCTCGATCTTCTGGAAGAGGGCGTGCTCGCCCACACGCGCGAGATCGCGGCCTATTTCCAGGCGCGACTGAAGACGCTGGAAGAGCTGCCGCTGGTCGGCGAGGTGCGTGGCATCGGGCTGATGGCTTGCGTCGAATGCGTCGCCGACCGCGACAGCAAGGATCCGCTGCAGCTCGACAAGAATGTGGGCAAACGCATCGATGTGCATTGCCACGAGCTAGGGCTTCTGGTGCGGCCGCTGATCAACATGTGCGTGATGTCGCCGCCGCTGATCATCAGCCGCGAGCAGGTCGACGACATGGTGGCGATCCTGCGCGAAGGCATTTCACGCACCATGGATGATTTAAGGAAGGAAGGGGTCTGGCGGGGGTGACGGCCCTTCTCCTTCTCCCCGTGGAACGGGGAGAAGGAAAAGGCTCTACCCCCTCGACCGCAGCGCGTCGTTCAACCCCCACATGTCCTTTTCATCGGGCGCCGTCTCCAGGTTCAGGACCGGGATCTGCCTGCGCAAATGGTCGTGGTGGGTGCGCACGCCGTATTCGAGGTCGGAGAGGTAAAAGCCCTCGAAGGCTTCCGACAGCATGGATTCGTTCGACCACACCGAGAGCTGCACGTCTTCGTTCATGGTGTCGCGGTCGATGCGATAGGCGAGGTAGCGTGCCGCCGCCTGTTCGCGCGTCTCGTCCTTGTAGCGGTAGATGGCGCCGCGCAGCAGCGTCTCGCCGGTCGACAGCGGGAACTCCTGATAGAACTGGACGGATTCCGGCATGATCGACAGCGCGTTGTTGGGGAAGATGCCGTAATAGATCCAGGCCTTGCGCAGATGTTCCGGCAGATGCGTGGCCTCGGGCGCGAGCTTGATGTACTCGCGAACGCTCCAGCGCCGCCCGGCATGCGGATTGTAGGTGGCGAGGGACCGCGACACGCCGTTGATGAAGGGCTCGTCAAAATAGGTCGCGCCATAGAGGTCCTGCAACGCGGGATGCGCCATGGCGACGTGGTAGCCTTCATTGTCGACGTCGCGCACCGACTTCCAGTTGACCGGCGATTTCTGGGTCCAGATGCCCCAGGACGGAACCATGTCGGCGACATTGTAATTCGCCATCTCGGCCTCGATCGGCTTCAGCAGCTCGGCCACCGAAGGCTGCGGGCCGCCCTTGCGGAAGCGGATGAAAATGAAGCCCATCCAGATTTCGAGGTCGAGCGGCATCAGGCCGAACTCGGCCTTGTCGAGCTCGGGGAACGAGCCCGGACGGGCAGCACCGCGCAACGTGCCGTCGAGATTGTAAACCCAGCCATGGAACGGGCACACCAGCGCGTTCTTACAGGTGCCCTGGCTGTCGGCGACGACGCGGCTGCCGCGGTGGCGGCACATGTTGTTGAAGGCGCGCACGATGCCGTCGTTGCCGCGCACGATCAGGGCGCGCTCGCCGATGACATCCATGGTCAGATAGTCGCCGGAATTGGGCACGTCGGAAACATGGCCGGCAATCTGCCAGTGGTTGCGGAAGACGTACTCCTTCTCGAGCTCGAGAAGGGCGTTGGAATGGTAGCTCCACCCCGGCAAACCCCGCCGGTCCCAATCGTTGGGAATCGCCACGTCACGGAAGTGCGGGTTCATGGATATATTCTGTTTTTTTGTTGAATACTCATTCAATATGAGCATATTTTGCGTTGAAATGCAATAGCTTGTGGAAATGGAAAAATTCCATGGCGGCAAATCCGGCCCTGCCCGGGCTGGAAAAATCCCGGAAAATCCGGGTCTTAATTGAGGAAGCGGAACGGCAATTTAGAAGGCGGATACCCGTCTCGGAGAAGGCCTGTTTCGACGGTCACGGGCGTGCGTAGACAGCGGCGGAGCGCTCGATTCAGGCGTTGCTGTGTGAGGCTGTTTACAGTTGGGCCGGCACGGCGGGCGCATATCTGAGCTGACCATTTCGATGGCCGCTCGAATGGTTGCCTCGGATTGGGAAGGCTGGCGCGCCCGGCATCTGTTTCAATCCTGTTACACAGGCAATCATCGCCGACCATCCGGCAGTTACCTGGTGCGATTATGTTCGTTTCATAGCAAAAAAGAAAGACAACGAAGGGAACAACCGATGTTTGCGAAAGTTCGCACCACCGATGCCAATCGCCGCCTGAGTGGCCCGGAACGCAATGACCGCCGGCCGAAGCTTGCGCTGCGGCAGCGCGCCAGCGACCATCCGATGGCGATGTTCATGTTGATCGGCGCCTGCGCCTTTGTCGGCATGCTGGCCGCGCCTGCCTCAGGGCCGGCTTTCGCCTCGATCAATCCGCCGGCCAATGTCGTCGAGGGCGCGCAGACCACGCTCAAGACCGCCCGCCTGCCGGAATCCACGATCGACTTTGCCTGCAAGGGTCAGAACTGGGGCGCCGAGAGCCTTGAGTGCCTGCGCGCCATCGTCGAGCAATCCGGCCAGCACAGGGAGCGCGCGGTGCGCATGATCGCCAACGCCGCGCCGCTCACCAACACGCCGAACGTTTTTTAAGACCTTCCCTGAGCGCGCCCTCCTGCGCTCCAGTCAGGCTCCCGCCGTGGAAATCGGTCGGGAGCCTCTTTTTTGGGGCCTGTCGATATTCAGGTGAGGCCGACCTGCGAAGGGCAGCTTCCTGCGTTTCCGGTGCTCACGTACTGAAGTACGCTCCGCTCCGGTTCTCGGAAGTCACCATTTTCGACTCAGCCTGACCTGAATCTCGACGAAGCCGGCGACGGCGAGTTTAGGTTTAGATTCCGCCTACCTGGTGGTCCCAGGCTAACCTGCTCAGATATGGGCGCCGTTGTCGGCGGCGGCTTCGTCGGCAATGGTCGAGAGGATGCCGCGGACGTCGAGCGTCGAGAATGGCTTTTCCAGGATGTGCGGGCGCTGCTGCGGCGGCAGCGCTTCGATTTCCGCCTTGGCGCCGATCAGATCGCCGGTGACCAGCACGAAGCGCTGCGCCAGCGCGGGCCGCTGAGCAAGCAGTTCGCGGTAGATCGCAATGCCGCTGATGCCCGGCATGCGCAGATCGGAAAAAACGATGTCCGGCGGCATGTAGCCGTTCAACACGTCCGCCGCCGATGTCCAGCTTGCCACGACGCGCGACTTCACGCCCATCAGTTCGAGTATGTCGGACAACGAGCCGGCGACGTCCGGCTCGTCGTCGATCACCAGCGCGTGGCGCAGCCCGCTCGAACGCGCCGGACTTTCGCCGGGCGCGGCGCTGCCGCCCGCGATCGCCGGCAACTCCACGACGAAGCGCGCACCTTGCGGCTCGACCTCCTCGAACCAGATGTTGCCTTTGTGGCGCTCGACGATCGATTTCGAGATCGACAGGCCGATGCCGGTGCCGACGCCGACCGGCTTGGTGGTGAAATAAGATTCGAAGATGCGCGAGCGGATCGCCGCGGGGATGCCCGGGCCGTTGTCCTCGACGGAGAAGCCCGGATTGCCGTGCTCGTTGCGGAACGTCCGCACCTTGATGCGCCGCTCGCCGGCGATGCCGGCAAGCGCATGCTGGCTGTTGATGAGGAAGTTGGCCGCCACTTGGGTGATATGGTCGGCATCGGCCATGGCAAGCAGCGGCCCGTTGGCAAAGTCGGTGTCGATGATGATGCCGCTGGAGCGCGCCCCATAGGCGGTGACTTCGAGCGCCGAGCGCATCACCTGGTTGAGATCCGTCTCGGCCTGCTCGGTCGGATGCAGCCGCACCATCGACAGGAAGCTCTTGACGATGCGGCCGCATCGCTCGGCGGCGGCGCGCACTTTCTCGGCGCGGACCTTGGTCTGCGGATCGCCGGCGAATTCGTGCAGCAGCGTCGACTGCGCCACAACCACCGCAAGCGGGTTGTTGAGCTCATGCGAGACGCCGGCAAGCAGCGAGCCCATCGCCGCCATCTTTTCGTTCTGGTGCAGCTTCTCGCGCTGACGATTGATCTCTTCCTCGGCCTGCAGCTTTTCGCGCAAGTCGCGGATCGAGCCGAAGATCAGGCGGCGGTCGGCAACCCGCATCTCGGTCGCCGTCAGCTCGATCGGGAAAATCTCGCCGGCAGCGTTCTGCGTGACGGTCTCCAGCCGCTGGCCGACCATCGGCGCGCCGCGGCCAGCCATGTATTCGGCGCCAGAGGCATAGCCTTTGCGGTAGTATAGCGGAACGATGGTATCGAGCAGGTCCTTGCCGAGGATTGCGCTGCGCTGGAAGCCGAACATCTTCTCGGCGGCCGGATTGAATTCGATGATCGAACCCGTCTCGTCGATGACGATGATGGCGTCCAGTGAGGCCTGCAGCATGGTGCGGCGGATCACTTCACTGGCATGCGCTTCCGATGGCGAGCGCTCGATGGCGTCGCCGATCGCCAAAGCGATGATGTGCAGCGTCGCTTCTTCCTCATCCGTCCATTCGCGCTCAGCGATGCAGTCATTGATGGCCAGCGTGCCCCAAAGGTGGCCATGCGCGAACACGGAGACGGACAGGAACGACTTGATGTTCTGCTTCTCGAAATCGGCCCGCAGGAAACCCTCGAGGTCGCGCGTGTGGCCGGAGAAAATCTTGCCTTGCCGCTCGTCCTCCTGCAACTGCTCCAGCAGCGAGTCCGAGTTGATGATCGACTGCATGATCACCGTGGGCGAGGCCAGCTCGCCGCCGAAGTCAGGGTCGATCCAATAAGCGGCGACGGACTGGGCGAAGCCTTCGCCCGGCAATTCACGCAGGCGGAAAAGGATGCCGCGCTGGCAATCCATCTTGCGGCACATCGTCGCCAATATGTCGTCCATCTCGCGCTGCCAGTCGCCTGCCTCGCGCAGGCGGCGCACGACATGGACAGCCGCCATGGCGGCGCCGCCCGGACGCGAGCCATTCGTATCGGTGCGTGCTGCATCAGCAGTCATGGTCATCCAAGGCCCGGACGTCGGTCGTTCAGAGCGTCCCTCCGTTCCACGGAAACGGCGAACCGCTCTACCGCTTTGTTTTGACGCAATTCCGGACGGAAGGCTACGGCCAAGGCGCCGAGCCTAGCCGGTTCATGCCATTCCCGGAATGCTCTAGTTGGCGTCGCCGCTCGGCAGCGAGAAGATATAGCCTTCGCCGCGCACCGTGCGCAGGAATTTCGGATTGGCGGGGTCGGCCTCGATCTTCTTTCGCAACCGCATGATGCGGATGTCGACCGCGCGCGAGGATTCCGGATCCTCGACGAAGCCGATCGCTTCCGAAATCGCCGCTCGCGTCAGAAGCCGGTTGGCGCGGGTGAGAAAAACCTCGAGCACGTCGAACTCGCTTTTGGCCATCTCGATCACCGCGCCATTGGCGCCGATGACCAGACGGCCGTCGAAATCGGCCTGGAAGCCGCCGAAATTCACGAAACGGCGATTTGCGGTTTCGGCCTTCGCCGGCTGCGGCTCGGCCGGCTGCGGCACGCGGCGCAGCACGCTGCGCACCCGCGCCAGCACCTCGCGCAATTCGTACGGCTTAACGATATAATCGTCGGCGCCGAGCTCCAGCCCGACGATGCGGTCGAGCGCCGTGCCGGCGGCCGTGGCGTAGATGACGCCGATCTGCGTTTTCGAGCGCAGCCAGCGGCCGAGCGACAGCCCGTCCTCGCCAGGCATGGCGATGTCGAGGATGGCGAGGTGGAAGGACTGCGCCTCGAACAGTGCGCGAGCGGCGGCCGCATTCTCGGCCGTGACGACGTCATAGCCGCTGGCGCCGAGATATTCGGCCACAGCCTCCCTCAGATCCGGTTCGTCCTCGACGACGATGATACGTGCCTTCACGACGCGCTCGCTCCCGCTTTCAGGAGAAAGTAGATTGGGTATAAACATGATGTCCAGCACTCATCTCGAGTTGTCTGTGGCGGGGTGAAGAAAATGGCCGCACGATCCGTCATTGCGCTTGTGTCCGTCGCCGAGGTGGTGGCCAAAAATCTCGCCGACCATCTCGAACGGCGCGGGCACGATGTGCGCCAGGCGCGCCAGCCCTGGGAGGCGGAGACGCTGCTTTCGGCCGGCGGCATCGATGTCGTGGTCGTCGGCGACGACGTCACCCAGGCCGAGGGCCGCGAACTGCTCAGGCGTTACAGCAGCCAGGGCGGGGGTGGCGAGGGCGGTCCCGACTTCATCCTGATCTGCCGGCCGCGCGACCTCGTCGACAAGGTGCTGGCGCTTGAGCTGGGTGCCGCCGACGTCATCGAAAGCCCGCTCAACGTGCGCGAGCTTGCCGCGCGCATCGGCGGTCTGCTGATGAGACGCGGCAGGGCCGGCGGCGAGCTGATCGTGCTGGAAAACGCCACCGTCGACCTGCGGTCGGCCATGGTGATGCATCGCTCGGGCGCGGAGGAGCAGCTTTCCCCGGGCCAGGTCGCGCTGCTCAAGCTGTTCCTGGCCAGCCCGCGCAAGGTGCTGACGCGCGACGATATCATTGCCGCGGCGCCGGCGGAGAATGCAGATGCTTTCGACCGTTCGATCGATTCGCGCATCGTGCGGCTGCGCCGCAAGCTCGACACCGAGACCATCACCACCATCAGGGGTGCCGGCTATCGTTTCGATCCGCCGGTTCCACGCAACGAGTAAGCTTTGATCAGCGAGGCTTTTGAGCATCGGATTCCCCAAAGCGGTGGTCATTTTGGGTCCGACAACGCCTGGCGTTCAGCGCACGACGATGACAGAGGGTCCAGTTGGAACGTTCGCGCTGACGGTTATCCCGGCCTGGGCGCGCTCCTTTAGCAACACCGTCGCAAGAGCGGCAAAGCCCAGCAAACCCTGCGCGTAAAGCAGCGCTGAAAGCACCGAGGCGGCAAGTTTCGTCTTCATCTCTTCAAATCCTCGATCTCGAAATCGGGCTTCAGGAAACTCCCGAAGCGCCCGCGCCGCTGACGGAGCCCCCCGCTGCGGCGCGGGCCTTCGGTCCTCTCGGCAGCAAGTAGCCGGAGGGGCCGCGCGTCCTCATCAACCGGAGGCCGACCCGCCAGAAGGCCTTCAGCCGGTGGACGCGCAGGCTGGACAAAATCCAGACCGTGGCGATGAACAGAGCCATGTGCAGCGTCGAAACCTCGCCGGAAGTCATCGCCGCCAGCGTCGTCGCCGGCTTGCCGGCTACCGAGCCGGCGTCGCCGAGCACGATCGCCGCGACGCTGATCCTGGGAAACCAGGAGCGGAGTTTCGATTTCCTGCCCATTTTCGTTTGTGGATGTCTGTTCCCGTTGCGTCAAATTTGATGCCGGCCTGTATCCAAATCATGCCGCCGGAGACGCACTTTGTTGCAGATCGGTTTCGAAAGTGGGTCCTAGTCTTTCATATACATATGAAATGAACTTTCGTTTCTGGCCGAAGCCGATTGTGCGACGCCTGACCGCCACCTCTCGCAAAGGTCCGCGGTACTGCTCAACCGGCCTCGCTGTTAATTTGCAGAAACGAATTCGAAACAGAAACGAGTATTAAGCGAAATAGGTCTGAAACGGACGAGCACGATAAGGCCCCATCGAAATTGAAGCCGGACACAACGGCAAAAAACAGAGGGATCGTCATGCACACCGCCATTTCGGCCAAGCTTATCCATATCACCGCCGCCGCGCTCACCGGCGCGGCGCTTCTGTTCGGCGCCGGCAATGCCGCCCACGCCAACCAGCTCGTCGCCAAGGTTTCGCTGTCGCAGCAGATCATGGAAGTCACGGTCGATGGCCGCCCGACCTACATCTGGAAGGTCTCGACCGGCAGCAGAGGGCACATCACGCCGACTGGCTCGTTCAAGCCGACCCGCTTGCACGAGATGTGGTATTCGAAAAAATACGACAACGCGCCGATGCCGCATTCGGTCTTCTTCAGCGGCGGCTATGCCGTCCACGCCACCTATGCCGTCAGCCATCTCGGCCGTCCCGCTTCCCATGGCTGCGTGCGGCTGCATCCCGATGCGGCGGCCGATTTCTATCAATTGGTCGAGGCCTTCGGCCCCGGCAACACCAGCATCGTCATTGTCAAGTAACGCCCTGGCCAAGTAACCGGCTGGGTAAGAGTAGCAGGCAGGTTGCCGCCTTCCACCCATCGCGAAGCCGTGAGGCAGCCGCCAAAAAAAGAGGCCGGAATTTTCCGGCCTCTTTTTTTTTCGCTTCGGTTGCCGTCTCAGCTCGGCAGCGCCGGCATCAGATTCGGATCGGGCTTCTCGGCGAGATGCGGCAGGTCCTTGCTGGCGATGAAGGTGTAGAACATCGGCACGACGAAGAGCGTGAACATGGTGCCGACCAGTATGCCGGTGAAGATGACCAGGCCCATCGAATAGCGCGCGGCTGCACCGGCGCCGCTGGAGACGATCAGCGGCACGACACCGAGCGCCATGGCCGCCGTGGTCATCAGGATCGGCCGCAGGCGCACCTTGGCCGAAGCGATGATGGCGTCGCGGCGCCGCATGCCATGGATTTCACGCTGCTGGTTGGCGAATTCCACCAGCAGAATGCCGTGCTTGGTAATCAGGCCGATCAGCGTGATCAGGCCGACCTGGGTGTAGATGTTCAGCGTCCCCAGGCCGATGTTGAGCGGCACGATCGCGCCGAAGATCGACAGCGGCACCGCCATCATGATGATAAGCGGATCGCGGAAGCTCTCGAACTGGGCCGCCAGTACCAGGTAGATGACGATCACCGCCGCCGCGAAGGCGATCAGGATGGTGTTGCCCTGCTCCTTCTCCTGCCGCGACTGGCCGGAATAGTCGACGAAGAAGGTGTCGGGCAGGGTCTCCTTAGCGAGGTCCTCCAGCACCTTCAGCCCGTCGCCGGTGGTCACGCCAGGCAGAGGCAAGGCCGAGATCGTTGAGGAGTTCAGCTGGTTGAACTGCTCGATGGCCGCCGGCGAGGCATTGGTCGAGATCTTCACGACCGCCGACAGCGGCACCATCTTGCCGTCGACACTGCGCACGAAATACTCGCCGAGCTTGTCGGGATTGTCGCGGAATTCTTGCGGCACCTGCGGGATGATGTCGTAGCTGTTGGAGTCGCGGTCGAACTGCGCCACTTCGGAGCCGCCCACAAGCAGCGTCAGCGTATTGCCGATATCGGCGATCGGCAGGTTCAATGCTGCCGCGCGCTCACGGTCGATGGTCACGGTCACCTGCGGCGCGTCGTAAGACATCGAGTTCTGCACGACGATGAAGCGGCCGGAAGCCTGCGCCTTGCTCTTGATCTTCTCCGCCTGCTCGAAGACCTCCGAGGGAGCTCCGGTGGAGCGCACCACCATGGAAATCGGCAGGCCGCCGCCGGAGCCGGGCAGCGTCGGCGGCGCGAAGACGAAGGCTTCGACGCCGGCGACCTTGGCGAGGCGGCCCTGAATGTCGGCCTGGAGCTCCTTCGAACTGCGCTTGCGCTCTGCCCAATCCTTGAAGGCGAAGCCGACGAAGGCACCGTTGGTCGCGCCGCCGAAGGCGACGGCAGAGAATTGCGCCCTGGTCTCGGGAATGTCCTTCACAAGGCCAAGCATCTGATTGACGTAGGCCTCGGTGTAATCCGATGTCGCATAGCGCGGCGCGGTGACGATCGAGAGCAGGAAACCTTGATCTTCTTCCGGCGCCAGCTCCGTCGAGGTCTTGGTGAACATGAAGCCGGTCAGCGCCACGAGAGCGACAACGATGATCAGCGTCACCGGGCGGTTCCTGAGCGAAGCGGTGACCGCCCGTTCGTAGACGCGCTCGACGCGGCTGAAGGTTCCGTCGACGATCCGCTGGAAGCGGCCGTGCTGGCCCGGCTTCAGCAGGCGAGCGGACATCATCGGCGTGATGGTCATGGCGATCACGCCCGACAACACCACCGAGCCGGCCAGCGTCACCGCGAATTCGCGGAACAGCGCGCCGGTGAGGCCGCCGGTGAAGGCAAGCGGGGCGAACACGGCGGCCAGCGTGATGGTCATCGCCACGATGGCCGTCGCGATCTCGCGCATGCCGTTGAAGGCCGCCTGCATCGGCGACATGCCGTCTTCCTCCATGTGGCGGTGGATGTTCTCCACCACCACGATGGCGTCGTCGACGACAAGGCCGATCGCCAGCACCATGGCCAGCAGCGACAGAAGGTTGATCGAATAACCGACCGCAAACAGGATGAAGCAGACGCCGATCAGCGATAGCGGGATCGTCACGATCGGCATCATCACCGAGCGGAACGAGCCCAGGAACAGGAGGATGACCACGATGACGATGGCGACGGCTTCGCCGATGGTCTTGAACACTTCCTCGATCGAGGCGCTGATCTGGCCAGTGGCGTCGTAGACGACCTCGATCGTCATGCCTTTCGGCAGCGTCTCCTGGATCTGCGGCACGAGCCGGGTCACCGCGGCGGCGGTCGTCAGCGGGTTGGCCGCAGGCGTCGGGAAGATGGCCAGGAAGGTTCCCGGCTTGCCGTTGAAGCTCACCCTGGTGTCGGTGTTTTTCGCGCCGAGCTCGACATGCGCGACGTCGCGCAGGCGCACCACCTGGCCATCCGTCGAGCGTATCGGGAGCTGGGCGAAGGCCTCAGGCGTCTGCAGGGTCGAATGAACGGTGATCGAGGAGACCACATATTCGTTCTCGGTGTTGCCGGGCGCCGACAGGAAGTTCGAGTTGTTGATCGCGGTCAGCACGTCCACGGCGGTGGCGCCGCGGGCGGCAAGCCTGATCGGGTCGATCCAGACGCGCATGGAATATTCCTGGGCGCCGAAGATCTGGACGTCGGCGACACCTTCCACGGTCGAGATGCGAGGCCGGATGACGCGCTCGATATATTCGGTGAGCTGCTCCTTCGTCATGTTCGGGTTCTGCATCGAGATGTACATCATCGCAAACTGCTGGCCGGTGCCCTTGACGATGACCGGATCCTTGGAGGCGTCCGGCAAGGTGCCGCGCACGCCCTGGACCTTGGACAGCACCTCTGCCAGCGCGACGTCCGGATTGGAGCCGAGCTTCATCTGCACCGTGACCGTGCTCGAGGACGGACGGCTGGACGAGGTGACGTAATCGATGTTTTCGGTCGAGGCGACGGCGCGCGCGATCGGGGCCGATATGAAGCCCTGGATCAGGTCGGCGCTGGCGCCGGGATAGGCCGTGGTGATGGTGATCGCCGTCTCGTCAACCTTAGGATATTGACGGATCGACAGGCCGAAGATGCCCTGGAAACCGAGCAGCAGGATCAGGCAGGCCAGCACCGTCGACAGCACGGGCCGGCGGATGAAAAGGTCGGAAAAGCTCATTGCTGAACCTGTTTGTTCGCCGATTTGCTGGGATCGATGGTGTTGTCGACGGCAACCGACATGCCGTTGAAGAGCCGGTTCTGGCCGGCCGTGACGACCTGGTCGCCGTCCTTGAGGCCCTCGACGATCTCAACCATGCCGTTGTTGCGGCGGCCGAGCTTCACGAAGACCTGGGAGATGGTGAGCGCCGGCTGCTGCGCGGCCTCGGCCGGCTTGGCGGCGTCGCCGGCCGCTTTGTCGGCCGGCTTCGCGTCAGCCGGTTTTGCCGTGGTGTCGGCTGGCTTGGTGGCGTCCGCCTGCGGCTTGGCGGCATCGCCGGCCGCCTTATCGGCGCTAACCTTCTGCTCATCCGGCTTCGCCGGCGCGGCAGCGGCTGCGGGCTTCGCCGGCTCGACCACGAAGACATAATCGCCATAGAGGCTGGTCGTCACCGCCGTCTGCGGCACGGAAATGACATTGTTTTCCTGCGGCAGCTCGACACGGATCTGGACGAACTGGCCAGGCGTCAGCTTGCCTTCCGGATTGGCGACCTCGCCGCGAATCGAGACCAGCCGGCTGGCGGGATCGATCTTGGGGTCGATGCCGCGAATGGAGCCGGCAAATGACATATCGGCGAGATTGGTGCCGAGCTTGATGGTCTGGCCGATCTTAAGCAGCGGCAGCTGCTGTTCGGGTACCGTGAAGTCGACCCGCATCGTGTCCAGGTCCTGGATCGTCACCACCGCGTTGCCTGGCGCCAGATACTGGCCGATGTCGATCTTCGGGATACCGACCGTGCCGCCGAATGGCGCGGATAATTGCTTCTGGTCGAGCACTGCCTGCAGCTTGTTGACCTGCGCGGCCGAGGCGTCCGCCGCAGCACGCGCGGCGTCAAGCGTCGCGTCGGTGCCGACGCCGCGCCGCTGCAATTCGATCGCGCGGGTCAGCGCCGCCTGGTCCGAGGCGGCCTGCGCCTTCTGCGCCACCAGATCGGCTTTCTCGACGGCATCGTCGAGCTGCACCAGCACCGCGTCGGCGGCAACCTTCTGGTTTGCGTGGAAAAGGATGTCCCTGACGATGCCGCTCGTCTCGAGGGTGAGATCGACGCCTCGCACGGCGTTGACGGTGCCGATGGCCTCGATGCCGGGGGTCCATACCGAAGGCTTGACCGTCACTGTCGAGACCGTCGCGGCCGGCGGCTTCATGGTAGCGAAATACTGCTTGATGCCGGCGTCGCGCATGAAGTTGAAACCAACGATGCCGACGCACACCAAGGCAAGCAGCAGCAAAAATCCGGCGATGATGAAAAAGCGCTTCACGGATGGTCCCCTCGAGCCGGCAACCGGCAAATCAATCGATGCCGGGGCACATATCGACGATAAGTCCCGATTTCAAATCGGCGCGCTTTACTGTACCGGCTGGACGGTCTTGTCAATTCTGCCTAAGCTAATGTACGGGGAGGCGCGATGAGAGTACCCAGGGCGAACTCGCGCGAAAAGATACTTGCCGCCGCTGCCGACGTGGCGCGCGAGGCTGGTCCGGGAAGCCTGTCGCTCGAGGCGGTCGCAAGCCGCGCCGGCGTGTCGAAGGGCGGCCTGCTCTATAATTTTCCGACCAAAGCCAAGCTGATGCAGGGGCTCGTCGAAAGCTATCTCAACGACTTCCAGAAGGCGCTGGAAACACGCGCCACCGAGGCCGGCCACGAGAGCGTCCTCTCAGCCTATATCAAGCTGTCTGCCGACGACTGCGAGCGGCCGAAACCATCGGCGTCCTGGATGTTCTCCGCGATTGCGGAGGATCCCGATTTTCTGACACCGATCAAGGCCTTCAAGCGCCAGCTGTTCGAAAGGCTGAAGGGGGAGACGGACGACCTCGGCTCGCTGCTGGTCTGCTTTCTCGCCATCGAAGGGATGCGCAGCATGAATCTGTTTGATTCAGACGTGCTCTCAGAAGACGAGCGCAAGCTTCTGGTGTCCTCGCTCCTGAAGATAGCCGGATAGGTCACCAACGGTTTGGTGGTGACCAAACGGCTTGGTAGTGGTGGTGACCAAACGGTTAACAGCGTCACACCAGCTTCATCCTAGGGACATACCGTCCTCCCCGGTTCTTTGCTGCAATGCAAAAGGAGTGGGACAATGGTGGACGTAGTTTCGAGTGAAGCGGGGATCCCGAGACCGGATCATCCCCTGGATCAATCGGGCGGTGCCAAATGGTTCCTGCCGACTTTCGGCGTGCTGGTGCTCGTCGGCATCGTCTATGTCGGCTATGCGCTCAGCCAGGATCTGGCCATCGCCAAGACGGTGCCCTGGATCCTGCTTGGGATCGCGCTTCTGATCGCGCTGGGCTTCGAATTCGTCAACGGCTTCCACGATACCGCCAACGCGGTCGCCACCGTCATCTACACGCGCTCGCTGCCGGCCGAATTCGCCGTCATGTGGTCGGGCGTCTTCAATTTCCTCGGGGTGCTGACCTCGAGCGGCGCGGTGGCCTTCGGCATCCTGTCGCTGCTGCCGGTCGAGCTCATCCTGCAGGTCGGCTCGTCATCCGGCTTCGCCATGGTGTTCGCCCTTCTGGTCGCCGCCATCCTGTGGAACCTCGGCACCTGGTTCCTCGGCCTGCCGGCCTCGAGCTCGCATACGATGGTCGGCTCGATCATCGGCGTCGGCCTCGCCAACCAGTTCATGGCCCCGGCCGGAAGCGCCACCAGCGGCGTCGACTGGGGGCAGGCGACCAATGTCGGCATCACCTTGCTGGTCTCGCCGATCGTCGGCTTCTTCGCCGCCGCCATCCTGCTCTATGCCATGAAGCTCCTGGTGCGCAATCCGGCGCTCTATGAAGCGCCGAAGGGCAATGCGCCGCCGCCATGGTGGATCCGCGCGCTGCTGATCTTCACCTGCACCGGCGTCAGCTTCGCGCACGGCTCCAATGACGGTCAGAAGGGCATGGGGCTGATCATGCTTATCCTGATCGGCGTGGTGCCGACAGCTTACGCGCTCAACCGCACGCCCGACATCAACTATCTCGACGCCTACAAGGCGGCCTCGGTGTCTGTCGAGCAGGCTCTGGGCAAGTACCTCAAGCCTGGCGTTGCTGTCGCCGATGCCAATGCTGCCAAGGCTGCCGTGCAGGAGGCCGTGCGCAGCAAGAGCTGGAACGATCAGACCACGATCGCGCTGCAGACCTATATCCACAACACCACCGCCGGGCTGCAGCCTTACGCCTCGGTCGATAACGTGCCGACCGACCTTGTCAGCAACGCGCGCAACGACATCTACCTGATCGGCGAAGCGCTGAAGCTGATCGACAAGAAGAAGCTGCTGCCGATGCAGGACGCCGATCTCAAGGCGGTGACCGACTACCACAAGGCGGTCGACAACGCGACGAAGTTCATTCCGCTCTGGGTGAAGATCGCCGTGGCGCTGGCGCTCGGCCTCGGCACCATGGTCGGCTGGAAGCGCATCGTCGTCACCGTCGGCGAGAAGATCGGCAAGAGCCACCTGACTTATGGTCAGGGCGCCGCCGCCGAGCTTGTCGCGATGATCACCATCGGCATGGCCGACCGTTTCGGCCTGCCGGTGTCGACGACGCACGTGCTGTCGTCCGGCGTCGCCGGCACCATGGCAGCCAACGGTTCCGGCCTGCAATGGTCGACCGTGCGCAACCTGCTGCTGGCCTGGGTGCTCACGCTGCCCTGCTCGATCGCGCTGGCCTTTGTGCTGTTCGTGATCCTCCGCCACGTGTTCTGAGCAGGAAGGTCCTCAAAGAAACGGCGTGGCTGGCGGCGCCGTTTTTTTCTATCGCCGTGCAATTTCCGCCCTGCTAGAGCGGTTCACCGTTTCACGGAAACGGCGAACCGCTCTATCTCTTTGTTTTACGCAAAGCCGGACGGAAAACCGCTCACACTTTTCCTGGAATTGCTCTAAGGCGGCGCAGCTGGCGCAGCGACAGAAGATGCAGCAGGATTGAGCTTGGCACCACGAAAGCAGGGGTCAGCACACCCGGATAATCGCCAGCGCCGATGCTCAGCACATCCGGAACGATCAACTGCCACGGGCCGGGCGAGGTGATTATGCCCATGGTGATCGCGACAGCGAAATCGGCAAGGCCGAGGATATTCCAGAGAATTGCTGCCCTCCGGCCCCCGGCTGTGCCGGTAGCCACCGCAATCGCTGCAGGCAATGCGAACAGCCCTGTCAGCACGTCGCCGACGCCTGCCGGCACCGCGAATACGCCTGGCAGCGCACCATGCAGCCACGCCGCGAGCGCCCAACTGCCGAATACGCGGTAGAGCTGAACCGCGACGAGCCAGCTCGCCGGCATTGCATCGAGCACCTGCCCGACCCGCCTGGAGAACAGCAACAGCGGCGCACCGATGATCACCGGCAGGAAGATAGCCGATGGCAACGCCGGTAAAGCCGTGGCATCCGGATGGAAGATGCCATTGATCGCGGCGCTCCAAGCGACGGCGAACCACAGCGTATCCGGGATCATGATTGCCAGCCAAGTCGCGCGACGTTGACCCGGTGTCAGGCTCGTATGTTCGAGGCCGAGCCACAATCCCAGGGCGATGAGCCCGTGGGCCGCGAGCTGGTGGAACGTGGTCGGAACGCCGCTCTCCGGGATCGCCGGCCAACGATAGATCAAGAGTAGCCACAGCGTTGTGAGCGGCACAAACCACAGCAGGCCTCGCCAGGCGTCACGCAATGGAACGACGGCAGGGGAAACAGCTTCGGCGGTCATCGGCGGTACTCCATTGAGCCCAGCGCATTTTGCTGACGCCCAGATGTAAGCCCGCTCTCCGCGAGGCGGCTATCCGCGACAATGTTGATGGCCTGTGAAGCAGAGCTTCACAGTTTGCGGGCTCCCAGGCGAGCGGCCGCTGTGACTTTTTCCCGAGATTGCTCCGCTTGTGGCGGATGCAAATATCAGATCGGATCTTCGCGATGCAGGTCGTGGATGGTCACGCCGTCGGCGTTGTCGGGCAGCATCAGCCACTTCTTGTGACGCAGCGTGCGCTCGGTGTCTTCCAGGCCCATTTCCCAGTGCTCGCGCATCGAGGTACCGGAAAACTCGTAGTCCTTGGCGTGGCCTTCGTAGCCTTTGTGCTGATAGATCAGGTGGACGATGTTGACCACGCCGGCGTCGGAATAATCGGCCATCAGTTCCCTCTCGCCGTCCTTGAGCTGGTCCGGCGGCACGCGCTTCAGCGCGTCGAGCAGCTTCATCTTGAGCGCATGGATGCGCTGGAAATTGTCCGTATTCTGGCGCGTGCGGCTGGAATACATGATGTCCTTGTGGCGCGACAGGACATCGGCCAAGCCGCGCGGCAACACGCCGCGGGCGCTGAACAGATCGACCTGGAACACCAGCGAGGAGCGGTCCTCCTCCTGGTCGAGCAGATATTGCAGCGGCGTGTTGGAGACGATGCCGCCGTCCCAGTAATACTCGCCTTCGATGCGGATCGAGGGGAAGGCCGGCGGCAGCGCGCCGCTCGCCATGATGTGCTCCGGCCCGATGCGCACCTTGTCGGTGTCGAAATAGACGAAGTTGCCGGTCCTGACATTGACCGCGCCGACGCTCAAGCGCTTCTTGCCGTCGTTCAGCACGTCGAAGTCGATCAGGCTTTCCAGCGTGTCCTTGAGCTCGGCGGTGTCGTAGAAGCTGGTGGCGCCTTCGGCTCCCGCCAGCTGGAACCAGGGGTTCGGGCTGCGCGGCTTGAAGAAGCCCGGCTGGCCCATCGTCATGGTCATCAATGACGAGGTCTGGTTGCGGATATCGCGATAGATGTCGCCCTCGGGCGTATAGGCCCATATCTTGCGGCCCGAGATCGTCTGCCAGAACTGCTCCAGCCGCTGCAGGCGGCGGCTAGGCTCGTTGCCGGCGATGATCGAGGCGTTGATGGCGCCAATCGAGACGCCGGACAGCCAGGTCGGCTCGCAGCCGGCGTCGGCAAGCGCCTGATAGACCCCCGCCTGGTAGGCGCCGAGTGCGCCGCCGCCCTGAAAGACCAGGGCAATGCGGTCATATTGCGCCGTGATTTCCGCGATGGTGGCGGCGGCCGCCTTGTTGCGGGTACGCTCAAGCACCGGCTTTCTCCAGTTCCTTCGCGCCGGCAGCCGATCGGCCGCGGTCTGCGAGATAATCATGCACGACTTCGCCGAGACCCAGCGTCAGGTCGGCGGTGAAGTGAACGGCCGAGACGATGTCGAGCACAGGCAGCTTGGCGACATCGGCCATGACATGCGGCCGAAGGTCGAGCGCGGCGGGCGCCGTCCAGGCCTCCTTCAGCGTGATGTCGGTGAGGTAGTAGCGGACCAGCTCGCAGATGCGTGGGCTGCCGTCGACATGCGGGATGATCTTGATGAGGAAATTGGGCGCGGCGAGCGAGGCGAGCACCTGGTCGTGGTCGGCTTCGCTGTGCTTGTAGCCCATGGTGCCGGTGGCGCAGAGCACGCTGCCATAATGCAATGTGCCGACCACCACCTCGCCCTCATGCACGATCTTGGGGTTGGCGAGCTTTTTTGGAAAACCCCAGAGCTCGCGGCCGCCGGCGATCGGCGCGTCATCGTCGAGATACATGGAATGCACGTAGCCGCCGTGCTGGCCCTTGTAGCGCACCGGAATGACCTGGCCGGTCTCGGTGTAGTCGCCGAAACCGGTCGAGTCCGGCATGCGGATGAATTCGTATTTGACCAGCGGCTCGTCGATCTCGAGCGGCGCCGGCACGACGGCTTCCAGCGCCTCGCGCGTCGTGCGGTAGGTGATGATGATGTATTCGCGGTCGAAGAAACGATAAGGGCCGGGCGGGAAGGAGGGGTTGGTGAGCGGCATGGCATAGGCTCGCTTCACGACATCGGCGATTTCCATGGCTGGTGCCCCAGTAAGGTTTGAAATGACCCGCGCGAATGCGCTGGCAAATATGTTGCATGGCAGCATGACAGTGCCGTGTCAGCCCGGCGACACGCCGCCACGGAGCCGGCAAAATGGCGCTGCCGCGGTGTAATCGAGCCGACACATGGCCGTGCCATTGTCGTGCTGCACTGCACCAACTATCTGCTCTCCCAACTCGTTGCGTTGATAAGTCCCTCCCACCTCTTGCGAGATCTCCCATGGGTTCCCTGTCTTCGAAGAATGCGCTCGTCACCGGCTCGACCAGCGGCATCGGCCTTGCAATCGCCCGTGCCTTCGCCGCAGAGGGCGCCAACGTCACCATCAACGGCCTGGGCGACGCGGCGGCGATCGAGCAGGAGCGGGCCGGCATCGAAAAGGATTTCGGCGTCAAGTGCCGTTACTCGGGCGCCAACATGATGGACGGCGCCGCCGTCACCGCCATGATCCACGAGGCCGAGGCGGCATTCGGCAGCCTCGACATCCTGGTCAACAATGCCGGCATCCAGCATGTCGCGCCGATCGAGGAATTTCCCGACGACAAATGGGAAGCCATCATCCGCATCAATCTTCTCGCCGCCTTCTACGCCATCAAGGCGGCGGTGCCCGGCATGAAGAGCCGCAAATGGGGCCGCATCATCAACACGGCTTCGGCGCATGCGCTGGTCGCCTCGCCGTTCAAGTCGGCCTATGTCTCGGCCAAGCACGGCATCGCCGGCCTGACCAAGACGGTGGCGCTGGAAGTGGCGCAGGACGGCATCACCGTAAATGCGATCGCGCCCGGCTATGTCTGGACGCCGCTGGTCGAGAAGCAGATTCCCGACACGATGAAGGCGCGCGGCATGACCGAGGAACAGGTCAAGCACGACGTGCTGCTTGCGGCGCAGCCGACCAAGGAATTCGTCACCGTCGAGGAACTGGCGGCGCTGACTTTGTTCCTGTGCTCGGACGCCGCTAGGCAGATCACCGGCACGACCCTGCCGATGGATGGCGGCTGGACGGCGCAGTAAGCGCAACGGCGATCGCAAAACGAAGGCGGTCGGAGGCAACGCCTTCCTTGACAATCGGCGGTGATCGTTCCAGCATTCCGGCAAGGGGTTCCCCGCGACGACCCCGTGAGGCGTCAGCCCAACGATCGCGTCCAAACTCTCTTTGCTCAGGAGGTGGACGCTATGCCGTCAACAACCGCAATCACCGTTCCGCAGCTTTCCCGTCTCGTCGGCTTGCCCGATGCGCCTTGCCTGGTCGATGTGCGCATCGACGAGGACTATGAAGCCGATCCGCGCCTGTTGCCGGCGTCATGCCGGCGCGATTTCAGGACTGTCTCAAGCTGGGCGTCGGAATTTTCGGGGCGCAAAGTCGTCGTGATCTGCCAGAGGGGACAGAAACTCTCGCAAGGCGTTGCCGCGTGGCTGCGCCACGAAGGCATTCCGGCGGAATCGCTTGAAGGCGGCTTCGAGGCCTGGGTCGCCGCCAGGGCGCCGTTGGTCAGCGCCGGCGCGATCCCGCCCCGCGACGAGAAGGGCCGCACCGTATGGGTCACGCGTTCGCGGCCGAAGGTCGACCGCATCGCCTGCCCCTGGCTGATCCGCCGCTTCGTCGATCCCGAGGCGGTTTTCCTGTTCGTCGATCCAGCCGAGGTGCCTCTTGTGGCCGATCGCTTCGCAGCGGTTCCCTTCGACATAGAAGGCGTGTTCTGGAGCCATCGTGGCGATCGCTGCACTTTCGACACGATGATCGAGGAATTCGGTCTGCGCGTCGAAGCGCTCGATCGCCTGGCGCTGATCGTGCGCGGCGCCGATACGGCGCGCCTCGACCTCGTGCCGCAGGCGGCCGGGTTCCTCGCCGCCTCGCTCGGCCTGTCGCGCATGTTCCGCGACGACCTCGAGCAGCTCCAAGCCGGCATGCTCCTCTATGACGCCTTCTTCCGCTGGTGCCGCGACGCCACCGACGAGACGCATAACTGGCCGGTCGGAGGCAAGGCGTAATGACAGCACTCGCCAAGAACGACGCCGCGCCGCTGGTCGATGTCCCGACCGTGCCGAGCTTTCGCGAGGCGACGCGGCTGTGGGCCAAGATCGGCCTGCTGTCCTTCGGCGGGCCGGCCGGGCAGATCGCGCTGATGCACAAGGAACTGGTCGAGGAGCGCCGCTGGATCGGCGAGGAGCGGTTCCTGCACGCGCTCAACTACTGCATGCTCCTGCCCGGGCCCGAGGCGCAGCAGCTTGCCGTCTATATCGGCTGGCTCCTGCATCGGACGGCAGGCGGTCTCGTCGCCGGCAGCCTGTTCGTGCTGCCGGGCGCGCTGGTCATGCTGGGCTTGAGCAGCTTCTACATGCTCTACAACGATGCACCGGTCGTCGAGGCGCTGTTCTTCGGCGTCAAGGCGGCGGTGCTTGCCGTCGTCGTCGAAGCCGTGATCCGCATCGGCAAGCGGGCGCTGAAGAACCGGGCCATGATCGTGATCGCGGTGGCGGCCTTCCTCGCCATCTACGTCGCCAGAGTGCCGTTCCCGCTGATCGTGCTCGCGGCAGGCCTCATCGGCTGGATCGGCAATCGGTTTGCGCCACGGCTGTTTTCCGGCTCGGCACATGGCAAGGGCAGCGTCGCCGACATCAAAGGCGTGGTCGACCTGATGTTCGAGCGCGGTGAGCTCGGCCACACCGTGCCGACCAGATGGCATGCGGCCCGCACCATCGCCATCTGGCTGCCGCTCTGGCTGGGGCCTGTAGCACTGGTCGCCGTGCTGGCGGGGCCGGGCAGCGTGTGGACGCAGATCGGCGGTTTCTTCAGCCTGATGGCCGTGGTCACATTCGGCGGCGCCTATGCGGTTCTCGCCTATGTGGCACAGGCGGCGGTGACCTCGTTCGGCTGGCTTTCGCCTGGACAGATGGTCGACGGGCTGGGGCTTGCCGAAACGACGCCCGGGCCGCTGATCCTGGTGCTGCAATTCGTCGGCTTCGCCGCCGCCTATCGCCATGCCGGTGCAATCAATCCTTTGCTTGCCGGATCGCTCGGGTCGGCGCTGACGCTCTGGGCTACTTTCGTCCCGTGCTTCTTCTGGATATTTTTAGGCGCGCCCTACATCGAGCAGCTGCGGCAGAACCGGGCGCTGGCGGGGGCGCTCGGCGCGATCACCGCGGCGGTGGTGGGCGTCATCATGAACCTTGCGCTGTGGTTCGCGCTGCATGTCGTCTTCGGCAAGGTCGCAAGCGTCGGCTGGGGCGTGGAGGTTCCGGTCCTGTCCTCGCTCGACTGGCGCGCCGCGCTTCTGTCGGCGGCGGCGATGGTCGCCATGTTCAGGCTGAAACTCGGCATGCTGCCGACGCTGGCGGGATCCGCGCTGGCGGGGCTTGCGCTGCAGGCGCTGTAGGCCCGCACGCCGTTCGATCAAGTTGGCGTTAACGAAAAAGCCGACCGGCCGGGAATAAACCGCCCGGTCTGCGGGTCTCCAGAGCATGCGCCATTTGTGCGCAACAGCAGGAGACCGACCATGAAGCGGCGCGAAGACGAATACGCATGTGAACAAGGCGAAGGCGTCAGCCGCCGGCGTCCTATGGAGCGGATGAGCCGGGCGCATCCGGTCCGGGCGATACCGCCTCGCCGCCGGCCCTGATCCGTGCCGATCGCAACCATCGAGATCCACGACCATGACGGCGACCGCCCCTTTGCAGCCAGCGATGCGCCGTCCTCTTCCGAGGCACGCCTTGCTTCCGAGACACTTGACTCCGGTGACACCAATGCCTTCTCCTCCCTCGAAGCAGGCGCCATCGCCTGCGGTCGCGATCTTCGCCCACACGAGCAGGGACAGATCGTCGCCTCCCGCTGAGGGCGGCAAACCCATTGCGGGAGCGCCCGACGGCGGAACGGTGTTGAGCGAAAAGATGCTGGCAGCGCGTTTTGCCGAAGTGGTGCTGCCGCATCTTGGCGATGCGCTGTCGCTTGCCCGCTGGCTCACGGGCAATCAAGCCGACGCCGAGGATGTGGTGCAGGAGGCCTGCCTCAAGGCGCATGCGGGCATTGCAGGGTTCGCTGGGGGAAATCCCCGCGCATGGCTGCTCACCATCGTGCGCAACGCTTCCTACACATGGATGGCGCGCAACCGCCCGCGCAGCGTGGTCGCCGTCGGCGACCTCGCCGATCTCGACGACGTGTCGCCGCCGCCCGACACTGACACCGACAGCCCGGAGGCGGCGCTGATCGCCAAGGCCAATTCGGCGGCGGTGGAAGCGGCGATCGCCAGGCTCCCGCAAGCGTTCCGCGAAACACTTGTGCTGCGCGACATCAACGGTCTCAGCTACCGCGAGATCGCCGCCATGCTCGGAGTGCCGCAGGGCACGGTGATGTCGCGGCTGGCGAGAGCCCGCGGCCTCTTGATGACGGAACTTGGAGGGCGACATGAGCCCGCATGAAAATCGCCCGCGTGAGGATGGATTGCCGCAAGACCCGCAGGATATGAAGCTGATGATCCACGCCCTTGTCGATGGCGAGCTCGATGCCGCGGCCGCTTTGGCGGTCGAGCGGCGCATGGCCGCCGATCCGGCGCTGGCCGCCGAACACGCGCGCCTGGTGGCGCTGCGCGGCGCTGTCGCCAATGTGCCGCGTCAGACGGTCCGCGACGATTTTCTGGCCCGCATTGCGGCCATCGCCGAGGTGAGTGGGGCCGACGAAGCCGTCCAATCTACAGCCGTGAAGGCGCAGTCACAGCCGCAACAGCAGCAAGGCAATGTCGTCGAGATGCGGCCGCGCGCGGCACGCTGGTTCGACTCCTTCGACTGGCGCCAGATGGCGGCCTCGATCGCGCTGACGGCGTTTCTGGCCAGCGGCGCGACGCAGTGGCTGGCGACGGCGGACAATGGGTCCGACAGCTTTGCCGTGGCCGTCGCCAACGGCCATCGCCGCAGCCTGCTCGCGGCGACCCCGGTCGACATCGTCTCGTCCGACCGCCACACGGTGAAGCCATGGCTCGACGGCCGCATCGGCGTCTCGCCGGCGGCGCCCGACATGGCCAAGGATGGTTACGCCCTGCTTGGCGGACGCGTCGAGGTGATCGGCGACAGGCCGATGCCGGCTCTGGTCTACCGCCATCATGAGCATCTGATCACGCTGGTGGCGGCGCCACGGCAGAACGAGGCCAAATCGGTGCCGGTGGCGGACGATCTGTCGGCAGGCGGTTTCCTGCTGGTCCACTGGACAGACGACGCCTTCTCCTACTGGGCGATCTCGGATGCCGAACGCCCCGCGCTCGACGATTTCGTCGCCCGCTTCCGGGCCGCAATCATCGCCAATCCGGCGGCCGGCAGCCCGGGTTAAAGATACGAAATGTTTTTCGCCGCTATTTCTGAGCCGATAACCCGTTTGGCGGGATGAGCGAAGGCAGATGCCTGTCCGTGCGAGATAATCGCGCCAAAGCACTTGCCCAGTTGCCGCCGGCCCTTTTGGCGCGCCCATGGATAAGTCAAAGTCGGCCTTGGTATGTTATATACGCTTCGTTCTCGGGGCGGACACGAGTCGATGGATCAGGAAAGAGTTCTAGCCGCGGTCCTCTTGGCTGACGTCGTGGGCAGCACGCCGCTCTATGAGCGCATCGGCGACGATGCCGCTTTGCGGCAGGTCTCGGATTGCCTCGACGCGATACGCGAGATCGTCGCCCAACACGGCGGCGACTTCATTTACTCGAAGGGCGATGATGTGCTCAGCCTGTTCGAGAGCTCGGAGGCGGCGCTGATGGCGGTCTGCCAAATCAGCCATCAACTGTCGAAAAAGCCCTTGATCGCCCGGATCGGATTGCATTTCGGAGCGGTCATTCGCGCGCGGGACGCGGTATTCGGCGACGTTGTCAATGTCACCGCAAGGTTGTCCGCCACGGCCAACCCCGGGGAGGTCCTGATCAGCCAGAGCTTCTTCGAAGCCCTTTCCGCGGGCAGCCGCAGTACCTTGCGGCTCCTCGACAAGATGGCCTTCAAGGGCAAGCAAGAACTCTTCGATGTCTATACGCTGCGAAGCGACAATGAGGCCCTCAGCACGCACATCGCCAACCGAGGTACCTTTGTCGATAGGCGCTCTGCCCCGCCGCCGCAGGTCAATCTGATCATCCATTATGGAGATCAGTCGCGATCCTGCCGAAACAACGAACTGGTGACGATCGGCCGATCTCCGGAATGCGATATCGTCGTCCAGCGGCCCTGGGTTTCAAGGCACCACGCGACTTTCACCATTTCGAATGGTAAAGCGCGCCTTATCGAGCGAAGCTCGTCGGGCACATTTGTGTCGATGGGACCCGGTCATGAAGTGTTCATACGCCGCGAAGATATTCTTCTCTTCGGCTCCGGCGTCATCTCGCCCGGACGCAGATCGTCCCTCGGCGACGCCCAGATCCTTCACTACGAAATTATCTCAGGCTGACCCGGCCGGCGCCGACAGGTTCTAGCTTCCTGAAGGCAGATTTCTCGGTTGCGACCCGGATATGCCGCTTCGCGTCGGTCTATCGGATGACGGATTGGAGTAGCTGGAGGGAGCTGCAGGGAAACCACGCTCCATGACATCAGCCAATATTCTGATTTGCGATTTTGTCGGGCTGCGCTTTGGCGCGGACGGCAATCCCGACCACAGCGAGGTCAAGGCCTATATCGAAGCCAAGGGTGGGGTATTCCACCAGACAGGCATCGCCGAGGCCGGCCCACTTGATCCCGACAGGCTGCATTTCTTCTACCTGCCGCAATTGAGCACGCGTGACGAATTGCTGGCAGAGGCCGGTGACGGCCGCTACGACGCCGTCATCGCCGCCGCGACCTTCATTCCGGCGGAGACCAGGTTCCGCCTTGGCGGCGTGCGTATCGGCGCCGGCACCGGCAATATGGGCTCGGCATCCTGGGGCGGAGGCAGCGGGGAAGGCGGCGAAGCGCCGTTGATGAACACGCCCGGCATCAACAGCCGCGCCACCGCGCAAATGGCCATGAAGGCGCTGCTGAAAGTCAGGCCGGATCTCCCCGTGGACAAGCTCAACACCCTGGTCGCCGGCGGGCAGTTCGATACCGGAAAAGATCTGCGGCATTATCCGACCGAGAAGCTCGAAGGCAAAAGGCTGGCGGTGATCGGCTACGGCAATATCGGCCGGGAATTCGCCAGGCTCGGCCAGGCCTTCGGCATGCGGGTCACCATCCATGCGCGGTCCCGTCACCATAAATGGATCGAGGCGGAAGGCTTCGACTATGCCGAGACCATGGAAGACGCCGCGCGCGGCGCCGACGCGCTTTCGGTCCACCTAGGCCTCGGTCCCTACGATGCCGGCCAGCAGCGATACGCCAATGCCGGACTGATCGGAGATGAAGTCCTCTCCCTCCTCAACCACGGCGCGGTGCTCATCAACTACGATCGCGGCGAGCTGGTCGATGTGGCAGCACTGGAGCGCGCGCTGGCGTCAGGGCGCGTTTCCCATGCGGCGATCGATGCGGACCTGTTCAAGGACGGCAGCACGCTTTCGGGACCAATGCTGCCCTATCTCAGACTGGTCGAAGCCTATGGCCAGCGTCTGGAACTCCTCCCTCACGCCGCGGCCGATACCGACCACCCCTCCCGTGTCGCCGGCGCCAAGCAGGCCGTCGACCAGATCTACGCCGCCATCGTCGAGCATCGCGTCCACAATCTAAAAGGATCGCTGCCTCCGGGCTTTCTCGACATGGGAGCGAAAGTGCCGCCCGGCATCGGCGGCATTACATCTCGGCATTTGGCGGCGCTGGCCGCCGATCAGGCCGTGGCCGCCGACCTCGCGCGGTCGAGCGCACTCATAGCCGCATTCTGGGAACGCGTTCTGGCAGCGCCCGAGCTCGAACGACCGGCGCTGATCGCTTCTGGAGGCGAAGCATTCGCCGAAGCGGCGAACCGCCTCTCCACGCTTATGCGCAGGCACCATCTTTCGGGGCCGTTCGCTTCGCTCTGATACCCACCGTCGTATACGGCCGGCACGCTTGCCTTCGGCAATTCCTGGTGGCGGAGCGATCCGGGCCACGCCGTGGTGGAAACCGGCGCGTCGGATCAAATGGCCCCCCGAAAGCTCTCGACCAGCCCGCAGGCTTGGCCGATTTCAGGTCGCGTGCGCTCATGCCTTAGGGCGCTGGATCAGAAGCCCTACCACCAGTGAGCCGATCCAGCCAACGAACAGCGACACGTAGAGCGAGAATCCGCCGCCACCCCAATAGATCAGCAGCGCAATAGCTGCGGCCATCATGGTTGGGACGATTAACCCGATCACTCGTTCTCGAACCGAAACAGGTCCCGTGCGCTTGGCGAGCCACTTATCCAAGTACGCAGCCTCTGCGGATGTCAGTCCTTCGGCTTCGCCAGCCGTCGGTTTTCTATGTCGCATAGGTTGCCACCAACATGGCGCGACATGAAATTGCGCCGATCTGATCCCAACCCCTTGATTTCGTTGGTGATCCCGACAGGAATCGAACCTGTGACCTACAGATTAGGAATCTGCCGCTCTATCCTACTGAGCTACGGGACCACGCGGCCCGACACATAAACGCTTCGGGCCGGTTCGCCAAGAGGCATGCTGTCCTCCCCTTGGGCTGTAACTCATCTCGGCGGGCCGGGCGGGCCAAGCCGTTTTGGCAGGACGCTCGCCGCCTTCGCCTGGGTGCGCTCAGGTGGCGAGCGCGGTCTCGGCCAGCTTCACCCAATAGCTCATGCCGTGCGGGATGACCTCGTCGTTGAAGTCGTAGGCCGGGTGATGCAGGCCGGCGGAGTCGCCGTTGCCGATGAAGATGAAGGCGCCGGGGCGGGCTTCCAGCATATAGGAAAAATCCTCGCCGCCCATCACCGGCTGGATGGCGCGGTGAACGTGGCTGTCGCCGGCGATGTCGGCGGCAATGTCGCCCGCAAACACGGTTTCCTCGGCATGGTTGAAGGTGACAGGGTAATTGGCGTCGTAATCGACCTCGATGGTAGCGCCGAAGGCGGAGGCGAGGCCGGCGCAGAGTGCGCGAATGCGCTCCTCCGATTTCTTGGCCACTTCTTTCTTCAGCGTGCGCACGGTGCCGGCGATCTCGGCGCTTTCGGGGATGACATTATAGGCGTCGCCGGCGTGGAACTTCGTCACCGACACCACCACGGACTCGACCGGATCGGTGCTGCGCGAGGCAATGGTTTGCAGCGCGCCGACCAACTGGCTGGCGATGACGATCGGGTCGATCGTGCCGTGCGGCATCGCGGCATGGCCGCCGCGGCCCTTGACGGTGATGGTGAATTCGGCGGTCGCGGCCATGATCGGGCCCGGCTTGATGGCGAACTGGCCGACCGGCAGGCCCGGCATATTGTGCATGCCGAACACTTTTTCGATGTCGAAGCGCTCCATCATGCCGTCCTTGACCATTTCGTTGCCGCCGCCGCCGCCTTCCTCTGCTGGCTGGAAGATCACCGCCACGGTGCCAGCGAAATTGCGCGTCTCGGCCAGATATTTGGCGGCGCCCAAGAGCATGGCGGTGTGGCCGTCATGGCCGCAGGCATGCATCTTGCCGCGCACGGTCGAGGCCCACGGCTTGCCGGTGATCTCGTCGATCGGCAGCGCGTCCATGTCGGCGCGCAGCCCGATGGTCGGGCCATCGCCCTTGCGGCCGCGGATGATGCCGACGACGCCGGTCTTGCCCAGTCCCGTCACCACTTCGTCGCAGCCGAAGGCCGTCAGCTTCTCGGTGACGAAACCGGCAGTCTGGAAAACGTCGAAATTCAGCTCCGGTGTCTGGTGCAGATGTCGTCGCCAGCCGGCAACTTCTTCCTGCATTTGCGCGGCGCGGTTCAGAATCGGCATGGTCGGTCCATCTCTTGGTTGACTGGCGGCAGTCGGGTTCAGAGCCACTGCTCAGCAATTGTGAATATATGGCACTTTGCCATTTTGGCGTCACATAGGGTAAATAGCACCGCAACAATGCGGCCCGGGGTCGAGGGCCGGGTCGCATTATGCTGGCGATGGGTAACGAAATCTTACGGAGCCAGCGGCAATCACGGCAAGAGGCGATTTCGGATTTGATCATGCGGCAAAGGCATTTCCTCAACCTGTTGCTGGCAGGCGCGCTGGCGCTTCCGGGGCTTGCCGGCACGGCGCGCGCCAATCCGGTCGTGCTTTTCGACCTCAAAAGCGGCTCTGTGCTGGAGCATCAGGACGCGTTCAAGCGCTGGTATCCGGCCTCGCTCAGCAAACTGATGACGGCCTATGTCGCCTTCCGCGCGATCCAGGCCGGCGAGGTGGCGCTCGATTCGCCGATCAAGGTGACGAAGCATTCGGCCGGCGAGCCGCCGAGCAAGATGGGCTTCAAGCCGGGTTCGGTGATGCGGCTCGACAATGCGCTGAAGATGATGCTGGTCAAGTCGGCCAACGACATAGCCATGGCAGTCGGCGAGAATATCGGCGGGTCGCAGGCCGCGTTCGCCGAGCGCATGAACGCCGAGGCGGCCCGGCTCGGCATGGTGGGCACGCATTTCGTCAACCCGAACGGGCTCTACTCGCCGGAACAGTATACGACCGCGCGCGACCTTGCCGTGCTGGTGACGGCGTTGCGCAATGATTTTCCGCAATATGCCCCGTGGTTCTCGATCGAAGGCCTTGCGGTCGGCAAGAAGGCGCTCCCGAACTACAATCTCCTGATCGGCCGCTATCCGGGCGCCGACGGTATGAAGACCGGCTTCGTCTGCCCGTCCGGCTTCAACATGATCGGCTCGGCGACGCGCAACGGGCGCACGCTGGTCGCCGTGGTGCTTGGCGAGAAATCGGCGATCAGCCGCGCCGAAGCGGCGGCAAAGCTGCTCGACCAGGGTTTTGATAAACCGGCGGCGGGTTCGACCACGCTGGCCTCTCTCAAGCCCTATGGCGACACGCTGTCACCCAACGACATGCATGACGAGATCTGCGCGAAAAAGCCGAAGGCGGAGCAGTCTGAGGCGGCGCCCGAGGTTGCCGCCAAGAATAAACCGAAATCGCCCTATCAGGTGAAGCTCGCCCATCCTACGCTCATCGCAGTCGGCCTGGGCGGCGCCACGGGGCCTGCGCCCAAGGCGTTCGTCGACCAGACCGACCAGAACTATGCCGACGTGCCGCTGCCGGTCTGGCGGCCGGACAGGCCGGCGCCGCCGGGCGCCGAGCCGCTGGCGACCGCCGCTGCCGGAGCGCAGGGCGACCAGCCCGTCAAAGCTGCCAATTAGCTAACCCATGAGCGGCTTTCCCATCCCCGTTTCGGTGCTCACCGGCTTTCTCGGCGCCGGCAAGACGACGCTGCTCAATCGGCTGCTCAAGGATCCGGCGCTTGCCGATACGGCGGTGATCATCAACGAGTTCGGCGAGGTGGCGATCGACCATCTGCTGGTGGAGCAGGCTTCGGACGGCATCATCCAGCTTTCCGACGGCTGCCTCTGCTGCACGGTGCGCGGCGACCTGGTCGATACGCTCGCCGATCTGGTCGACCGGCTGCAGACCGGCCGTATCGCGAAATTGGCCCGTGTCGTCGTCGAGACGACGGGCCTGGCCGATCCGGCACCGGTGCTGCAGTCGATCATGGCGCATCCGGCGCTGGTGCAGGCGTTCCGGCTCGACGGCGTCATCACGCTGGTCGACGCTGTCAACGGCGAGGCGACGCTGGACGCCCATGTCGAGGCGGTGAAACAGGCCGCGGTGGCCGACCGCGTCGTGCTGACCAAGACCGACCTTGCGGACGCGGCCGCAGTCGAGGCGTTGCGGGCAAGGCTCAAGCAGATCAATCCGGGCGCCGTCGTGCTCGAGGTCGAGGAGGCCGGCGCGGCGGCGCTGTTCAATTGCGGGCTCTATGATCCTGAAACCAAGTCCGCCGACGTGCGGCGCTGGCTTGGCGAAGAGGCGGCGCACGACCATGATCACGACCATCACCACCATGACGGCGACCATGATCCTCACCATCATGAGCATCGCCACGGCACGCGCGTGCGCTCGCACTCGCTTGTCCATGACGGCCCGGTGCCGTTCTCGGCGATCGAGATGTTCCTCGACCTCCTGCGCTCGACGCATGGCGAGAAACTCCTGCGCATGAAGGGCGTCATCGAACTCGCGGAGGATCCCTCGCGGCCGCTGGTCATCCACGGCGTGCAGAAGCTCCTGCATCCGCCGGCGAGACTGCCCGCCTGGCCCGACGGCCAGCGCGGAACCAGGCTGGTGCTGATCACGCTCGACATGCCTCAGGACTATATCCAGCGGCTGTTCGCGGCCTTCACCAACAAGCCGTCGATCGACACGCCGGACCGCGCGGCGCTGGAAGCCAATCCGCTCGCGATTGCCGGGCTTTAAGCTGAAGCAAGCAGGTCAGCCGCGTTGCCGCGCTCGACCAGGAAACGGTGGCCGCCAGTGACGGCCGTCGTCTCGAGCAGCTGGTGGCCGGCATCGGCGCAGAAGGCCGGGATGTCGATCACCGCCAGCGGATCGGTGGTTTCGAGCCACAGCCGGGCGCCGGGTCGCATCGCAGCCAGCCGCTTGCGAGCCTTCAGCACCGGCAACGGACAGTTCAGTCCCTTGAGATCGTAGATGGCGGGCGGCTTTGCCAAGCGGAAGTCTCAGCCGCCGAACATGCCGAGAAGCTTCTTCTTCAGCTTCGACACGGTGCCCTGGTCGGCGTCGGCGGCGGCCTGCGTTTCCTGCGCCGGCTGGGCGGGCGCGGCCTCGACGCCAGCGGTGACGACCGGCTGCTGCGCCGCCTGCTTGGCGGCCTCCTTCTCGGCCAGCGCCTGCGCCCTTGCCTCTGCCTTGGCGGCCTTGGCCGCCTCGATCGCGGCCAGGCGCTGCTCTTCGGCCTTGCGCTTGGCTTCCTTTTCCGCGTCGGCTGCCGCCATCTTGCGGCCGAGCGGGGAATCGATGCGGCCCATGCGGGTCGTTTCGGTCACCGAGCCGTCGGAATTCAGCGACGGCGGGTCGATCGGCACGCGCTCGCCGCGGGCGCGGCGCTTCGACCAGTCGGAAACGATGCTCGCTTCCTTGATGCCGGCAATCGTCGGCTTCGGCGGCGGCGTGCTGGAATTGACGGCTGCTTTGAAGGCCGCGTCATAACGCTTCTCGTAGTCGGCGTAGGCCGTTTTCAACGAGTCAGGCTGCATGGTCGCGGGGCAGGGACCGGTCGGGTCGAAGGTCGTGCCTTCCGGCGCCACCTGGTTGAAGACGTAGCGCTTCTCGCAAACGTCGACCTTCGGCGGCACCTTGGTGATCTCGAAATTGTCGTAGCCGACCTTCAGCATCTTCCAGAACTCGTAGTTCGGGTCGTTGCGGTAGCGCGCCATGTTGGCGGCGGTCATGCGGAACGGAAAGGCCTGGATTTGGAACTCGGTCTGGCCGCCCTGGAAGGCGTCGCGGCCGAAGGCATAGATCTGCTCGATCTGGGCATCGGTCATCGAATAGCAGCCGGACGACGAACAAGCGCCATGAACCATCAGGTTCTGGCCGGTGCGGCCATTGGCGCGGTCATAGGCGTTGGGAAAGCCGATGTTGAAGGACAGATGGTAGCTCGAGCGCGGATTCATCTGCGACGGACGCACCGTATAGAAGCCTTCCGGCGCCTGGCGGTCGCCCTCGGTGTATTTGGGGCCGAGCTTTCCCGACCATTTGCAGATGTCGTAGGTGGCGACGAGATCGTAGCGGCCATTGGTCTTGGCCTTCCAGATCTCCAGCTTGCCTTCCTCCTTGAAGATGCGCGCCATCACCGAAGAGGTGCGCACCATGCCCTTGGCCTTCATGTCGGCAAGGATCTTGTCCGGCAGCGGCTTGTTGGCCTCCGGCGCAAAATCCTTCATCGACGAATCATTGCAGCCGGCGATGCCGATGGCGGCGATCAGGACTCCGGTGCGGGCAAGTTTGGCAAACATCGATACGGCTACGTCTCTTCATCTCGGGCCAACGGCTGTCGGCATGGCCGGGCCCATAGGCTGAACACCAGTGGACCGTAAGCCCGTTAACCTTGAAAATTCCTTACCGCAAGCCTTGGCAAACCCCTCACGGCGATTTCCATTGAGCCGAATCCGGCGGCATTTTTGTGGCGGAATTGCTTATTCCGGCCACAGTTGAACGTCTTGTCGTGACTTGAGAGGTCAGAGGCTGCGGCCCATCGCCAGGTATTTCTCGCGGCGCTGCTCGCGGAAATCGGTGTTGGCGCCGGCGAAATCCTTCATCGTCCTGGCGATGAGGTCGCCGGTGGACGCAATCACCGTTTCCGGCGCGCGCTGGGCGCCGCCCATCGGCTCGGGAATGATGGCGTCGATGATCTTCATCTCGAGAAGGTCCTGCGCGGTGATCTTCATGTTGGTCGCCGCGTCCTTCGAGCGCGTGGTGTCGCGCCACAGGATCGAGGCGGCGCCTTCGGGCGAGATCACCGAGTAGATGGCATGCTCCAGCATGTAGACGCGATTGGCGGTGGCGATCGCGATGGCGCCGCCGGAGCCGCCTTCGCCGATGACCACCGAGATCGACGGCACCTTCAGCGAAAGACAGGCCGAGGTCGAACGCGCGATCGCTTCGGCCTGGCCGCGCTCCTCGGCGCCGACGCCGGGATAGGCGCCGGCCGTGTCGACCAGCGTCAGGAGCGGGATCTGGAAGCGGTCGGCCAATTCCATCAGGCGCACCGCCTTGCGGTAGCCCTCCGGCCGCACCGAGCCGAAATTGTGCTTGATGCGGCTTGCGGTGTCCGAGCCCTTTTCCTGGCCGATGATCGCCACCGGCTCGCCGCGGAAGCGGGCGAAGCCGCCGACAATCGCCTGGTCGTCACCGAAATTGCGGTCGCCGGCCAAAGGCGTGAAATCGGTGAACAGCCCTTTGATGTAGTCGACACAATGCGGGCGGTCGGGATGACGCGCGACCTGCACCTTCTGCCAAGGCGTGAGCGCCTTGTAGAGGTCGCGCAAAGCGTCGCGCGAGCGCTTTTCCAGCCTGCTGATCTCTTCGCCGACATCGACCGCCTCGCCGTTCTCGGCAAGCTTCTTCAGCTCAAGGATCTTGAGCTCCAGATCCTGCACCGGCTTTTCAAAGTCGAGGTAGTTGTACATGCTTGAGCGGACCGATCCGTCGGAAGGCAAATGGCTGGCGGAACCGCTGAAATGCCGGCTCCGGGCGGTGGAACGTCGCCCTCACATAGCGATATGAGGCCTAGTCGGCAAGCGGGTGATGATCGTTGACCAGCCGTACCAGCCGCTCCTCCAGCACATGGGTGTAGATCTGCGTGGTCGAGATGTCGGCATGGCCAAGAAGTTGCTGAACGGCTCTGAGATCGGCGCCGTTCTGCAGGAGATGGCTGGCAAAAGCATGGCGAAGCACATGCGGCGAGATCTTCGCCGACGCTATGCCGGACCGCGCGGCCAAGCCCTTGAGATCGCGGGCGAAGACTTGCCGGGAGAGATGGCCGCTGTCGGAGGAGGCGGGGAACAGGAAGGGGCTCTCGGCAAAGGCCGGCCGTTCGGCCCTCGCGGCAAGCCAGGCGCGCATGGCGGCGCGCGCCTTGGCCGACAGCGGCACCATGCGTTCCTTGTCGCCCTTGCCTCGCACCATGAAGAAGCGATCGTCGCGCAACGCCACCGTGACCGGCAGGCCGACCAGTTCCGACACGCGCAAGCCCGTTGCGTAGAGCACTTCGACCAGCGCGTGCAGGCGCAACGCGGCCAGCCTGTCGCCGTCCGGCCCGGATTCTCCGGCTTCCTGCGCTGCCCGGTCGAGCAGGCGCCCGGTCTCGGCTTCGCTCATCGTCTTCGGCAGCGGCCGGCCCTTGCGCGGGCTGTCCAGCGTGCCGGTCGGGTCGTCGCCGCGCAGCCCTTCGGCATAGAGGAATTTGAAGAACTGGCGGATCGCCGACAATTTGCGCGCCTGCGAGGTCGGCGCGAAGCCGCGCGCGGCGATGTCGCCGAGATAGGCGCGGATGTCGGGCGATCCCGCGCCCGCCAGTCCGCCCTTGATCGCCTCGGAAGCATCCTCCAGGTCGCGACGATAGGACGAAAGCGTGTTCTCGGCCGCGCCTCGCTCGGCGCTCATCATCTCGAGGAAGGCTTCGATGCGGGCGGCGCTGTTCATCGGGCCGGGATCAGCTCTTTGTCGGTGTTCGTGGGTCAGTTTTTCTTCGGGTTGAGCTTTTCAGCCGGAATGCGGATGCTCATTTCTGCTTTTTTCGGCTCCACGAACATCGCCAGCGCGAACATCGCGCCATAGGCAATGCCTGCAAGAACCGCCAGCGTCACGACGAAGCGAAACAAAGTCGGCATTCAATTTTCGCCCGTCTTGTTGTTCTGCTTTTCCAAAGCCCTGTGCCCTTATGGGACGCCGATCCGGCCAATTCAAGCAGGAAGGATTCTGGTGAACAGGAGGTTTTGCCGGGGAAGCTTCGCGGCCGTTTGTCCGGCCGTGCTTGACGCAAACAGGCTTTTGATGTCGATACGGCGCAAAGAGGCCCCGATGAACGCTCTGCCACCAAATCCGACGGACGAAGGCCGCGCCGCGCTGATCGAACGGCTCGGAAGCCGGTCGATCGTCTTCGTCGGACTGATGGGCGCCGGCAAGACCGCGATCGGCCGCAAGGTGGCGGCGATGCTGTCGTTGCCCTTCATGGACAGCGACCAGGAGATCGAAAGCGTCTCGCGCATGACGGTGCCGGAGTTGTTCGAGCGCTATGGCGAGCCGGAATTCCGCGCGCTGGAGCAGCGGGTGATCCTGCGTCTGCTGGAGAACGGACCGCAGGTGCTGTCGACCGGCGGCGGCGCCTTCATGAATGCGCAGACGCGCGAGGCGATTTCCGCGCATGGCATATCGGTCTGGCTGAAGGCCGATCTGGACCTGTTGATGGAGCGCGTTTCGAAGAAGCAGAACCGGCCGCTCTTGAAGAATCCTGACCCGCGTGGCGTGCTGGAGAAGCTGATGGGCGAGCGCTATCCGGTCTATGCCATCGCCGACCTGACTGTGCCGACGCGCGACGACCGCAAGGAGATCATCGCCGGCGAAGTCGTCGCCGCGCTCTGCGCCCATCTTGGCATCGACGCGATCGCAACCGGCGCTACAAGCGCCACAACTGGCGAGATTCAATCGTGAGCAATGCCGAACCGGTGAAGGTCGAGGTCGGGCTCGGCGACCGCGCCTATGACATTCTGATCGGCTCAGGGCTGTTGACGCGCTCCGGCGAGGAGATCGCGCGCCGGCTTCCCGGTACCCGCGCGGCCATCGTCACCGACGAAAATGTCGCCGCCGCGCATCTCGACTTGCTGAAGGCTGGGTTGGACAAAGGCGGCATCCAGTCCGCCGTCATCACGCTGCCTGCGGGCGAAAAGACCAAGAGTTTCGTCCATCTGGAGGAAGTGGTCGACGGCGTGCTCGCGGCAAGGCTCGAACGCCGCGACGTGGTGATCGCGCTCGGCGGCGGCGTCATCGGCGATCTTGCCGGCTTTGCTTCCGGCATTGTCCGCCGCGGCATGAATTTCGTGCAGATACCGACCTCGCTGCTGGCGCAGGTCGATTCTTCCGTTGGCGGCAAGACCGGCATCAACAGCGCGCGCGGCAAGAACCTCGTCGGCGTCTTCCACCAGCCCAGGCTGGTGCTTGCCGACACCCAGGCGCTCGACACCCTTCCGATCCGCGAGTTCCGCGCCGGCTATGCCGAGCTTGCCAAATACGGGCTGATCGACCGCCCGGCCTTCTTCGCCTGGCTCGAACAGAACTGGGGGCAAGTCTTTGCCGGCGGTCCGGCACGAGTCGAGGCGATCGCCGAGGCCTGTCGCGCCAAGGCCGACGTCGTTGCCCGCGACGAGTTCGAGACCGGCGACCGCGCCTTGCTCAATCTCGGCCACACTTTCGGTCATGCGCTCGAAGCTGCCACGCAGTATGACGGGAGCCGGCTCGTCCATGGCGAGGGCGTCGCCATCGGCATGGCGCTGGCGCACCGCTTCTCGGCGCGTCTCAACCTGGCGAGTCCGGACGACGCGGAGCGCGTCGAAGCGCATCTGCGCGCCGTCGGCCTGCCCTGTCGAATGGCCGACATTCCGGGCGAGCTGCCGGACGCCGAGGCGCTGCTCGGCTTCATCACCCAGGACAAGAAGGTCTCGCGCGGCGCGCTGACCTTCATCCTGACGCGCGGCATCGGCCAGGCTTTCATCGCCAAGGACGTGCCGTCGTCGGAAGTGCTCTCCTTCCTCAAATCGAGCCATCCTGGGTGGCTCGAGGTGAGCCATCCCGGATGAACGGCGCCGGCTGGATCGTCGCCGCCGTCCTTGCCGCCATCGTGCTTTTGGCGCTTTTCTTCCGCGCCCGATTGCTTGCCGCTTGCGGCTATGCGCTGCGGCCGATCGAGCCGCCGCAGCGGTCCGAGCGCAACGGCAAGGATGAAGACGGCGACGAACCCCGGCGCGAGGGCACGGCTGCCGAGGAGCGCAATCGGCTTGAGGGGCTGTTCGATCTCGACGAGCTCGAAGTGTCGGATGTCATGGTCCACCGCACCAATATGCGCTCGGTCAATGCCGACAATGCGCCGGAGGCGGTGGTGCGCGAGATCCTGCAGAGCCCGCACACCCGCATGCCGCTGTGGAAGGGCTCGCTCGACAACATCGTCGGCGTCCTGCACGCGAAGGATCTGCTGAGGGCCCTCAATGAGGTCGGCAACGATTTTTCGCGGATCGACGTCATGAAGATCGCGGCCAAGCCGTGGTTCGTGCCGGACACCACCACCTTGCAGGAACAGCTCAACGCTTTCCTGCGGCGCAAGGCGCATTTCGCCATCGTCGTCGACGAGTATGGCGAGGTCGAAGGGCTGGTGACGCTGGAAGACATCATCGAGGAGATCGTCGGCGAGATCGCCGACGAGCACGACATCGACATGCAGGGCGTCAAGAAAGAGGCCGACGGCTCGGTCGTGGTCGACGGCACGGTGCCAATCCGCGATTTGAACCGCGCGCTCGACTGGGACCTGCCCGACGAGGAAGCCACGACGATCGCCGGCCTCGTCATTCATGAGACGCAGTCGATCCCTGAGGAGAAGCAGGCCTTCACCTTCCACGGCAAGCGTTTCGTGGTGATGAAGCGCGAGAAGAACCGCATCGCCAGATTGAGGATACGTCCCGCCAGCGAGGGCTAAGGCGTGCCGATGTCCGGCGATGCCCTCAAAGTTCCTTGGTCCAACGCTCGCTGAGTATCGCGCCGGTACCGGCATCGATTGCCGCCAGGCTGACATCATAGCCCCAGAGGTTGCGGATATGGCGCAGCGTCGCGTCGCGGCTCTGGCCCTCGAGCATGACGCCGTCCTTGACCACGTGCTGGAGCCGCAGATGCCGGTCGCCGAGCAGGTCGACGTCAACCACCTGGATGTCGGGACGGTTGGCGCCGATATCGTAGCTTTGCGCCAACGCCGACCTTATCTTGCCATAGCCGCGCTCATTATGAATTGAGGCCACCTCATAGTGCGGCTCGTCGGCACCGTCGGCCAGCACGAAGAGCCGCCATTTGCGGATCAGCCTTGGGCTCAGATACTGCCGGATGAAGGATTCGTCGCGATGGTTGGCCCAGGCGTCGAGCAAGGTGTCGCGCCAGTCGCCGCGGCCGGCGATGTCGGGAAACCAGTCGCGGTCCTCGGCGGTCGGCGCGGTCGAGATGCGCTGGATGTCCTGCATCATGTCGAGACCCAGCGCATAAGGATTGATGCCGGAAAAGCGGGGGTCGTCATAGGCCGGCTGGAAGACCACGTTCGAGTGGTTGCGCAGGATTTCGAGCATGGCGCCTTCGCTGATGCGGCCACGGTCGAACAGCATGTTCATGAGCGTGTAATGCACGAAGGTCGCGCAACCTTCGTTCATCACCTGGGTTTGCCGCTGCGGATAAAAATATTGCGCGATGACGCGCACGATCCTGACGATCTCGCGCTGCCAAGGCTCGAGGACGAGACTGTTCTTCTCGAGGAAGTAGAGCAGGTTCTCTTCCGGTAGATTGAGCGATTTCTTCCGCTCGGCCGCGTCGTCGTCACCGGCTGTTTTGGTATCGCCACTCTCTTGCGAAGGCGGCAGTGTCCGCCAGAGATCGTTGAACGAACGCTCCTCGTATTCCAGGCGCTCGCGCAGCCCTTCGCGCTGCTGCTCGGACGACAGTCTCGGCGGCCGATGATAGCGAAACACACCCTGCTCCATCAGCGCGTGGGCCGAATCCAGGATCGCCTCCACGGCCGCCATGCCATGCCGCTCCTCGCATCGGGCTATGTAGCTCTTGGCAAAATCCAGATAGCTCAGGATGCCGCCGGCGTCCGTCCATTGCCGGAAAAGGTGATTGTTCTTGAAGAAATGATTGTGTCCCAGCGCGGCATGCGCCGTCACCAAAGCCTGCAGGGCCATGGTGTTTTCTTCCATGAGGTAGACGATGCAGGGATTGGAGTTGATGACCAATTCATAGGCCAGACCGCGTGCGCCCTTACGGTAGAGCAGTTCGTTGTAGAGGAAGTGCTTGCCGAATGACCAATGCCGGTACATCAGCGGCATGCCCACCGACGAATAGGCGTCGAGCATCTGCTCGGAAGAGATGATCTCCATCTGCACCGGGTAGATGTCGAGGCGAAGCTCTTCGAAGCCGATCGCTTCGATCTCGTCATAGACCCGGGACAGCTTGTTGAAATCCCAGTCCGACCCGGAAAACAGCAATTCGGATTTGCGCGCTTGGCTGACCATCGGCCTATGTCCCTTCGAGCCTCAGTCCTCAAGCGCTCTTGCGCAGATCAGGTTGTCTGGCGAAGAGCTCGCGGAAGACCGGGTATATATCGGCCGGCGCGGCGATGCGCCTCATCTGGAAATTCGGCCATTTTCCGTCGACCGCGTTGTAAGCGCGCCAGAGCGATGTGCCGTTCTCGGTCGAGCCGAAAATGTGGCTTTCCCGCTCGTCGATGATCTCCACATAGGCGAAATACTGGCAAAGCCGCATCAGCTTGCGGTCGAGCAGTTCTATGCAGCGCTCGGAATCGGTGGCGAAATTGTCGCCGTCGGAGGCCTGTGCGGCGTAGATGTTCCATTCGGCGACCGGATAACGTTCCTCGATGATGCGGTGCATTTCCTCGAGCGCGGTGGAGACGACCGTGCCGCCGCTTTCGGTGTGGTAGAAGAACGTATGCTCGTCCACCTCCTTGGCTTCGTGGGTGTGGCGGATGAAGACGACCTCGGTGCGTTCGTAGCGCCGTGTCAGAAACAGATGCAGCAGCACGAAGAAGCGTTTGGCCAGATCCTTCTCGCGCTCTCCCATCGAGCCGGAGACGTCCATCAAACAGAACATCACCGCGCTGGCGTTCGGCACCGGCTGGGGATCGAAGCGATTGAACCGGATATCGACCGGATCGACATAGGCAATTCGCCTGCGCCTGCGCTCGATCCGGTCGAACTCCTCGCGCAGGGCAGCGATGCGTTCGCTCATGGCCGTGCTTGCCGGCTTCGCTTCAAGCTCGGCAATCTGCAGGGCGATTGCGTCCAACTCCGCCTGCTTGGGGCGTCTGAGCGCGATGCGGCGCCCATGGCTGTTGCGCATCGTGCGCCCGACATTGATGTTGGTCGGCGCTCCGCTTGCCGTGAAGCCTGCCCGTCTCGGCTTGAAGCTCAGTATCTGCTTGAGATTGAGCTTGACCAAATCCGGCAGTTCGAGGTCCTCGAAGAAAAGGTCGAGCACTTCCTCGCGTGACAGCACAAAGCGGAAGTCGTCTTCGGATTCCGTGGTCCCTGGAGCCGATCCGTAGCCTCCGCCGCCGCCCGGTTTGGAGATAAGATCGCCAGGGCTGAATGTCCTGTTGCCGGGCAGGATGTGCTGGCGCCTGCCGCTTTCCTTGTCGTCGCCGAAGGTCGGTTCGCTGGTGCCCTTGCGAGGCATCGGCACGGCATGCTCGCGGTCAATGTCGGCGATACGACCTGTCCGGACGTGGTCGCGGATGCTGCGCTTGAGCTCATCACGGGCGCGCCGGAGGAAGCGCTGGCGATTGCCCAGGCTCTTGTCCTTCGGGTTCAGGCGGCGGTCGATGAAGATCGGCATGGAACCGTCCCGGCTTTGCTCAACCCGCCTTGTTCACGCGCATGTACCAGTCGACCAGCCGGCGAACCTGCCGCTGGGTATAGCCGCGTTCCACCATACGCTGCACGAATTCGTTGTGCCGCTTCTCCGTGACGCTGTCCTGCTTGGAGCCGAAGCTGATCACCGGCAGCAGGTCCTCGACCTGGCCGAACATGCGCTTCTCGATGACCTCGCGAAGCTTTTCATAGCTCGTCCAGGAGGGATTGCGGCCATGGTTGCGCGCCCGGGCACGCAAGGTGAATTTGACCACTTCGTTGCGGAAGTCCTTCGGGTTGGCGATGCCGGCCGGTTTTTCGACCTGCGACAATTCCTTGTCCAGCACCTCGCGGTTGAGGATCTGGCCGGTGTCGGGGTCCTTGTAGTCCTGATCCTCGATCCAGGCGTCGGCATAGGCGATGTAGCGGTCGAAGAGGTTCTGACCGTACTCGCTGTAGGATTCCAGATAGGCCTTCTGGATCTCATGGCCGATGAACTCGGCATAACGCGTCGCGAGTTCCGACTTGATGAATTCGAGGAAGGCGGCTTCCGTTTCTTTCGGGAATTGCTCGCGCTTGATGGCCTCCTCGAGGATGTACATCAGGTGCACGGGATCGGCCGCCACCTCCTTGGTGTCGTAGTTGAACGTCTGCGACAGGATCTTGAAGGCAAAGCGCGTGCTGACTCCGGTCATGCCCTCGTCAACGCCGGCGGCGTCGCGATACTCCTGGACCGACTTGGCCTTGGGGTCGATCTCCTTGAGGTTCTCGCCGTCATAGGCGCGCATCTTGGTGTAGAGCGGTGAGTTCTCGTGCTCGGCAAGGCGGGTCGAGACGGTGAAGCGGCTGAGAATGTCCAGCACTTCGGGCGCGCAGGGGCTGTTTGCCAGCTCGCTCTCGCGCAGCAGCTTCTCGTAAATGTGCCTCTCCTCGGTAACACGAAGGCAATAGGGAACCTTGACCACGAGGATGCGGTCGAGGAAGGCTTCGTTGTTCTTGTTGTTCTTGAACTGCTGCCATTCCGATTCGTTGGAATGGGCCACGACGATGCCCTGATAGGGGAAGGCACCGAAATTCTCGGTGCCGTTGTAGCTGCCTTCCTGGGTTGCCGTCAGCAATGGGTGCAGGACCTTGATGGGCGCCTTGAACATCTCGACGAATTCGAGCAGCCCTTGCGTGGTCCGGTTGAGGCCGCCGCTGTAGGAGTAGGCGTCCGGGTCGGACTGGCTGAAGTGCTCCAACTGCCTGATGTCGACCTTGCCGACCAGGGCCGAGACATCCTGATTGTTCTCGTCGCCGGGCTCGGTCTTGGCGATGGCGATCTGGCGCAGCCGCGACGGCATCAGCTTGACCACGCTGAATTTGGAGATGTCGCCCGACAGTTCGTCGAGGCGCTTGGCCGCCCAGGGCGAAATCAGTCCGTTCAGGCGGCGGCGGGCGATGCCGTATTTATCCTCCAGCAGATCGCCCATGCGATCGGGATGGAAAAGGCCGAGCGGCGATTCGAAGACCGGGCTGATCTTATTGCCGACCTTGAGCGTGTAGATCGGGCGCTCCTCCATCAACTTCTTCAGCCGTTCGGCCAGTGAGGATTTGCCGCCGCCGACCGGGCCGAGGAGATAGAGGATCTGCTTGCGCTCCTCGAGGCCCTGCGAGGCATAGCGGAAATATCCGGCGATGCGCTCGATCGTATCCTCCATTCCGTAGAAATCGGAGAAGGAGGGATAGATCTTGATGGTGCGGTTGGAGAAAATGCGGCCGAGCCGCTCGTCCTTGCTGGTGTCGACCAGGTTCGGCTCACCGATCGCCTCGACCATGCGTTCGGGCGCCGACGCATACATGGATTTGTCTTCGCGGCAGGCCAGGAGATATTGCTGCAGGCTGATCTCTTCCTGAGCCGCGTTGGAATAAATCTCCGAAAACAGATCGAAGACGTCTGATTGGTTCTCGCGCATGGTGCTTTGCCTCGGAGCCGGTGGGCTGCCAATCGGCTCATCGCTGCATCAACTGCCGGAAAGCACTGTTTGTTCCCTTCACATGAAGGATAGCGCATGCAATCTGGCATTGACCCGGGGGATACCCGACGCGGCCGAAAATGCTCGCCCGAGAAATACGTGGTGATTGCCGGCGGAGCTTCAAGGTCCTGATTTGGTTTGCTGCCCACAAGTTGTCATTATTGATCCAATCGAGGTGCGCGGCGCGCTTGCGCCGCAACCTGGCCGGAGATGACGATGATCGATCGACGCGGCTTCATCGCGGCATCCCTGGGGGCGCTGCTGCCGGCAGGTGCGTCAGCCGCCAGGCGTCCGGGCCGGCAGGCACCGCAAACCCTCGATTACGGTCCGGCCAAGCTCGATGTCTACGCGCCGGACGGCGCAAACAACCTGCCGGTGGTTTTCTTTGTCCATGGCGGCGCCTGGCGGTTCGGCAAACGCGGCCAGGTCGGCTCAAAGCCGGACTTCCTGCTCGCCAATGGCTTCGTGTTCGTCTCGATCGATTACCGCATGCTGCCGGGAGCCGATGTCGCCACCCAGGCCGGCGACGTCGAAAAAGCCTACGCCTATGTGCGCGCCAACATTGCCCGATACGGCGGCGATCCCAGTCGCATCGTCGGCATGGGCCATTCGGCCGGGTGCCATCTGATCGCGCTGACCGGCATGCGCGGCGGTTTGCCCGGTGTCGCCGCGCTGATCCTGGACGATACCAGGGCCTATGATCTTGCGGCGCTTTCCAGGAATGGCGGCATGATGGGCGCCTATGCGCGTGCCTTTCCCGACCCGACACAATGGGCGGCGCTGTCGCCGTCGACCTATGTCGACGGCAGGAAACATCCGCCGACCTTCATCGCCTATTCGCGCGCGCCCGGGCGAGCCGAAGCGTCGAAGGCTTTCGCGGAACGCCTGCGCGCCACCGGCGCCAAGGTCACGCTGTTCGACGGCAGCGCCTATACGCATATGTCGATCAATCGCGATTTCGGCCAGGACGGCGACGCCTTGACCGCGGCTGTATTGGCCTTCCTCAAGGCGAGCGTCGGCTGAGAGCTTACCAGCGCGTCTTCTCGCCGGGCGCCGCCGGCTCGATCGCCAGCGCATGCACGCCGGCCTTCAGTTCGTCCGCGAGCAATTCGTTGACGGCACGGTGGCGCTCGATGCGAGCCATGCCGGCAAAGCTCGGCGAAACGATGCGAACGCGAAAATGCGTCTCGCCGCCGCCGTCGAACGTCGCGTGGTGGCCGGACTCGACGTGATGATGCCCGGCGTGAAGGTGGCTCTCATTGATGACCGCTAGCCGTTCGGGCGAAAATGCCGCTTTCAGCTTGTTTTCGATTGTCGACTGTATGGACATCCGGGTTTCCCTTCCCCACATCTGCGGCATAGCCGCAAAATCTTGAATTTCGACCGCTTTTAAGCCGCGATTCAGCGGTTAGGGCGATCATCGGCGAAATGTCAATTCTTGTTTCGCACATGCGAACAGCCCATAAATGGGTGAGATGAAAGCGTACCCCAAATATTTCGAGAAAATTCGAATTCGGCCGGAGAAGGACGCGGAGCTGAAGTCGCGCGCCCCGATCTGCCAGTGGGACGGCTGCAACGAGGCCGGCACGCATCGCGCGCCGGTCGGGCGCCTCAAAGAGGGCGAGTATTTTCGCTTCTGCTTCGACCATGTGCGCGAATACAACAAGGGCTTCAACTACTTCTCCGGCGTGTCGGACACCGAGATCGCCCGCTTCCAGAAGGAGGCGCTGACCGGCCACAGGCCCACATGGCGCATGGGCGCCAATGGCGGCGGGACGCGCTCGGCGCCGGATTTCGCGCAGCAGCGTTCGGGGCGGGCCGGCTACTACAACCGCATGCGCGATCCCTTCAACCTGTTCAGCGGCGGAGCACGCGAGCCGCGCGAGCGCAAGGCAAAGCCACTTGAGGCCAAGGCGCTGGAAACGCTTGGCCTTGACACAAAGGCGACTGGTCAGGACATCAAGGCGCGCTATAAGGAACTCGTTAAGCGCCACCATCCGGATGCGAATGGCGGCGACAGAGGTTCGGAAGACCGGTTCCGCGATGTGCTGCAGGCGTATCGCGTGCTCAAGCAAGCAGGATTGTGCTGAGCGGCCCCACGGTACCAAGTCGTTTTTCCAACTTTCATATGGTTGGAAAAGGCTCTAAGACCGCCCCCGGACAAAATCGATTGCCGGCGAAACGCGGCGTTTCGCCCGTGGAGACGTTGATAGTGATGAACAAGGTCGATCGCGACATCGCCAACCTGCCCGACACGACCGTGCCGGTGAAGGAGAAATTCGGCTTCGATTCCAAGATGATCGTTCCCGCCTATTCGGCGGCGACCGAGCATGTACCGGACATCGACCCGGATTATCTGTTCGACAAGGCGACGACACTGGCGATCCTCGCCGGCTTTGCCTACAACCGCCGCGTCATGGTGTCGGGCTATCACGGCACCGGCAAGTCGACGCATATCGAGCAGGTCGCAGCGCGGCTCAACTGGCCCTGCGTGCGCGTCAACCTCGACAGCCATGTCAGCCGCATCGACCTCGTCGGCAAGGACGCCATCGTCGTCAAGGAAGGGCTGCAGGTCACCGAATTCCGCGACGGCATCCTGCCCTGGGCCTATCAGCACAATGTGGCGCTCTGCTTCGACGAATATGATGCCGGCCGTCCGGACGTGATGTTCGTCATCCAGCGCGTGCTGGAATCGTCGGGTCGCCTGACCCTGCTCGACCAGAGCCGGGTCATCCGCCCGCACCCTGCATTCCGGCTGTTCGCCACCGCCAACACGGTCGGTCTCGGCGACACCACGGGCCTCTATCACGGTACGCAGCAGATCAACCAGGCGCAGATGGACCGCTGGTCGATCGTCACCACGCTCAATTACCTGCCGCACGACAATGAAGTGAATATCGTGCTGGCCAAGGCCAAGCACTATCGCGACAGCAAGGGCAAGGACATCGTCAACAAGATGGTGCGCGTCGCCGACATGACGCGTTCGGCCTTCATCAACGGCGACCTGTCGACCGTGATGAGCCCGCGCACCGTCATCACCTGGGCCGAGAACGCCGAGATTTTCGGCGACATCGGCATGGCGTTCCGGCTGACCTTCCTCAACAAGTGCGACGAGCTGGAGCGTTCGGTGGTGGCCGAGTTCTACCAGCGCGCCTTCGGCGAGGATCTGCCGGAGAGCGCCGCCAACGTGGTGCTGGGGTAGGTGCGCGGCTGAAAAGGCCTCCAGCCTTTCAGCATGAATCGCGCAGGGAATGATCATGGCGGGTCCAGGCGACAACACGCGCAATAAGCCGAAGAACGGGTCTGAAGCCGACAGCTTCAAGCGCGCGGTGACCGTGTGCATGCGCGCCGTCGCCGGCGACAAGGACCTCGAGGTCGGTTTTGCCAAGGACCGGCCGGCTTTGGCCGGCAACCGCGCGCGCCTGCCCGAGCTGCCGAAGAAAGCGTCCCGCAACGACATCGCGATCACGCGCGGCCTGGGCGACTCCATGGCGCTGAAGCGCGCCTGTCACGATCAGCGCATCCACAACAGGCTGGCGCCGGAAGGCAAGCTGGCGCGTTCCATCTTCGACGCCGTCGAGCAGGCGCGCGTCGAGGCGATCGGCAGCCGCGCCATGCAGGGCGTGGCCGACAATATCGGCTCGATGCTCGAGGACAAATACGCCAAGGCGAACCTCGTCGACGTCAGGGACAAGGCGGACGCGCCGCTCGAGGAAGCGATTGCGCTGATGGTGCGCGAGAAGCTCACCGGACGTTCCGTGCCGAAGAGCGGCGAGCGGCTGGTCGATCTCTGGCGTCCCTGGATCGAGGAAAAGGCGAGCAGCGACCTGGACGGCCTGTCGGCCAAGCTCGAGGACCAGCAGGCCTTTGCCCGCGTCGTGCGCGACATGCTGGTTTCCATGGAAATGGCCGAGCAACTCGGCGAAGACCAGGAAACCGACGACTCGGAGGAAAACGAAGAGAACGAGCAGCAGGGCGAGGAACAGAGCGAGGAAGGCGGCGAGGAGGATTCAGGCTCCGAGCAGTCGCAGTCGGAAGATGCCGAAGCCTCCGCCGACGACGAAGAGTCGGCCGAGACCGAAGCGACCGACGCCACCTCCGACGACCTGTCCGATGAGGACGACGCCGACGCCGAGACGCCGGGCGAGGCCAAGCGAAACGACAATCCGTTCCTGAACCTGCCGAAAGAGATCGACTACAAGGTATTCACCACCGCCTTCGACGAGACGGTAGGCGCCGAGGAGCTGTGCGAGGAAGAGGAGCTCGACCGGCTGCGCGCCTTCCTCGACAAGCAGCTTGCCAACCTTTCCGGCGTTGTCGGGCGGCTCGCCAACCGGCTGCAGCGCCGGCTGATGGCGCAGCAGAACCGCTCCTGGGATTTCGACCTGGAGGAAGGCTATCTCGATCCGGCCCGCCTGGTGCGCGTGGTCATCGACCCGATGCAGCCGCTGTCCTTCAAGCAGGAGCGCGACACCAAGTTCCGCGACACGGTGGTGTCGCTGGTGCTCGACAATTCGGGCTCCATGCGCGGCCGGCCGATAACCGTCGCCGCGACCTGCGCCGACATCCTGGCGCGCACGCTGGAGCGCTGCGGCGTTTCGGTGGAAATCCTCGGCTTCACCACGCGGGCGTGGAAAGGCGGGCAGGCGCGCGAGAAGTGGCTGAAGGATGGCAAGCCGCCTAACCCCGGCCGGCTCAACGACCTGCGCCACATCATCTATAAATCCGCCGATCATCCGTGGCGGCGCGCGCGGCGCAATCTCGGGCTGATGATGCGCGAGGGCCTGCTCAAGGAAAACATCGACGGCGAGGCACTGCTATGGGCGCATAACCGGCTGATCGGCCGGCCGGAGCAGCGTAAGATCCTGATGATGATCTCGGATGGCGCGCCGGTCGACGATTCCACGCTGTCGGTCAATCCGGGCAATTACCTGGAACGCCATCTGCGGGCGGTCATCGAGCTGATCGAGACGCGCTCGCCGGTCGAGCTTCTGGCGATCGGCATCGGCCACGACGTCACGCGCTATTATCGCCGCGCCGTCACAATCGTCGATGCCGAGGAACTGGCCGGCGCCATGACCGAGCAGCTCGCCTCGCTCTTCGGCGAGGAAAGCGCGCGCGACACGCGGCGCGGCGGATTGCGACGCGCCGGATGATCCTTTGGGGGCGGCGTGCGCGGCGGACGCTTTTCGCCTGCGTGCTGGCCTGTGCATCGCCGGCAATTGCCGCTCCGGGAACTCCCGTCGAAACAGTCGGGATTTCGGCGCGGCCGATCAGCCAGTTCCATATCGGCCGCGACGAGACGCGGTTCGGGCCGCTTGAATTCGTCGGCGGGCTGGAGATGACCTCGCAGGCACGCGATTTCGGCGCGCTGTCGGCTTTTCGCTTTCTGAAGCCGGGCAGCGACTTCATCGGTGTCGCCGACACCGGCTTCTGGTTCTTCGGCACGATCACGCATGACGCCGACCGACGTCCGTCGGGCGTTTCGAACTTCCGCCTGCAGCAGATGGTCGACGCTTCGGGCCGGCCGATCGACCGGAAATGGAAGGTCGACGCTGAGGGGCTCGCGGTCAGGGACGGTATCGCCACCGTCGGCTTTGAGCGCGACCAGCGCGTCGCCCAGTTCAAGATCGATCCCGACAATATGAAAGCGCCGATCCGGCAGCTCGATTACCAGATCCCCGCCCGGGAGCTGCGCCAGAACCGCGGCTTCGAGACCGTCACCCATGCCAATCCTTATGGGCAGCACGCGGGCGGCCTGGTCGTGGTCTCGGAGAGGAGCCTCGATGACGCCGGCAACGTCTACGCCGCCATCATCGGGGGGCCGCATAAGGGCGTCTTCACCGTCAGACGCGACGGCGATTTCGACATCACCGACGGCGCCTTCCTGCCGGATGGCGACCTGTTGCTGCTGGAGCGCAGTTTTTCGATCGCGCGCGGGGTGAAAATGCGGCTGCGGCGCATCTATGGCGAAAGCGTCGAGAAGGGCGCGGTCGCCGATGGGCCGGTGCTGATGGAGGCCGATATGGACTACCAGATCGACAATATGGAAGGGCTGGATGTCTGGACCCGCGAGGATGGCGCGCTGATGGTGTCGCTGATATCCGACGACAACCATTCGATCCTGCAGCGCAACCTCTATCTGGAATTCATCCTGCACCAGGACTGAGGACGGCGGGCCGGCATGGATTCAGCCGTGCCGACGGCGGGCGCCGAGAGATTACCGGCCGACGTGGCGGACTTCGTTCATCACGAAATTGGCCGCGCGCTTGCTCCGGTTACGGATCTTGAGCGTCGCGGTGTTGTCCACGAAATAGGTGTGAAGGATGCTGTCGCGGGTGCGGACTTCCGGCCCGACAGTGTCGACCGCGTGCCAGGTGTCGGTGCCGACCGCAAAGGCGTAGCCGGTGTTCGGCGAAAACGACATCCGGTGCGAATTCTCGAAACGCCCGTCCGGCATGCGCTCGGCGAAGCGGGTGCCGATATGGTTGATCGAGTCGTCCTCCGGCAGATAGAACTGGACCGTGATGCCCTTCCATTTCGTGTCGGTGTGGAAGCCGATCTTGTAGCCCGCCACGTCGCGCGTCAGCATCGGCACCGGATACATGCCGACCTTCATGAAGTCCGAGCCGAACCGGCGCTCCAAGCCCGGGGCAAGGCGGCGCATGAATGCGTCCTTCAGCTGCGGCGCGTGCAATGCCTTGCCAACCAGGGACCAAATCGCCCGCTTCTCCTGCGGCAGATGGCGGATGTATTCGGGGTAGAGGTCGATCTTGATCCGCGTCGGGGTGCCGTCAGCCTTGATATTCACATTGTTGCGTCCCTTGAGCGCACGATATTCGCGCGCCTCCGGCATGGCGGCGCGCATGCGCTGATAAAGGTCCGCCGGGAAAACATCGGTCATTTCCAGATGCCAGAAAGGCTTTTCCACAAATGCGGCACGGTTCACGGCGTCCACCATGTGAGAGACAACATGCTGCAGCGTTTGTGTGGCTGATGCTGGCGCCGCCGCGCCCTCTATGGCCGACATGGATGTCTTCTCCCCAACCTAAAACCCCGAATCCAAATTTCTTGAATACATATATCGCCGCCTAAACGAGATGCTAACCAAAGCACAGGCTGGATTGCAACGATCCACGGAACTGATTTCGATAGCGGCTTTCTAAATCACGCAGTGAAATTGCATCAGCGCAGAGCAGGCGTATTGCGAAGGGCGCTGTCGACGATGCTGATATGGCCGCGGGCCGATATTCAACGAACCTTGTAGATCTCGATCGGCTTTCCCGCGGTAGACTGGTCCAGTTCGAGCCACTCAGGCAGGTCGCCCCGCAGCAACGCCGCGACAAGGCCCTTCGGCGCGTCCAGAGCCAGCGATATCTCTTCCGTGTTGCCGCGACAGATCGCGACCAGCCCGACATGCTCGCGTTCGATGACGGCGCGGGCGGCCTCCGGCGTTCCCATGAAAGCGTCGAGCATGGCGAGATTGCCGCCGACATTGCGGTGGTAAGGGCCGGCCAGCGCCCGGTGGCCGGTGAAGGTCAATATTCCCGAGCCGAGATTGGACGAGGCAAGCACCGTCGTCACGGGCATCGCGGCAAGATCATGGAAGTCGCCCGGCTTGCCGCAGGTCACGGCATGGTCGGGGTCGGAATTAACCCGCTGTGGCGCCTGCCGAACCACGGACTGCGCCGCCACCGCGACCCCGGCCCAGGTCGCGTTGAGCGAGACCAGCCACGCCATGACGATGCCGGTGGAAAGGCGCCATGAGGGCGCGGCGTTCGCCCGCAGGCGGATTCTCGCGATCCAGGCCGAGAGCGGCAGCACGGCGAAGGCGACGGAGAAGGTCGAGCCGCGCACCTGCCAGAGGCTGACGCCGAAGGCGACGACGAGCAGGATGGCGGCGAGCATCTCGGCGCGGCGCAGCCGACGGGTTCGGAGCTGAAAGCCGACCAGCAGGATCGCGATGAAGGGCGTCACATAGCGCGCCGCCATCAGCTTCGGCTGGTGGATGGCGACGCTCCAGAAGGGCTGTGCTTCGACCACGTCGGCCAGCCAATAGGTGCGGATACGTTCGTCCATGCCCGCATAGGGCGATGCCAGGCATTGCGGGAAGAACACGATCACAACGACCGCGACCACCGCCATCAGCACCAGCATCGAAACCAGCCGCGCCCGGCGGCTGGATGCGGCAAAGGTACTGGCGATCACGAGGCCGAAGCCGGACAATGCGGCAACGGCGAACTGGAAAGAGGAGAAGGCGTCGCATTGGGCCACGCCCCAGTCGGCCGGCCGGATGGTCGCCACGAAGACCAGGGAGGCTATGCCGGCAAATCCGATGCCAAAGCCTCGTGCCGTGCCGCGCTCCTTGTCGTCGAGGATGAACAGGACAGCGGCGCAGATGCCGAGCACCGCCACATAGGGAGCCGTCTCCATGCCGACCGCGAGCGTCAGGCCGGCGCAAATGCCCGATAGAAGGGCCGCGGGCCGCCAGGAGGGCGCTTCCATCAGAAGCCAGAGGCCGGCCGCCGTCAGAAGCAGCTGGACATTGTGGTGATCGATCACGCCCGGGCTGTAGATCACCAGGTAGAAAAGCGCCGCCGTCGACAGAATGACTGCCGGCATCGCGACATTCGCAGCGGCGAAGCGCTGCGAGGCGCGCATCAGCACGAATATGGTCAGCCCGTAGAGGAGGGTCGGCCAGATGATCTGCGCGACGCGCTCGGCCGTGGCCGTGCTGGCGCCCAGCGCATCGAAGGCCATGATGGTCAGCGCGAGCGGCGTATCGACAAGCCGCGACCAATGCATGACGAAGCCGCCCGAGGTGCCCATCCTGTATTGGTGCAGATCGAACCAGCCCTGCCCGCCGAGCAGGTCGCGAACCTCGACCAGCCGCAGCATGCTGTCATTGTCGGCGCCGTAGTCGCCAAGGGTCGGAAAACCGGAAACGGCGTTGATCGTCAGCACCACCAGCGTGGCGCACAGCGCAAGCAGAAGGTCGTTTTTCCAACCGGTGCCCGGCATGGTCATGCTGGTCGCGATGCCCTAAAGCAATTCCAGGAAAAGTGTGCCACGGTTTTCCGTCAGGAATGGCGTCAAAACGAAGAGATAGAGTGGTCCGCCGTTTCCGTGAAACGGCGGACCACTCTGGAGAATTTTCGCGATCCTGCACGATCGGGCGTAACAAAGCGTAAAGCCGCCGCGGCTGTGGCTGAAAGCGTCAGCCCTGGTTGGTTGCGATCCAAATGACGTGGCGGGCGCCGCGCTTGCCGTTGGCCCGCGTGTTGATCTCCTCGACCGCGAAGCCGGCCTGTTTCAGCCGTCGGGTGAAGCCGCTGTCCGGCCCCTGCGACCAAACCGCCAGCACGCCGCCGGGCCTCAACGCGGCGCGCGCGGCCGCAAGGCCGGCGGCGCCGTAGAGCGTGTCATTGCCCTCGTAGACGATGCCTTCGGGACCGTTGTCGACATCGAGCAGGATCGCGTCCCAGGCGGCTTTCTCCGCCCGTATCACCTGGCCGACATCGGCTTCGCGGATGGTGACGCGGGGATCGTCGAGGCAGCCGCCGAAGATCCCCGACATGGGGCCGCGTGCCCAGGCGACGACCGCGGGGACGAGCTCGGCCACGGTGACGGCAGCGTTCCGATCGAGCGCGGCGAGAGCGGCGCGCAAGGTAAAGCCCATGCCGAGCCCGCCGATAAGGATGCTTGGCCGCTTGCGGCCGGCGATACGCTGACAGGAAAGCCTGGCCAGCACTTCCTCGGAACCGCTGAGGCGGCTGTTCATCAGCTCGTTGGTGCCGAGCATGATCGAGAATTCAGCGCCGCGCCGCTTCAGGCGCAGCTCCTGGCCGCCATCGGGCGTGCGGGCGGAGTCAAGCTGAACCCAGGGGATCACGGCCTGATTCCACTTGCTGGGTTCATGGCCTAGAACGCGACCGCCGGTTGGCTCCAGCGCGCGGCGAGCAGCCGGTAGGGGATCAGCGCCACCACGGCGATGATCAGCTTGACCGAAAGGTCGCCAAGCGCCCAGGAGACCCAGCGCATCGTCTCGACCGGCAGCACACCCACCAGCGGCGCGGTCTCCAACGCGAAGCTGTCGTTGGGACCGGCAAAGGCGAAGGCGGCGGAGAAGGCGACGCCGAAGAAGACGACGGTATCGAAGATGGAGCCGACCAGCGTGCCGACGATCGGCGCGCGCCACCAGCTCTGCCGGCGCAGCCGGTTGAAGACGGTAACGTCCAACAATTGCGCGGCGAGGAAGGCAGCTCCCGAGGCGGCTGCGATGCGCACCAGCCGGTCGGCGGCGGTCTCGAACTCGATCAGTCCATGACGGAAGAGGAAGGGCGGAATCAGGATCGAACAGGTCACCGCGGTCATGAAGCCGACGAACACCACCTTGCGCGCCACGGCCGGGCCATAGCGGCGGTTGGCGAGGTCGGTGACCAGGAAGGAGAAGGGATAGGTGAAGGCGCCCCAGGTCAGCAGGTCCGCCAACGACAGGCCGCCGACTTGGCCCTGCATCGGGAACTGCACGAGGATGTTCGACGCCACGACGACAAACGCCATGGCGGCCACGAAGGGCAAATATCGCGTCAGGAAATACATTTTTTTATCCTGGGTAATGGAACCAGCCGAGCGTCATGCCGACGCTCGCTCCTGTTTCGAGCACCGGTCTGGCCGGGGCTCGAGGCGGTCGTCCCCCGCCTAAAAGCTGCGGCTTTAAGCGGCCGACTGCTCGGCCAGCTTCTTGGCGATCTGCTTCTTGAGCAGACGGGCGCGCTGCGACAATTCCTTGACGTCGGCCTTGGCCAGGAAAGCGTCGAGGCCGCCGCGGTGCTCGACCGAACGCAGCGCGTTGGCCGAAATGCGCAGGCGAACATTCTGGTTCAGCGCTTCGGAAATCAGCGTCACATTGACCAGGTTCGGCAGGAAGCGACGCTTGGTCTTGTTGTTGGCGTGGCTCACATTATTGCCGGTCTGGACTGCCTTGGCAGTGAGTTCGCAGGTGCGGGACATCTTGTCTAACCTCAGTTCTAAGCCTGCCAAACCATTCTGCCCGCGCCGGGCGGCGCGCGGTCTCGGTCAGGCGGCCTTTGGAAAAGTTGGCGTTCCATAGTGGCATTTCACCACTGCGTCAAGCTCCGGCACGCGCCCCGCTGTCAGGCACGCTCCATATAAAGGCCGGATTTCACAGTATAAGCCCATCGCGAAGGGATCTGCCAGGCTGGAGCCGCTGCGTTCCGGCCGAACCGCCAGGGATCAGCCAGCCGCCATGCTCCGTCCTTCTCATGCATTCGCCGCCCTGCTTGCCGTTGCCGTGCCGGCAACGAGCTTCGCCGCCGCGCCGCCGCAGTCGTTCAAGGGCGAGTATACGGTGTCGTTTCTCGGCCTTTCGATCGCCAGGGCGACTTTCTCCAGCCGATACCAAGGCGACAACTATGCCATTGACGGCACCGTCTCGGCCGCCGGCCTCGGCAAGTTGTTCGACGACACGAAAGGCACGATTTCCTCGAAAGGCACCATTTCCGGTAAGCAGATGCAACCGCACGCATTCCGGGCCGACTATACGTCGGGCAAGAAGGCCTCGATGGTCGATATCCGCTTCAACAACGGCGCCGTCACCTCCACGCAAGTCGTTCCCGCGCCAAAGAAGCGCGATCCGAAGAGCTGGGTGCCGCTGGGCGATAGCGACCTGAAATCGGTGCTCGATCCGATGGCCGCGACCGTCATCCACGCCGACAGCCTGGACAAGGTCTGCGGACGCACGGTCAAGTTCTATGATGGCGAGATGCGCGCCGACCTGACCTTGACCTATGCCTCCAAGGGTTCGATCTCGGTGCCGGGCTACAAGGGCGACACGGTGACCTGCAAAATGGGCTTCGAGCCGGTGGCGGGCTATCGCAAGGGCCGCAAGGCATTGAATTTCCTGAAGAACAAGAGCCGCATGCTGGTGACGTTTGCACCGCTCGGCCAATCCGGCATATATGCGCCGATCCGCGCCACGGTCGGGACCCAGATTGGTCCGCTGACCATCAGCGCGAGACGGTTCGAAGCGGTAAATTAGGACAGGCGCCACCGCGCGCCGGCGGGGGCAATATGGGGCGCGCAACACTGATCGGGTTTTCGGCGGTCGCCATGTGGGCGCTGCTGGCGCTGCTCACCAACGCTTCCGGACAGGTGCCACCCTTCCTGTTGTCGGCCATCACCTTCGCCATCGGCACCTGCGTCGGCCTTGCGGCGCGGCTGGCGATACCGGCTCCCGACCGGAGCCGGAAGATCCCTCGCCAAGTCTGGGTGATCGGGATAGCCGGGCTGTTCGGCTATCATTTCTTCTACTTCACGGCGCTGCGCAATGCGCCGGCGGTCGAGGCGAGCCTGATCGCCTATCTGTGGCCGCTGCTGATCGTGCTCGGCTCGGCGCTGATGCCGGGCGAGCGGCTGGCCTGGAACCATGTCGTCGGCGCGCTGCTCGGCCTTGCCGGCACCTTCCTGATCGTCACCAAGGGTGGCGGGCTGGCTTTCGACGCGCGCTACGCCTTCGGCTATGCGATGGCCGCCGTCTGCGCGCTGTTGTGGTCGTCCTATTCGCTCTTGTCGCGGCGTTTTCCGTCGGTGCCGACCTCGATCGTCACCTGGTTCTGCGCGGCGACGTCGGCGCTGTCGCTGGCCTGCCATCTGCTGCTTGAGAAGACGGTGCTGCCGGACAGCCTCGGGCAATGGCTGGCCGTCATCGGGCTCGGCCTGATGCCGGTGGGCGCGGCCTTCTATGCCTGGGACATCGGCGTCAAGCGCGGCAACATCCAGGTGCTGGGCGCGGCGAGCTATGCCGCGCCGCTTCTGTCGACGCTGGTGCTGATCGCTGCCGGCGTCGCCGAGCCGTCGCTGCGCATCCTCGCTGCCTGCGTGCTCATCACCGGTGGCGCTGCGCTCGCGGCGAAGTCGCTGCTGATGCGCAAGCCGGCGGCGAAAGAGGTCAACGCATGATGCCGTTTTCCGGCGGCATCGAGGCCAACGCCAACGCGACGCTTTTGTTCTCGTTCGTCGCGGCCGTGATCTACGCCTTTGCGCTCGACATGCCGCCGAAGTGGACGCGCACGGCGGCAAAGACGCTTGCCGTGGCTTTGCTGGCCGTGCTTGCCGCCATGCAGGGCGGTCCGCTGCTGCTCGTCGCGGCGCTGGCACTCAGCGCCGTCGGCGACGCCTTTCTGTCACGCGACGGCGAAAAGGCCTTTCTCGGCGGGTGGCGAGCTTTCTCGCCGGTCATATCGCCTATATCGCGCTGTTTTCGCAGGCAGGCGGCGGGCTCGGCCTGTTGAGCGCCGAACCCTGGCGCGGCGCGATCGCCTTGGCCATGGCCGCATTCAGCACCGTCATGCTTGCCGCGCTCTGGCGCCGCGTCGGCCCGCAACTGCGCGCGCCGGTCGCCGTCTATGTCGCGGCGATCCTCGCCATGGGCATTTCGGCGCTCACCACGGACTATCCCTGGGTGATTGCCGGCGCGGTGCTGTTCATCGCCTCGGACGGGCTGCTGGCGGCCGAGCGCTTCCTGCTCGCGGCGATCTCGCCGCATCGCGTCTGGATGCGCTATGCGGTCTGGGTGCTTTACTATGCCGCCCAGTTGGCGATCACGCTGGGACTTCTACTCGCCTAGTGCGTTTCACCGTTTAACGGAAACGACGAAACGCTTTATCTCTTTGTTTTTTACACAATTCCGGACGGAAAACCGCTCACAGTTTTCCTGGAATTGCTCTAGCCGGCTGCCAGCCCGGCTCGGCCAGCTCGAAAGCGGCGAAATCGAAGCCCGGCGCCACGGTGCAGCCGACCAGCGTCCACTCGCCCAGGCTGCGCGCCGACTGCCACCAGCCGGCCGGCACGACGATCTGCGGCCGCTCGCCGGCGGTAAGGGCCGTGCCAAGCACCTGCTCGATGACGGCGCCTGCGCCTTCCTCATGCATCGACAGCGCCAGCGGCGCTCCGGCATAAAAATGCCAGACCTCGGCCGCATCCTTCACCCGGTGCCAGGCCGAAAGCTGGCCGTGCTCGAGCAGGAAATAGATCGCGGTCGAATGACCGCGCGGGCCGCCTGTGGTGTCGCGAAAGGTCTCGGCGTACCAGCCGCCCTCCGGATGCGGCTCGAGGCCTAGCGTTGCGATGATCTCGGCGGCGCTGGTCATTGGCGGCCTTTGCTGCGACGAACGTCGAGCCTTTTGGTCGACATGCGGTGGAACTAAAAATTGTCCTTGCGCTTGCGGATCTCTGCAAACACCTCGGCGTCCGAGGCTTTCTCCATGCCGAGATGCTTACGGATCGCCGGGTCGTGCCAACGCAGGAACGGGTTGGTCGACAGTTCCTCTCCGATGGTCGTCGGCAATGTCGGCTTGTCGTCGGCGCGCAGCGCTTCGATCCTCGCCGCGCGCTGCTTCAGCGCCGAGTTGGTCGGGTCGACCGTCACCGCGAAACGGGCATTGGCCAAGGTGTATTCGTGGCCGCAATAGATGGCGGTTTGCGCCGGCAGCGCCGCCAGCTTCTTCAAAGAGTCATACATGACCGGCGGCTTGCATTCGAACAGGCGGCCGCAACCCAGCGCAAACAGCGTATCGGCGGTGAAGGCCACTTTCGAGGCCGGCAGATAGTAGGAGACGTGGCCGGCGGTATGGCCGGGCGTCTCGATGACCTCGATTCGTTCCTCGCCAAGGAGCACGACCGAGCCTTGGCTGACCGTCTCGTCGATGCCGGGGATCTTCGCCTTCTCGGCTTCCGGGCCGACGATGCGCAATTTGAAGCGTTCCTTCAGCGCCAGATTGGCTTCGACATGGTCAGCATGATGGTGCGTGGTGAGGATCAATGTCGGCGTCCAGCCGGTGCGCTTGACCGCCGCCAGGATCGGCGCTTCTTGCGGCGCGTCGATGATCGCCGTCTGTCCGCTTTTCGGATCGTGGACCAGCACGCCGAAATTGTCGGTGCGGCACATGAACTGCTCGATTTCGACCGGCATCGCATGTCTCCCTTTGTCGTCGCAGACATAGGGCGGCCGGCCGCCGATGTCATCCGGGTTTGTTGAACTCGGCGCCTTTGTTGAACTTGGGCCCCTTCGCGGCTACCGTCGCGCGCATGCATTCGGATATCGTCGACCTGCGTTCCTTCTATTCGACCACGCTCGGGCGCCTGGCCGAGCATTCGATCACCATGGCGCTGTCGTCCGTATGGGCGACCGTTCCCAATGAGCGGCTGGTCGGCCTCGGCTATGCGCTGCCATGGCTGGAACGCTTCGGCACCGATGCCGAGCGCGTCTTCGCCTTCATGCCGGCAACGCAAGGCGCGGTGGTGTGGCCGGTGTCGGGGCCGACGGCGACGGCGCTGGTCTTCGACGAGGAACTGCCGCTGGTCGATTCCTGCATTGACCGCGTGCTTTTGGTGCATTCGCTCGAACATGCCGAAAATCCGCGCGAGACGCTGAACGAGATCTGGCGCGTGCTGTCGCCGGCCGGGCGTGTGGTCATCGTCGTGCCCAACCGGCGCGGCGTCTGGGCGCGGTTCGAGCACACGCCCTTCGGCAACGGCCGGCCGTTCTCGCGCGGCCAGTTGACCGAGCTGCTGCGCGAGGCGAATTTCACCCCGGCGACATGGAGCGATGCGCTGTTCTTCCCGCCGTCGCCGCGGCGTTTCATGATGCGCTTCCACAATGTGCTGGAGAAGGCCGGCCGGCGGTTCTGGCCGATCTTTTCCGGCGTCATCGTCGTCGAGGCGCAGAAGCGGCTCTACCAGGGCGTGCCGGTCGCGCAGCGTGCCTCTCGCCGCGTCTTCGTGCCGGTCTTCTCGCCGCAGGGCGCAACGCGGCTTGGCCGGCGTGCGGCTGACGCCGCGCCTGGCCAAGTGACGCGTTCGTGATCGCCGCGCCTTGCATCGCGCGGCAATCGTCATCCTATCTGAGGCATGCCCGAGCTAAGGCTAAGGCATGCTCGCTCGGCGCAGCGTTCATGACCGCAGCGGAAACCAGGAATATTCTTCATGGACGACCAGACCAATAAAAAGCCGGGGCCGCAGAAACCCGTTGTCTCGGTGGAGGCGAGCAGCCTCGCCGACCAGGTGGCGACGATCAAGCTGGGGCTGAAATCCTCGCCGGTGCGCAGGCAACTTGCCTGGGTCTCCATCGGTATCGTCGCGGTCATCGTCGCAACCTCGGTCGGACAGGTCCTGCTCAATCGCTGGAACCAGCCTTTCTACGATGCGCTGGCCCGGCGCGACATGACGGCCTTCCTACACCAGCTTCTGGTCTTTGCGATGATCGCCGGCGGGCTTCTGGTGCTCAATATCGGCCAGACCTGGCTCAACCAGATGATCCGTCTGAGGCTGCGCGAGGCGCTGACGCTCGACCTGATCGATCAATGGATGCGCCCGGCGCGGGCCTTCCGGCTTGCCAATGCCGGCGCCATCGGCGTCAATCCCGACCAGCGCATGCAGCAAGATGCCGCTCATTTGTCGGATCTGTCGACGGATCTGGGCGTCGGCCTGCTGCAGTCGTTCATTCTGCTTGTCTCCTTCATCGGCGTGCTGTGGGAGCTGTCTTCCGGCTTCGTGTTCCATGTCGGCGGCCATTCGCTGGAGATACCGGGCTACATGGTCTGGGCCGCGTTCCTCTATGCCGGCATCGCCTCGTGGCTGAGCTGGCTGGTCGGGCGTCCGCTGATCGGCCTCAACAGCGAGCGCTACACCCGCGAGGCGGAGCTGCGCTCCTCCATGGTGCGGGTCAACGAGAATGTCGATGCGATCGCGCTCTATCATGGCGAGCCCGACGCCAGACGCCGGCTCGAGCTCGATCTCGGCACGGTGCTGGGCGCCATGCGGCGCATCTTCACCGCCCAGATCAACCTGGCCTGGGTGACCGACACCTATGGCTGGATAACCGTGGTGGCGCCCATCCTGGTGGCGTCGCCGGTCTATTTCTCGGGCGACATCTCATTCGGCGGGTTGATGATGGCGGTCGGCGCCTTCAACCAGGTTCATTCATCCCTGCGCTGGTTCATCAACAACATCGGCAGTATCGCCGACTGGCGCGCGACGCTGATGCGCGTGGCCGATTTCCGCATCGCGCTCACCGAAACCGACGCGCTGCATGATACGGAAAAACACATCCAGTTCGGCGAAAACGCCAATGGCAGCCTGACCTTCGACACGCTTCAGGTGGCTTCGCCGGAAGGCTGCACCAAGCTTGCCCAGACGGATGTCGAAATCCACGCCGGCGAGCGCGTCATGATCACCGGCGAGCCGGGCGCCGGCAAGACATTGTTCTTCCGCGCCCTTGCCGGTCTGTGGCCGTGGGGGAGCGGGCGGATCGGCCTGCCGGCCGGCGAGACCCCCATCTTCGTGCCGCGCGTGCCCTATTTCCCGGCCGGCACGCTGCGCGAGGTGCTCGATCATCCGAACGGCGAGGCCCCGGCCAGCGATGCCGAGATCGCGGCGGTGCTTGGCGAGGTCGGCCTCGATCCACTGGCAACCACCCTTGATCGTCCCAGGCGATGGGAACGCGAGCTCGGCGATGACGAACAACGGGCGCTGGCTTTCGCCAGGCTCGCCTTGCGCAAGCCGAAATGGGTAATCATCGACGAAGCCCTGGATGCGTTCGACGGGCCGACGTTGCGGCGGGTGCTGGCCATGCTGCAGAAGCGCCTGCCCGAAACCGCAATCATCAATATCGGGCGGGGCCAGCACAATACCCAGTTCTTCCCGCGCGCGCTGAATATCGTGAAGGATACCGGCGCACCGGCTTTGAAGCCGGCCCGTGTCCGCGCCGGCGCGATCGAGCCACCACCCATCGCTGCCCGCCAGGGGAAGAAATAGCTTATTTTCGCCGTGATCGCCGGGAAAATCCGCCGGGTCGTTCGAGGCTGCCATGCTTGCGATGCTCGGCCTGCTTGTGTGCCTTGCCTGCGCCGAGGCGGCGCCATTGCCCATGCCGGGCAAAGGCGCGCCGGTGGACGTGGAACTTGTGCTTGCCGTCGACATCTCGCAGTCGATGGACCAGCGTGAACTCGCCCTGCAGCGCGCCGGCTATGTCGAAGCGCTGCGCCACCCCGACTTCATCAACGCCGTACGCTCGGGTCCAAATGGCCGCATTGCGCTCGCCTATTTCGAATGGGCGGGCGTCGTGCGCGAGGACGGGGCCATTGCCTGGCAGATCATCGACGGCGAGGACAGCGCCAACGCCTTCGCCGACAAGATCGCCGCGCGGCCGTTCCGCAGCTTCCGCGGCACCTCGATCTCGGGCGCCCTCGGCTTCGGCGCCGGGCTCCTGGAGAGAACCGGCTTTTCGGCGCCGCGCCGCGTCATCGACATATCGGGAGACGGGCCCAACAATACCGGGCTGCCCGTCACAGCAGTCCGCGATGCCGCCGTTGCCAGCGGTGTCGTCATCAACGGCCTGCCTATACTGATCAGTCCGTCGCCGAGTGTCGGCCGTCTCGACCGCTACTACGCCGACTGCGTGACCGGAGGAGCCGGTTCGTTCGTGCTGCCGATCTACGCGGCGTCCGAATTCTCGACCGCCGTCCGCCGCAAGCTGGTCCAGGAAGTCAGCGGCCTGACAGACGCCAGATCCTTCCATGTCGAGGATGCGATGCCGGTCGATTGCCTGCTGGGCGAGCGCCTGCGGCAGCGGTTTTCCGATCCTTATTTCCCGGAACTCGACAGATAGCCGTCTTGCGGTTCTCAGACCGCCCGGGCGCCGTATTTGGCGCGGAACTCGTCGTAGCAATCGCGCCGCCAGCGGCGGCCGACGACATAGCCGCGCAAGAGTTCGGCGGGCGAGTAGCCGAGCGACTTGGACGACCGGTTGGCAAGATAGCCCGAAAACGCCTGCGGCAACCTGCCCTTGAGGATATCGGCGATGATCTGACGCGCAATCATGTAAGGCGGAACGTCGGGATAGCGGTCGGCGATATAAGGATGCTTGTCGATGAGACTGGCATAGGCCTCGACATAGCCGTCGCGGCGGCCGGAGATCGAATTCTCCGAATTGTACTTCCTCCAGTCGATATCCTCGGACAGCAAGGCGCCGCCGCGTTGGGCAAAGCGCAGCAGCAATTCGCGATCCTGCATGCGCGTGATGTCGCTATCATAGCCGCCGATCGCCAGCAGCGACTCGCGCCTTGCGGTGATCGCCGAGCCAGCAATGAAGATGGTCTGCGAGACCAGGGCGCGCTGCAGCGTGCTCTTGTCGAGGAAGGCGTCGCGATTGATGCATTTGGTGCTGCGGCCGCCCTTCAGCGATACGAACGAGCTGATGAGGACTTCGAGCGAGGGGTTCCCGTCGAAGCGTGCCAGCGTCCGTTCCAGCCGGTCGGGCAGGTAGACATCGTCCGAATCGAGAAACGTCACGACCGGCGCCCGCGCGCGCTCGATGCCGGCATTGCGCGCGGCATTGGCGCCGCGCCATTTGGCGCCGACATAAATCAGCCTCGGGTCGCGGATTTCGGCGAGCGCAGCGGCCGTCCCGTCGGTCGAACCGTCGTCGACCACAATGTGCTCGAAGCGGGTAAGTGTCTGCGCCAGAACGCTTTCCACCGCGCGCACGACCTGGCTGCGACGGTTATGGGTTGGCGTGATCACTGAGATCAGCGGAACGTCCTGGCTCGACATCGGGCTGCCACCACCGGTCGGATCTAGCGTTTGTCGGATGGGTCCGATGGCTATCTTCGTATCCCACCTCTGATTTGCGGCCGACGCTACAAAAAACCCCCCCATTGTGTCACGCCAGGCCGGCCGAGAAATGCCGAAATTAGCGGTTTTTCCGCAACATTGCGGTCTGATGGCAACACAACTGGCCTTCCTGTTGATTAGGCGGCCCGCCAACAGGAAACAACGGACGGTTTTGCCCTTGGCCCGGGCACCTGATCGTCATCGAATTCCCCGGCAGGCAGCATGTGCGGGACTGGTGCAATTCACCGGCCTATCAGGCGATCCTTTCGCCGCGCACCGAGAACTCGCAATCCGACGTGATCTTCGTTGACGGCGTCGAGCATCCGCATAAGGCTACGGATGTGCTTGGCTAGCGAGAAAAGATTGGCGTTAGCTGTGCCCGATATAGTCCGGCACCATTTCGACCTCGTCGCGGACAAGGCCGGCCGCCAGGCTGAAATGGCCAAAAAACGCCAGAGTATAGAACGCCAGTCCGACAATGACAGCAAACGGGATTTGCCAGAACGGCATGCCGGTCTGCCGCGCATGGCCTGTCACTCGCCGGATCGTGCGCCAAGACATAGTTCCCCAGCGCGTGAAGGATTTGACGATACGCCGAGCCCTGCCAGGTGCATGAAGCTCGACGAATTTTCGATCGGCGTCCCTGCCGGTTACCAGCGCGCGCCAAAAGAAGAACCCCCAGCCCCGCGGCGAGTAGTGGTGAACGCGTGCGTCCACGTTGACTATCTTGTGGCCTTCGCTCCAAAGCTGGTGCATCAGCAACGTGCACGAGACCTTGAAGCCGTTGTGGGCTGGAAATGGGTGACTGGATATCCAGTCGTGCCGAAAGGCAATGTTGTTGGCGTTGAGAGCACGCTTCGAGGCGAATCTCTCGTCTCCCTCAGCCATCGGGAAAAACCAGATCAACGCGAAGGTTCGCGAGAAGAAGTCATCGTATGAAAGATAGGTGTGTCCATTCACACAGATGGTTTCAGGCTGGTCGACGAAGGGTTTCAGCAGAGTTGAGAGCCAGTTCCGTTCCGGAACTGTATCGGAATCGAGAAAAACAAGGACGCTCCCTTCGCACGAGGGAATGCCGTTGTTCTTGAGGTCGTAATATCTGCCGCCAGGGAACGCCGCGAAGGCCAGATCGGCAACCTGCTCCAGTTGTGGCGCTTCAGCTCCGATGCTGCTTCGCAGTGAGACTGCGTCAGTTTCGAGGCCGCCGTGCGAGATTATGACCTTCGGCTTCGGAAATCCGGTAGCGGAAGCCTGGGCGATCTCGCGCGCCAAGGCCTTCAGCCCAAGGCCAATCTCGTCCCAGTCGATGGATTTGGCATTCTCCATCTCCAAGACAATAGAATAGGTGGGATGTTCAGCCATCGTGGCACAACCGGTTGATCAACCCAGTGGCTATAGTCCTAACAGCATGCTGTCAAACGATCGGGATGCAATTATGCGCTGCGAATTTGTCAGATGAGTTATCTTATCGGCAAGTTGTGCGAACTGACTCGCAAAGAGCTTGATTGCATAGACGCCGGTAGAGGACCGCCCCTGTGTCAGCGCACGCAGTAGCTGGGCGCGGGGATCTCGCGGATAATCCGGCAGCTCCAGCAGACGTCGCCCGCCGAACCATTCCAGCGGATGGCCCAGCCCGGCGGAAACCATCAAACCTGCAAGATGATTGCTACCGCTGCGCGGCGATGTGCAGACGAGAATTCCCGCCCGTATTTCGGAAAGAATATTCGGGGGATTTCCACCACTGCCGGCGATCGACGAAAGAAACGAATTTCCGTCATCGCCTCAGCAAAAACACCGCCTGCTGACCAAAAAAATTCCAGAACCACCAGGGCATCGACAGGCCGATCTTCTGGCCGTTGGCGTCGAGCGCGGTTGCCTTCTCGACGGTCGCGCCGAGCTCTTCGCACAGATTGACGAAGTCGCGGATGGTGCAGAAATGGATGTTGGGCGTGTCGTACCAGGAGTAGGGCAGGTCCTTGGTGACCGGCATCCTGCCCTTGACCAACAGCGAGAAGCGCACGCGCCAGTGGCCGAAATTGGGGAAGGACACAATGGCGCGGTTGCCGATACGAAGCAGCTCGTCGAGCACCAGCTTCGGGTTGCGGGTCGCCTGCAGGGTCTGTGAGAGCACGACGAAATCGAAGCCCTTGTCGGGATAGAATTCGAGGTCCTTGTCGGCATCGCCCTGAACGACGGAAAGGCCGCGCGCCACGCATTCGTTGACGCCGCGCTGCGACAGTTCCAGCCCGCGGCCGTCGACCTGCTTGGTCGCCTGCAGGAGCTCCAGAAGCAGTCCGTCGCCCGAGCCGACATCGAGGACGCGCGAATTGGCCGGGATGAGATCGGTGACGACATCGAGGTCGACACGCTGGGCGCGATTGACGCTCATGGCTTCGCCTCCTGCATAGCGCATGATCCCGGTCCGAAAAGTCGGCGACTTGTCGGGGTCATAGGCTGAGCCCCCTGGCGCGGGCGGCGGAGGCGATGAAGCCGTTGATGGCCGCGAACAGCTCCGGCTCATCGAGCAGGAAGGCGTCGTGGCCGCGATCGGTCTCGATCTCGACGAAGGATACGGAAGCGCCCGCCGCGTTCAAGGCATGCACGATCGATCGGCTCTCCTCGGTCGGGAACAGCCAGTCGCTGGTGAAGGAAACCAGGCAAAAACGCGTCTTGGTGCCGGCGAAGGCGTCGGCGAGGCGCCCGCCGTGATCGGCGGCAAGGTCGAAATAGTCCATCGCGCGGGTCAGATAGAGGTAGGAATTGGCGTCGAAGCGGTCGACGAAAGTCATGCCCTGATGGCGCAGATAGCTCTCGATCTGGAAATCGGCGTCGAAGCCGAAGGTGAGCGCCTCGCGGTCCTGCAAATTGCGGCCGAACTTGCGGTGGAGCGCGGCTTCCGAAAGGTAGGTGATATGAGCGGCCATGCGCGCGACGGCGAGCCCTTTTTCCGGCCGCTTGCCGAAATCGAGATATTTGCCGCCATGCCAGTCGGGATCGGCCATGACGGCCTGTCGGCCGACTTCATGGAAGGCGATGTTCTGCGAGGAATGGCGGGCGCCGGTGGCGATGGGCAGGACGCAGAACACGCGCTCCGAATGGCTCGCCGCCCATTCAAGAACCTGCATGCCGCCCATCGAGCCGCCAAGGACGCAAAACAGCTTCTCGATGCCGAAATGATCGACCAGCATCGTCTGCGCGCGCACCATGTCGCGTATGGTGATGATCGGCAGGTCGAGCCCGTAGGGCTTGCCGGTCGCCGGGTTTGTGGAGGCCGGACCAGTCGAGCCGAGGCAGCCGCCGACGACATTGGAGCAGATGACGAAGAAACGGTTGGTATCGATGATCCTGCCGGGCCCGATCAGCACTTCCCACCAGCCCGGCTTGCCGGTCACCGGATTGGTGTTGGCGACATGCTGGTCGCCGGTCAGCGCATGGCAGACGAGGATGGCATTGGAACGCGCGTCGTTGAGCGTGCCATAGGTCTGGTAGGCAATCTGGAAGGGCGCAAGAAAGGTGCCGGCGTCGAGCTTCAGCGGCTTGTCGGGGCCGAACCGCAGCACCGGGCTCGACGGATGGTCGGCCTCGTCGTTGGTTCTTGCAGCACGCTGAGCGGCCATGTCCGTCCTCATCCTGTCCCGCATCGGTTTCGTCCCGACGCGGTGTCCGGCCGGCAGCGGACAATAAAAAACCGGCATTGCCGTCGCAAAGCCGGTTACAGGGTTGCAAACGGCCCTTTAGCGAATTGTTTAACGTGGCTGCAAGCCGACCGGCCAAATCACCACGGGAGTCTGGCAATCCTTCTAGGACCAGCGCCGCGCTTCGTCAACGGGTGGCCTCCTCGCGACCGGATACGGGTGCCAGCCGGCGGCACTCGACATTCCAGCCCGTGGCCTGTATTTCCGCTGCGGCCTTGAAGGCCTTCTCGACGGATTTGTGACATGAAGCAGGATCAGCCCCGTCCGACGCCCCGCGCGGGCATCATGGACATCGAGGCCTATGTACCGGGAAAAAGCACCGCGCCGGCCGGCGTGGCGAAAGTCTACAAGCTGTCGGCGAACGAAAATCCGCTCGGGCCCTCGCCGAAAGCGATCGAGGCCGCGCGCGAAGTGGCGGCGAAGCTCGATGTCTATCCGGACGGCTCTGCCCGCCGGCTGCGCGAGGCGATCGCCGAGGTGCATGGGCTGAACCCGGCCAACATCATCTGCTCCAACGGCTCCGACGAGATCCTGGGGCTGCTGGCGCAGAGCTATCTTGCGCCGGGCGACGAGGCCGTGTTCACCGAGCACGCCTTCATGGTCTACAAGATCTATATCCAGGCGGCCGGCGCCAAGCCGGTGGCGGTCAAGGAAACCGAGGAGCGCGCCGACATCGACGCGATTTTGGCCGCGGTGACGCCGGCGACGCGGATCGTGTTCCTCGCCAATCCCAACAATCCGACGGGCACCTATGTGCCGTTCCAGGAAGTGCGCCGGCTGCACGCTGCATTGCCGAAGAACGTGCTCCTGGTGCTCGACGCGGCCTATGCCGAATATGTGCGGCGCAACGACTACGAGGCCGGCATCGAGCTCGCCGGCAGTTCCGAGAACGTGGTGATGACCCGCACCTTCTCCAAGCTCGGGCTCGGCGGCGCGCGCGTCGGCTGGATGTACGGGCCGGCGCATATCGTCGATGCGATCAACCGCGTTCGCGGCCCCTTCAACGTCAACGCCACAGCGATCGAGGCTGGCATCGCCGCGATCCGCGACCGTGCCCATATCGAGCGCAGCGTGGCGCATAACGAGAAATGGCTGGCCTGGCTCAGCGCCGAGCTGACCGGGCTCGGCCTGCGCGTCACGCCGAGCGTCGGCAATTTCGTGCTGATCCATTTTCCCGACGGCAACAAACATTCAGCGGCGGCCGCGGATGATTATCTGAGCGCCCGCGGCTACATCCTTCGCCGCGTCACCGGCTACGGCTTCCCCAATGCGCTGCGCATGAGCGTCGGCACCGAGGAAGCCAATCGCGGCGTCATCGATGCGCTTAAGACCTTCCTGAAAAGCTAGAACACCATGGCGTCACCGATGTTCGAGAAAATAGCGCTGGTCGGCATCGGCCTGATCGGCTCGTCGCTTGCCCGCATTGTCCGCCGCGAGGGTCTGGCGCGCCATATCGCCATAGCGACGCGCAGCCAATCGACGCTCAAGCGCGCCGAGGAGCTTGGCCTCGGCGATTCCTATAGCACCGATGCTCGCGAAGCCGTGCGTGACGCCGATCTCGTCATCGTCTCGGTTCCGGTCGGCTCGTCCGGCGAGGTCGCGGCCGAGATCGCGCCAGCGCTGAAAAAGGGCGCCATCCTCACCGATGTCGGCTCGACCAAAGCCTCCGTCATCGCGCAAATGCAGCCGCATGTGCCCGAAGGCGTGCACTTCATCCCCGGACATCCGCTGGCCGGCACGGAAAAGTCCGGGCCCGATGCCGGCTTTGCCGATCTCTTCGAGAATCGCTGGTGCATCTTCACGCCGCTGCCGGGCACCGATCCCGCGGCGCTCGAGACGCTTTCAGAATTCTGGCGGCGCTGCGGCTCCAACATCGACACGATGGACCCGCAGCACCACGACATGACGCTCGCGATCGTTTCGCATCTGCCGCATATCATCGCCTACAACATCGTCGGCACGGCGGACGATCTGGAAGCGGTGACCAAGAGTGAAGTCATCAAATATTCCGCTTCCGGCTTCCGCGACTTCACCCGCCTTGCCGCCTCCGACCCGACCATGTGGCGGGACGTCTGCCTGCACAACAAGGACGCGATCCTGGAGATGCTGGCGCGGTTCTCGGAGGATCTGGCTTCGCTGCAGCGAGCGATCCGTTGGGGCGACGGCGAGAAGCTGTTCGACCTCTTCACCCGCACCCGCGCCATCCGCCGCTCGATCATCGAGGCCGGCCAGGATATCGATGTGCCGGATTTCGGCCGGCAGGCGGTCGAGCACCCGGCGAAGCCTTAGGCTTTTCCCTCGTTCTTCTGGCGTGGATTGACCTGTCAGCCTGAGCAGGCGCATGCGCTTGAGATTGGCCGAAACGTCCATCGCGATCGTCATCCACGGGCGGAGCAAGGAGCGAAGCGACGCGCGCAGACCCGAGGATCCATTCCGTGACTTCCGAGCGCTGTCGCGGTGCAGAATTCTGCTCCGCCGCATTCCATGGCTCAGGTCACGGAATGGATCTCCGCGACGCCGCTTCGCGGCTGCTCCGCCCTGGAATGACGAGGTTGAGCGGCTTACGCCAACCCCAGCATTTGTGCCGATTTCGCGGAAATAGCCGAGATACTTTTGCGTTCTAGCCCTGGGCTGGCGGCCAGTGCGCCGCCATCATCGCCAGCGTTTCGGCCCGATCCGGCGCGCCGAGGCGGCCGCCGAAGCGCAGGCATTTGAGCGCGGCGGCGGCGCTGGCAAAGCGCAGGGCTTCCTCCATGGGCATGGCCTCCGCGAGGCCGACGGCGAAGGCGCCGTGGAAGACGTCGCCGGCGGCGAGCGTATCAATCGCCTTGACCTTCGGCGCCTCGACATGGCGCACGCGCCGAGTCGCGCGGTCGTGCCACCAGGTGCCGGCCGCGCCGCCGGTCACCGCGACAAAGGCATCGGTGCGCGAAGCGAGGTCGGCGCAGGCGCTTTCGGGGTCGAGCGCGTGGCCGCAGACGATGCGCGCCGCCGGTTCGGAAGCGACGATGTGCGAGGCCAAGGGCAAGAGCCGCTCCAGCACCTCGATCGGCGCGGTGTCGGCGTCCAGGATCGCCGGACGGCCGGTCGATCTGGCCGCGTTTAAGGCAAGGGCCGCGGCGCCTGGCCAGCGGACATCCACCAGCACGCCGTCGAAGCCGGAGAGGTCGGCAAGCGGCAGCGCCTCGGGATCGGCTTGCGCCTTTTTATCATAGAAGGGGACGATGACGCGCTCGCCATGCGCATCCACCAGGATCGCGGCCAGCGCCGATCGCGCGCCGGCGACGCGACGGATGAGGCTGCAGTCGATACCTTCGGCCTGAATGTCGGCGATAAGCTGGTCGCCGACCGGATCGTCGCCCGCGCTCGCCCATAGCGAGACTTCGGCGCCGAGACGCCGAGCGGCGCAGGCGGCGCTTGTCGCCATGCCGGAAGCGATCTGGACGCCGTCGCTGGCGATGAACTTGCCTTGATGCGCGGGCAGCGTCTCGACGCGAAGGATCGTATCGAGGGTGAAGGCGCCGACGCTGAGCAGTCTGACCGGCTTCGGCATCGTTGCTTTACTCTTCTCAGTCGGCATGATCTCACCCGAAAACCGGTCCCCACCTTTTGCTATGCTGACCTTCGGTTCGGGACCACGCTCTATTCAAGCGGCTTGACCTTGCCGAGCGGGATGAAGCCCAGCGAAGCCTTGCCCTTGACGATCTTGAGCGGCAAGGAGGGTTCCTTGCCAAGCATGGCAATGGCAGAAAAACCCTGCTCGATTTCGCTTTCATGCTCGGGAATCGCGCCGGCAAGGATAGATGCCACCGCTTTCGGGTCCTTGAGCTTGATCGTCAGGTCCCCGTTGACCAGCCCTTCCGCATCCACGGAGACCGGTCCGGACACGGTGACACGCGCCGTGCCCGACGACAGGTCGAGCTTGGCGATCTCGATCGACTGGCCGCGCAGGCTCTTCGGCGGCGCTGCGATCAGCGCCACGCCGTTCTTCAGCGTCACGTCGCCACTGCCGTCCAGCGCCGGCAGTGCGCGCCCGTCGATAGCATCCGCGTTGATCTCCAGGTCGCCGAAGCTGCCGACATAATTGATGTCCTGGCCGGCCGGCTGCAATTGGCCGGCCGCCTTGCCGGCGCTGAACAATTGCATCGGATCCGTGTCGTCCTGCGGGTCGGTCTGACCGTTCAGGCCTTCAGCCTGCACGGAAACGCTCCTTGGCAACGGCCACCACACTTTGACATTGGCCTGCAACCGGTCCCAGTCGATCCAGAGCGGCGGCATACCAGGCGCCATCGTCCTCAACGGCCCGCGCAGGTCGACGACCGGCGACAAGGGTTCGGCGATCCCGGCGACGGCGTTGAAGCTGCCGGTGGAGGCGGCGACCTTCCGGGTATCGTCTTCATAGGCGATGTTGTCGCAGGAGACCGTGAAGCTCATCGGATAGCCGCTGACGGCGAGGTTGGCGCAGCCGGCGGCGATCCCTTTGCTGCCCAGTCTCGCCACCGCGTGGTCGGCCTCGGTCTTGAGCCTGTCGGCGAGATAGAACCAGCCGCCGCTATAGGCGGCGAACAGCACGACAAGGAGTGCGGCAAGCCAGAACAGCCGGCGGCGAAGTTTGGGCGATCGCTCGTCACTTGACGTCATGCTGCGGCTCTCGTTAACCCGGCGAGCGGGCATTTACCAATACGCAAACAAGCGGGGGCCAGAAGAAGCACCTCGGCGGTGCGGTGTCGTTCACTCGAATGCGATCAGGCTTGGCGATATGGGCGATTTTTGGGTTTTTGGCTATGGGTCGCTGATCTGGCGGCCCGGATTTGCCCATGTCGAGACGCGCCGCGCCCGGCTTTACGGCTATCGCCGCTCGCTTTGCGTCTATTCCTTCGTGCATCGCGGCACGCGCGCGCGGCCGGGCCTGGTGCTCGGCCTCGACCGGGGCGGGTCCTGCGTCGCCTCGCCTACCGTGTTCCCGGCAATTTGCGCGACGAGGTGCTTTCCTATCTGCGCGAGCGCGAGCTGGTCACCAGCATCTATCTCGAACGCATCCTCGATGTCCGGCTGGATGGTGGAGGCGCGGTCGAGGCGGTCGCCTACACCGTCGACCGCCAGCATGAGCAGTATGCCGGCGCGCTCGACGCCGATCACGCGGCCAGGATCGTTCGCGGCGCGGTCGGCCAATCCGGGCGAAACGAGGACTATGTCTTGAGCACACTTGAGCATCTCGAGGCGCTCGGCATCCGCGATCACTGGCTGGAGGAGGTGGGCCGTCGGGTCGCGTATTCGTGACGCGCATTTTCGGCGAAATAATTTCGCCTCCAATGCTCTATCTCTTTGTTTTTACGCAATACCAGACGCAAAACCGCGACGCAGTTTTGCTGGAATTGCTCTGGTCCGATCAAAAAACAAAACCATGCCTTTGACCTCGCCCGGCCGCGACCTAGCTTAGCGGCATCCCATCCTTGGGCGTCAGGCCCGTTCCAGCATCACGGAGATCAGTCTTGCAGAAACGTCGTCTCGGTCGCACCGACCTTTCTATCGCGCCGCTGGTCCTGGGCGGCAACGTCTTCGGCTGGACCGCCGACGAGAAGACCTCCTTCGACCTGCTCGACCGGTTCATCGCTGCCGGCTTTAACGCCGTCGATACGGCCGATGCCTATTCGCGCTGGGTTCCCGGCAACAAGGGCGGCGAATCGGAAACGATCATCGGCAACTGGATGAAGAGCCGCGGCAACCGCGATCAGGTCATCGTCATCACCAAGGTCGGTTCGGACATGGGCCAGGGCAAGCGCGACCTCTCCGCTGCCTATATCGAAAAGGCGGTCGACGCTTCACTGAAGCGGCTGCAAACCGATGTCATCGACCTCTATCTGTCGCACTGGCCGGATCCGGCCACGCCTTACGAGGAAACGCTCGGTGCCTATCAGCGGCTGCTCGAAAAGGGCAAGATCCGCTATCCCGGCTGCTCCAATCTCGATGCCGGCCAGCTGCGAGCCGCGCTCGACGTCGCCAGCCTGCGCAGCCTGCCACGTTACGGGGTGCTGCAGCCCGAATACAATTTGTACGACCGCTCGTCGCTCGACGGACCGCTGCTCGACCTCTGCAAAGCCGAGGATATCGGCGTCATTACCTATTTCAGCCTCGCCAAGGGATTCCTGAGCGGCAAATACCGCAGCAAGGCCGATCTCGGCCAGAGCGAGCGCGGCGAAGACGTCGCCGAATATCTCAACGAGCGCGGCATGCGCATCCTTTCCGCGCTCGATGCCGTGGCCGAGCGCCATTCGGCCAAGCAGGCGGAGGTGGCGCTGGCCTGGATCATCGCGCGGCCGGGCGTCACCGCGCCGATCGCCAGTGCCACGACCCTGGCCCAGATGGATAGCCTAATCCGCGCCGCGTCGCTCAAGCTTTCGGCGGACGACGTCGCGGCATTGGATCGCGCCAGCGCCTGACAGCGCACTGCGCACGATCGTCCAAGACGGTCATGACAAAACCCGCTTCAGTCCTGTCGCATCGCGGCGGCAGGAGGGTTCGGCATGGCCGATGGCATCTTGAACGAGGCGCAGACCTGGCAGCAGGTGCTGGCGCTTATCCTGGCGGCGATGGTCGTCATGGGCAGCCCGGGACCTGCGACCATCAGCGTGACCGCGGTCGGTGCGGCTTTCGGTCTGCGCCCTTCCCTGGGTTACACGTCCGGTGTGGCGCTCGGCACGATCGCCGTGCTTGTGGCGGTGGCGGCCGGGATTTTCGGCATGCTGACCTCGCTGCCGGTTCTGGCGCCGGTGCTGGCGGTCGCCTCGGCAGGCTACATCCTGTATCTCGCCTTCAAAATAGCGACAGCGCCGCCATTGGCGGAGCGCGGGAGCACGGCGACGAAGCCCGATTTTCTCGGCGGCTTCATGCTCGCCGTCGCCAACCCGAAAGCCTATGTGGCGATCGGAGCGGTTTTCGCCGGCGCCGCGTCGCAGGCCGATGCGCTCGGCGTCTCCATCAGGCTGTTGGTGCTTGCCGCGATGATCGTCGCCATCCACGTTGTGTGGCTGCTTGCCGGAACGGCGTTCGCGCGCGTCCTGCGCCATCCGCTGGCCTCCCGGATCATCAACCTGGTGTTTGCCGGCACGCTGGTGCTGATGACCCTGCTGGTGGTGCTGCGGTAGCCGATCAGGTCTTCGCGGTTACGCCGAGTTCCGCCAGCCGCTTCACCGCCGTCGGCGGCATCGGCGGCGGGTTCGGCGCCTGCGCGGCCTCGACGAGCATCTGGTCGCAGGCGGCCTCGGTCTCGCCGATCAGCCGCTGCATGAATTCCTCCTTGCCGAGTCCTGGCGGGATCGCGGGCAAGAAGCGGGCCTTGATGGTGCCGGGATAGCGCAGGAACTTGCGGCGCGGCCAGTAGAGGCCGGCAACATGGGCAACCGGCACGACGGGAACGCCGAGCTGCGTGTAAAGCTCGACGATACCGTATTTGTAAGACGGCTCGGCGCCCGGCGGGCGGCGGGTGCCTTCGGGATAGATGATGAGCTGGCGCGGATTGCGGTTCATCTCCTGCCTGGTCGCGACGACGACCGCCTTCAGCGCTTTCGAACGGTTGCCGCGGTCGACCGGGATCATGCGCATCTTCAAGATGTACCAGCCGAAAAAGGGGATCCAGGTCAGTTCGCGCTTCAGGATGTAGAGCGCGTCGTCGAGATAGGGGAAGAAGGCGATCGCATCCCAGAAGGATTGATGCTTCGGCGCCAGGATGAAGGAGCCTTCGGGCAGGTTCTCGACACCCGTGATCTCGCTCTTCGTCGCGGCGATCTTGTCATAGAGCCACATCGAGGTGCGCGACCAGAATTTCGGCACGAACCAGGCGCGGTGGCGCGGCGACAGGAAATAGAAAGGCGTCCAGAAGATCATCTGGACGATCAGGCTGAGATAGAAGACGAAGTTGAACGCCAGCGAGCGAATGATGAGCATGCAAGGGGCCCGTGAGGAAGTGTGCGTTGGTTACACCAAGCGGCGGAAAAAAGGAAACGCCGCCATTGTCGAATGGTGCCGCTAGAGTGACCGAGCCAGCCGTTCCTTGAGACGCGGCGCGGCGAAATCGAGGAAGGCGCGCAGCTTTACCGGTAGCCGGCCCTGGCCGGCATGGACGAGGCTCACCGGCCAGGGCGGCGGTTCGAAGGCCTGCAGCACCAGCCGCAGCGCGCCGGCGCGCACCGCGGCATCCGCCTGGTAGGAGAGCACCTTCGTCAGCCCGAGCCCGGCAATCGCGGCATCAATGGCCGCTTCGGCGGTGTTGACTTGCAGGCGCGAGCGAACAGGGATTGTCGTTTCCGCCTTGCCGGTTCCGAAGCTCCATGCCGCGGGAGCGGCGAGACCTTCGAAGGTGACACAGTCGTGGCCGGCAAGGTCTTGCGGGGTCGTCGGCGTGCCGTGCAAGGCGAGATAGGCGGGACTTGCGCAGACGATACGGCGGATCGAGCCGATGCGGATTGCAACCATGGCGGAATCCGGCAGCTCGCCGATGCGCAGGGCGAGATCGATATGCTCCTCGACCAGTTGGGTGATCCGGTCCGACAGGGTCAAGCGGACATCCACTTGCGGGTAGACGGCGAGAAAGCCGGCGATCACCGGCAGCACATGCAGGCGGCCGAACACGACCGGCGCCGTGATGACCAGCTCGCCGGTCGGGCTCGAATATTCGCCGGCAGCATCGCGCTCGGCCTCGCTCACCTCGTCGAGGATGCGACGGCAGGCGGCAAGATAGGACTGGCCGGCATCGGTCAGCGTCAGGCGCCGCGTCGAGCGGTTGAGCAGACGCGTCCCCAAATGCTTCTCCAGTTCGGAAAGCTTGCGGCTCACCGTCGGCAGCGGCACGCCGGCGCGCTTGGCTGCAGCGGAAAGGCTGCCGGCCTCCACCGTGGCAACGAACAGGGACATAGCGTTGAGGCGGTCCATTATTCTTCCGAAATATGGAAAGATAGATTGCAAACATGCTCTCTACATCCGGTTTTCGGAAGAGCCTAACTGATGTGCGATCCTGTCCGCGGAGCGCCAGCATGAATGAATTCACCAGCGACGTCGCCTTCACGCCTACCGTCAAGGCCATCCAGTCCCGCAAGGGGTCGCGCAATTCCTATGCGCGCGTAGAGCAGCACGGCGGCTGGCGGGCAACGATCGCTCCGGATCTTGCCGCCTTCATCGAAGCACAGACCAGCGTGTTCCTGGCGACGGCCAACGCCGAAGGCCAGCCCTACATCCAGCATCGCGGTGGGCCGGCCGGTTTCCTCAAGGTGCTGGACGAGCACATGATCGGCTTTGCGGACTTTTCCGGCAATCGGCAGTTCATCACCCAGGGCAATCTCGAGGACAATGACCAGGCCTTCCTGTTCCTGATCGACTATATGCTCCGGCAGCGCATCAAGATCTGGGGCAGGGCGCGCGTCGTTGAGAATGACCCGGAGCTGACGGCGAAGCTGATGCCCGCGGACTACAAGGCGCGGCCGGAGCAGGCGATCCTGTTCACGGTCTCCGCCTGGGACGCCAATTGCCCGCAGCACATCCCGCAGCGCTTCGAGGCGGCGGATGTCGCGGCCGCACTTGCCGAGCGCGACCGGCGCATCGCCAGCCTGGAGCAGGAGATTGCGCGCCTGCGCACGCCAGGCGAAGTCTAATTCTTCACCACCGTCGAGGCTTCGGCGAGCGCGACGCCTTCGGGCGTCGCGCGCAGCGGAAGGAAGCCGCGCGCCAGAGACAGCACATATTTGCTGTATTCGGTGAGCAGCACACGCAGGGCCTCCGGCTTGGTCAGCCAGCCGCCGTTGCCGAGATTGGTATTGACCACCGGATAGGGCTCCAGGCGCGCGCCATGCAGCAGCCGGCCCATCTCGAGCAAGCTGCGCGGCATGTGGTAATTGTTGGTGACGATGATGATGCTGCCATAGGCGTGGTTTTCCACCCATTTGGCGCTTTCCTCGGCATTGCCGATGGTGTCGAGCGCGGCGCGGTCGATATCGACGCAACAGGAAAAGAGCTGTTTGTCGCCGCCCATCGCCGCCTGCAGCTGGCGCTTGGTTGCCGACGGATGGACGCCGCTGATCAGCAGCCGTTCGCCCTTGCCGGAGGCCAACAGGTCCATCGCCGCGTCGAGCCGCGACTGCCCGCCGGTGAGCACGATGATGGCGTCGGCCCTGGCCGGATTGGCCGGAGTCGTCATATGGCTGACCTTGTCGGCAAACCAGCCGAAGCCGCCGGCAAAAAGCACCAGCGCGGCGAGAACCACGAAACCGCAGACGCGCAGGGCGAGCCTCAAACGACCGAACCCGGCGAAGGCAGCGCTGCGCACACGCATCGCCGGCATTCGTCCAGCCGTCTCGATCGAATCCCGCGCTTCCATCATCCCCGGTTAATCCTGAAAGCCTCTAATGGTTAACTCCGAAATGCGGCCGTTGATAGGTGAGACGGCGCACATTGCGTTACGGCAAGTGTCCCACGCGTGATCATTGTCTTGTTTGTTTATAGCGCTTTGCGCCGGTTTCCGGATTGATCTCATCGGTCAGCCCGCATCCGGCTGGCGAACGTCGATGTCGCTGAGATAGGCGACAACGGTCGCATGCGAGGTGGCCGCGGTCAGCGCGCCGATCACCAGCACCATCAGACCGACGCCGAAATAGCCGGCTGAGCCGATGGCGAAATTGCCGAACAAAGCGGTTGCCTGGTCGGCCTGGGGCGTCGCCATGTTGCGCGACGACCACCAGGAAAAGACGATGAAGACGGCGATCGCCAGGGCGCCGCCGGCGGCCGCGCCCTTCATGCCGGTGACCAGGAAATGCCAGCGGAATTCGCGCGCGATGAAGCGCGCCTCGGCGCCGACGAAATGCAGCACCTCGATGATGTGGCCGTTGCCGGCCATGGCGCCGCGTGTGGCGAACACCACCGTCAGCACGGTTGCCGACAGCATCAGAACCAGAACGGCAATGCCGATCGTCACGGTCGTGCGCGCCATGGCGACCAGCCGGTCGACCCAGGTGCGGTGATCGTCGAGTGCCGCGGTCGGTATTTTCGGCGTGATGGCGGCGCGCATGGCGGCAAAATCGGGCGGGCTGGCCTCGTCGATGGTGACGATGATGAGCCGCGGCACCGGCAGCTCGTCAATGTTGAGGCCGCTGCCCAGCCACGGTTCCAGAAGACGCGCGGTCGCGTCGCGGTCGATGATCTTGGTGCCCTTCACGCCGGGGAACTCGCTGGCGATCTGCGAGGCCTGCGCAAGGGCCGCCTCCATGTCCAGACCGTCGGCCGGCTTGATCTGGATCGTCGCCTCGCGCGATATCTGGTTCTCCCAGACGGAGGCGGTATCGCGCACCAGCGTCACGGCGCCGAAGGTGAGGCAGGACAGGAAGGTCATGATGGCGATGACCAGCACCAGCGCCCGTCCAGCGATGTTCTGCGCCGGTACGATAGGCGCCGTCTTGCGCTGGACACGCCGGACCGTCGTCGTCTCGAGCGTTTCGTGCTGGAGGTGATCGGCCGGAAGGTCAGTCATAAACGTCCAACCTTCCACCGGCCAGGATCATGCGACGCGCATCGACCTGTTCCATCAGGCCGAGGTCGTGGGTGGCGATCACCACGGCGGTGCCCAGCCGGTTGAGCTCGATGAACAGTCTTAGCAGCCTGCGCGCCAGCGGCGGATCGACATTGCCGGTCGGCTCGTCGGCAAGCAGGATCTCCGGCTGTTCGATCAAGGCCCGGGCGATCGCGGCGCGCTGCTTCTCGCCGCCCGACAGCACCGGCGGCAGCACATGCATGCGGTCGCCGAGCCCGACCCATTTCAGCAGCTCGGTGACGTCGGTGCGGTAGGTCGCCTCCTCGCGCCCGCGCACGCGCAAGGGCAGGGCGACATTCTCGTAGGTCGTCATGTGGTCGAGCAGGCGGAAATCCTGGAACACCACGCCGATGCGGCGGCGCAGCAGCGGCAGCTCGCCGCGCGATATGCGCGAGCGGTCCTTGCCGAAGATTGTGATCAGGCCGCGCGTCGGCTTCAGCGACATGAACAAAAGGCGCAGCAAGGTCGTCTTGCCGGCGCCCGAAGGGCCGCTCAGGAACTGGAAGGAGCGCTCCGGAATGTGCAGGGAGATGTCCCGGAGGATCTCCGGACCCATGCCATAGCGGAGGCCGACATTTTCGAAGCGGATCACGTTCGGCGACCTGGAAACTCTCGGCGGCGACGCGCCACAATCTATCTTAACAGACCATCGGCCGGCATGGTTAACCGGCGGTTAATTTTGCAACGTCCAGCATGCATCAAAGCCATTCCGGTGGGGAAGCGTTAACCAATTGCGTTTACGCAAAAGAAACGAAGACTGCACTGGTGCCGTAATGGCTGACGAGAGAACCGCGCGCCCTGTTTCCGGCGAAATCATGACCGGCACGGCAACAAATGCCGCGCCGGAACGCGTCACGTTCGATGCGGCCGACATCGTCGATGCCGACTATGTGGTGCTGCCGCGTTTTGCCGCTTATCCAGAATCGGCACCGCCGCCGCAGATGCCGTCGACGCCATCGATCGGCGGCATGGGCATGCTGCGCAGACCGGAGGCGGCGCCGTCGCGATCCTCGCGTGGCGGTCCATTGTTCTGGATAGCCGGCGTCGGCATAGCGCTCGCATCCTTCTGGGTGTCGGGTGGTCATGCGCTGGTCCGGCAAAGCCCCTTTTGGACGACCGCCGCGCCGGCGAGCGCGCTCACCATCTCCGGCGTGACGTCGCGCATCGATGCGTCGGGATTGAAGCCGGTGCTGTTCGTGGATGGCGAGGCGGCGAATGACGGGATGAAGTCGGAAACGCTGCCGCCGCTCGAAATCCGCGTCACCGATAACAATTCCAATATCATCCGCTACAGGCTGGGGACATCGAACCGTTCGCTGCGCCCGGGCGAAAGATTCGGCTTTTCGAGCCGCCTCGATGTGCCTAAAGACGGCGTCAGGACAGTCTCCGTAATCTTCGCCGGCTAGGTGTGTCGATATTCAGGTGAGGCCGGCCTGCGAACGAGGGCTTCCTTCGCTTCCGGTGCTCACGTACTTCAAGTACGCTCCGCTTCGGTTCTCGGAAGCCATCGTTCTCGACTCGGCCTGACCTGAATCTCGACACACCTAGCGCCTGGCGTCCTAGGTGGTTTTGAAGGACAAAAGAATGCCAGTTGTACGCGGCAAGGACATCGAGGTCCTGTTTTCGGCGTCGGCGATCGCGCGCCGCAATCTCGAACTCGCCAAGGAAATCGCCGGGCGCGATTACCATGACCTGCTGGTGATCTCGATCCTCAAGGGCTCGTTCGTCTTCGCCGCCGATCTCATCCGCGCCATGCATGATGTCGGCCTGTCGCCGGAAGTCGAGTTTATCTTCATCTCCAGCTACGGCGCCGGCACGACCAGCGGCGAGGTCAGGGTGCTGCGCGACATCGACAACGAGGTCGCCGGCCGCGACGTGCTGTTGATCGACGACATACTCGAATCCGGCAAGACGCTTTCCTACACCCGCGACCTGATGCTTTCGCGCGGCGCCAAGAGCTGCGCCATCGCGGTGCTGCTCGACAAGCGCATGCGCCGCCAGACCTCGCTCAACGCCGATTATGTGGGCTTCGACTGCCCAGACTATTTCGTCGTCGGCTACGGCATGGATGTGGCCCATGCGTTCCGCGAGCTGCCGTTTGTCGGGGTGGTGAAAGGCGACGCCTGAGAAGGCGGCGCCATTCCGAAAAGCCGCCGATCGTTAGAATTTTCAGAAAACATCAACGTTTCGGCGGCATCTATCTCGGCATGGCAAAGCTTCTGATCGTCGAGGACGATGAGTCCGTCCGCACCCTCGCTGCCCGCGCGCTCGAGCGCGATGGCCATAATGTCACCATCGCCACCGACGGCGCGCAGGGGCTGGACATGATCCGGCAGGCGCGCGGCGGTTTCGATCTGGTGGTGTCCGACATCCGCATGCCGGAAATGGACGGCATCGAGATGGCGACATCGGCTGCAAGAGAGTTCCCGACGATGCGGATCATGCTGATGACCGGCTATGCCGACCAGCGCGAGCGCGCCGAGGAGCTCAACGGCATCATCCTCGACGTCGTGCAGAAGCCGTTCACGCTTGCCGAGATCCGTGGCCGCGTCGGCAAGGCATTAAGCTGCTTCGCTTGAGACCGCATCGGCCGTGACAGCGGCGGCCGGCGCCGCACTTCGCCGACGCCCGCCGCTGAGCGCAAGCAGGCCGGCGCCGATGATCAGCGCCGCGCCCAGCACCGTGGTTTCGCGCGGCACTTCGGCGAAGAACAGGAAACCCCACAGCGGCGACCACAGGATGCCGGTATATTCGAAAGTGGCGACGCGATTGGCCGGCGCCATCCGGTAGGCCTGCGAGAGCAGGATCATGCCGGCGGACGCGACGAGGCCGCAGGCGGCCATCTTCAGGAAGTCCGGCATTGTCGGCCATACCCATGGCCGCACCAGGAATTCGACGCTCGGATGCGCCGCATGGGTGATGCCGGCAAGGTGGAAGACGGTTGCGACGGCGATGGCGCCGCTGAGATAGGCGCCGTTCTGATAGAAGGCCATCACGGTCGATGATTCGGTGTCGCCGATACGGCGCGCCATCAGTTGCGAGAAGCCGTAGAGGAAGGCCGAGCCCAGCGACAGCAGCGCCGCCCAGTCGAACACGCCGGCGCCGGGACGCACCATCACAAGCACGCCGACCAGGCCGATCAGCACCGTCGACAGCATCTTCCATGAGACGCGCTCGCCGAGATAGGGACCGGCCATCGCCATGATGAACAGCGGCGCCATGAAATAAAGCGCCACCGCATCGGCCAGCGGCAAGGCGGCGATCGCCAGATAATAGACCGTGTAGGACGAGAACTGGATGAAGGCGCGCAGCGTCAGCATGCCTGCCCGCTTCGACAGCACCGCCTTCAGGCCGACGTCGGCCTGGACGAGCACGATCAGGATCGGCAGCGCGACGATGGCGCGGATCGCCATCACCTCGGTCACCGGATAGCCGCCCGAAACCGCCTTCACCAGCGGATCCTGCAACGAAAAAACCAGCACGCCGAGGCAGAGGCTCAGAATGCCAAGCACCGTCCGGTTCTGCATGATCGATCCAGCGAAAAAGAACCCGCCACCATTTTCAGGCAGCGGGTACGAGTGAGGACTCTTCGATTGGTCCGCGACCGATTTCGCGGCCGCATATCCAATGGGTGTCATGACTATCCTGCGGCGTTTGACATCTGGCAAACGAATTGGAATGATGCCAGCAATCAACTTTGCTTATGGCGACTCGATGCGACCAGTCCTCGACAGCGACCTCTTGCGCACCTTCGTGGCGGTGGCCGAAACCGGCAATTTCACCCGCGCGGCGGAGAAAGCCGGGCGCACGCAATCGGCCGTGTCCATGCAGATGAAGAAGCTGGAGGACATGGTCGGCGACAATCTGTTCGAGCGCGGCTCGCGCGGCGTGGCGCTGACGCGCCGCGGCGGCGAGCTCATCGCCAACGCGCGCCGCATCGTCTCGCTGCTGGACGAGACCGCTGCCTCGCTGGTGGCGCCGCCGCTCGGTGGGCTGGTGCGCATCGGCATTCCGGCCGAGTACGGCCGCTCGATCCTGTCGCGGGCGCTGGGCGAATTCGCCAAGCGCCATCCGCGCGTCGAGGTCACGGTGCGCTACGCGCATTCGGATTCGCAGGTGCGGGCGCTCGCGGCCGGCGAGCTCGACCTCGCCGTGGTGTTCGAATGGGAGGGCTCTTCCGGCGGCGAGGTGCTGATGCACGACCCGACGGTGTGGGTGACGTCGACGCTGCACCACATGCATGAGGAACGGCCGGTGCCGATCGCGCTCTACAGCCGCAACGGCTGGTGCCGCGACTTCGCCATCAAGTCGCTGCAGCAGCGCGGCCTCGACTACCGCGTCGCCTACACCAGCGACACCAATGGCGGCCTGACGCTGGCCGTCACGTCCGGCCTGGCGATCGCGCCGATCTCGCGCAGCAACATCCCGCCTGATTGCCGCGAACTGACGGCCGCCGACGGTTTCGGCGACATCGATTCCTCCAACGTCGTCCTGCATCGCAATCCGCTGGCGACCGGCGAGGCGATCGACGGCATGGAGAACGCCATACGCGAGGCGTTCATGCTGACCAGGCAGGCGGGCTCGGCGGCCGGGCTTTAGTCCGGCGGGCCACTTTCAATCTGCCTGAGCCAGCGCATGGCATCATCGAGGCGATCGTCGCCCCAGAACAGCTCGCCATCGACGAGGAAACTCGGCGAGCCGAAAATGCCGAGCGTCTTGGCTTGTTCGGTCGCGGCGGCGAGGTCAGCCTTGGCGGCATCGCTATCGGCCTCCCGCAGGATCGGTTCCGGTTCCTGCCCCGCTTTCTTGATGCTTGCCGAGATGTTCGGCTCGCTGCCGGCCGGCTCACCCATCTCGAACCAGCGCCGGTAGCTCTCCCTGGCATAGGCCTCGCACCAGCCCTCCCGCGCGGCAATGACGGCGACGCGATTGGCGCGCTCAAGTTCGGCAAGCGGGTAGGGCGCGGGCAGTTTAGGCACCATCCTGTACATCGCCGCGCGACGCTCTATGTCGCGCCACATATAGGCGGCCTTCACCGGTTTCTTGGCGAAGGGGATATTGTCCATCTCGATCATGATCGAGCGCACGTTGAACGGCCGCCAGCGGAACTCGATGCCGGTCTCAGCCTGGATCTTCGCCAGTCGCATCACCGAAAGGTAGGTGTAGGTGCTGCCGATGGAAAACCAGAAATCGATCATCGCCCTGTGCTCTCGGCCATGACGCTACCGGTTCTGAATGTGCAGGGCAATCTCGCAACGCCGATGACGGACTATTTCAGCTCCAGCAGCCGCTCGAGATAGCTGCGCTCGATATCGGGGCTGAGCGCGTTGCCGAGCCGTTTGCGGATCGCGTCGAGGATCTGGCGCGCGCGCTGGACGTCGATCTCGTCGGGAACCTTGACCGAGGTGCCGTCATCGGGACCGTTGGTGGCGCGCGGCCTCCCCAGCGGGTCGCGGTCGGCGTCCTGCTGGCGGCCGCCCTGCTCGCTGCCGCCCTGGTCGCCCTGCATGGCCTGCATCTGCTTCATCATTTCCTTGGCACCGCGGCGGAGCGCCTCCAGCGCGCGGCCCTGGTGGCCGACGGCCTGGTCGCCGTCGCCCTGGCCGAGCGACTGTTCGGCATTGCCCATCGATTTGCCGGCCTCGCCAAAGCCCTCATTGGGCTCCATGCCCATGCCTTCGAGGCCTTTCTTCAACTGATCGAGCTCGCTCTGCAACTGGCCCTGGCCTTCCTGCAGCTGCTTCAGCGCATCGGCCAAATCCTTCGGCGACATTTTCGGCCGGCCCAGCGGATCGCGGTCCTGGCCGGGACCGGGCCGCTGCTGCTGGTCGTCGGACTGGCCCTGTTCGCCATCCTCGCCAAGCTGCTGCTGCTCGCCGCCTTCGCCACGCTGCCCGCGCTGCATCTGGTCCAGCCGGAAGGTGTCGTTCATCATTTCCTGCTGGCGGCGCATGATATCGCCGAGCTTGTCCATCTGCTGGCGCATCTCGCTGTCCTGCTCGCCGCCCGGCTGCTGGCGGCCGGCCTGCAGGTTGTTCATCATGTCCTGCAGCTCGGAGAGAAGCTGCTGGGCCTTGTCGCGATCGCCCGATTTGGCCAGATTCTCGATCTGGTCCATCATGCGGTCGATATCGCTCTGGCGCAGCTCGCGGCCGTTCTGCTGCATCTGCGGCGCGTTCGGGTTCTGCTGCGCGCGCTGGGCGAATTCCTGCAGGAACTGGTTCATCGCCTCGCGCAGTTCCTTCATCGCCTTTTCGATCTCCTGATCGCTGGCGCCGTTCTTGATGGCGTCCTGCAACGCCTGCTGCGCCTGGCGCAGCCGCCGCTCGGCGGCCGACAGATTACCTTCCTCAATGCCGAGCGCGATCTCCCACAGATAGGACACGACGTTGCGCAACTGATCGTCGCTCTCGGAGAGCTTCAGCCGGCTCCTCGCGCTCATGATGGCGAGATAGTTCGACATGTTGTCGAACGTGTCCTCGGGCCGCAGCGTGACCGCCTCCATCAGGTCGAGAACGCGCGGCTTGGCATTGGTGTCGAGCGCCACCAGCCGGCGCTGTTCGATCACCGCTCTGGCCAGCGGATTGGCGAAGGGCCGCTCCGGCATGACAAGCGTTTTGGTTTCGCTGGTCGCGGTGTGGCCGGCGTCGTCCGTTGCAGTGAGCGTCAGCTTGATGTTGCTGCCGGCCCAGACATGCTCGGTCAGGTCCTTGGTCGTCTTGGCCGCGCTCGGCTTGCCGCCGCGGCGCGGCAACGTCAATGGCATGTCGGGCGCGCCGTAAAGCGGATGCGCGTTGGCGGCGGGCGGATCCGAAAGCTCGAAAACGGCCTTGGCGGAGGCTGCACCATAGTCGTCGGCGATCTCGTAATTGAGCTCGATGACGCCGTTGACGGCGCGCTTCGGCTCGCCGACGAAGCGGATCGTCGGCGGCTTGTCGGGAATGACGGCAAAGGCCCAGTGGCCGAGATCGCCTTCGCCGGATTTCAGCGTCAGCGTGCCGTTGGTGTTCAGCTTGCTGGAGAACTGGCGCACTTTTGGTGCGGTCTGGCCGGCGGCAGGCGCGGGACCTTTCGGCGCGGCGGGCTCGATGGCGCGGTCATTGCCGCCTTGATCGGCATAGCTCAGCGTCTCCTCGCCCGAACCGCCAGTGACGCGCAGCGAGATGTCGCTGCCTTGCGGAACGGAAAAGGTCTGGACGGCCTGGTTGGCATCGGCCGTCAGGAACACCGGCGCCTTGCCGGTATAGGCAGGGGGCGTCACCCAGGCGTCGATGCGCGGGGGCACGGCATCATGCGAGGCGCGCGCGACGAAACCGTCGCTGACCCTGCCGCCAAAGGGTCCGAAGGAGAAGGCAAGCGCCGTGACGAACAGCAGCCCCGCCACGGCGCGCAAGCCCCAGCGGTCAAAGTCCGGCACGCCGGTGCGCGGCCGGTCGGCGCCGAGGCTGGAAAGCCGCTCGGCCATGCGCTTCTGGTGCTCGCGCCACAACGCCTGCGAGAAGATGCTCTCGGCGCCGCTCGGCCGGTCGGTCTGCACCTGCACCGGGCTGTGCAGCAATTCGTTCGCCGCTTCGATGCGCCGGTCGATCTCGGCTGCCGAGGGCATGCGGAAGAAGCGCAGCGGGTAGAGCGCGGCGACCGCCGCCAGCCCGAACAGGATCAGAAAACCGACGCGCGCCGCGTCGGGCAGGCGCGGGAACAGGCCAAACCACGAAAAGCTGAAGAACAGGCTGGCGACGACCAGCAGCGGCAGCACGAGCGGCCAGGCGCGCTCGAAGGTCATCGAGGCCCGCGTCGCCAACCGGCTGAGCGCCAAGCGCCCTGCAAAGCCGCGTCCATCGCTGGCCCGGCTGCGTTCGCCGCTGGAAATGGGTCGTTCGGTCATCGGCCCTTCCTGCCCGGGCACGATAGCCCGGACGTCATCGCCAGAAGGATACCAGCAAACACGGCAAAGGCGAGGCGGGTTCCAAAAAACGTGAAGCGGTTTGGCCGGGTTATGATCAGAAATTGGCGAGATTCGTGTTCGAGCCGCAGACGAGGACCGCAACGCGCTCGCCGTCTCCGGGCACATAGCGTCCGGAAAGCATGGCGGCGAAGGCGGCGGCGCCACCCGGCTCGGCGATGATTCGCACGCGGTCCCACAGCGCCTTCTGCGCCGCGACGATGTCGTCGTCGCTGACCAGGATCGAGCGCTCGACGAAGGCTTCGGCGATCGGAAACATCATTTCGCCGACGCGCTTCGGCGCCAGCGAATCGGCGGCGATGCCTTCGGCGGGCGCATCGACCGGCTCTCCTGCTTCCAGGGCGCGGTAAAGCGTCGGCGCCCCCTCGGGCTCGATGGCGACGATGCGGATGCGGCCAGCGAACCAGGCCGCGATGCCGCCGATCAGGCCGCCGCCGCCGACCGCGACCAGCAGCGTGTCGATCTCGGGCAGATCGGCCTCGATCTCCAGGCCGAGCGTGCCCTGGCCGAGCAGCGTTTCTTCCTGGTTGAAGGCGTGCACCTGCAAGGCGCCGGTGCTGGCCGCGAAGTCTTCGCTGGCGGCCAGCGCTTCGGCATAGCGCGCGCCGCCGACGATCAGCTCGGCGCCGTAGCCGCGAATGCGCGCGAGCTTCGCCGGCGGGCTGACTTCGGGCACGAAGATGGTCGCCTTGTGCCCGAGCTTCATGGCGGCGTAAGCGACGGCGGCACCATGATTGCCGCCGGAAGCGGCGACCACGCCGGCTTCGGGCACTCGGCGTTCGAGCAGGTTGGTGAAGGCGCCGCGCGCCTTGAACGAGCCGGAATGCTGGAGGCATTCGAGCTTCAGGTCGGCCGGAAAGGCGGGCCGGTCGAAATCCGACATGTCGACGCGCATGATCGGCGTGCGGCGCACATAGCGCCGGATGCGCCGCTCCACGGCGGCGATGCGTTCGCGCGTGATCGTCTTTTTTTCCAGCATGGCCAGCTCCTTAAGGCGCGCCGCTTGGGTTACTTCAGCCAGTCGGGGACCGAATCCAATCCAATCAGGTCCTCATAGGTCTGGCGCGGCCGCACGACGTGAAAACGGTCGCCGTCGACCAGCACCTCGGGCACCAGGAGCCTGGTGTTGTAGGTGCCGGCTTGCACCGCGCCATAGGCGCCGGCGGTGGAAACCGCGATCAGGTCGCCCGCCTTCAATCTCGGAAGATCGCGGTCGAGACCGATGAAGTCGCCGGTCTCGCAGACCGGGCCGACGACGTCGACCTTCATGCGCGGCGTAGAGGCGGGCGGCTGCACCACCGGCCTGATGTCGTGGAAGGCGTCATAGAGCGTCGGCCGGATCAGGTCGTTCATGGCGGCGTCAACGACGAGGAAGTTCTTGGCGTCGCCTTCCTTCACGTAGATGACCTCAGACACGAGGATGCCGGCATTGCCGACGATCAGGCGGCCGGGCTCGAACATCACCTTCAGGCCGAGCTTGGTGACGTGCTTCCTGACGATTTCGGCGTAAGCGTCGGGCAAAGGGGGCGGGCTGTTGTCGACGCGGTAAGGAATGCCGAGGCCGCCGCCGAGATCGACATGCTCGATCGCATGCCCGTCGGCGCGCAGCGCTCCGACCAGCTCGACCAGCAATGCGAAGGCATCGTCGAAAGGCTGCAATTCGGTGATCTGGCTGCCGATATGGGTGTCGATGCCGGTCACCTTGATGCCCGGCAGTTGCGCGGCGCGGGCATAGACCTGCCGCGCGCGCTGCCACGGGATGCCGAACTTGTTCTCGGCCTTGCCGGTCGAGATCTTCTTGTGAGTCCTGGCATCGACATCCGGATTGATGCGCAGCGAGACCGGCGCCACCTTGCCGAGCGCGGTCGCTCGCGCCGACAAAAGCTCCAGCTCAGGCTCGGATTCGACGTTGAAGCAGAGAATGCCGGCCGAAAGCGCAAAGTCCATCTCGCGCGCCGTTTTGCCAACGCCGGAAAACAGGATCTTGCCGGCCGGGATGCCGGCGGCCAAAGCGCGGCGCAATTCGCCTTCGGAGACCACGTCGGCGCCGGCGCCCTGCCTAGCCAGCGTCCTCAGCACGGCCTGGTTGGAATTCGCCTTCATGGCGTAGCAGACCAGCGCGTCGAGGCCGGAAAAAGCCTCCTTGAAGACGCGGAAATGCCGGGTCAGCGTCGCGGTCGAATAGCAATAGAAGGGCGTGCCGACCTCGGCTGCGATGTCGGGAATGGCGACGTCCTCGGCATGGAGCACGCCGTCGCGGTAGTCGAAATGGTTCACGGGTTCGGTTCCGGAAAGTTGAAGCTCGATGAGACCGGGTCAATCTCACCGGCTCTACAGCAGGGGATCGAGGATGAACTTCCTGTCCTTGACCGGTTTTTCCGGCTCGGGCGGCACCGGCTGCTTGGCGCGTTCCGCGTCCTTGCGCGCCTGCTCCGCCGCCTCATAAGGCGTGTCGAGGCCGGTCTTCCTGCCGCAGGCCGTGACGGTGACTACCGCAGCCAGCAGCGCCAGCGTCACCAAAATCCTGCTACGGGTCATCGATCCATCCGTTCGAAACTGATTGCGTGCTGCGCTTTTAGCCGAGTTTTCAGCGCTTTGCATCCCGGCAATTTAAAGGGCGGCGCGCTTTAAATCTTTGTTTTGATGCATGTCGTTCTCCCAGAACCGCTGCACACTTCTGGGCGACATGCATTAAGCCTTGGCGAGCCGCCTTTTCCAGTAGCGGACCTGCTTTCGCACTTCCGATGGCGCGGTGCCGCCGAAGCTTGTGCGGCTCTTCACCGAATTCTGCACGGCAAGCACCGAGAAGATGTCGTCGGTGATGCCCGGATGGATGGAGCGCAGGTCGTCCAGCGAGAGCTTCTCCAGCCCGACCTTCTTCTCCTCGGCCAGCGCCACGGCGCGGCCGGTGACATGATGGGCTTCGCGGAAGGGGAGGCCCAGATTGCGCACCAGCCAGTCGGCCAGATCGGTCGCGGTGGCGTGGCCGGCGCCTGCGGCCTTCTTCATGGCGGCGGCGTTGACGGTCATGTCGCGCACCATGCCGGCGGTCGCCGCCAGCATCAGGTCGAGTGTCTCGGCGGCGTCGAAAACCGCTTCCTTGTCCTCCTGCATGTCCTTGCCGTAGGTCAGCGGCATGCCCTTCATCACCGTCAGCAGGCCGACGAGATGGCCGTTGACGCGGCCGGTCTTGCCGCGCACCAGCTCGGCGGCATCCGGGTTCTTCTTCTGCGGCATGATCGAGGAGCCGGTAGAGAATGAGTCCGACAGGCGGATGAAGCCGAATTGCGGCGTCGACCAGATGATGATCTCCTCGGCCAGCCTGGACAAATGCGTCGCGCAGATCGCGGCGAGGCTCAGGAACTCGAGCGCGAAATCCCGGTCCGAGACGCTGTCCAGCGAATTGCGCGTTGGCTCGCGGAAGCCCAGCGCCTTCGCCGTCATGTGGCGGTCGATGGAAAAGCTGGTGCCGGCAAGGGCCGCGGCGCCCAGCGGGCTTTCATCCATGCGCTCGATGGCGTCGCGGACGCGCGAGAGGTCGCGGCCGAACATCTCGACATAGGCCATCAAATGGTGGCCGAAGGTCACCGGCTGCGCCGCCTGCATATGGGTGAAGCCGGGCATGACGGTTGCCGCATGTTCCTCGGCGCGTTCCAGGAACGCGGCGATCAGGTCCTTCAGCGCCCGGGCGACGCGCTGGCATTCCTGCTTGACCCAGAGCCGGAGGTCGACCGCCACCTGGTCGTTGCGCGAGCGAGCGGTGTGCAGGCGTCCCGCCGCCGGGCCGATAAGGTCGGCAAGGCGGGCCTCGACATTCATGTGGATGTCTTCGAGCTTGGTCGAGAATTCGAACGTGCCTGCCTCGATCTCTTTCAGGATCGTGTTCAGTCCGTGAGCGATTTTTTCTTGATCGGCGGCCGAAATAATGCCCGTTTGAGCCAACATCTCGCTATGGGCGATCGATCCGCTTATGTCCTGCGCATAGAGCTTGCGGTCGAAGCCGATCGACGCGTTGATCGCTTCCATGATCGCGGCCGGACCCGAGGCAAAACGTCCGCCCCACATCTGGTTGCTGGCCTTCTTGTCGCTCATCGCTATAACCCGTGCTCCGGAGCAGTTTTGAAAATGGCAGACGGCAAGAGATTGTTTTTTCCGACTACGCGCCTCATCCTCGCCGCTCTGGTGGCGGGCGTGCTGGCCGGCGCGGTCGCGGTATATGTCAGCGAGAGCGGTTCTGGCAACAACGCTCCCGAGAAGGCCGTCGCGGTCGCCGGCAAGGACGATGCCGCCTGCGCGCCAAAGGCCGCCCGCGCCAAGCAGGTCGCCGCCAAGGCCGTCGGCCAGGTCGCGGCTCTGCAGCCGGCCGATCCGCCGCAATCGCTGAAGAGCTTGGCCTTCAACGGCCCCGACGGCAAGCCAATGACAATTGCCGACTATGCCGGCAAGACCGTGCTGCTCAATCTGTGGGCGACATGGTGCGCGCCGTGCCGCGCCGAGATGCCGGCGCTCGACGCGCTGCAGAAGGAGAAGGGCGGCAAGGACTTCGAGGTGATCGCGGTCAATGTCGACACCGGCGACGATACGAAGCCGAAGAAGTTCCTCAAGGAAATCGGCGTCGAGACGCTCGGCTTCTACCGGGACTCGACGATCGCCCTGTTCAACGAGGCGAAGAGGCGCGGCCTGGCGCTCGGGCTTCCCGTGACCATGCTGATCGACGGCGAAGGCTGCCTGATAGCGCATATGAACGGCCCGGCCGAATGGTCGAGCCCCGACGCCAAGCGGCTGGTGGAAGCGGCGCTCGAGCCCTGATCGTGGCCGCTATCTTACCCGCACCGTAACCACCAGCGCCTCGTGGTCGGCGCTCGGGCTGCCGTCCGGCAACACCGCCGGCAGTGTCTCCGGTGCGCTTGCCGCGAGGCCGCGGGTGAAGAACCAGTCGATATGGCCGGTGGGCGTGCTGTCGCCCGCCGGGCGCCGCTGCGTCGGCTTGTCGAACGCATTGGCGTCGCGCCAATCGTAGCCGCGCCCGGCCATGACGGCGAAGAGGGGCTCGTGGCGGTCGGGGCACATCAGCCGGTCCGGCTCGGCATCGATGCAAGCCTGCCATGCTGCCGGGTCGGTGTGACGCTCTTCATAGGTTGCGGTCAGCGTGTTGAAATCGCCGCCGATCAGGACCGGCGCTTCGGCGTCATACCTGTCGATGGCGTCGAGGAGGTGGCGCGTCTGGTCGGCACGGTCGGCAGGCGTCGTACGGTTCTCGAGATGCACCGAGACGACGGTGACGCGGCGGTCGCCGACCATCACCTGGCCGCCAAGCGCCATGCGGCCTCCGACGCGCGGCTGGCCGTGCTCCGGCAGGAACCAGGCGCCGGCCGCATCCAGCCGAACGAGGAAAGGCCGCAGCAGCGGGACGGCGCTGGTTATGGCGTTGCCATGGAAGCCCTCGATGTTCTCGGCGCCGCCATTTGCCGCTTGCTCCGCCTCATTGCCGGTGCCGAGTTCGAGGAACTCGACGCCATAGGCATAGGAATGGCCTAGACGATCGGCAAGCCGGCTCAGAAGATGGCCGTTGCCGGAGCGCGCCATGCCCTTGTCGACTTCGGACAGCAGCACGACGTGCGGCGCCCGGCCGGCGATCGTAGTAGCGATGGCATCGACATGACGCAGCCGCTCGACGTTCCAGGCCATGACGGTCAGGCTTTCGCCGGCGCTCTCGCGCGACGCCTTGCCGCCGATCTCGATCTCGCCGAGGGCGGGAACGGCAGCCGCGTGGCGCAGATGGGCGGCGCTGTCGCGCGGTCCGTCCCGCATGGCGTTGCGGGCGGCGACGGGCACGTGCGTGAGCTGCGGGACCAGCATGTCTCTTCTCATCCAGTTAGCCGGTTAATCACGGAGGCCTTTTCGCCGCCTGGCGGCGCCCTAGCTCTCTAAAGCGCCGATGTGACGTTTTCATGCCGGCGCGACCGCTGCCAGGGGAGGAGAGACTGGCTGTCCACGAGGGCTTCGAGCCCACAACAGAACTGTCACATACCTTCTCTATGAGAGCGGGCAAGGACTTGCGCAAAACCTTGTCACACTGCCACTCAAGAGGGAAAAACCATGACGATCATCAAGCGGGGCTTTGCCGCCCTTGCCGCCGGCGCGCTCAGCACCGCGCTTGCGGTTCCTGCATTTGCGGAGCCGGTCAAATTCGATTTCTGGTTCGGTCTTTCGGGCGATCTCGCCCGTGTCGTCGATACGCTGTGCAAGAACTTCAACGAATCCCAGAAGGACTATCAGGTCGTCTGCACCAGCCAGGGCAATTACGACGCCACGCTGCAGAACACGATCGCCGCCTTCCGCGCCGGCAAGCAGCCCACCGTCGTCCAGGTCTATGACGTCGGCACCGCCACCATGATGCTGTCGGGCGCCTATAAGCCCGCCGACAAGCTGATGGAAGAGAACGGTTACAAGATCGACTATAGCGATTATTTCCCCGGCATCGCGCGCTATTACGCGACCTCGAAGGGCGAGATGCTGTCCTTCCCGTTCAACTCGTCGACGGCGCTGATGTACTGGAACAAGGACGCCTTCGCCAAGATCGGCAAGACCGAGGCGCCGAAGACCTGGGAAGACGTCGCCGCCGACCTCAAGGCGCTGAAGGACGCCGGCTATGATTGCCCGATGGCGATCAACATCTCGGCCAATGAAAGCTGGCAACTGATGGAGCAGTTCTCGGCGCTGCACAACCAGCCGATCGCCACGAAGAACAATGGCTATGACGGTCTCGACGCTCGTCTCGAAATCAACAAGACCAAGTTCGTCCAGTACGTCACCGATCTCAAGAAGTGGTATGACGCCGGTTTGGTCAAGATCAAGTCCAAGGACCTTGGCCAGGACATGGTTCAGGCCTTCGCCACCGGCACCTGCCAGCTCATCCTGACCTCGGTCGGCGATCACGGCACGGTTGGCCGCACCCAGAAGGAAGGCATGAAATGGGACGTCGCCGAGCTCCCGGTCTATGCCGGCACCGAGCGCAAGAACTCGCTGGTCGGCGGCGCTTCGCTGTGGGTGCTGTCCGGCAAGTCGGACGCCGAATACAAGGGCGCGGCAGCGTTCCTCAACTTCATCCACGACCCCAAGACCGCTTTGTTCTGGTCGACCAACACCGGCTACATCCCGGTGACGAAGTCGGGCTTCGATTTCATGAAGTCCAACGGCTTCTACGACAAGGCGCCCTATAAGGGCCGCGAAGTGGCGATCGCCAGCCTGACCGCGTCGGAGCCGACCGAGATCACCCGCGGCATCCGCCTCGGCAACTTCACCCAGATCCGCGCCGAGTTCGGCACGCAGATGCAGGCGATCTTCGCCAACAAGGTCAGCGTGCAGGAAGGCCTCGACGCGCTGGTCAAGAATGGCGACGCGATCCTCGAGCGCTTCCAGCAGACCTATCCGGGTAAGACCCTGCCCTGATCCCGGATACTGGAACGGCCGCCCGCCGAGTATCGACGGGCGGCCATTTCATATGGGTTTTTGATTTGGGCATGTCTTTGTCTTCCGAAACCGGTACCCACTTTCGGGAGACATGCCTTAGTCTTGTGCCGCGCGAGCGGGTTGGCGGTTCAACGACATCGGCGGATCGATGGAAAAACGCGTCACTTTCAGCAAATGGACGATCGGCATCCTGTTCGCGGTGCCGCAGCTAATTCTGATCTTCACCTTCTTCTACTGGCCGGCCGGGCAGGCCGTGTACTGGTCGCTGACGCTGCAGCAGCCCTGGGGCGGCGGCAATATCTGGGTCGGGCTCGACAATTTCCGCTCGATCCTGTCCAACGCCAGCTACTGGGACTCGATCACCGCCAGCATGATCTTCGCCGGCATCAGCACGGGACTTGCGATGACAATCGCGCTGGTTCTCGCCGCCTTGACCGACCGCCAGCTTGCCGGCTCATGGCTTTACCGCGTGGTGCTGATCTGGCCTTACGGCATCGCCGCACCGGCGCTGGCGCTGGCGTTTCGCTTCATCCTGGCACCGGAAGCCGGCTTCATGGCCGTGGTCAACCAAGTCTGGCCCGGCTTCTGGGACCCCGGCCTTGACGGCACCGACGCCATGGCCTCGATCATCATCGCCTTCTCGTGGAAGTATGTCGGCTATAATTTCATCTTCTTCCTCGCCGCCTTCCAGGCGATTCCGCGCTCGCTGATCGAGGCGGCGGCGATGGACGGCTCCGGCGCCATCCGGCGCTTCTGGGATATCCAGTTTCCGCTGATCACGCCGACCATCTTCTTCCTGCTGGTCATCAACATCACCGAGAGCTTCCAGGATTCCTTCGGCATCGTCGACATCATGACCGCAGGCGGACCGGCCAACGCCACCAATCTGATGGTCTACAAGATTTATTCCGACGGCTTCAAAGGCCTCGATTATTCGGGCGCCGCCGCGCAGAGCATCATCCTGATGCTGCTCATCATCGCGCTCACCATCGTCCAGTTCCGCTTCATCGAGCGGCGCGTGCATTATCGTTGAGGCGGGCCATGGTCGAGCGCACCCCGATCCTCAATTTCTTCACGCATCTGATCCTGTTCGTCGGCTTCGTATTCTGCGTGGCGCCGTTCGTCATCGTAGCGGTCGCCGCATCGCATAATCTGAAGGACGTCAACGACGTGCCGATGTCGCTGCTGCCGGGTAGCGATTTCTGGGTCAACATCAGGACGGCCTGGACGACCGCCGATCTCGGCCCGAAGCTGTTCAATTCCTTCATCATGGCGTTTGGCGTGGCCGCCGGGAAAGTCATCATCTCGGCGCTGACCGCCTTCTCGATCGTCTATTTCCGTTATCCCGGCCGCATGCTGATGTTCTGGCTGATCTTCATCACGCTGATGCTGCCGCTCGAGGTGCGCATCGTGCCGACCTACGCGGTGGTCGCCAACGTGCTCGAGCCCTATCAGGCGATCATGGACCTGACCGGCCTCTCCTGGCTGATCGAAAAGGTCTCTGGCGTGCAGGTTTCGCTCAGCCTGGGACTGCTCAATTCCTATAGCGGCCTGATCCTGCCGCTGGTCGCGACCGCCACCGGCACCTTCCTCTACCGCCAGTTCTTCCTGACCGTGCCGGATGAGTTGACCGAAGCGGCGCGCATGGACGGCGCCGGTGCGCTCCGCTTCTTCGTCGATATCCTGCTGCCGCTGTCGCGCAACAACATGGCGGCGCTCGGCACCATCATGTTCCTGTGGGCCTGGAACCAGTATCTGTGGCCGTTGCTTATCACCACCGACCAGTCGCATGCGATGGCGGTGACAGAGCTGAAGCAGCTCATCCCCAATGTCGGCGGCGCACCGGAATGGCATATCGCCATGGCCGGCACGCTGATCGTCATGCTGCCGCCGCTGATCGTCGTGGTGCTGATGCAGCGCTGGTTCGTGCGCGGCCTGATCGCCACCGAAAAATAAGGAGACGGAAAATGGCCTCCATCACCATTCGGGGCGTCAAGAAGAACTACGCCAAGACGCAGGTCGTGCATGGCGTCGACCTCGACTTCGCTTCGGGCGAATTCGTCGTCATCCTCGGGCCGTCCGGTTGCGGCAAGTCCACGCTGCTTAGAATGATTGCCGGGCTGGAAGAGATTTCCGACGGCACGATCGCGATCGACGGCACGGTGGTCAACAAGCTCGAGCCGCGCGAGCGCGGCTGCGCCATGGTGTTCCAGAACTACGCGCTCTACCCGCATATGAGCGTGGCCCAGAACATCGGCTATTCGCTGAAGGTCGCCGGCGTTCCGTCGGCCGAACGCGCCCAGCGCGTCCAGGCGGTTGCGCGCGTCCTGGAGCTGGAGCACCTGCTCGACCGCAAGCCGATGGCGCTCTCCGGCGGCCAGCGCCAGCGCGTCGCCATGGGCCGCGCCATGATCCGCGAGCCGAAGGTGTTCCTGTTCGACGAGCCGCTCTCCAACCTCGATGCCAAGCTGCGGGTGCAGATGCGCTCCGAGATCCGCAAGCTGCACCGGCGCCTCAGCGCCACCTCCGTCTTCGTCACGCACGACCAGGTCGAGGCGATGACGCTGGCCGACCGGCTGGTGGTGATGAATGGCGGCCGTGTCGAGCAGGTGGGCACACCGGCGGAAGTCTATAGCCGGCCGGCCAGCCGCTTCGTCGCCACCTTCGTCGGCGCGCCGGCGATGAACATGCTCGAAGGCACCGTCACGCTCGACGGGCTGTCATTGCTCGGCGGCAGCCGCAAGCTCAACGTGTCGCGCACGGGCGTTCCCGTGGGCGCGAAAGTCGCGGTCGGTATCCGGCCGGAGGCGGTGCGCATGGTGGCGCCGGGCACGCCGGGAGCGCTTGCGGCGACCGTCGACCTCATCGAGGAATTGGGCGCCGGCCGCGTCGTCTATGTCGATCTCGACGGCGCGCCGTTCTCTGTCGTGACGTCGGAGATCGTCCACTCCGAACCGGGCAGCACGATCGGCCTGCAGTTCGCCGAAGCGGACCTGCACTTCTTCTCCTCGGAGACGGGCGGCAGACTCGACGTGTTCAAGGCCTCGGTGCCGGAACCGGTGCTGTAAGGCGGGCCTTGCAAGGCTGACTTTGCAATTATCTGAGGGTTCACGGAATGAAGATCATCCAGGTCACCGACGTCCATCTCGATCGTCGGCGCCAGATACGCTATGGCGCGGATCTGAACGAGCGGCTCGATCGCTGCATAGATCATATCAATGCTCGGCATGGAGATGCGGCGCTCTGCATCTTCACCGGCGATCTGGCCGACGACGGCGAAGCCGAGAGCTATGCCGATTTGAAATCGGCGCTGAGCCGGCTCACTGTGCCTTACCAGCTGCTGCCTGGAAACCATGACCGGCGCGCCAATCTGATCGCCGCCTTTCCGGATAACGGGACGGACGGCAACGGCTTCGTGCAGTCGGTGCTCGACACGCCGGAAGGGCGCCTCGTCTTTCTCGACAGCATGGCGGAGGGCCGCGTCACCGGCGAGTTGTGCGACAACCGGCTTGCATGGCTCGACGCACGGCTTGGCGAGGCGGCAGGCAAGGCCGTTTATATTTTCCTGCATCATCCACCCGTCGAGCTTGGCCTCACTCTGCTCGACCCGCTCGGCCTCGAACAGCCGCAGCGGCTCATCGACGTGCTGACCCGCCACGGCAATGTCCGCTACATCTTCTTCGGCCATGTCCATCGCGACATCGCCGGCACCGTCGCCGGCATTCCGTTCTCGGTGCAGCGCGGCCTGCATGCCCGCTTCATGCTCGACCTGGTCGGCGACGAAGTGGTCGAGCAGGCGCCGCCCGCCTATTCGATTATCCTGATCGATGGGCAGCGCGTGGTCATCCACAGCGTTGATTTCCTGGAGCAATGGCCGCTTTGGTCGCCTGCAACTGGGCAGCGCGTGCGCTGAGGCATGCCGATATTCAGGTGAGGCCGGCCTGCAAACGGCGGTTTCCTGCGCTTCCGGTGCTCACGTACTTCAAGTACGCTCCGCTCCGGTTCTCGGAACCCGCCGTTTTCGGCTCGGCCTGACCTGAATCTCGACACGCCTCAACCCCGACCTAAGCAAAGACATGCGCCTTGCCGGTGACGGTCAAGCGCACGATCTCGCCGATCTCCGGCGCGTCCATGCCCGTCCTGCGCAGGATCAGCGGCGTGTTGCCGATGGCGGCCGCATCGGGCGGGTCCGGGCTGTTGAGCAGCCGCACCGCGACGGTGCAGACCGAACCAGCGAACTCGCAGTCCGTCACTTCGCCGAACAGCATGTCGGGTGTGCCCGACATGCCTTCGCGCGAGGTCCGTTTGAGTAGGATCTGCTCGGGCCGCAGCATGATGCGGGCGACATCGCGCCGTCCCTTCGTGTCGACGGCGATGCGGCCGAGCCGCGAGACGGCGAAGCCGTCCGCGATCCTGGCCGGCACGATGATGGCGTCGCCGAGGAACTCGGCGACCATCCTGTCCCTGGGTTGGAAATAGAGCTCTCGCGGCGTGCCGACCTGCGAGAACAGCCCTTCGCGCATCACCGCCACCTGGCTGGCGAAGGACAGCGCCTCGGCCTGGTCGTGCGTGACCAGGATGGTGGTGATGCCCGCCTCTTCCAGAAGCTCGGCCACCGCCTTGCGCATCGAAGCGCGAAGCCCGGTGTCGAGCGCCGAGAACGGTTCGTCAAGCAGCATCAGCCGGGGCTTCATCGCCATGGCGCGGGCAAGCGCCACGCGCTGCTGCTGCCCGCCGGAAAGCTCGTGCGGCCGGCGCTTCAGGATCGCCTTGTCCAGTCCGACGATATAGGCGAGCTCGACGATATGCTCGGCTCGCTTGTCGGCATTCCGCGGAATGCCGAAGCCGATATTGTCGGCGATGGTGAGATGCGGGAACAGGGCACCGTCCTGGGCCACCACGCCGATGCCGCGGCGATGCGCGGGCACGGCCGCGCCGCCGTTGGCGAGCACCTTGCCGTCGAGTGCGATGCGGCCGCGGTCCGGCGCCTCGAAACCGGCGATCAGCCTGAGCAAGGTGGTCTTGCCGCAGCCGGAAGGCCCGACGATCGCGGTGCGGCTGCCGCTTTCCACCGCAAGGTCGACGCCGGCGAGCGCCGTCACCGGGCCGTAGCTTTTCGCGACGCCGCTGAGTTCGAGAAAGCTCATCGTCCGGCCATCCGCTTCGACTGGATGTAGAGCCACCAGGTCATCGGCAATGACATCGCCACCATGATCAGCGCGTAAGGGGCGGCGGAGGCGTAGTCGATCTCGCCGCTATAGGACCAGAATGCCATCGCCAGCGTGCGGGTGCCGTTGGGCGCCAGCATCTGGGTGGCGGTGAGCTCGTTGGTGATGCCGAGCGCCACCATAGCCATGCCGGCCGCGGCGCCCGGCGCCGAAAGGCGGATGGTCGTCGACCACAGCGCCTTGACCGGCGGACGGCCGAGGCTGGAGGCGGCGCGCTCCAGCTCCACCGGCGCCTGCGCGATCGAGGCGCGCAGGCTTATCAGCGCGCGCGGCAGGAACATCAGCGCGTAACCGAACAGGATGGTGAACAGCGTCTGGTAGAGCGGCAGCACGACGCGCACTGTGATGGTCACCAGCGCCAGCGCGATGACCACGCCCGGCAACGCGCCGACGATATAGTTGCAGCTCTCGAGCAGGCGCTGCAGCGGCCCCGGCGCGCGGATCGAAATCCAGGCCATCGGCATGGCGGCAATTGTCGCGAGCACCGCGCCGGCAATGGCGAGGAACAGCGTCTGGCCGAGCGCCAGCCCGATCTCGTCCCAGCGCCAGACTTCGGTGCCCCCGGCAAGCAGCCAGCGGCCGACCGTGACGAAGGGCACGCCGAGCGACAGCAGCGCGACGCCGGCCGGCAAAAGCAGGCAGGGCAAGGTGGCGCGGCCGAGGCGAGCACGCTGCTGCTTGCGCGCGGCGCCGGAACCGACGCGGGCATAGCGCTCCTCGCCGCGTATCATCACCTCGAGGGCGAGCAGGAAGAGGCAGCAGACCACCAGCACGGCGGCCAGCATGTTGGCCGCCGGACCGTTGAAGGTCGACTGGAACTGGTCGACGATCGCGGTGGTGAAGGTGTCGAAACGGATGAAGACATAGAGGCCGTATTCGGCCAAGAGATGTAGGCCGACCAGCAGCGAGCCGCCGCAGATGGCGAGCCTCAGCTGCGGCAGCACGACGCGCGCGAAGACCCGCCACGGGTCAAGACCGAGCGCCGCGGCCGCATCCTCCAGCGCCGGATCGAGGCGGCGCAGCGCGGCGGCGATCGGCAGGTAAAGGAATGGGAAATAGGCGATTACGGAGACCAGCACGCCGGCCCACAGCCCGTGCAGGCCCGGAACGAAGCTGATCCAGGCATAGGAGTGCACGAAAGCGGGGATGGCGAGCGGTGCGACCGACAGCCAGGACCACCAGCGGTTGCCCGGCAGGTCGCTGCGCTCTGTCAGCCAGGCCAGTACCACCGACAGCACGATGGCGATCGGCACCGTGACGACGACGAGGAGCACGGTGTTGACCAGCAATTCGCCGACGCGCGGGCGGAAGATCAGCGCCGCCGCGGTGTCCCAGCCGGTCTGGATCGCGACCCAGACGATGAAGGCGAGCGGCAGCAGCGCAACGAGCGAGATGAGGGCCGCGGCGAGCGTGATCCACGACGCGGACCGGTGCTTCTTCATCCCGGCCGCCGGCAGCATTGCCGGCGTCATGTCGATCGCCGATTGCATCAGGCAGGCCGCTGGGTCGCCTCCGCCTGCCGGCGGAAGCGGTGCGATGTGACACTCGGGCGGGTCGAAGCGCAGTCGACTGTCATCGACGAGGCGATCTCCAAACAAAACGCTCCCGCGGAAGGCAAATTGCCGCGGGAGCACGGTCGTTCGCCCTTTTAGGACGAACGCGAACTAAAGCAAGCCGGCTTGCGTCATGAGTTCGATGACCTTCTTGGAATTCAATCTCGCCGGATCCACTTTCGGCGCCTGCAGATCGGCCAGCGGCACCAGCTTCGGGTTGGACTGGGCATCCTTGCCGACCGCATATTCATAGGACGTTCCGGTCTTCAGCACGTCCTGGCCGCCCTTGCCGGTCACCCACTTCAGGAACGCCTGGGCTTCCTTCGGGTGCTTGCTCGACGCCAGCACGCCGCCGCCGGAGATCGACACGAAGGCGCCCGGATCCTGGTTCTTAAAATAATGCAGGGCGACATTCCGGCTGTTTTCGCCGGTCTTGGCCTGATCGCCGAAATAGTAATAGTGATAGATCACGCCGCCATCGATCTCGCCGGCATTGACCGCCTTCATCACTGTCGAGTTGCCCTTGTAGGCGGTGAAATTCTCCTTCATCGCCTTCAGCCAGTCGGCGGTAGCGGCCTCGCCCTTGAGTTCAAGCAGGGCGCTGACAATGGCCTGAAAGTCGGGGCCGGACGGCGAGGCGGCCCAGCGGCCCTTCCAGCTCGGATCGGCGAGATCGAGCAGCGACTTCGGCAACTGGTCTTCCTTCAGCTTGGCCTTGTTATAGGCAAAGACGGTGCTGCGGGCGGCAACGCCGACCCATTTGCCAGTCGACGGCTGGTATTCCTGCGGAACCTGCGCCAGCGTATCGGCGTCGACCGGCGCGAACAGTCCGGCGGCCTCGACCAGCGCCATTGCCGGCGAATTCTCGGTCAGGAACACGTCGGCCGGCGAGGCCGCTCCCTCGGCGACGATCTGGTTGGAGAAGTCGCTGTCGCCGCCATTGCGCAGCGTGACCTTGATGCCGGTTTCCTTGGTGAATCCCTTCGCCCATTCCTTGGCCAGGCTCTCATGCTGGGCATTGTAGACGATGATGCCTTGATCCTCGGCCATGGCCGGGCCGGCGATCAGGCCGAGCGCCAGCACGGCGCCGGCAAGCGTGGAAAGGGCAATTTTCATGGGCATCGTCCTCACTTCGAGACAGGGGTTTTGGGCACGGCTGCACCTATCAATACATGATTGTTATAGTCAACATTGCGACCCTGCTTCAATCGGTCGCCATTCCGCAAACTTTCGTGATTTTGCGGCAGTTTGGCTTGGACATTATTTCGCCGGCCACGTAACAAACCAGGGCCGAGACGCGAACATTGGGGGTAAACTCTTGTGACCGGCAAGGACGAGGCCGAGCTTTCCCGGCTGCTCAGGGCCGCGATCGCGGGAGACGAAAGGGCGTATGCCGACTTTCTGCACGGGATCGCCGCCCTCGTTCGCGGCTTTGTCCGGCGCAAGATCGTTCAAGGCGGGGTCGATCCCGAGGATGTCGTGCAGGAAACCTTGCTGGCCATTCATGTCAAACGCCACACCTGGCGGCCTGATGCGCCGGTGCTGCCCTGGGTCTATGCGATCGCCCGGTTCAAGCTGATCGATGCGTTCCGCCGGCGCGGGCGGCGCATCGAGGTCGAGATCGACGAGATCGCGGAAACCTTCGCCGAGCCGGAGGCGGAAACAGTGAGCGAGCGCGACATCAACCGGGCGCTAGACGGCCTGCCGCCGGCGCAACGCTCGGTGGTGGCATCGATCTCGGTCGATGGCCATTCGATCGGCGAGACGGCGAGCAAGCTCGGCATCAGCGAGACGGCGGTGCGCGTGTCGCTGCATCGCGGCCTGGCCGCGATCGCCAAACGGTTTGGACGAACAGCGACATGAGGACAGAGGATCTCATCAAGGCGCTCGACGCCGATGCCCGCGACGAGGCGATGCCGATGGGCAGGGCCTGGTGGCTGGCGGTCGGCGTGGCCATGGCGATCGCGGCGATGGTCTTCTTTGCGACCATCGGGCCGCGTCCCGACATCATGCCGGCCATGCACACGATGCGCTTCATGTCCAAATTCGTGTTCACGCTGACGCTCGCCGCCAGTGCCTTCGCGTTGATTCGCGCGCTGTCGATGCCGGGTGCTTCGACCAGGCGGGCGATGACCTCGATGATTGCCGCACCGCTTCTGGTGGTGCTCGCGGTAGTTCTCGAGCTTTTCGTCGTGCCCGAGGCCGATTGGGGCAAGCGGCTCATCGGCTCGAACATGATGATCTGCATGAGCTTCATCCCGCTGATCGGCATCGGCCCGCTGGCTATCTTCCTCGGCATGCTGCGCTATGGCGCGCCGACGCGGCCGGTGTTGGCGGGCGCGGTGGCCGGCCTGCTCGCCGGCGGGCTCGCGGCGACCTTCTACGCCGCGCATTGCTTCGATGATTCGCCCCTCTTCGTCGCCACCTGGTATACGGTCACGATCGCCTTCCTGACCGCGCTCGGCGCGCTAGGCGGACGGTTTTTCGTCCGCTGGTAGGATTAGACACCGATCCTTCGGTACAGTTTTGAAACAGTACCTTAATCATACCGGCAATTGTTTGCCGGTTATCGGAGCGGCCGCTGCCGCTCATGCAACCATTCCTTAAAATCGATCCGCCAGAGTTGTGGCAACGCGCAGTCGCGCATTGGGTGGGATCGCATTGTGGCGTGGTTGAGTTGGAAAGGTCCGCGGGCCGGCAAGCGCGCCGTGCCCGTCTTGATGGCAGCCGGTCTCGTTGCCTTGACTGCATCGGTCCTGTTGCCGGCGCTGGAACTCGGCACGGACGCGTTGAAGGTCTGCCTGCAGATATCCGTCGCCGTCACGGCCGTCACGCTGTTTGTCTCCGCGCTGTCCATCCGCAAGATCATCGACGACCGCCGGCAGATTGCCGAGAGCGAGCAACGCTTCCGCCGGGCCATGGAGGATTCGGCGATCGGCGTCGCCATTGTCGGCCTCGATGGCCGCATCGTTCAGGCCAATCCTGCCTTCGCCGACATGCTGGGATACACCCGCTCGGAAATCGAGGCGCTGACCTTCTTCCAGATTACGCATCCCGACGATCTGCAGATCGGCCGCGAGACGATGACGAGCCTGAAGGAAGGCAAGATCCACTCCTTCCATTTCGAGAAGCGGTATCTGCGCAAGGACGGCACCCCGGTCTGGGCGCAGCTCGCCGGCTCGGTCATTCGTGAAGAGGAGACGGGTCGTCCTCTCTATCTGGTGTCGCAGATTGAGGACATCGATGCGCGCAAGCAGGCCGAAGCGCGCATCGCCGAGGCAGAAGACCGGTGGAATTTCGCGCTCACCAGTGCCGGACAGGGTATCTGGAGCCTCGATATGCGCAGGGGCGGCACCACCTATTCCGAAACCTGGGTGAAGATGCTGGGCTATGCCGATGGCGAGCTCGACGGCGACCCCGATCGCTGGCTGGCCATGATCCATCCCGACGACCAGGAACGCGTCGCCGAGGCGGATCGCGCGCATCTTGCCGGCGAGACGCCCTTTTTCGAGGCCGAGTTCCGCATGCGGCACAAGGACGGCCGCTGGGTCTGGATTCTCGACCGCGGCAAGGCGATCGAGCGCGATGGCGAGGGCCGGCTGATTCGAGCAATCGGCAGCCTGACCGATATCACGGAACGCAAGGAGGCCGAGGCGCGGCTGATGGTTTCGGCGGCCATGCTGGCCGACGAGAAAGAGCGTCTCAGGGTGACGTTGCAGTCGATCGGCGACGCGGTGATCTGCACCGATGCCGCCAACCGCATCACCTTCATGAACCCGGTCGCGGAAAAACTCACCGGCGTCGTGGTCGGCGAGGCCCTGGGCAAGCTGCTCGGCCATGTCTACTGGGCGGTCGACGAGGAAAGCGGGCAGAAAATCGGGCTCTCGCGCCCTTCCGCGAGCGAGCAGCCGCACTGCGACCAGAACACGCGCGCTGTGCTTGTCCGGCGCGACGACACGCGCTGCAGCATCCGCCAGGTGGTGTCGCCGATCATGAACGACCGCGACGAGTTCTGCGGCCTCGTTATCGTCTTCCAGGATTTCAGCGACGCGCGCGCCCTGCAGCGCCAGCTAGCCTACGCCGCCGCCCACGACGCGCTGACCGGGCTCGCCAATCGCTCGAGCTTCATCCGCATCATGGAAGATCTCGTTGACCAGTGCCGCCTCAATGGCGGTGAGCATCAGTTCATGTTCGTCGATCTCGATCACTTCAAGGCGGTCAACGACACCGGCGGCCATGCCGCGGGCGATGCGCTGCTCAAGCGCGTGGCCGACGCCCTGCGCAATGTGCTTGGCCCGGAAGACATCGTCGCGCGGCTTGGCGGCGACGAGTTCGCCATCGTCCTCAAATCGGGCGCCGCGGCGTGCGGGCCGATCGCGGCGCGCTCGATCATCGACGCCATCGGCAATCTCGACTTCAGCTGGGACGGGCGCCCGCATTCGATCGGCGCCAGCATCGGGCTTGCGCCGATCCGCGCCGGTTGCGGCGAAGTGGACGAGATCATCGCCCGCGCTGACGCCGCCTGCTATGCCGCCAAGGCGGCCGGGCGCGGCTGCGTTTCCGCCGCGCCCGACGGAGTTTCGACAGGCGAAATTTCGAACGGCGGCGTGCCACTTCCGCCGCTCGCCGCGGCGTCCTGAGCCGTTTCGAAAGGGTTCAGCCGGGGAAGATCAGCGCGTCGGCACCGGATGGTCGCCGCGATAGTCGTAGAAGCCGCGGCCGGTCTTGCGGCCGAGCCAGCCGGCCTCGACATATTTCACCAGCAGCGGGCAGGGGCGGTATTTCGAATCCGACAAGCCCTCATGCAGCACCTGCATGATCGACAGGCAGGTGTCGAGGCCGATGAAGTCGGCAAGCTGCAGCGGTCCCATCGGGTGGTTGGCGCCGAGCCGCATGGCGGTATCGATGGCGTCGACTGTGCCGACGCCCTCATAGAGCGTGTAGATCGCCTCGTTGATCATCGGCAAAAGGATGCGGTTGACGATGAAGGCCGGGAAATCCTCGGAAACGGTGATCGTCTTGTCGAGGTGCTTCACATAGCTCTTGGCGGCCTCGAAGGTCTGGTCCTCGGTGGCGATGCCGCGCACCAGCTCGACCAGCTTCATCACCGGCACCGGGTTCATGAAATGAATGCCGATGAAGCGTTCCGGCCGGTCGGTCTGCGCGGCAAGCCGGGTGATCGAGATCGACGAGGTGTTTGTCGCCAGGATCGCTTCCGGGTTGAGCTGCGGGCAAAGCTGCGCGTAGATCTTGCGCTTGACCGTCTCATCCTCGGTCGCCGCTTCGATTACCAGATCGGCGGCCGCGAGATCGGCCATGGTCGGGGCGGCGGAAATACGCGCCATTGCTTCGTTGCGCGCCTTCTCCTCGAGCTTGCCGGAACCGACCTGGCGCGCCATGTTGCCGCTGATGGTGGCGATGCCCTTCTCGATACGGTCGGGCGACACGTCGTGGATCAGGACCTTGTAGCCGCCCAGCGCCGAGACATGGGCGATACCGCCACCCATCTGACCCGCGCCGACAATGCCGATCGTCTCGATCTTGCTCATGACCCCGATCCCGTCCGGAGCATCTTCCGCGTCTTGAAGCGCGGAAACGCTCCTGTTGTTCATTTCCTGCAATCCGGACGCAAAATCGCCGGATTGGCTTCAGGCCTTGATGGCCCGCTTTTTGTGCAGTGCAAACTAAAAGGGCGGGGCGACTTCGTCTACCCCACCCTTCCGATTTTAATATGCCAGAACCGGTGGCGTCAAAGCGCCTTTTGCAGCTCCGGCAGGATGACGAAGAGATCGCCGACCAGGCCGTAATCGGCGACCTGGAAGATCGGGGCTTCCTCATCCTTGTTGATGGCGACGATCACCTTCGAGTCCTTCATGCCGGCCAGGTGCTGGATGGCGCCGGAGATGCCGACGGCGATGTAGAGATCGGGCGCGACCACCTTGCCGGTCTGGCCGACCTGCCAGTCGTTCGGCGCGTAGCCGGCGTCGACCGCGGCACGCGAGGCGCCGACCGCGGCGCCGAGCTTGTCGGCGACCGGCAGGATGACTTCCTGGAACTTCTCCGAGGAGCCAAGCGCGCGGCCGCCCGAGATGATGATCTTGGCCGAGGTCAGCTCCGGACGGTCGTTCTCGGAGAGCTTGTTCTCGATGAAGGAGGAGAGGCCTGGATTGGCAGCGGCGTTGACCGTCTCGACCGCGGCCGAGCCGCCTTCGGGCGCCGCCGCGAAGGACGCGGTGCGCACCGTGATGACCTTCTTGGCGTCGGTCGACTGCACGGTCTGGATGGCGTTGCCGGCATAGATCGGCCGCTTGAAGGTGTCGGGCGAGACCACCTCGATGATCTCGGACACCTGGGCGACGTCGAGGAGTGCCGCCACGCGCGGCGCGACGTTCTTGCCCGACGAGGTCGCGGGCGCGACGATCGCGTCATAGGAGCCGGCGAGCGAGACGACCAGCGCCGCCGTCGGCTCGGCGAGACGCTCGGCAAGCTCGTCGGCCTCGGCCAGCATCACCTTGCGCACACCCTTCAGCTTGGCGGCGGCATCAGCCGCGCCCTTGGCGCCCTTGCCGGCCACCAGCACGTCGACATCGGAGCCGATCTGGAGGGCGGCCGACAGCGCCTTGGCGGTCTGCTCGGAAAGACTTGTGTTGTCGTGTTCGGCGATGAGGAGAATTGCCATTTTCTTTGTCCTTTCCCGATCGCTTTAAAGCACGCCGGCTTCGTTCTTGAGCTTTTCGACCAGTTCGGCCACGCTCTTGACCTTGACGCCCGCCTTGCGGCCGCCGGGCTCCTCGGTCTTGATCACCTTGAGGCGCGGCTTGACGTCGGCGCCGTAGTCGGCCGGGCTCTTCTCGTCGAGCGGCTTCTTCTTGGCCTTCATGATGTTGGGCAGCGAGGCATAGCGCGGCTGGTTGAGGCGAAGGTCGGCGGTGACGATCGCCGGCATCTTCAATTCCACCGTCTGCAGGCCGCCGTCGACCTCGCGCGTCACCTTGGCCTGATCGCCTTCGAGCACGATCTTGGAGGCGAATGTCCCTTGAGCCCAGCCAAGCAGCGCCGCCAGCATCTGGCCGGTCTGGTTCGAATCGTCGTCGATCGCCTGCTTGCCGAGGATGACGAGGCCGGGCGCCTCCGCCTCGACCACGCCCTTCAGCACCTTGGCGACCCCGAGCGGCTCGGTCTGCTCGTCGGTCTTGACCAGAATGGCACGGTCGGCGCCCATGGCTAGCGCGGTGCGCAGCGTCTCCTGCGCCTGCTGCGGGCCGATCGACACGACGATGATTTCTTCAGCCTTGCCAGCTTCCTTGATGCGGATCGCTTCCTCGACCGCGATCTCGTCGAACGGGTTCATCGCCATCTTGACGTTGGCAAGCTCGACGCCCAGTCCGTCGGCTTTCACCCGGACCTTGACGTTGGCGTCCACAACCCGCTTCACGGGCACAAGGATCTTCATTTTCCTGTCACCTCTCCTGAGATAGTCGGGGCGCTATAGCAGCGTGCGCCCTGTCAGAGTTGTCGAAAGCCGACATCGCGGACGGAATATCCGCCCAACTGTGCCGTTTCCGTAGTGGCGACAAATCGGCGCGTCAATATCCCACGACGCACCCAAATCGGTTCAGTCCCGGGGCGCCGCTGCTCCACGGCCCCATTGCGCCGCCGGCTGCGCCGGATCGCTCGCGGCCGGCTCAACAGGAACAGGCGGCTGCTGGATGTTGGGCGTCGGGTCCGGCTCGCCGTCGGCGCCGGCCAGCAGCGGCACGCCCCGGCTGCGCAGAACCAGCACCAGGATCGATCCGGCGATGATGCCGCCGATATGGCATGCCCAGGAGATCTGGTCCTCGCCGGCCGCTGCGAACATCACGATCTGGAACAGGATCCATAGGATCAGCGGAATGAAGGCCGGGATGCGCAACGGAATGCGCGCAAAGGCCAGCACCCAGACTTTCACCCGGGGGTAGAGGATCAGGTAGGCGGCGACGACCCCGGCGATGGCGCCCGAAGCGCCGATCAACGGCACCTGCGAATCCCAGGCCACCAACCCCTGGAAGAAGGCGCCGGCGATGGCGCAGGCAAGGTAAAAGATCAGATAGCGGATATGGCCGAGCGCATCCTCGACATTGTCGCCGAACACCCAGAGGAACAGCATGTTGCCGCCGAGATGGAAGATGTCGGCATGCAGGAAGGAATAGGTGAGGTAGCTCAGGCTCTCGGGGATGACGACGAATTCGGGCGAGAGCTCGACCTTGTCGTGAACCACCGACGGGATGAAGCCGAGACCGAGAACCGCGGCATTGGTGAAGTTCTCACCGCCGAGCGTGGTCGCCAAGTAGACCAGCACGTTCGCCACGATCAGGCCGATCGTCACATATTGCAGCCGGATGTGACGCAGCCTGTTGGTGTCGTAAAGCGGGATGAACATCGGACCCTCCCGCCTGCGGATTCAGCGGTTCTTGCCGGGAACCCATAGCACGTCGGCCTTTCCATTGTCATTGACCGCGCGGGCGGCGACGAACAGGAAATCCGAGACGCGGTTGATGTATTTGAGCGCCTCGCGGTTGACATGCTCGGCCGGATCCTGCGCCAGCGCCACCATCAGGCGCTCAGCGCGGCGCGCCACGGTGCGGGCAAGATGGAGCGCGGCCGCGGCGGGCGTGCCGCCGTTCAGCACGAAGGATTTCAGCGGCTGCAGTTCCTTGTTGAGCGCGTCGATGTCCTGCTCGACGCGGTCGGTCTGGGCGGCGACGATGCGCAGCGGCTCGTATTCCAGCGGCCTGCCGTCATCCGGCACGGCGAGGTCGGCGCCCAGATCGAACAGATCGTTCTGGATACGCGACAGCATGGCGTCGATCGCGGGATTTTCGGCGGCGGTGTGGATGCGGGCCATGCCGATGCAGGCATTGGCCTCGTCGACGGTGCCGTAGGCGTCGACGCGCAGGTCGGATTTCAGCCGCCGCTCCCCGGTGCCGAGCCCGGTGGTGCCGTCGTCGCCGGTGCGGGTGTAGATCTTGTTGAGCTTGACCACGCCGTCCCTCTGAGATCCTCTATTTGCGCGTGAAATAGACAACCAGCAACAGCAGCGCCAGGGCCACGGCCTGCAGCATGATGCGCGCCTGCATCAGCTTGTTCGAGGTGAAGCCGGAGCCGCCGCGCATCATGTTGATCAGGCCGCGAACCAGCACGATCACCACGGCGGCCATCGCGACGATGGCGAGAATCTTAAAGATGATGAGCATCTGGCTGGCTCCGGTTCAAGTTCGGTCAGGCGCGCCTGGCGAGCACGCGGTAGAGCAGGGAGGCCGGCAGGATGCGTTTCAGCGCCGCGCCGATCCTGGCCGGCAGCGTTACCACATAGTGCGGGCGCGGGCGCTGTGACAGAAGCGCGTGGCGCAACGCCCTGTGCACGATCTCCGGTCCCGGCTTCAGCTTCGACACGCTGCCGCCCGCCTGAAGCCTTGCGAGCTGCGCCTGATAATCGGCGCGGTGGACGGAATTCTCGACGTCGATATTCTTCAAGAACCAATGCAGGCCATTGCTGGCGATCTTCGACCTCACCGGTCCCGGTTCGATCAAGGATAGGTGGATGCCGCTGCCTTCGAGTTCCTGGCGCATGCACAGCATCAGGCCTTCGATGGCATGCTTGGAGGCTGAATAGGCGCCGCGGAAGCGGACCGGAGCCAGTCCGAGGATCGAGGAGCAGTGGACGAGCCGGCCATGCCCCTGGCGGCGCATGACCGGCACGACCCGCCGGGTGAGATCGTGCCAGCCGAAGAAATTGGCCTCGAACTGCTCGCGAAGTGCTGCGACCGACAGGTCCTCGACGGCGCCGGGCTGGGCATACGCGCCATTGTTGAAGAGCGCGTCAAGCGTGCCGCCGGTCCGCTCCAGCACCGCATCGACCAAGGCGGCGATGGATTCGGGCTCGCGATAGTCGAGATAGAAGGCCTCCAGGCCGTCGGCCTCGAGGGCTGCGATGTCGGCCGGCTTGCGCGCCGTGGCGAAGACCCGCCAGCCTTCCGCCTTCAACGCCCGCGCGCAATAGGCGCCGATGCCGGAGGAGGCGCCGGTGACGATGACGGTGCGCAACTCTTCTGCCGCGGGGCGCGTTGTGAGACCTGGGGTTGCCATTTACCGCAATCACTTCCCATATTCGCGGCGTTGACACAATCGAGCGGAGCGCGGGCCCTTGCTGCGGAATATCGTCGCCCTCAAGCGCGTGCTCTACGATGCGATAGGCCACTTCAACACCGATGACGGCTGGGCGATGGCCAGCCATCTGGCGATCACCTCGCTGATGGCACTGTTTCCGTTCCTGATCTTCGCCACCACGCTTGCCAGCTTCCTCGGCGCGCGCGCCTTCGCCGACACGGCCGTGCATCTGGTCTTCGACACATGGCCGGAGCAGATCGCCAAGCCGATCGCGCATGAGGTGCTCAACGTGCTCACGGTGCGCCGCACCGACCTTCTGACCTATGGCGTGCTGCTTGCGGCCTATTTCGCTTCCAACGGCATCGAAGCCCTGCGCACTTCGCTCAACCGCGCTTATCGGGTTACCGAGACGCGCGGCATCATCCACCGCCGGGTGCAAAGCATCATCTTCGTCCTGATCGCCACCGCCTGCTTTCTCGCCATCAGCGTGCTTTTGGTGTTCGCGCCGCTGCTCGCACGGCTGGCGGAGGCGCATCTGGAGTGGATCAAGCCGTATATGGGCACGATCACCATCTGGCGTTACGTGATCGCCTCGACGGTCATCGTCATCGGGCTGTTCTCCGTGCATATCTGGCTGCCGGCCGGCAAGCGGCGCTTCGTCTCGATCATACCGGGCATCGTCTTCACGCTGGTCGCCTGGCTGGTCGGGTCGACGATCTTTGCCACCTATCTCGACCATTTCTCGTCCTATGTGACGACCTATGCCGGGCTCGCCTCGATCATGATCGCGGTCGTCTTCCTCTACATCATCTCGGCGATCTTCATCCTCGGCGGCGAGCTCAACGCCGCGATCAGCCGTTATCTCGAAGCCCGAGCGCGGGTTGGGTGAGTTGGCGCCGGTCAGAAGAGGAACTGAAGAACTGGAGAATTGAAGAACTGGAGAATTGAAGAACTGGAGAATTGAAGAATTGAAGAATTGAGGAACTGGGGAAAATGCGCCGACGCTTGGCTCCGCCCTTCTTCTTCAATTCCTCAATTCCTCAATTCCCCTTTCCTCGCCTGCCGCGCCGTCGCCAGGGCGACGCCGAGCGTGGCGATCGCCACGCCGGCGATCTGCAGCAGATTGAGCTGCTCATTGAAAAGCGCCCAGGCAATGACCGCGGTTACGGCCGGCACCAGATAGAACAGCGAGGCGACCTTCGACATCTCACCGTCCCTGATCATCACCATCAGCAGGAATATGGCGCCGACCGACAGCACCAGGACCAGCCAGGCCATGGCGAAGATCAATTCGCCATTGACGGTGACGGCGCGGGTCTCGAAGGCGAGCGAGCCAAGGATCATCACGGCGGAGCCGCCGACATACTGCCACATCGTCGCCGACACCAGATCGCCGCCTGAGGCATAGCGCTTCTGCCAGATGGTGCCGGCGCTCATGCCGAGCACGGAGACGAGCGAAGCCGTCAGCGTCGCCGGCGTGACGCCGCCGCCCAGCGCGCCCAGCTTCGGCCACAGCACGATGACGACGCCGAGAAGGCCGACGGCAAGACCGGCCCAATGGCGCGGCAGGATCGCTTCGCCGAGGAACTTTCCAGCGAGCACGGCGGTGATCAGCGGCTGCAGGCCGACGATCAGCGCCGAAAACCCGGCCGGCATGCCCCTGTGGATCGCCCAGAAGACGGCGCCGAGATAGACACCATGCATGAGGACGCCGGCCACCGTCGCGTGCAGCGCCTCTTCGCGCGTCGCCTTGCGCGAGCCAAGCAGAACGGTCAGCCCCGCGAACAGGATCGCCGCGATCACGAAGCGGATGGCAAGGAAGGTGAAGGGTTCCGCCCAGGGCATGGCATAGCGCGCGCCGATGAAGCCGGTCGCCCACAGAACGACGAAGGAGGCGGGAATGAACCGCTTGATGCTCTGCATGGGGGAGGCTGCCGGGATGAACGGTTGATGACGGCGATTGCTCTAATGCCGTTCAATCCCGCAAGCAAAACGAAACGGTTGATCCATAAGCTAAGTTGAATTCATCAAACCGTGCCAAGAGGGGCATGGCGTGTCGCCGCGCCATGGTGAGGCATGTTTTTGCATCTGGACACGACCTGGCTGTTGTTCGCCTTCGCGATCATTGCCGGCTTCGGCTTCTTCTTCGGCACGGCGCTCGACGCGATCATGAAGGAGAGCGGCTTCGGCCCGACCGGCAACACGCTGCTGTTCATCTTCGGCTTTTTCGTCGCGGTGGGGGTCGCAAACAAGCATGGCATCAGCCTGAGCGATCTCAAGCTGGCGGTGGCCTGCGGGCTGGGCGGCGCCTTTGTCTTCATCAGCGTGCTGGCGCTGATCAAGGCCGGGATGGCGCGCCTCTAGCCAGCTAAAAACCGACCAATCGTCTGACGTTCTGCGGCGACATGCCCGCCTCCCGGAGGGAGGCCAGGCCGGTGTCCTTGAAGCTCTTGGACAGTTTCCTGCCGTCCGGACCGAGGATCAGGCGGTGGTGGAAATAACGCGGCTGTGGCAGGCCGAGCAGTTGCTGCAGCAGGCACTGCACCCCGGTCGCCGAATAGAGGTCCTGGCCGCGCACGACATGGCTGACAGCCTGCAGCGCGTCGTCGACGACGACGGCGAGATGGTAACTGGTCGGGATCTCGCGGCGGGCGACGATGACGTCGCCCCAGGCCTGCGGTTGCGCTTCGATTGCTCGCGTCGCGGACATCGTCTCGTCAGTGAACTCCAGCCATGAGAGGCCGGCCGTGAGGCGCGCGGTCGCCGCCTCGACATCGAGGCGCCAGGCGAAGGGCGCGTCCTCGGCCAGCCGCCGCTTGCGCTCCCTGGCCGACAATGCCTTGTCGAGGGGTGGGTAGAGCGGTACGCCGTCCGGATCGCGCGGCCAGTCGCGGCCGCCGGTCTCGGCGATAAAGGCGCGGATCTCGCCGCGACTCATGAAGGCCGGATAGACGAGTTCCTCGGCGATCAACCGGTCCAGCACCTCCCGGTATTCGGCGAAATGCTCGGACTGGCGGCGCACCGGTTCTTCCCAGCGCAATCCCAGCCATTCGAGGTCGCGAAAAATGCCGGCTTCGAATTCGGGCGTGCAGCGGGTGACATCGATATCCTCGATGCGCAGCAGCAGGCGCCCGCCGGCCTGCGCCGTCATGCGCTGGTTGAGCAGAGCCGAGTAGGCATGGCCGAGATGCAATTGGCCATTGGGGCTCGGCGCGAAGCGGAATGTCAGGAGTGTCATATCTCGGGCGGTATTCGGGTTGAAAGGCGCTTCCGCCGGTTGCTAGTTAGCCATCAATTGCCATTTCGCGGGCGCCCTGGGAACAAGCAACGTGCAACGCATCGCCTCGCTGGACGACATTGCGACAGGGCTCGACGCGCTCTGCCGGATCGATCCGCGGCTGGCGACCGTGCGCGGCCGGGCGGGCGAAGTGCCGCTGCGGCTGTCGGAACCTGGCTTTCAGAGCCTCGCTTCCATTATCGTTTCACAGCAAGTTTCCCGCGCCAGCGCCGACGCCATCTTCGGGCGGCTGGTGAAGCTTGTCGACCCGCTGACGCCGCAGGCGATCCTTGCCGCCGGCGAGGGCGTGTTTCGCGAGGCCGGGCTGTCGCGGCCGAAACAGCGCGGGCTGCTCGCCGTCGCCGAAGCGGTGGCCGGCGGGCTCGATCTCGAGCACCTGTGCACGCTGGACGCCGGCGAGGCGATCGCGGCGATGACGGCCGTGCCCGGCATCGGTCCTTGGACGGCGGAATGCTACCTTTTGTTTGCCGCCGGCCACCCGGATGTGTTTCCCGCGCGCGACGTCGCACTGCAGACGGCGGTCGGCCATGCGCTCGGCATCGACCCGCGTCCGCCGGAGAAAATGCTTATCCGGCTGGCCGAATCATGGAGCCCGTGGCGGGGTGTCGCGTCGCGGCTTTTTTGGGCCTATTACCGGGAATTGAAGGGCAGGGATGCGGCGCCGACTGTCGAAATGGCAAAAAAAGCCTGAAAATCATGCGGTTTTGGCGATTTCGACGCACGACAATCCGCTTCACATCCCTGTCATGTCGGGCTTACAGTATCCGCGCCGTTCGGTTCTAGAGGCAAGGAGGCGAAGGTCGTGACGGTTGCCGTATCTCCGGATGGGCTTCCCGCGCTGGTGCTGAACGCGGACTACCGTCCGCTCAGCTACTATCCCCTGTCGCTCTGGTCGTGGCAGGACGCCATCAAGGCCGTCTTCCTCGACCGGGTGAACATCGTCGCCGAATATGAGCACGCCGTCTCTTCGCCGACCTTCTCGATGAAGCTGCCGAGCGTGGTCAGCCTGAAAGCCTATGTGAAGCCGTCCAGGCATCCCGCCTTCACGCGCTTCAACGTGTTCCTGCGCGACCGCTTCCAGTGCCAGTATTGCGGAACGCCCGAGGATCTGACGTTCGACCATGTCATCCCGCGCCATCGCGGCGGAGCAACGACCTGGGAGAATGTCGTCGCCGCCTGCTCGCCTTGCAACCTCCGCAAGGGCGGCATGATGCCGGCCCAGGCCAAGATGTGGCCGCTGCAAAAGCCTTATCAGCCGACGGTGCACGACCTGCACAACAACGGCCGCCTGTTCCCGCCCAACCATCTGCATGAAAGCTGGATGGATTATCTCTACTGGGATGTCGAACTCGAACCTTGAGATCGTTCACAGAATTCGGGAGGCTGGCCGTCTGAAGCAAGCGTCTGCGCTTCCGGTGCTCACGTACTGTAAGTACGCTCCGCTCCGGTCCTCGACGCTCACTTCATACGACTCATCCTGCCGAATTCTGTGAACGATCTCGCGCCGCCGCTTTGGTGCCGGCTCAGTCCCGCGCGAGCGCGCTGCGGAAGGCGACGGCGGCGAGGACGAGGCTGGCGATGGCGTTCCAGCCGGCGAGCGACAGGCCGAGGATGCGCAGCGCTGCCTTGTCGCAGGAGGGCGGCACGAACTTGTCGAGCGCGTCGAGCACGCCCTTGCCGCCAGTGTCGACCGGACCGGCGCCGGCGGTGCAGTCGGCCGGACCTTGCCACCATGCCCATTCGACGCCCGAATGATAGACGCCGAGATAGAGGCCGTAGAGCATCAGCAAGCCGCCGATCGCGAGCAGGCCGCGCGTCATCCAGGCCGGCGCGCGCAGCATCGAGGCGATCGCCGCCAGCACCATCAGCGGCACGCCGATATAGTAGGGCGTGCGCTGCTCCAGGCAGAGATGGCAGGGGATGTAGCCGCCGATATATTGGAAGGCGAGCGCCGAGCCGACCGTCGCGGCCATGGCGACGGCGAGAAAGAGCGCCGCGCGCATGCGCTGGCGTCCGGTGTCGGCATTCATGGTCGCGGTCATCTATCGGGTCCGTTGCTGAGTCGCTATCCGTGGGCGTATCTGACGAGGATATAGAGCAAAATCAGGGCAGCGGCGCCGGCGCCGACAATCAATCCCAAGCGCTTTTCGATGAACTCCCTGATCTCCTCGCCATAGCGGCGAAGCAGCCAGGCAAGGAGCAGGAAACGCGCGCCGCGCGCCACGATCGCGAGCCCGATGAAAAGCAACAGATTGACGCCGATGACGCCCGACAGGATCGTCACCACCTTGATCGGCGGCAGATGGGCCGCGCCCGAGGTGACCAGCATCAGGATGATGAAGCCGACGCCGGACGAGGTGCGCAACTGCTCGAACTCATCATATTTGCCGTAGAATTCAAGCACCGGCTTGGCGACCGCCTCATAGGCATAGTGGCCGATGAACCAGCCGGCGACGCCGCCCAGCACAGAGGCGACGGTGGCGATCAGCGCGTAGCGATAGGCGCGCTGGGGCTTGGACAGCGCCATCGGCAGGAAGAGCACGTCGGCCGGCACCAGGAAGACCGAGCTTTCGACGAAGGCAATGAAGGCCAGCCACCATTCGGCCGATTTGCGCGCCGCCAGCGACAGGGTCCAGTCGTAAAGTCCGCGAAGCATCGGCTCTCCTAATGCGATTGACACAATTCCGGACGGAAAACCGCTGCGCTTTTCCTGGAATCACCTAATGCATGTCACCCCAAACGGCGCAGCGGTTTTCGGCCACCGGCACGCACGAAACAAGGACCCAAAGCGCCGCAGCCGCCATTATCGGCCGGGCACCTTAAACATTCGCCTCTCTAGAAAGGTTTCCCGCGGCGCACAATGGCGGTGGTCCTCACAAGACCGCCGGATGGTGTTTGGCCGAAGCGGTGCCGGCAAATCCGCAACAGGCCAGTTGACGAAAGGCCGTCCAACCGTATAGTCCGCGCCCATCCAGGCCGCCCGGCCTGAGCCCCTATGGCGGAATTGGTAGACGCGCTCGACTCAAAATCGAGTTCCGCAAGGAGTGCTGGTTCGATCCCGGCTAGGGGCACCATTCTTCGCTCTGCGAGCTTCGCATGGCGGGCCTTCACAAAAGTGCCCTACCGCATGTTCCCCGTATGCCCCTGCGAGTAGCGCCCCGGCTGCGGCCACACCGTCAGGCCATGCGGCTCGGCGCCGACGCGGATTTTCCTCACGGCGCCGCTGGTGGTGTCGATCATATAGGCCTCGCTGTCGAAACGGCCCGACAGCCATAGCTGCCTGCCGTCGGCGCTGACATTGCCCATGTCGGGGCTGCCGCCGCCGGGGATCGGCCATTGCGCGACCACGGCGCGGGTGGCGAAGTCGATCACCGTGACGCTGCCCGGACCACTGGCCTTGCCCTGCTCCATTCTGTGCGAGCCGCGGTTCGAGACGTAGAGCCGCTTGCCGTCGCGGCTGACGACGAAGCCGTGCGCGCCGATGCCGGTTGGGATGAAGCCGATTTCCCGAAAACTGTCGCCGTCGACCAGGAACACGCCGTCATTCATCATGTCGGCGACGTAGAAGACCTTGCCGTCGGGCGACAGGCGGATGTCCTGCGGCATGCCCATCCTGGAGAAGTCGAGATGGCCGAGCAGCTTCTGGTTCTTGAGGTCGATCTTGGCCAGGCCGCCGTCGCCATATTCGCAGGTGAAGATCGCGTAGGAACCGTCGGCAGAGAAGTCGGCATGGTTGATGCCCGGGCAAGTCGGCGTCGGCAGCCTCGATTTCAACGCCATGGTGTGCGGGTCGCGGAAATCGAGCTGCTCCATCGCCTCGTCGACGACGATTGCCGCGCTGCCGTCCGGCATGAAATACAGATTGTAGGGGTCGTCGACCGGGATCTGCTGGCCGGGCATGGCCGTCATCGGGTCGATCGGCGTCAGGCTGCCGTTTTTGCCGGTGCCGTTGTTGGCGACCCACAGCGTCTTCAAATCCCAGGACGGCACGACATGCTGCGGCTTGCTGCCGACCGGGAAGCGGCCGACCTCTTTCAAGGTGACGGTGTCGATCACCGAGACGCTGTTGGAGGAGCGGTTCGGCACATAGACGCGCGGCAGTGCGCCGGCGGTGGCGGGGCTCAGATGGCCGGCCGTGGTCTGACTGTAGATGTTGACTGGGGGAGGGGGCGGATCGCTGCAATCCTCCGGGCAGGTGTCGGCCACGGCTCGAGCCGTAAACAAGGCGAGCAGGACAAGCGGCGCACAAAGGCGGGCGAAGCGCAGGACGGTATCGATCATTTGAAGTGCTTTGTGGTGAAGGCAGGCCGGGTCCGGCCGCCGCAAGCCATAGCCGGTGTCTCGCCGCCCATCTAGCGTCTTTTCAGCAGGCTCCGCATGCGGTTGCGCAGGATGCGCGCCATGTTGCGGGTCTCGCGGTAGAGATGCAGTTGCGAGGCGGCCTGACGGGCCAGCCGGTCGGCGTCCGGCGTCAGCCCGATCACCAGCGTGCCCATCGGCTTGCGCTCGCTCCACAGACGGCTCATCACCGGATGGTCCGGAACCGCGCAGGAATCGGTCATGATGATGTTGGGATCGTCGAGATGCTGCCTGGTCACCTCGATCATCAGCAGCGTTCCCGGCGAATAGGCGGAAAGCGCCTCGTCATAGGCCGTCTTCCAGGTATAGGCGACGCCGGCCTCGACGAAGACGACCAGGCAGGCGATGGTGCGGCCGTCGAGCGTCAAGAGGTGGATGCGGCACATGTCCTGCTCGGCCAGCCTGTGCACGGCCTCGCGGGCGAAGGCGGCGCGGTAGCGGTCGATCGCCATTGCGGTGCGCTCGCGGCCTTTCCAGCCGGCCGCTTCCAGCGTCAGGAAGCTTTCGATGGCGTGGCGGATCTCGTCCGGCCCGCGCGCCACGGTGTGCTCCAGCTTGCCGAGGTCGGCGAGACGCCGCTTCAGGCGGCGGAATTCGCGATAGTGATGCGCGCGCAGCGATGCCTTGAGGTATTCCTCGCCGTCGGCGTCGCTATCGAGCACCGGACGCTCGACCTTGCCGGTGGTCACCATGGTCAAGCCGCGGCTGTCGGCAAAGGAGGTGAGCAGGCTCGCCACCGGACCGTCAAGGCGCATATCGGGCAGCACGAAGACCTTGGGCAACTTGAGATGCGGCCGCGACAGCATCGAGAAGAAATCCTCGATGACGCCGACCGGATCGTCGCGATCGACCAGCGGCGTTCCGAGCGGGCCGAACGGGCTCGACCATGTGCGCATCACCGGGACGCCGAGCGGGATCGCCGGCCGCTCGACCGAGAACGGCGCCAGAAGCCGAAGCCGGTTGCGGTATTCGTCGCCGTCGCGGATGACGGCCAGCCGCACCTCGCGGTCTTCCAGCCGCGGCATCGCCGGCGCCAGGAAGCGCGGGTTGAAGAAGACGTTCGGCTCGATTGTGCGGGCGCTGAGATAGTCAAGCTCCTCGACGAGGTCGAAGCCGGCCGAGGCCGGGTAGATGGCGAGCTTGCGCTCCGGCCTGTTGCTGGCGAAGAGCTCGATATGGGCGGGGTCGACCTCGCGCGCCAGGCCGGCAAGGTTGGAAACCATGGCGCCGGCGGTGCCGCCGCTGGTCTCTTCGAGCAACGGGACGGCGGCCATCAGGCGATTTCCTTGTTTGCGGCCACGAAGATCGCCATCACGATGCCGAGCTTGCGCCAGACGGTGAAGGAGAGCGCGCTGGCCTCGAAGACCATGGCCAGGCTGGTGGCGATTGCCGCGCCCCAGAGGCCGAACAGCGGAATGAGGATCACGTTGAGGCCGATGTTGAGCGCAAGCGTCATGGCATAGACGGCGGCGCATATGTTCTGGTTGCCGCTCATGGTGAGCAGGCTTTCGCAGGGGCCGACGGCGGCGCGCGCCACGACGCCCAGCACCAGCAGGAAGAGCAGCGGGTAGCCGGCGGTGAATTCGGGACCGAACAGCACCAGCATCGGCTCGCCCAGCGCCAGCACCAAGAGCGCCATCAGCAGCGAGGGCCAGAAGGTCCAGGAGACGGTCTCGCGGGCGAAGGCGGCGAGCCGATGCGGCTCGCCATGCGTGAACTGGGCGTAGCGCTGTGCAACGCCGGCCTTGACCGCGAAATAGACGAAATGCACCAGCGCCAGCGTCTTCACCGTGGCGAAATAGACAGCGACGTCATTGGGATCGAGATAGGCGCCCACCATCAGCACGTCGGCATTGGTGAGCAGGAAGAAGAAGCCCTCGACCAGGAAGATCGGCAGCGAGACGAGGATCCACTGGCCGAAATGCACCGCCATCGGCCCGGCCGGGATCTTTTTCTCCATGCGCGAGGTGACGGCCATCAGCTGGCCGAGCGTGGTGACATAGGTTGCGGCGATGGAGGCGAAGATCGCGGTCTTGGCGTCTGGCACATAGTGCAGGCCAAGCATCAGCGCCATGAACGCCAGGATCAGCACCGGCCGCACCAGATAGGTGGGCGACAGCGCCAGCAGCGCCCAGGAATTGGCGCGCGCCAGCCCTTGCAGAAGGTCGCCGAGCGCGATCATCGGCAGACAGATGACACCGAGGATGAAGGGGATGACGTAGTAGTTCTCGATCCAATCCGAGGCGAGCCAGACGCCAAGGGCGCCGAGGCCTGCCACCAGCGTCGACGCGACGAGCACGAACAGGCGGCTCGCCTGCACGATGCCGCGCAGCTCGGCCAGCATGCCGCGCTCGCGATATTCGGGGATGAAGCGGATGACCGAGGTGTGGAAGCCGAGACAGGCGAGATTGCCGACGATGACCATCGTCACCCAGACCAGCACCGAGATGCCGTATTCGAACGAGCCCATCCAGCGCGCCATCAGCACCTGGCTGACAAAGGCGATGAAGGCGCTGACGATGCGGATGGAGAAGGCGATCAGCGACATGCGCCCGGCTTCGCCGCGCTCGTCGGCGGTGGACAGCACTGCGTCGATGCGGCCAAGCAATGGCCGCATGCGCAGCGCCCAGCGCTGCGGCAGGAACCGCCCGGCAGTCGTTGCCGCGGAAAAGCGCACCCCGAATACTCTCCGTTTTCCGCCTCTTTCCAAGGTTTCGGGTCTATCCGAAACACCTTAAGAAAGGGTGGGTGGGGAGCGGGCTTTTCCTTCTCCCCTTGTGGGAGAAGGTGTCGCCGAAGGCGACGGATGAGGGGTGTTCCAGGGAACGCAGACGTCTCACTCCGCTGGAACACCCCTCATCCGTCTCGGCGCTATCGCGCCGATCCACCTTCTCCCACAAGGGGAGAAGGCAAGGGCGCTGCTCACATCCCCTTCATCGCGTCGCAGGACACATTCGGGTTCATGTCGGCGAAGGCGCCGGTGGGGTTTTGCTTCCAGGCCCAGACATGCAGCTCGTAGAAGGGGCCGAGGCCGTAGCGGTTGGGCGCGGTGTTGAAGTTGAACAGATGGCCTTCGAGCGAGGCCGGGCCCTTCGCGGTGATATATTCGACCGCGATCAGCTTCAGCGTGCCGTCGGCCATCGGCTCGTACATCACGGCTTCCGGCTTGGCGACGTCGACGGCGTCGTCCTTCAGATAGGCGGCGTTGACGTAGTGGATGCCCATGGCGCCGCCGGTGAGGCCGCTGGCGCAGGGGATCGGCGCGTAGCCTTCAGCTTTCGCCACGGCGACGTCCTCGAAGCGGCTGTCGAGCGCCCGCACCTTTTCGGCAAGCGGATTGACGGTTTCCGCCGTGGCCGCGCCCGCCATCAGCATGATGATCGAGGCAGAAGCGCCGATAACGCATTTGATTAAGGTCTGAACGTTCATTTGTCTCTCCAATTGAGGCGGGCAAGCGGCGGCAGTCGGCCGGTAAGCCAACTCCGAACGCCGGCGGCGCCTGTCGGTAAAAGGGATGATCGCTGATCCCGACCAGAGCGGTTCACCGAACGAACCGCTCCAAGTCTTTGTTTTGCGCAATTCCGGACGGAAAACCCCTGCGCACTTTTCCTGGAATTGCCCGGTGCGGGATCAGCTGTGATGCCACCAATATTCCCAGTATTCGCGCGGGTTTTCCCGCTCGTGCAGGCCGACGTCGCGTCTCAGGTAGTCGTCCTGCGGCGGCAGAAGGCGTCGCCGGTTTCGCAGGGGCGAAAGCAACGCCGACACAGCCCGTCGCATGAAGCCGCGCCGTGGCGGGACATTATCCGCCGCGGCTGATACAGCCTCGTCCTCTGGCACGGCGTCAGGTCCGCCGGCGACGGGTATGGTCTGCCCGACATGGTCTGCCCGATCAGCGATAAAAGTAGGGGTCGAGGACCCGGACCTCCGTGATCTTGTCGACGGGAAGCGAATTCTTCTGCGCGGTGCTGCGGATCGCCTCCGGCGAGGGCGCATCGTAAATGCAGAAGCTCTTGCTCTTGTCCGGCGAGACGAAGGATTGCACCCAGGTGACGCCTTTCTCGGCGTTGCGGGCGATGACGCCGCCCATCGCGGTTGCGCCGGCATCGTTCATCGGCACGTGAAGCCCATCGGGGAAGGTACGTTCAATCAGGTAACGAGGCACGATCGGTTTCCTTTCATTGTGAATTGCGCTCGGTTCAAGCGCGACCCAGCAGAAATCACCTTCGCGGCAGGCGCGCATCGGAGCCATTCCCCATATTGGCCGGGACGAATCCCTATCTTTGCGACGTTTTATGTGGAAGATGGCACCTCAGTGTGTGGAAAGTCACATTTCGGTGCCGTTTCCCGCGTTATCGCGGCGGCCCGCCACGATGGAAATTCTGATTTCGTGAGAGAGTGACGATGCTTCTGGAACGGCAGACGCAACTGCAGCAAATGAATGCCTTGCTGGCGGATGCAACAGGCGGGCGCGGCCGCGTCGTGGTCCTGTCGGGTGAGGCCGGCGCCGGCAAGACGGCGCTGGCCGAGGCGTTCGCAAGCCGCTTGGGCGAGGGACTGACCGTGCTTCGCAGCGCCTGCGAGGACCTCTCCATTCCGGATCCCCTGGGGCCGCTTTACGATCTGGCCCGCGAGGCGCAGTGGGAGCCGCCGCGGGCGATCGACGACCGCCAGGTGCAGCGGCTGCCCTTGTTTTCCGAGGCGCTCGACGTCTTCGAGGCGAAAGGTCCTTGCCTGCTCGTCATCGAGGACCTGCACTGGGCCGATGACGCGACGCTCGATTTCGTGCGTTTCCTTGGCCGGCGCATTGCAAACACGCACATCCTGCTTCTGATCGCGGCGCGCACCGACCGCAGCGAAGGACAGATGCGCGTGCGCCGGGCGCTCGGCGAGATACCGGCCGGCAACATCCAACGCATAGAAGTGCCGCTGCTCAGCGAAAGCGCGGTGCTCTCGCTCGCCGCGGCGGCCGCGCGCGACGGCGACGCGATCTACCGCGCAACGGCGGGCAACGCCTTCTTCGTCACCGAGCTGCTCGCCGCCGCGGTCGATGGCGCGTTGCCGGCGAGCGTCCGCGACGCCGTGCTGGCGCGCGCCGAAAGATTGTCGCCCGGCGCCCGCTCGATGCTCGACGCGGTCTCGGTGTTTCCGCGCCGCGCCGATGCCTGGGCGCTGACCGGCCTTTGCGGGATCGCCGCCGCCGGCCAGCTCGCCGAATGCGTGGCCAACGGCCTGCTTGAGGATTTCGGCGATGGCTATGCTTTCCGGCACGAGATCGCCCGCACGGCCATCGAGATGGCGCTGACGCCCAGCAAACGACGCGAGTACAATGAGCGCGCGCTGGCGGCGTTACGGGAAAATCCGCAAGTCGCCACCGCAAGGCTGGTGCATCATGCCGTCGAAGCACAAAGCCTCGACGTGGTGCGCGAGCTGGCGCCGGTTGCCGCGCGCGAGGCATCCCGCGTCGGCGCGCATCGCGATGCGGCGGGCTATTACGAGGTCGCGCTGCGCTATGCGGATATCCTGCCGATCGAAAAGCGGGCGGAGCTCTACGAGGGGCATGCCTTCGAGTGCCACCTGATCGGCCGCGTCGAGGCGGCGATGGAGGCGCAGGGCCGGGCGCGCCAGCTGCGCCAGGCACTGGGGGATCGGCTGAAGGAAGGCGACAGCCTCAGGTGCTTGTCACGCTTCGCCTATCTGCTCGGCGATCGCGAGTCGGCGGATCGGTTCGGAGAGCAGGCCGTGGGGCTTCTGGAGACCGCGCCCGACAGCGCCGAGCTGGCGATGGCTTATTCGAACCTCTCGCAACTGGCGATGCTGGCCGAGCGGCTCGAGGACGCGCTTTCGCTTGGCGGCAAGGCGGTCGAGCTGGCGGAGCGGCTCAACCGGGCGGACATTCTATGTCATGCGCTGAACAATGTCGGCGCCGCCGGACAATGGCTGGATTTTGCCAAGGGGCGGCGCGATCTCGCCCGCAGCCTTGGGATTGCGCTGTCGGGCAACTACCAGGAGCATGCGGCGCGCGCCTTCACGAACTGCGCCTGCGTCGAGATGAACAGGCTCAACTTCAAGGAGGCGGCGTCGTTCCTGGATCGCGGCATCGGCTATTGCGTCGAGAACGATCTCGCGACATGGCGCGACTACATGCGCGGCGTGCAGGCGCAGCTTTTGCTTCGCCGCGGCTTCTGGAACGACGCCGCGACAATGGCGCATGAGGTTGTCGACGACGACGCAACGACGCCGCTGGTGCGCTATCCGTCGCTGGTGGCGCTGGCACGATTGCGCATCCGCCGCGGCGACCCGTCGGCCGAGCCGATCGTCGAAGAGATGAGGCGGTTCCTGGACAAGGGCATGGAGCTGCAGCGCCTCGTGGCGTTTGCCCAGGTGCTGGCCGAATCGGCCTGGCTTGGACAAGCCGACAAGCAGGAAGCCTTGCGGCTGATCGCGGTTGCCGAAAATCTCGCGCCAACGCCGGCCGTGTTCGGCGAACTTGCCACCTGGCGGGAACTGTTGTCGCCGGGATCCGAACCCGGCGACACGGACGGCATGGCGGAGCCGCACCGCCTGCAACTGACGGGCGATTGGCGCGCCGCCGCCAGGCTATGGGCCGAAATGGGGGCGCCTTTCGAGCAGGCAATGGCCTTGCTGCTCGGCGACGAAGCGGCGCAGCGCGAGGCGCTCGCCATTTTCGAGGACCTTGGCGCGAGGGCGGTCGCGCAGCAGGCGCGCAGCCTTATGCGGGAAAGCGGCGTCAGTCACATCGCGAGAGGGCCGCGACAGGCGACGCGCGCCAACCAGGCCGGCCTCACGCAGCGCCAGATGGAAGTCCTGGAACTTCTCGAGCGAGGCTTTTCCAACAAGAAGATCGCCGCGCATCTGACCATTTCGCCCAAGACGGTCGATCACCATGTCTCGGCCGTGCTGGAGAAGCTGGAAGTCATCTCGCGCGGCGAGGCGGCTGCCGCGGCGCGCGCGTCGGGTCTGGTGTGAGGCTTGTTTTCTGCGCCTGAAGGAAACCGCCGGCCCCGGCGCTGCCCCTCATCCGCCCTTCGGGCACCTTCTCCCCGTTGAACGGTGAGAAGGAAATAGGCGTCAGGCGAACGTGCCGTGGCAGTGCTTGTACTTCTTGCCGGAGCCGCAGGGGCAGAGCTCGTTGCGGCCGACCTTGCCCCAGCTCGCGGGGTTCTTCGGATCGCGGTTTTCCGGTGCGACGACGGCGTTGGTGTCCTGACGCACCAGAAGCGCGGTCTCGCCGCCCTGGAAATCATCCTCGCCGGTGGAGCCGTCGATATGGCTGCCGAACATCTCGGGCGCTTCAGGCGGCGGCGCATCGGCCGCCTGGCGCACCAGCTCGACGCGCATCAGCTGCGCGGTGACGGCCTGCTCCAGATTGCCGAGCATGGCCTGGAACAGCTCGAAGGCCTCGCTCTTGTATTCCTGCAGCGGGTCGCGCTGGGCGTAGCCGCGGAAGCCGACGACCGAGCGCAGATGGTCGAGGTTGACGATGTGCTCGCGCCACAGATGGTCGAGCGTCTGCAGCACCACCGAGCGTTCGACATAGTTCATCACATCGGGGCCGAAGCGGTCGGCGCGCTCCTTGGCGGCGGCGTTGGCGGCGGCCGTGATGCGCTCGCGAATGTCGTCCTCGGCGATGCCTTCTTCCTTGACCCATTCCTCGACCGGCAGGTCGAGGTTGAGGTACTGCGCCACTTCCTCCTTGAGACCGGCGACGTTCCACTGCTCGGCATAGGCGTTTTCGGGGATGTTCTTGGCGACGATCTCCTCGATGACGCCTTCGCGCATCTCGGCAATGGTTTCGGCGAGACCTTCTCCGTCCATCAGCTCGATGCGCCGCTGGAACACCGCCTTGCGCTGGTCGTTGGCAACGTCGTCATATTTCAGGAGGTTCTTGCGGATGTCGAAGTTGCGCGCCTCGACCTTCTTCTGCGCTTTCTCGAGCGCCTTGTTGATCCAGGGATGGATGATCGCCTCGTCTTCCTTGAGGCCGAGCTTCTGCAGCATGCCGTCCATGCGCTCGGAGCCGAAGATGCGCATCAGATCGTCCTGCAGCGACAGGAAGAATTTCGAGCGGCCGGGATCGCCCTGCCTTCCCGAACGACCTCTAAGCTGGTTGTCGATGCGGCGCGATTCGTGGCGTTCGGTGGCAAGCACATAGAGGCCGCCGGCGGCCAGCGCCTTTTCCCTCAGGCGCTCGACGTCGGCGTGGATTTCCCTTTCCCGGGCCTCGCGCTCGGGGCCCTCGGGCATGTCTCCAAGTTCCTCCGCGATGCGCATCTCGGCATTGCCGCCGAGCTTGATGTCGGTGCCGCGGCCGGCCATGTTGGTGGCAATGGTGATGGCGCCGGGCTTGCCGGCCTGAGCGACGATGGCCGCCTCGCGCTCGTGGTGACGGGCGTTCAGCACTTCGAAGTCCTTGAAGCCGTCCTTGCGCAGGCGCTCGGCCAGCTGCTCGGATTTCTCGATCGAGGTGGTGCCGACCAGCGTCGGCTGGCCTTTGGCGCTGGCTTCGCGGATTTCCCTGACGATCGCCTTGTACTTCTCCTCGACCGTCCGGTAGACCTCATCGTCCTCATCCTTGCGAATGACCGGCAGGTTGGTCGGGATTTCGGTGACCTCGAGGCCGTAGATGTTGCCGAATTCCTCCGCCTCGGTCAGCGCCGTGCCGGTCATGCCGGCAAGCTTCTTGTAGAGGCGGAAATAGTTCTGGAAGGTGACGGAGGCCAGCGTCTGGTTCTCGGGCTGGATCTGCACGTGCTCCTTGGCCTCGAGCGCCTGGTGAAGGCCTTCCGAATAGCGGCGGCCCGGCATCATGCGGCCGGTGAACTCGTCGATGATGACGATCTCGCCATTGCGCACGATGTAGTCCCTGTCCTTCTGGAACAACAGGTGCGCCTTCAGCGCGTTGTTGACGTGATGGACGATGGCGACGTTCTCGACGTCATAGAGCGACTCGCCCTTCAACAGGCCGGCGTCGCGCAGCATGTTTTCCAGCTTCTCGGTGCCGTCCTCGGTGAAGATCGTCGTCTTCTGCTTCTCGTCGACCTCATAGTCGGCCGGGCCGAGCTTCAGCATGAAGGTGTCGATGGTGTTGTACATTTCCGAGCGGTCTTCGAGCGGACCGGAAATGATCAGCGGCGTGCGCGCTTCGTCGACCAGGATGGAATCGACCTCGTCGACGATGGCGTACGAGTGTCCACGCTGCACCATCTGCGAGCGCTCATACTTCATGTTGTCGCGCAGATAGTCGAAGCCGAGCTCGTTGTTGGTGGCATAGGTGACGTCGCAGGCGTAGGCCTCACGGCGTTCCTCGTCGGAAAGGCCGTGGACGATGACGCCGACGTTGAGGCCGAGGAATTTGTAGACGCGGCCCATCCATTCGGCGTCGCGCTTGGCGAGATAGTCGTTGACGGTGACAACATGCACGCCCTTGCCGGCGAGCGCATTGAGGTAAACCGGCAAGGTGGCGACCAGCGTCTTGCCCTCGCCGGTGCGCATCTCGGCGATGCCGCCATTGTGCAGCACCATGCCACCGATCAATTGCACGTCGAAGGGGCGCATGCCAAGCACGCGGCGGGCCGCCTCGCGCACCGTGGCGAAAGCCGGAACCAAGAGATCGTCGAGCGCAGCGCCGTTGGCCAGATCCTGGCGGAACTTTTCCGTGCGCCCCGCAAGCTCGGCATCGGAAAGCGCCCGCATCTCGTTTTCCATGGCGTTGATGGCTTCGACCCTTGGCCGGGTCGACTTGACGCGGCGGTCGTTGGAAGAACCGAAAACCTTACGGGCGAGACCGCCGAGACTGACCATCCAATGGCCCTTTCGATAGCAATTTAGCCGTTTGCGACAGGCACCTGGCGGGCCCATCAAATCCGCGTGAGTGCGGACAAACGCAAAAAGCGCCCGGAAAACGGTTCTGGACGCCAAGTCGTTGGACAGATAAGAGGGGGCTCAATCGATGTCAACGCCGCGTTAGCCCTATCGGCAGCGCCAAATTCCGCCACAATTCGACTGATCTGGAACCCTTCCGCTCACGCGATCCTTATTGGCAATCCCCATTGGAGTTTATCTTGATGTCCCTGTCGATCCGCCGCGCCTCGCTCGCCAGCCTCGGTCTGGCCTTCGGGCTCTCGGCTCTTTGCCTGTCGCCGCTGATGGCGCAAGAGACCAAGCCCGCCCAGCCGGACGCCACGGCGCCCGCGGCTGCTCCGGTCGATCCCAATGCCGTGATCGCCACCGTCAATGGCGAGAAGCTGACCGAGGCCGATCTTCGGCTCGCCGAAGGCGAACTGTCGCAGCAGTTCGCGCAACTGCCGCCTGAACAGCGCCGCGCTGCGGCCCTCTCGGCGGCGATCGAAATCCGCGTCATGGCCAAGAAGGCCGTCGACAGCGGCCTCGACAAGGACGCCGACTTCCAGCGCCGCATGGCTTTCCTGCAGGCGCGAGCCCTGCATGGCGAGGTCGTCGAGAAGGAAGTGGTCGACAAGGTGACGGACGCCGAAGTGCGCGCCCGCTATGACCAGGAAATCGCCAACACGCCGCCGGTCAACGAAATCCATGCCCGTCACATCCTCGTGAAGACGAAGGAAGAGGCCGAGGCGATCATCAAGCAGCTCGACGGCGGCGCCGATTTCCAGAAGCTCGCCAACGAACACACCAGCGATCCGAGCGGCAAGACCAGCGGCGGCGATCTCGGCTGGTTCGGCCCGGGGCAGATGGTGCCGGAATTCGACAAGGCGGCGTTCGCGCTCGACGTCGGCAAATATTCGAAGGAGCCGGTGCAGTCGCAGTTCGGCTGGCACGTCATCAAGGTCGAGGACAAGCGCGCCAAGCAGCCGCCGGCCTTCGACGACGTCAAGGACCAGGCTAAGCAGGCGGTGATCCGCGACAAGTATTTCGCCATGGTCAAGGAGCTGCGTGCGGCCGCCAAGGTCGAGATCCCGGACGAGAAGCTCAAGAAGGACATCGACACGCTGGAAGCCGGCAAGTAATCCGCTTGCGGCTGGATAATTCTGAAAGGGCGCCTTCGGGCGCCCTTTCGCTTTCGGGGGTCAAGCGTTCATTATGCCCCGCGTGATGTAGCGAATGGCGGCGCGGATCGCCGCCTTGTCCTCGTCGAGCCGTTCGGTCAGCAGATGCCGCCAGGCGAAAGAAGCGACCAGGTCGGCCACGATCCCGGCATCGACGTCGGCCGTCACCTCGCCGCGCGCCTTGGCGCGCTCGATCATCCGGCCGGTATGGCTGCGGCGTCCTTTTGAATATTCGGCAAGCGCGGCCGCGGCCGTCTCGTCCGACTGCGCCTCTGCGATCAGCGAGCGGAAGATGTTGCCCGACGGGGTGTCGCGCCAATGCGCGAACAGGTTCTCGAGGAAGCCGGCCAGATCGTCCTCGATGTTTCCGGTGTCGGGCGTCTCGACGCGCTTCTGCCGCTGGTAAACCTCGATCAGCAGGGCCGCCTTGCTCGGCCACCAGCGATAGATGGTCGGCTTTCCCGCCCGCGCCCGCCGGGCGACGGCCTCGATCGAAAAGCCGGCATAGCCCGCCTCGCGCAACACCGCCTCGGCGGCGTTGAGGATGGCATCGGCGCTCTCGGGACTGCGTTTTGCGCCGATCGACTTGCGCCCGCGAGCGGCGGCTTCGCCCATCGAGGTCTTCCTTGGCCGGTGAATCTGCAGCCGATCATATTGGCTTCGGCGACGAAACGAAACGACGTGTTTCCAATTGCAAGGCCGCCGGCCAAGCCGGCAAGGCGCGGCCAGAACGCCTCTTGCGCCGGCGCGCGCTATCGGGCAAACCGGCTTCCTTCCTTTCGTGTTCTTGCCGCTCCGGGATACCGATGTCTGCTACGATTTCGCCGCTCGCACCGAAGAAATATCCGAAGATGCCGGTCATCGAGGGTGTGCGCATCGCGACCGCCGAAGCCGGCATCAAGTACCGCAACAGAACCGACCTGCTGGCCATGGCCTTCGATCCGGGCACGGCTGTCGCCGGCGTGTTCACCAGGTCGAAATGCCCGTCGGCGCCCGTCGACTTCTGCCGTCAGAACCTGCCCGCCGGCAAGGCGCGTGTCCTGGTGGTCAATTCCGGCAATGCCAACGCCTTCACCGGCAAGAAGGGCCAGGCTTCGACCGCGCTGACCGGCGAGGCGGCGGCGAAGGCCGCCGCATGCTCCGAGAGCGAGGTGTTCCTGGCCTCGACCGGCGTCATCGGCGAGCCGCTCGACACGACCAGATTCAGCCATCTGCTGGCCGGCCTGATCAAGGACGGCAGGCCGGATCAGTGGACCGAGGCGGCCAAGGCGATCATGACCACGGACACCTATCCGAAGGTGGCGACGGCGACGGTCAAACTCGGCGACACCGACGTCATCATCAACGGCATCGCCAAGGGCGCCGGCATGATCGCGCCCGACATGGCGACGATGCTCTCCTTCATCGCCACCGACGCGCCGATCGCAGCTCCCGTGCTACAGGACCTGCTGTCGCGCGGCACGGCCAAGACCTTCAATGCGGTGACCGTCGACAGCGACACCTCGACCAGCGACACGCTGCTCTTCTTCGCCACCGGCAAGGCCGCGGCGCGCGGCGCGCCGGCGATCGGCGATCCCAAGGATGCGCGGCTCGGCGCCTTCCGCCGGGCGCTCGGCAAGGTGCTGAAGTCGCTGGCGCTGCAGGTGGTGCGCGACGGCGAGGGCGCGCGCAAGCAGGTCGAGGTCACCGTCACCGGCGCGAAGTCCGCCCGCTCGGCCAAGCGCATCGCGCTCTCGATCGCCAATTCGCCTCTGGTCAAGACGGCCGTCGCCGGCGAGGACGCCAATTGGGGCCGCGTGGTCATGGCCGTCGGCAAGGCCGGCGAGCCGGCCGACCGCGACCGGCTGTCGATCTGGTTCGGCGACAACCGCCTGGCGCATGAGGGCGAGCGCGATCCGGCCTATTCGGAGGAAGCGACCTCGGCCTATATGAAGCGCGACGATATCCGCATCCGCGCCGATCTCGGCATCGGCCGCGGCAAGGCGACGGTGTGGACCTGCGACCTCACCAAGGAATATGTCGCCATCAATGGCGATTACCGGAGCTGATGGCGCCGGTGTCGAGGCATCCGGCAAGCGTGCTCGCGGTTGTGCGTCGCTACGAGGCGGCGGGTTTTCGCGCCTGGCCGGCGGCCGCCGTCCATTATGACGGGACCTGGGTCGTGCGGCTGACCGCAGGTCTCCCCGCCAAGCGCCTCAACTCCGTCAATCCGCTCGATCCGGGCGACACGCACGCCATCGAAGAGCGCATCGGCCGCGCCGCAAGACGCTTCGACGCCTATGGCAGGCCGCTCACCTTTCGCATGTCGCCGCTGTCGGGACAGGTCTTGTCCACGCATCTCGACAAGGCCGGCTGGAACATGTTCGACGAATCCCTGGTGATGCGGTTGCCGCTGAAAGAGGTCGAGCTTGGCGCGGCCATGGACCAGATTCCGCTCAAGGACATCAGCCGTTTCATCGGCGCCTCGCTGAGGACGAGCGGCTCGGACGCCTCGCTGCGGCCCGGTCTGTCCGAAGTCATCGGCGCCATCCAGCCGGAAGCGGGGCTATTCGCGCTCGAGGACGGCAACGAGCCGCTGGCGACGCTGATCTGCGTTCATGACGGCGATCTCGCGGGTCTGTTCGAGGTCGCCACCGAAAAGTCGGCACGCAAGAAGGGCCATGGCCGCAATCTCATCCTGTCGGCGCTGAAATGGGCACGGCTCCGCGGCGCGCGGGAGGCCTGGCTACAGGTCGAGGCCGGCAATGCGCCGGCGCTCTCGCTCTACCGGTCGCTCGGCTTCGAGGAAGTCTATCGCTACCACTATCGTCGGCCGCCGGGCGCATGAGCGAGGTCAAGCCGGCCGGAAAGCGACTGCTGCTGGTCGCCGCCTGCGCGCTGGTCGATACCGACCGGCGCGTGCTTCTGGCGCAGCGCCCGGAAGGCAAGCAGCTTGCCGGCCTGTGGGAGTTTCCAGGCGGCAAGGTCGAGCCCGGCGAGACGCCGGAGGAGTGCCTGGTCCGCGAGTTGCATGAGGAACTCGGCATCGAGACCGAGATCCCATGCCTGGCGCCGCTCACCTTCGCCAGCCATTCCTATGACGATTTCCATCTCCTGATGCCGCTTTATGTCTGCCGCCGCTTTCGCGGGATCGCGCAGCCCAGGGAAGGACAGGGGCTCAAATGGGTCAGGCCGCGGCAGATGCGCGACTACCCGATGCCGCCGGCCGATGCGCCGCTGATCCAGTTCCTCATCGACCTTTTGTAGTTTCGCGCCGACTTGGCGGCAGGTGGGCGTTTCCCGGGCGGCCGAGTGTTTCCGCAGGTTTCCGGGAGCTGGTTTAGTCAGCGTTAATGGAAGATTTATCTCGACGTGAAAAATTGCGCGAGGCCGTTTCGCGCGGCGATATCGTCGATGACTGGGAAACACGGCATGAGCCTTGAAAGAGACTGGGATTCGATCCGGCCCGACCGGGGATTTCGCGCGGTGGACGCCGGCATGGGCATCCTGCGGATCACGCTTCTCTTCGGCTCGGCGGCGGTGGCGCTGGCGCTGATCGCAACGCCTTTCCTGGACAACCAGGCCCGGCCGCAGAGCGTTCGCGACGGCTTCGCGGGCGGGCTCGACATGACCGCGACCGGATCGATCGGCCATCGCCCCAATACATATACGGTGCGCCGCAGCGTGCTGCAGCCCTTGCCCAGTTCAATCTGCGTCATCCGCAACGACGGCAGCCGCAGCGGCGAGTGCTGACTTGGTTAACGATTTTCCGGCGCGGCGGCGTTTCACTCGCTGTTAAGCTTTTGCCGTTAACCTTTCTTAACGGGTAGGACATTAGAGTTTCTGCATGAGGGATCGATGATCATGAAAAACCTGCTGCAGCAATTCATCCAAGACGAAACGGGCGCTACGGCCGTCGAATATGGTCTGATCGTCGCGGTGTTGTCGCTGGCCATCGTTGCCGGGGTCAAACAGGCGGCAGACGGGCTGGTGTGGCTTTTCACCGACAACAACAGCAAGCTTGCCAACGCCTTCGCTCACTGACGGCATCACGGGGGGCGCTCAGGTCCTGGACGGGTTCTCCAGGACCGCCTTGAGCGAGACCTTGGCGGATCCCGGCTTGAGCGGCTTTTGCTGCGAGGCGTCGGGCGCCCAGCCGGACATCCAGACAATCGAAAAACTCGCGCGGATACGGCCATCCGGATCCGCGAACCGCTCGGCGTAGAGCTCCGCGGCGCGGGCAAAAAGCCGTCTGCCGGCCGGCCTGCGGCTGCGATCGACGAGCGCGTTTGTTTCGCCCATGGCGCGCAGGTCGGCGGCGAGGTCGAACAGCGTGTCGTAGCGCACCGCGACCGTTTCGACATCGGCGACCGGCAAGGCCAGGCCGGCGCGCTGCAACAGCGCGCCCGCGTCGCGCACGTCGGTGAAGGGAAGGATGCGCGGGCTTGCGCCGCCGTAAATCTCCGTCTCGGCCGCCAGCATGCTCTCGCGCAATTCCGCCAATGTGCCCGCGCCGGCGAAAGCGCCGAGGAAAAGCCCGTCCGGTCGCAACGCCCGGCGGATTTGCGCAAGCACGCCGGGAATGTCGTTCATCGCATGCATCGAGAGCAGGGAGACGACGAGATCGAGGCTGGCCTCCTCGAACGGCACGGTCTCAGGCGGCGCTACCAGGCCGATGCCGCCGGCCAGAAGCGCTTCGTCCATCTCGACGCGCACGATTTCGCCGACCTTGCCGCTGCCGGCAAGCACGTCCACGGCCGCTGAAGTCTGACAGAACAGCGCGGCCGCCTTGCCGAAGCGGCGTTCGACGGCGCCCAGCCGGTCGGCAAGGTCCTCCGCGGCGCGGCGCATCAGGAAATCGGCGCCTTCGACGGGGCGCGCGAGTGCCCGGCGCTTGCGAGCGAGCCAGAGCTCGGTGTCGATCAAGGGCTGCAATGAAAGCTTCCTGTTGTCCGCGCGTGCCGGAGTGGTGTTAAGGTGGCGCGGGGTTTCCTTTCACGTGGCCGATCCGGTGCACAAGATCAAGACCACAGCGGTCCAGGATATGACGCGGCAGGCACTGGCCTGGCCGGCGCGGCTGTTGTTTCCGCCGGTTTGCGCCGGCTGCCGTCGTCATGTGTCGCAACCCGGCGTGCTGTGCGGCGCCTGCTGGCCGAAGCTTAGGCTGCTGGAAAAACCCTGGTGCCCGGTGATGGGCACGCCGTTCACGCACGACATGGGCGAGGGGTTTCTTTCCGCCGAGGCAATCGCCGATCCGCCGCCCTTCGAGCGGGCGCGGGCCGCCGTCCTCTATTCGGGCGTCGCGCGGCAGATGGTGCAAGGGCTGAAATATCAGGACCGAACCGACCTAGCGCCCTGGATGGCAAACTGGATGATGCGCGCCGGCGCGGAACTGATTGCGGAGGCCGACCTGGTCGTGCCGGTCCCGTTGCACTGGCGGCGCTTCTTCCGGCGTCAATTCAACCAGTCAGCGGAACTCGGACGGGCCGTTGCAAAGCTCAGCGGGCTGCCCTTCTCGCCATCCGCGGTCAGGCGCGTGAAGCTGACGCGCCAGCAGGTCGGGCTCGAACGGCACGAGCGCGAGGAGAATGTGCGCGCCGCGTTTCGCGTGCCGCCGGACGCTGAAATCGAGATAGCGGGGCGCCGGGTGCTCGTGGTCGACGATGTCTATACCACCGGCGCAACGGTGCGGGCCGTCGCCAAGGCGCTGAAGAAAGGCGGCGCCGGAGCGGTCGACGTGCTGACCTTCGCGCGCGTTCTGCCGGGGGACTTCCGAGCCGATGAGTCTGCAACTATATAGTGCTTAAGTTGTTGTTTTGGTGCATGTCGTTTTCGCGCAACTGTCGAGCGACGTGGATAGACAGGATTGCTGATTGATGGTCGATGTGACGATCTATACGCGCATGATGTGCGGCTATTGCACGGCCGCCAAGCGGTTGCTCGAGCGCAAGGGCGTGACCTATACCGAGCACGACGCTTCATTCTCGCCGAAATTGCGCCAGGAAATGATTTCACGGGCACATGGGCGCACCACTTTTCCGCAGATATTCATCGGCGACACGCATGTTGGCGGCTGCGACGATCTCCATAAATTGGAGTCGCAGGGGCGGCTGGACGTGCTGCTTGCCAACGAAGCGAGGGCTTGATCATGGGTGTTTTCAAGGCGGCGGCGGTGCAGATGCGTTCGGGGACCAGCCCGGAGCGCAATGCGGCCGACATGGAAAGACTGGTCCGCGATGCCGCACATCAGGGTGCCACCTACGTCCAGACGCCGGAAATGACCGGTGCGCTGATCCGCGACAAGCAGGCGGGGGCGGCCGCCTTCACCACCGAAGACAAGGACGTGGTCGTCGCGACCGCGCGCAGGCTGGCGAAGGAGCTCGGCATTTTTCTGCATGTCGGCTCGACGGCGATTCTGCGCGCCGACGGCAAGCTCGCCAACCGCGCGTTCCTGTTCTCGCCCGACGGCGCCCTTATTGCCGGTTACGACAAGATCCATATGTTCGATGTCGACCTCGACAATGGCGAGAGCTGGCGTGAATCCGCCTCCTACGAGCCGGGAACGGAAGCGGTCGTGACCGATATCGGGGGGACGAGGCTCGGCTTTGCCGTGTGCTACGACCTGCGCTTTCCGCAGCTGTTTCGCGCCGAGGCGATGGCCGGGGCCGAGGTGCTGACGGTGCCGGCCGCTTTCACGCGCCAGACCGGAGAGGCGCATTGGCACGTGCTGTTGCGCGCCCGCGCCATCGAGAACGGCGCCTATGTCATCGCCGCCGCGCAGGGCGGCCTGCATGAGGACGGGCGCGAAACTTATGGCCATTCGCTGATCGTCGATCCGTGGGGGCGCATCGTCGCCGAGGCCGCGCATGACGAACCCGGGGTGACCGTCGCCGAGATCGATCCGGCGCAGTCGCTTGCCGCGCGCCGCAAGATCCCCAATTTGAAGAACGCGCGGGACTTCACCGTCAATGCCGGGACAAGCGAAGCGCCGCGTTTCAGGGGTGCCGCCTCTTGATCCGTTTTTCCCTGATCTGCGAACACGAGCACGAATTCGAAGCCTGGTTCCGCAGCAATGACGACTTCGACACCCAGAAGAAGCGCGGTTTCGTCGATTGCCCGCGCTGCGGCTCGCACATGATAGAGAAGGCGCTGATGGCGCCCGCCGTCTCAACGTCCCGCAAACAGGAGAAGGTCGCCTTGGCCATGGGCGAGGCACAGAAGCAGGCGCTGGCTCAGTTGAAGGCGCTGGCCGAGAAGGTGCGCGAGAATGCCGACTATGTCGGCGACAAGTTCGCCGAGGAAGCGCGCAAGATCCATTTCGGCGAGACCGACCCGCGCGGCATCTATGGCGAAGCGACGCCGGAGGAGGCGCAAAGCCTCGTCGAGGACGGCGTCGAGTTCATGCCGATTCCGAGCTTTCCGGACGACCGGAACTGAGGTGTGTCGATATTCAGGTGATGCCGGCCTGCGAATGGCGGCTTCCTGCGCTTCCGGTGCTCACGTACTTTAAGTACGCTCCGCTCCGGTTCTCGTAAGCCACCATTCTCGGCTCGGCCTGACCTGAATCTCAATACACCTTGGCGCAAGTTCACGAAGGTGGAAAGCAGGAGGCATACGCTAGGCAGAGGTTTGGCCCAAGCTTCCGATCAGTTTTTCCAGCAGTTTCGCCAGCATGTCCCGGTCCTCGCGTGTCAGGCCGGCGAGGATTTCATGCTCGTTGGCGACGTGGGCGGCAAGCGCTTCGTTGATGAGCTCGAGCCCTTTCCCGGTCAATTGCACCACAACACCGCGCCGGTCGTTGGGATGCGGCGCGCGCTGGATAAGGCCGGCCTTCTCCAGCCGGTCGAGGCGTGCGGTCATGGCGCCCGACGTCACCATCGTCGCCTCGTAAAGCTCGGTCGGCGTCAGCGCATAGGGCGCGCCGGAACGGCGCAGCGTCGCCAGCACATCGAATTCGCCGGACTGCAGCCCGAAGCGGGCGAAGACCGGCGCCAAGCGGTCGCGCGCGATGAGCGCCGAGACCTCGTTCAGCCGCCCGATGACGCCCATGGGCGACACGTCGAGGTCCGGGCGCTCCCGTCGCCACTGTTCCATGGCTTTGCCTGCTCGATCCATGTTGCTCACCACAAAGTATCTTGACATAAAGAATCTTGGCATTATCTTACTGCAACAAGAACTGGCCGCCAAGCGGTCTCGCAGCGACAGGACGAACCAATGAGATTTCTCTGGGATTCAGCGATTTGGCTTTTGGTCGTGACGGGCGGCCTGCTCGGCATGACGCTGCCGTTCGGCAAGCTCGCCACCGCGGCCGGAGTGCCGGCCATGGTCTGGGCCTTCGTCATCTCGCTGGGCGCAGGCGGCGTGCTGTTTCTGGCGCTTCTGCTGGGCGGCGAGCGCATCCGGCTGACCCCGCACAAGCTGCGCTATTTCTTCGTCACCGCAGCGATTTCCTACGCCATTCCCAATCTTCTGATGTTCTCGGCCATCCCGCATCTCGGCGCCGGCTACACCGGCATCATGTTCACCCTGTCGCCGGTGATCACGCTGGTGTTCTCGATCGTGCTCGGTGTCAAGCGCCCCAATCTGCTCGGGGTCATCGGCATCGCCGTCGGCTTTGTCGGCGCGGCGATGGTCGCGCTGACGCGCGGCGAGGCAGGGCAGCCGGCCGATTATTTCTGGGTGGCGATCGGGCTGCTCATCCCGGTCAGCCTGGCCGCCGGCAACATCTACCGCACCGTCGACTGGCCGCAAGGCACGGGCCCGATCGAGCTGGCGGTCGGCAGCCATCTGGCGTCGGCCACGCTGCTCCTCATCGGCATTTTGACGCTTTTGGGCGGGCAAGCCTTCATTCCGCTCGGCGGCGTGCCGCTCGTGGTCGTCGGCCAGGTAGCGTCGGCCTCGGCGATGTTCGCCTTCTTCTTCCGCCTGCAGGCGGTCGGCGGGCCGGTCTATCTCAGCCAGATCGGCTATGTGGCGGCGGCCGTCGGCCTGTTCGCCGGCACGATCTTCCTCGGCGAGCACTACCAGCTTCTGACCTGGCTGGGCGCCGCCATCATCACCGCCGGCGTCTTCATCACGACCAAGGCGCAAAGCCAGACCGGCGCGCCGGCGCCGGTCCGGGTCGAGCCGGCGGCGTCCCGCAGCTAGAGCAATTCCAGGAAAAGTGTGAGCGGTTTTCCGTCCGGAATTGCGCCAAAACAAAGAGATAGAGCGGTTCGCCGTTTCCGTGAAACGGTGAAACGCTCTAGTTCTCGTTGCCGCCGGCCACTGGAGGCGTGAGGCGGGCGGTCCGGCTTGCCGCCGTTCAGACCGAAGCTTTCTCCGCCAACACCATGTAGTTGACGTCCATGTCCCTGGACTTCTGCCAGCGGTCGGCCAGCGGATGATAGATGACGCCGGTGCGGTCGATCACCGTGAGCCCGGCGGCGCCCAGCGCCTTCGCCAGCTCCTCCGGGCGGACCAGCTTGCCGAACTGATGCGTGCCGCGCGGCAGCCAGCGCAGCAGATATTCGGCGCCGATGATGGCAAGGCCGAGCGCCTTCAGCGTGCGGTTGATGGTGGCGACGAACATGATGCCGCCGGGGCGGACCATCTGGCCGCATTTGGCTACGAACAGGTCGACATCGGCGACATGCTCGACCACTTCCATGTTCAGGATGACATCGAAGGTCTCGCCGGCATCGGCCAGCGCCTCGGCCGTGGTGGCGCGGTAGTCGACGCTGACGCCGGCCTCCGCCGCGTGCAGCTTCGCCACTTCGATGTTGGTCGCGGAAGCATCGGCGCCGACCACTTCGGCGCCAAGCCTGGCCATAGGCTCGCACAGCAAACCGCCGCCGCAGCCGATATCGAGGAAGCGCAGGCCATCGAAAGGCCGCGCCGCGCGCGGATCGCGGCCGAAACGGGCCGCAACCTGATCGCGGATATAGGCAAGCCGCACCGGATTGAACTTGTGCAGCGGACGGAACTTGCCATTCGGGTTCCACCATTCGGCGGCAAGGGCGGAGAAGCGTTCCACTTCTCCGGCATCGATGGTCGATCGGCGGGGCTCTGGCATAGGCGGGTCTCCTCGAACGCCAAGAAGTCGGGGAACGCTAGGAAGTCGGGCGCGGGGGAGGGAATGTCAAGGCGGGTTTTTGCTGCTGACGTCAGACCGCCGGCAGGTCCAACCATGTCGATGGATCAGGCCGCGTTCTGTCAGCACCTGACAGCTTGGTTGCCGCGCTGCCGAAACAAATCGGATGGGCGAACGAAAAGCTGTCATGAACAGGGAGCGAGACCGAGACGGGAGTGTGCGAAAATGCGAATTCTGGCTTCGATCCTTTGGCAACGGCTCGACCTGGAGGGGCACGACGCTTGCCTGCTTGGCGAGACGGATGACAGCCGGGCTCTCAAGGGCCATGCGCTTTTCGTCCATGACGCCGGTCCGTGCGGCCTTGCCTATGAGGTGGATTGCGACCTGAGCTGGCGTACCCGCAGGGCGCGGGTCGACGGCTTTTGCGGGATGCGGGAGATGCATTATCAGATTGAACGTCTTGCCGACGGCCAGTGGCTGCTGAACGGCGCAAGCCAGGCGGAGGTTGCCGGTCTCGTCGACGTCGATCTCGGCTTCACGCCCGCCACCAACCTTCTGGCGATCCGTCGGCTCGAGCTTGGCGCCGGCATGGCGGCGCCGGCGCCGGCCGCCTATCTGGCCTTTCCTGAACTCAGGCTCTCGCGCCTCGAACAGATCTACCGGCGGCTCGACGACAGCCGCTATGCTTATGCCGCGCCCGTGTACGGCTACGATGCTGTCCTGACGGTCTCGCCGGCCGGTTTCGTTCTCGACTATCCCGGTCTGTGGCGAAGCGCTACCTGAGCCGCGAGCGCGCGACCGGCAATGTCGTGATCAACGCGAGAGCGCGATCGTTGCGTGGTTCATGGCGACGCTGGTCGGCTCGATCGCCTGCACGGCTTCGCTGCCGCCGATCTCGGCCATGATGCGGTCGGCCGCCGCCTGGGCCTGTTCCATGCTCTGCCAGCGCACCACATCCACCCAGCTTCCGTCCTCGCGCCGGCCGAGATGCCGGCTGAGGAAGCCTGGCTGCCGGGCGAGCCAGTCAGTGATGACGCCGTTGCTGGCGACAAAGCCGGCTTCGGCGCCGGACTTGAGGCGGAAGGTGACGATCTCCAGGGTTTCGGTCATGACAATCTCCCAACGGGCCGTTTCGTCGGTCTTATGGCATGATCGGCGACAAGATTCTGTCAGGATAGACGGTGCCGGGCCGCTCTTGGCCGCGCTCGCTTGCGAAGCGTTGCTGTTTTGGCTAAGGAGGCCGCGCATTCCGGCGCCGGGCTTACCCGGCGTTTCCTCTCGTTCCGGGCTCGAGCCGGCTTCAGTCAAAGGCATTTCGCTTCCATGGCGCGTATCGTGATGAAATTCGGCGGAACCTCGGTCGCCGACATCGCCCGCATCCGCAACGTGGCGCGCCATGTCAAACGCGAGGTCGATGCCGGCCACGAGGTTGCCGTGGTGGTCTCGGCGATGGCCGGCAAGACCAACGAGCTGGTCGGCTGGACCCGCGAAGCCTCGCCCATGCACGACGCGCGCGAATATGACGCCGTTGTCGCGTCGGGCGAGCAGGTCACGGCCGGTCTCCTGGCGATCACGCTGCAGAACATGGGCATCCATGCACGGTCCTGGCAGGGCTGGCAGATCCCGATCAAGACCGACAATGCGCATGGCGCGGCGCGGATCCTCGATATCGACGGCGCCTTCCTGATCAAGCGCTTCGGCGAGGGCCAGGTGGCCGTCATAGCCGGCTTCCAGGGCATCGGCCCGGACAACCGCATTGCGACGCTCGGCCGCGGCGGCTCCGACACCAGCGCCGTGGCGATCGCCGCCGCGGTCAAGGCCGACCGTTGCGACATCTATACCGATGTCGACGGCGTCTACACGACCGACCCTCGTATCGAGCCGAAAGCCCGTCGGCTGGCCAAGATTTCGTTCGAGGAAATGCTCGAAATGGCTTCGCTCGGCGCCAAGGTGCTGCAAGTACGCTCGGTCGAGCTTGCCATGGTACACAGGGTGCGTACCTTCGTGCGGTCGTCCTTCGACGATCCCGACGCGCCCGGAATGGGGGATTTGCTCAATCCGCCCGGAACGCTTATTTGCGACGAGGAAGAGATCGTGGAACAGCAGGTCGTCACCGGAATTGCCTACGCCAAGGACGAAGCGCAGATCTCGCTGCGCCGCGTCGGCGACCGTCCAGGCGTCGCCGCCGGCATCTTCGGCCCGCTGGCCGAGGCCAACATCAATGTCGACATGATCGTCCAGAACATCTCCGAGGACGGCAAGTTCACCGATATGACTTTCACCGTGCCGTCCGGCGACGTCGACAAGGCGCTTGCCGTGCTGGAGAGGCTGAAACCCGATGTCGGCTACGACGTCGTCCAGTCGGAAGCCGGCATGTCGAAGGTCTCGGTCATCGGCATCGGCATGCGCAGCCACGCCGGCGTCGCCGCCACCGCCTTCAAGGCGCTGGCCGACAAGGCGATCAACATCCGCGCCATCACCACTTCCGAGATCAAAATCTCGATACTGATCGACGGTCCCTATACGGAACTTGCAGTTCGTACTTTGCATTCCGTCTACGGGCTCGATAAGCAATAGCAAGAACTGAGTCAGTTGTTGCGTGAACGCCGGCCGCGGGAGAAACTGCGGCGGGCGAAATGCCCATTGGAGAACAAGCCGCGATGCGTGATACGGCCAGTGGCCCGCGCGTTCTGCTCAAACGGCTTCGCGAGCTCATGCAGGAGCCGCTGGAGCCGCAGGAGCGGCTCGACCGCATCGTGCGCGACATCGCCTCCAACATGGTCGCCGAAGTCTGCTCGCTCTATGTGCTGCGCGCCGATTCGGTGCTCGAGCTCTACGCCACCGAGGGTTTGAATCCCAACGCCGTCCACCTGGCGCAGCTGCGGCTCGGGCAGGGCCTGGTCGGCACGATCGCCGCCAGCGCGCGACCGCTCAATCTATCCAATGCGCAGGAGCATCCGGCTTTCGCCTACCTCCCGGAGACGGGCGAAGAGATCTACAACTCCTTCCTCGGCGTGCCGGTGCTGCGGGCAGGGCGCACGCTGGGCGTGCTGGTGGTGCAGAACAAGACCATGCGCCATTACCGCGACGACGAGGTCGAGGCGCTGGAAACGACGGCGATGGTGATCGCCGAGATGATCGCCACCGGCGATCTCGCCCGCCTGACCAAGCCGGGGCTGGAGCTCGACCTGCGCCGCCCGGTGAGCTTCACCGGCCTTTCCTTCAATGAGGGCGTCGGGCTCGGCCATGTCGTGCTGCACGAGCCGCGCATCGTTGTCACCAACCTCTTCAACGAGGACAGCGAGGAGGAGGTGCGCCGGTTGCAGTCCTCACTCGGCTCGCTCCGGCTCTCCATCGACGACATGCTGGAGCGGCGCGAGGTCGCGTTCGAGGGCGAGCACCGCGAGGTGCTCGAGGCCTATCGCATGTTCGCCAACGACAGCGGTTGGGTGCGGCGGCTGGAAGAGGCGATCCGCAACGGCCTGACGGCGGAAGCCGCCGTCGAAAAGGTGCAGAGCGACATGCGCGCGCGCATGCTGCACATGACCGACCCTTATCTGCGCGAGCGGATGAGCGATTTCGACGACCTCGCCAACCGGCTGCTGCGCCAGTTGATGGGACGCGGTCCGGAAGATGTCGCGGCCTCGCTGCCCAAGGACGCCATCATCGTCGCCCGCTCGATGGGCGCGGCCGAGCTGCTTGACTATCCGCGCGACAAACTGCGCGGCCTGGTGCTGGAGGATGGCGCCGCCACCAGCCATGTCGTGATCGTCGCGCGCGCCATGGGCATTCCCGTCGCCGGACAAATGAAGGGCGCCGTTTCCATGGCGGAAAACGGCGACGCCATCATCGTCGACGGCGAGGAAGGCACCATCCATCTCAGGCCGCAGTCCGACCTGGAAGCCGCCTATGCCGAGAAGGTCCGCTTCAGGGCGCGGCGGCAGGAGGTCTATCGCGAGCTGCGCAAGAAGCCGTCGCTGACCAAGGACGGCGTTCCGGTCGATCTGCTGATGAATGCGGGCCTGGCCGTCGACCTGCCGCAGCTGACCGAATCGGGCGCCGCCGGCATCGGCCTGTTCCGCACCGAATTGCAGTTCATGGTTGCCTCGACCTTCCCCCGCGCCGAGGCGCAGGAACGGCTTTACCGCGACGTGCTCGAGGCGGCGCGCGGCAAGCCGGTCACCTTCCGCACCATCGACATCGGCGGCGACAAGGTGCTGCCCTATTTCAAGGGCGCGGTGCAGGAAGAGAACCCGGCGCTGGGCTGGCGGGCGATCCGGCTCACCCTCGACCGTCCCGGCCTGCTCAGGACTCAGATACGGGCGCTGCTGAAGGCCAGCGGCGGCCGCGAGCTGAAGCTGATGCTGCCGATGGTGACCGAGCTGTCGGAAATCGCGCAGGCGCGCGAGATCATCGACCGCGAGGTCCGGCATTTGTCACGCTTTGCGCATCACCTGCCCACCAGCCTCAAGCTCGGCGCGATGCTGGAGGTGCCGTCGCTGCTGTTCCAGCTCGACGAATTGATGAAGGCGGTGGATTTCGTTTCGGTCGGCTCCAACGACCTCTTCCAGTTCGTCATGGCCGTCGATCGCGGCAACACCCAGCTCGCCGACCGCTTCGACAACCTGTCGACGCCGTTTCTGCGGGTGCTGAAGACGATTGCCGATGCCGGCGTGCGCAACGACACCCCGGTGACGCTCTGCGGCGAGCTGGCCGGCAAGCCGATCTCGGCCATGGCGCTGATCGGTCTCGGCTTCCGCTCGATCTCCATGTCGCCGGCATCGATCGGCCCGGTCAAGGCGATGCTCACCGAGCTGCCGCTGCAGGAACTGAAGGCCTTTTTCGACGACAATCTAATGGCGCCCAGCCAGAAATTGCCGATGCGAGCCTTGCTACAGGCCTTTGCAGACGATCGCTCGATTCCGCTCTAGATTCATGTGAGGGCGGTCTGCAAATGGCGATTTTCTGCGCTTCCGGTGCTCATGTACCTAAATGTACATTCCGCTCCGGTTCTCGAAATTCCCCATTTTCGGCTCGCCCTGACGTGAATTCCATCGAAGTTCGAAGATCATGATCAACCTGCCCCGCGACCGTATGGATCAAGTCGTCAAGCGTTTCGACATGCTCGAGGCGCAGATGTCGGCCGGACCCGCCGCCGACGCCTATGTGAAGATGGCTTCGGAATATGCCGACATCCAGGAGATGGTGGGCAAGATCCGGGCGCTGCGCGCCGCCGAGCAGGAGCAGGCGGACCTCGAGGCGATGCTTGCCGACAAAGCGACCGATGCCGAGATGCGCGCGCTGGCCGAGGCCGACCTGCCGGAGGTCGAGAGCCGCATCGAGGCGCTGCAGAAGGACATCCAGATCCTGCTGCTGCCCAAGGATGCGGCCGACGAGAGGAACGCCATCCTCGAAATCCGCGCCGGCACAGGCGGCGACGAGGCGGCGTTGTTCGCCGGCGATCTCTTTCGCATGTATGAGCGCTATGCCGCCTCGCGCGGCTGGCGCTTCGAGGTGGTATCGGCGAGCGAGGGCGAGGTCGGCGGCTACAAGGAAATCATCGCCGCGGTATCGGGCAAGGGCGTGTTCGCGCATCTGAAGTTCGAATCCGGCGTGCACCGCGTACAGCGCGTGCCGGAAACCGAGGCCGGCGGGCGCATCCACACCTCGGCCGCGACCGTCGCCGTGCTGCCCGAGGCCGAGGAGGTCGATATCGAAATCCGGGCGGAGGACATCCGCATCGACACGATGCGGGCCTCCGGCTCGGGCGGCCAGCACGTCAACACCACCGATTCGGCGGTTCGCATCACCCATTTGCCGACCGGCATCATGGTGGTGCAGGCGGAAAAGTCGCAGCACCAGAACCGGGCGCGCGCCATGCAGATCCTGAGGGCCAGACTCTACGATCTCGAGCGCAGCCGCGCGGATGAGGAGCGCTCGTCGTCGCGAAAATCGCAGGTCGGCTCGGGCGACCGCTCGGAGCGCATCCGCACCTACAATTTCCCGCAAGGCCGTGTCACCGACCACCGTATCAACCTCACGCTCTACAAGCTCGACCGGGTGATGATGGGCGAGTTGGACGAGATCGTCGGCGCGCTGATCGCCGATCATCAGTCGAAGCTGCTTGCCGATATGAGCCTCGATGGCTGATCGACTGCCCGCCGCGCTCGGACCGCTGCTCAGGGCAGCGCGCGAGCGTCTGGCTATAGCCGCCATCGACGATCCGGCGCTCGATTCGCGGCTGATCGTCGAGCATTTCTCGGGCACGACCCGTACCCAGGCCATCGCCGAACCGGGACAAGAAGTGGGTTCGGCGGCGCTTTCGGCCATCGAAGCGGCCCTGAGGCGTCGCGTCGCAGGCGAGCCGGTGCACCGCATCCTCGGCTACCGCGAATTCTACGGTTTGCGCCTGTCGCTTTCGCCGGAGACGCTGGAGCCCCGGCCGGACACCGAGACGCTGGTCGACGCCGTCCTGCCCTTTGCGCGGGCAACGGCCGAAAGGCTTGGCGAATGCCGCATTCTCGATCTCGGCACGGGCACCGGCGCCATCGCGCTGGCGCTGCTCAGCGCCGTTCCGGCCGCCACCGCGACGGGCGTCGACATTTCGCTCGACGCATTGGCAGTTGCGGCTGGAAATGCCCGGGACCTGAGGCTCGGCGAACGCTTCAAAGCCTTGCATTCCAACTGGTTCGAAAAAGTTTCGGGCCACTACCATGTAATTGCCTCGAACCCTCCCTATATACCCAGTCGAGACATCGGAAATCTGCAGGACGAGGTCCGCGATTTCGACCCGCACCGGGCGCTGGACGGCGGTGCGGACGGTTTGGACCCCTATCGGGTCATTGCCGCTGAAGCGGCGGAATTTCTGCAAGCGCAAGGCAAGGTAGCGGTCGAGATCGGCCATACGCAGAAAAACGAGGTCACCGGGATATTCGCGGCAGCCGGCTATGTGTTAACCGGGTCACATCGCGATCTCGGCGGCAATGACAGAGTTCTGGTGTTCGAGCGTTGAAAGCCCTGATGCAGTGCGAAAAAACCGCTTGGCAATACCCGGGAATGCAGTTAGGGTCCGGCTCAACCGGATGAGACGAAGCAGGCAGTGCTCCCAGCGATTCGGTTTTCCTTGGAAATAGCTGCCTTCTTGCGCAAACGACGCCCAAGCTTCGTGCGGGAATCATCCGGCAAGTGATGTAACCGGGACAGGATGGCACGTGGCGCCAACGCAATTGATGCGGGCGAACGCCGGTGAAGAGACGAAACGGCTGGCTGCATGAGCGCCACCGTTCGTGAAGAGTTTTTCGAAAATTCACTATGAAGAGAGTCTAATGAGGCCACAACAGCAGAACAGGCGCATGCGCGGTCGCAACAACAATGGCGGCGGTGGCAACAACAACAACCGCAAGGGGCCCAATCCCCTGACCCGCAACTACGAGAGCAACGGCCCGGACGTGAAGATCCGCGGATCGGCTCAGCAGATCGCCGAAAAATACGCCACACTCGCCCGTGACGCGCAAAGCTCCGGCGACCGGGTTATGGCGGAGAACTACCTCCAGCACGCCGAGCATTACAATCGCATCATTGCCGCCGCGCAGGCGCAGATGCCGATCCAGAACACTCAGCAGAACCGCGACGACTTCGACGACGATATGGACGAAGATCGCGAGGAGTTCGACAATATCGGCAACAACAGCGGCAACGGCGCCGATGCGCCGGGCACGGCGAGCGGCTCCGGCCCGCAGCCAGTGATCGAAGGCACGCCGGCGGAACTCGCCTACAACCAGGAAAACGGCCGCGACAACAACAGCCGTCGCGACAACAACCAGCGCGACAACAATGGCCGCGACCGGCATCGTGACCGCCGCAACGGCGGCGGCCAGTATGGCCAGAACGGTCAGCGTGGCGAAAACGCGCAGCGCGGCGAGCAGGGCGGCCAGCAGTTCGACCAGAACCGCCGCAATGAGGGACAGGCGCAGCCCGAGGCGACCGGCGAGGCTGGTTCACAGGCCGTGCAGGCGCCGCAGTTCGACAGTTTCTCGCCTGCCGCCCTTGCCGCACAGGCCGAGCTCAACGAAGCCGCCCAGGACAATGGCGGCCGCCGTCCGCGGCGTCCGCGGCGTCCCCGCGGCAGCTATGCCGACCAGGTCGGTGGCGGGCAGAGCGACCAGCCGGAGGGCTCGAGCCCCGAAGGTTCCGGTCCTGAAAGTTCAGGCGAAACGCGCAACGCGGCGAACAATAGCGACGAGGTCGGCGCCAAGCCGGCCGAAGAGGCGAACCAGGCGAGGGAGCCTGCCGCCAGCGAGCCGGCACCTGTTGTCAACGAAGCCGCCGGCGAGCCTGTAGCTGCCGACGCAAACAACTGATCCAGACGCCATTTCAAGCATCGCTGACGGCGGAGAGAAATCTCCGCCGTTTTTGTATATGCGCGCCTGGGAATATTCTGCATTGATCGACATCAAGGCGTCTTGAGGGACCGTGGCCCATACACCATATCTCGGCTGAACAGGGCTCGGCTCTTTTGAGCGGGTCCGTCACCGCAATCTGATCCGGTGCCGCAAAGTGGGCCGGTGATGGAAGGAGACAGCGAATGAATCTTGAAAAATACTCGGAGCGCGTGCGCGGCTTCATCCAGTCCGCGCAGACCATGGCGCTCTCGCGCAACCACCAGCAATTTACGCCCGAACATATACTGAAGGTGCTCGTCGACGATGACGAGGGCCTCGCCGCATCCTTGATCGAGCGCGCCGGCGGCAATGTCCGCGACGTCAAGCTCGGCGTCGAGACGGCGCTTGAGGCGATGCCCAAGGTCGAAGGTGGCAACGGCCAGCTTTACCTCGCCCAGCCGCTGGCCAAAGTGTTCTCAACCGCCGAGGACCTGGCCAAGAAGGCCGGCGACAGCTTCGTCACCGTCGAGCGGCTGCTGCAGGCGCTTGTCATGGAGAAGTCGGCCAAGACCGCCGACATCCTGTCCAAGGCGGGCGTCACCGCGCAGGCGCTCAACCAGGCGATCAACGACATCCGCAAGGGCCGCACCGCCGATTCGGCCAGCGCCGAGCAGGGCTATGACGCGCTGAAGAAATACGCGCGCGACCTCACCGCCGACGCCCGCGCCGGCAAGCTCGATCCGGTCATCGGCCGCGACGACGAGATCCGCCGCACCATCCAAGTGCTGTCGCGGCGCACCAAGAACAATCCCGTGCTGATCGGCGAGCCGGGCGTCGGCAAGACGGCGATTGCCGAGGGCCTGGCGCTGCGCATCGTCAATGGCGACGTGCCGGAATCGCTGAAGGACAAGCAATTGATGGCGCTCGACATGGGCGCGCTGATTGCCGGCGCCAAATATCGCGGCGAGTTCGAGGAGCGGCTGAAGGCCGTGCTCAACGAGGTAACCTCGGCCAGCGGCAACATCATCCTGTTCATCGACGAGATGCACACGCTGGTCGGCGCCGGCAAGGCGGACGGCGCGATGGACGCCTCGAACCTGTTGAAGCCCGCGCTGGCGCGCGGCGAATTGCACTGCGTCGGCGCGACCACACTCGACGAATACCGCAAGCATGTCGAAAAGGATGCCGCGCTTGCCCGCCGTTTCCAGCCCGTCTTCGTCGACGAGCCGACGGTGGAAGACACGGTTTCGATCCTGCGCGGCCTGAAGGAGAAGTACGAGCAGCACCACAAGGTGCGCATCTCCGATTCCGCACTTGTATCGGCGGCCGCGCTTTCCAACCGCTACATCGCCGACCGCTTCCTTCCCGACAAGGCGATCGACCTGATAGACGAGGCGGCGTCCAGGCTGCGCATGCAGGTCGATTCCAAGCCCGAGGCGCTGGACGAGATCGACCGCCGCATCATGCAGCTCAAGATCGAACGCGAGGCGCTGAAGGTCGAGAAGGACGAGGCCTCGAAGGACCGGCTTGCCCGGCTGGAGAAGGAACTCGCCGATCTCGAGGAGGAATCGAGCGAGCTGACCACCAAGTGGCAGGCCGAAAAGCAGAAGCTTGGCCTTGCCGCCGACCTGAAGAAACAGCTCGACGAGACGCGCAACGAACTGGCGATCGCGCAGCGCAAGGGCGAGTTCCAGCGCGCCGGCGAGCTTGCCTATGGCAAGATCCCGGAGCTCGAGAAGAAGCTCAAGGAAGCCGAGGCGCAGGACGGCAAGACCGGCATGGTGGAAGAGGTGGTCACGCCCGACCACGTCGCGCATGTCGTGTCGCGCTGGACCGGCATTCCGGTCGACAAGATGCTGGAGGGGCAGCGCGAGAAGCTCTTGCGCATGGAAGACGAGATCGGCAAGCGCGTCGTCGGCCAGGGCGAAGCCGTGCAGGCGGTGTCCAAGGCCGTGCGCCGCGCCCGCGCCGGGCTGCAGGATCCGAACCGGCCGATCGGCTCGTTCATGTTCCTCGGACCGACCGGCGTCGGCAAGACCGAGCTCACCAAGGCGCTGGCCAGCTTCCTGTTCGACGACGAGACGGCGCTGGTGCGCATCGACATGTCGGAGTTCATGGAGAAGCACTCCGTCGCCCGGCTGATCGGCGCGCCTCCCGGCTATGTCGGCTATGAGGAAGGCGGTGCGCTGACCGAAGCGGTGCGTCGCCGGCCCTATCAGGTCGTGCTGTTCGACGAGATCGAGAAGGCGCATCCGGACGTGTTCAACGTGCTCCTGCAGGTGCTCGACGACGGAAGGCTGACCGATGGCCAGGGCCGCACGGTCGACTTCCGCAACACGCTGATCATCATGACGTCCAATCTTGGCGCCGAGTATCTGGTCAATCTCAGCGACGACCAGGATGTCGACGCCGTGCGCGACGAGGTGATGAGCGTGGTGAAGGCCTCGTTCCGGCCGGAGTTCCTCAACCGCGTCGACGAGGTGATCCTGTTCCACCGGCTGCGCCGGCTGGACATGGACCGCATCGTCGAGATCCAGCTCAAGCGGCTGGAGAACCTGCTTACCGACCGCAAGATCGCGCTGTCGCTGGATCACGACGCCATCGAGTGGCTGGCGTCGAAGGGCTACGATCCGGCCTATGGCGCCAGGCCGCTGAAGCGGGTGATGCAGAAGGAGCTGCAGGATCCGCTGGCAGAGAAGATCCTGCTCGGCGAGATTCTCGACGGCTCGACCGTCAAGGTCACCGCCGGCTCCGACCGGTTGAACTTCCGCTCGAAGCCGACCGTGGTGGCGACGGAAGCCGCCGCCTGATTTCGGGCGAGCTTGAATGAACGCGAAGCGCGTCGCATCGTATGGTGCGGCGCGCTTTGTTATTCGCAGTGATTGCGCATAATCGGCTGCCGATTCGGATGACCGCGAAGGACTTGATGAAGCTCGACGATTACAACGGCTTCTGCGCTTCATTGCCCGCCACGACGCATGTCGTTCAGTGGGGCGGCGCCCATGTCTGGAAGGTCGGCGGCAAGGTGTTCGCCATCGGCGGCTGGAACGAGGGCGGCGAGCTCTTCGTCACCTTCAAATGTTCCGAGATGGCCTATGACGTGCTGAAGGATCAGCCGGGCTGCCGGCCGGCGCCCTATCTCGCCTCGCGCGGCATGAAATGGATCCAGCGTCAGACAAGCCAAAGCATGGATGATGCGGCGCTCGAGGACTATCTGCGCGAGAGCCATCGCCTGGTCGTCCTCAAGCTGACCAGACAGGCACGCAAGGAATTGGGGCTTGCCGCAGGCTAAGGCGCGTCGCGCCGAAACGGATGTGGTCGATGCGCTTTAGCTGTTGTTTCGCATGTCGGCCCCAAGAACCGCTGCGTATTCTTGGGCAACATGCATGAGCTCATATTCCTCAAGGTACCGGAAACCCGCCATCTTCATGCCCGGTTCATGTTGGAATCTTAATTTGGCTAGCTGGTTTGCTGACGAAGGTTCGCCCGCCAGAAGCCCGAGTCGACCGGAGAGCTTGACCCCATGCTGCGCTTGATCTTTTCCCTTTCGGCACTCGCGGCCGGGCTGGTGTCTTCCAGTGCGTTCGCCATGCCGAGCGCGGATGGTGCGCGGCCTGCGCGCCCGGCTGAGCGCGGCGCGCTGATGCTGGCCCAGGACGGCAATATCGATATCTACTACGACGCCAGGGGCAACCGGGTGCTGGTCGATGCCGACACCGGCAAGGTCATCGCCATCCAGCCGCCGGGCAGCAGGCTCGACCGCCGCGCGCTTCGCCGGCAGATGCGCATGCAGGAACTCGGCCGCGCGCCGGCCGAAGACGACGACCGCTATTATCTCGACAATCCCGATGACATGGCTCGCTTCCGTCGTCGGCAATTGGAAGAGAACGGCCGTGTCATCCCGCCGCCGGTCGATGAGTACGACGACAATTCCGTCGATGCCTATCCGCCGGCGCCCAACAACGATGAAGGCTATGCCACCACTTATCCGGAGGCGCCGAAATCCGACACCATCAAGCGCCAGCCGCTGAACGAAGCGTCGATCGACCCGGAGCAGCCGGGCCAGGGCGAAGTGCTTCAAACCAATCCGGACGCCGAGCCGTCGCTGCCGCCGAACACTGGTGGCAAGGCCACGGTCGATCCGTCGCTGTCGCTCGGCGTGCGCCAGGACGTTGCCGCGCTGCAGGTGCTGCTCGATCGCGGCGGCGCTTCGCCGGGCGTGATCGACGGGCGCTTCGGCTCGAACGTCGACAAGGCGCTGGCCGCCTACAACGAAATAAACGGTACCAATCTGAAATCCACCGATGCAGTCGGCATCCAGGCGGCGCTCGCACAGTCGGGCGGCGACGCCTTCGCCTCCTACACGATCACGCCGGAAGACGCGGCCGGCCCTTACGTCGCCTCGATACCGGAGGACTACAGCCAGAAGGCCAAGCTCAACTGCATGTGCTACACCTCGGTCACAGAGGCACTGGCCGAACGCTTCCATATGGACGAGACCTATCTGAAGTCGATCAACAAGGGCGTGGACTTCAATCGCCCGGGCACGACGATCAAGGTCGCCAATTTCGGCAAGCTGGTCTCGACGCCGGTAACGCGTATCATCGCCGACAAGACCAAGAAGGAAGTCTACGCCTATGATGGGAGCGGCAAGCTGGTCGCGGCCTATCCTGCGACCATCGGCTCGGCCGACACGCCGTCGCCGACCGGCATCCATGCCGTCTCGCGCATCGCTCTCGACCCGAACTACACCTACAATCCGAACATCAATTTCAAGCAGGGCCAGAACGACAAGATCCTGACCGTCCCCCCGGGACCGAACGGTCCGGTCGGTTCGGTCTGGATCGCACTCGACAAGCCGACCTACGGTATTCACGGCACGCCCGATCCCTCCAAGATTGGCAAAACCGAGAGCCATGGCTGCGTGCGCCTGACCAACTGGGATGCACGCGAGCTTGCCAAGCTGGTGTCGCCGGGCGTCACGGTGGAGTTCGTGGGCGGATCAACAATCGCGGATGTCGGCGGGACCTCAACCGATGAGTTTACGCAGCAGTAAGGCGCGCGGCGCCGCGGCATAGATGAGCTGCACCAGCAGGATGAAGCCTATGCTGAGCAGCGGCGTGATCAGGCAAAGCGCCGCGCCGACCGCCCACAGGATCTGCGCCTTGACGATCCGCTTGTAGACGGTGCGGCGCGTTCCAGCATCGACGTCCTCGGAGATCATGCCGTTCCTGTCGGCATACCACCAGCTTGCGTACAGTGTGGCGCCCAGCATCAGCAGGTTCAGCCAGTAGACCAGTACCGGGCCCCTGAATGCCAGGAAATCGGCGAGAAGGTCGGTTGAGAAGGGCAGCAGCGCGATAAAGGCAAGGAAGCACAGGTTGAGCGTCGCGAGCCGCCGGTCCGATTTCGCGATCAGGCCATGCTGTGCCTGCTGTCCGAACCAGAAGATGGTGAGCGTGAGGAAGCTCAGCGCATAAGTCAGGAATCGCGGCGCCAGCGCCAGGATCGCGGCGAGCAATTCGCCTTCCGAATGCACCGCCTCATGCGACGGCACTCTGATCTCCAGCACGATCAAGGTCAGCGCGATGGCGAAAACGCCGTCGGTCACGCCGACGATGCGTCCGCGTCCTTCCGCCGACGGTTCGAGCGGCCGCTTCATGGATTCCCCCTCTCACGCATGATCGTGGAACCTAGCACGCCGGTGGCGGTTTGCATCAGGATTGAGCCCACCTCGCCATCCGGCCCTAAATCAAAAAGAGAGAGCATGATGTCGTCCGAAAACCGCTTCACACGTTTCGGCATCATGCTCTGTCATCTGGTTTCAAGAACAGCGATGCCCTGGCTTGTTGTTGCGCCCGCGCAAGGGGGCTAAGCAGGGATCCGATGTCATCAGCGAATGAAACCACTGCCGATTCGCATTCGCCCGCGCGGGCGAACGGCACGTTTTGTCCTCAGACCCAGCGAAAATTCGTGCTGGTCGCTGCGATCCTCGCCTCTGCGCTCGGCTTCATCGACGGTTCGATCCTAGCGATCGCCATGCCGGCGCTGCGCGCGGATCTCGGCGCCAGCCTGGCGCAAGCGCAGTGGATTTCCAACGCCTATGCGTTGACGCTGTCGGCGCTCATCCTGGTAGGGGGCGCTGCCGGCGACCGGTTTGGACTGCGGCGCGCCTTCGTGATCGGGATCGCGCTGTTCGTCGCGGCTTCGCTCGCCTGCGCGCTGGCGCCTGATCCGGCTATATTGATTGCCTTCCGCGCCATCCAGGGCATTGGTGCGGCGATCATGGTGCCGGGCAGCCTGGCCCTCATCGCCAAAGCCTATCCGAAGAAGGAGCGCGGCCGGGCGATCGGCATCTGGGCCGCCGCCTCGGCGCTGACCACGGCGCTCGGTCCCGTGCTGGGCGGCTTCGTGCTGTCGACTTTCGGCAATGGCGTCTGGCGCGCGATCTTTGCCATCAACCTGCCGCTTGGGCTGATCTCGATCTATCTGCTTCTGGCCAAGGTGCCGGCCGACAAGCCGACCGAAAAACGCAGCCTCGACCTTGGCGGCGCGGCGCTGGCGACGCTTGCTTTCGGCCTGCTCGCCTACGGGTTGACGGCGATGAATGCCGAAGGCGCAGGGTTGATGTCGGGCCCGGCGATCGTTGCCGGCGTGGTCCTGCTTGTTGTCTTCATCTTTTACGAGCACAGGCGGCGCGACCCGATGATCGATCTCGGCCTGTTCCGGATCAGGGCCTTTGCCGGCGCCAATCTGGCGACGTTTTTCCTTTATTTCGCGCTGTCGGCCAATTTGTTCTACCTGCCGATGCTGTTGATCGCCGGCTGGAGGCTGAGCGAGGCCGAGGTCGGCTTCATCTTCGTGCCGCTGTCGGCGTCGATCGCGCTTTTGTCCGGACCGGTCGGCCAGTGGTCGGATCGCATCGGTCCGCGTTTCCCGATCGCCAGCGGCAGCATGGTCGTCGCCATCGCCTTCGCCGGCCTTGCCTTGCTTACCCATTTCGGCATCCACGATTTCTGGATCGGCACCTTTCCGCTGATGACGCTGATGGGGCTTGGCATGGCGCAAGTCGTGTCGCCGCTGTCGACCGCGGTCATGACGTCCGTGGAGGACAAGGATACCGGGGCTGCATCCGGCATCAACAACGCGGTCTCGCGCGTCGGCGGCCTGATCGCGGTGGCGGCGATGGGCTCGCTGGCGGCCTGGGTTTACGCGCGGATGACCGGCAATGCCGCCGGGGTGCCCGGTTTCGGCGAGCCGCCGGCCTCCGGGCTGGCCGCCAATATCGAAGCGGCCAGGATTGCGGCAAGCGATTCGGCTTTCGCCGCGGTCGCGGCGGTGACGGCGCTGCTTTGCGTGCTGTCTTCACTCACCGTCTGGTTCACGGTTCCCGGACAGGCATCGCCCTGGCCGCAAAAGACAAACGATGAGCAAGATTAGTTCGGAAGCTGCGAATCAGTCTTGGCGCTGGCAACCTTCAGCGCGTTGCCGTCTTCCTGCTTCAGAAGATCGTCGATGCGCTCGCGCTCTTTCTTGAAGGCGACGAGATCGTCGCCCTTCAGAACCTTGCCGACCGGCAGGCGCACGCGCATCGAATCGACCTTGGTGCCGTTGACGATCAGTTCGTAGTGAAGGTGCGGGCCGGTAGAGAGGCCGGTCTGGCCGAGATAGCCGATGACCTGCCCCTGCCGGACATGAACGCCTTCCTCGATGCCTTTGGCGAAAGCGCTCTGGTGATTGTAGGAGGTCTCGTAACCATTGGCGTGGCGGATTATGATCTGCTTGCCGTAGCCGCCGGCCCAGCCGGCCTTCTCGACCACGCCGTTGCCGGCGGCGATTATCGGCGTGCCGATCGGCGCTGCCCAGTCGGTGCCGGTGTGCATCCGGACGTAGCCAAGGATCGGATGCCGGCGTGCGCCGAAGCCGGAGGTGAAGCGCCCATTGGGCAGCGGATTGCGCAGCAGGAACTGCTTGGCGCTGCTGCCGTTCTCGTCGAAATAGTCGACGCTGCCGTCCTGCATCTGGAAGCGATAGAAGTTGCGCGTTTGTCCGCCGAAGGTCGACGAGACGTAGAGAAGCTCGGAGCCGTCGGAGGCCTGGTCGTCGCCGTCAGGTTGGGAGAACAGCACTTCGAGGCGGTCGGAAGGCGAGAGCCGCGACTGGAAATCCACGTCGGAAGCGAGCAGCTTGATCAGCTTCTGCGTCATCGCTTTCGACATGCCGTAGGAATAGGCGGTGCGGTAGATGCCGTCATAGACATTGGGCAGATTGCCACGCACCACGACGGGTTGCGAATCATCGAACGCCGTCAAAAGCTCGGGATTGGGCTCCGGCTCCTGCGCCGGCACATACTGGCCTCGGTCGTCGAGCGCTATGGTGACGATGTGCGTGGTCTTGTCATAGACGCTGGTGCGCACGACCTTGGCGATGTCGCCGCGCACCTCGAGGCCAACGCGCAGCACCGTCCCGGCCTTCAGCGCCGGCGCGTTCAATAGCTTGGCGATCGCCTCCGCCATGCCAGTCGCGTCATCGCCGGTGTAGCCCGAATCGGCAAAGGCCTCGGCGATATCGGTATCCTTGGTGAAGGGAATGATTTCCTCGGCGAAGGCAGGCGTCTGGTCATCCGGCGTGGCACGCGGCGCCACCGAGACGTTTTCCTGCGTGATCTTCACGTCGTAGGAGCCGGCCATCGATTCGGCGAAGGCATCGCCGAACCGCTGCGGATCGATATAGTGCAGTGCTGCCACCTGGACGGCGCCGTCGCTCAAGCCGGTGCCGGCGTCCCGCACCACCTTTTCAACCTCGTCGGCGGAGAGATCGCTTTTTTCGTCGAAGGAGGCCGTCTCGATCGGGAAATCGACCGTCTTCAGGCTCATCTCGCTTTCGACCTTGGCGCCGTAGATCTGCCCGGCGACCGCGGTGGCCGTTGCGGGTTGCGCGTTGTCGTCGCTGTCGTCGCCGAACACCTGCATCGGGTCGAACGGCGGGTAGGGGCGGCTGGTGGTGTGGCCGGCGGCCAGGGCCATCTTGATCTGCACGAAGGGCATGGTGTGGATAACGTCACGGTCGCCGACCTTGGTGACCATCGACACTTCCATGCGCCGCCGGTCCTTCGCCCGGGCGATCTGTCGGGGTGCCACCAGCCTTGTGGTCTTTGCCTGCTCGCCGGAATCATCGCCGCCGCTGGCAAGACCGATGAGCTCGGCGATTTCCGGCGGGGTCGCCAATTGCTGGCGCCCGTCAAGGGCGGCGAACAACGCCACGCCCATCAACACGCTCGATGTCACGCCGGTGAGGAAGGTGCCTGACAGCCAGCGCGCCGAGACCTCGCGGCGATCGGGCGGACCGCTGCGGCCGTCCGCGATCAGCGGCGGCTCGTTGCCGAGTTCGGCTATGACCTCTTCGGTGTCTTGCATCCAGAAAGGCTGCTTCTTCCCCAGGCGAAACGGCTTGTCGTTGTCGTTGTGGCCATGACAATTGCCTGTCACGGCGGTTGAAGTCAACGAAGCGGCAGGCCGGGGCCGATATCCCAAATCATGCGCCCCCTTGCGCAGGGCGCCCTGTCATCCGTCGTCGGCGCGCCTCGCATGTACGCGCGCGCCTTCCTCATATGGGCCGGTTTCACGCCCTAATGCGGCGGCAATAGGGCCTCGTTGCGGATAACCCGGGGGCTGCCGCAAGGGCAGTCGGCTATCGAAAAAGCGGTTCGAAAAATTCGTCGCAAAAAATTCAAAAAAGTTCGAAATCGGTGTTGACGCGTCGAGGGAGGTCCGACTATATACGGCCCACGAACGAGGGCGGTGCGCCGCTGGCGACGAAGAAGTTTGCTTCTAGGTCTGCCCTCTGCT
>NZ_JAIUHH010000012.1:0-167423 GCF_020165015.1 Mesorhizobium sp. CA7
TTGGCCAGCGCATGGCGCAACAGCCGGTCATGGACCCCTGTCGCCTCCATGACAACGAAGTCGCGGCTGGGATCAAGACCCGCCACATAGGCCGCGATCGTGTCGGCCTGGTTGTCGATGCGCCGAAGGCGGCCGCTTGTCTCATCGAAAAAGTCGAGCCACTGTTTTGAGATGTCGCAGCCGACATAGTTCTGCATTATCATGTCCACGCCTCTTCCTGTGGTGCGGGGTCTGCTTGGAACAGCCCCGTGCAACTGTTCAGGTTGATGGTTCACCGGTGGGAAGGGACCGAGCCATGCCACGGCCTGTCCGAAAGGACGACCAGGATTCATTCGGTCTCCTTCCCACTTCAACCATACACCAGAACCAACACACAGGATTCCAGGGTCTGCGCGCGTCGCTTCGCTCCTTGCTCCGCCCTAGAATGACGACCGTGCTGTCGTGGTGGCCAATCGCGAAGGTCCGGCTCGGCGACTTCGCCGTCCGGAATCGCGTAAAGGGGCTACTTCGCCTTGGCCTTGGCACCACCGCGACCGAACACGGAAGCCGCGAGCCGCGCGGTGGCGACGACCGCTCCTGTGGCGACGCTGGCCACGGTGCGGATCGGCCCCGATTTGCTTGCCGGCGACTTGGCATGTTTCGCGCTCTTGACCGCGACCTTGTGGGCCGCGCCGGGCGTCACTTTCTTCGGCGCTGCCTTACCGAAGGCCGGCTTGGCGTCCTTCGATCGTTCGGCCGCCGCGGCGCCGGCTTGGGCTTGCGTCGTCCTGGATTGGCTGGCCCTGGCCTTTTTGGGCGCGGTTTTTCTGCTGTTCGTTGCCATCTGACGGCTCCTGCATTCTCGGTTCGCAGTTTCGGAGGGAAAGCGTTCGCCCGCCTTCCTGGAATTGCTCCGGCGCCGGACAATTCGGGATAGGGTCATAACGGCCTGAAAACCTTAAAGTTCCCGCCGGAAAATATTGAAAATTGAGCAGGTTAACCAATAACCAAGGAACCAACGACCATGTCGGCCGGCCGGCGCCGCGCCAGCACCCGCTCGATGTTGGGCATGTCGTTGGAGGCGATCCAGGCGCGGGCGTCCTCGTCGGACTTGCCGTGCTCGCGCCAGCGCTCCATCAGGCGGCTTTCGAGCTCGCCCCGCGGCACGTCGACGAAGATGGTGAAATCGAACAAAGGCGCCAGCCGCGACCACGGTTCCTCGTCGAGCAGCAGATAGTTACCCTCGACCAGGATGAACTTGGTGTCGGTGCCGACGATTTCGGCCGCCGCGCGCGACAGTTCCATGCTGCGGTCGAACACGGGAATCGCGATATCGGGCTCGCCGGAGCGGATGCGCTTCAAGAGCGTCTCGAAACCGGCGAAATCGAACGTTTCCGGCGCGCCCTTGCGGGGGCGCAGGCCGCGGCGGTTGAGAATGATGTCGTCATAATGAAAGCCGTCCATCGGTACGACCTCGGATGTGCCTTCCGGCAGCAGCTCATGCAATGCAGCGGACAGCGTCGACTTGCCGGAGCCGGGCGGACCGGCGATGGCGACAACGAAGCGCCTGGCTCCGCCGGCGCGCTTGAAGATGGCGGCTGTGATATGGGCGATCTCGGACATCGGCGGCTTTCCGGCTGCGGTTCAGCCGACATCTTGGCGGGTGTCGGCGGAAAATTCAAACCTCGTTCCGAAGTTAGGCGGCCTGCGCACCTTCGAGGTTAGCCGAGGCGTCCATCCTCGTCCCCTGGAATGACGAACTCTCAGGCGCTGGCCGACGTCTCAATCAGGAACCGAGCGGCCGATGCGCAGGAACCCGCCGTCGAACGGCACCTCCCGCGCTGCCCCGCCGGCAGCAAGGACACGCAGGCGGTCGGGCGCCGATTCCAAACCGCTCGGCGGCTCCACATCCGCGGACGGAACCCCACCGATGACATGGCGAAACGACACCGACCGCCCCTCGGCGAGTGCAAAGACTGTGGCCACGCCTTCATGCTTCAACCAGTTGTCGCCGAGCGAAGCGGCGTGGCCGACGGCCGTGCGGCCGTCCTCGATGCCGAGCACGCCGACGTGACGGCCGCTCCAGGGCGCGTAGTCGCGGCCACCGTTCGAGAACCACAGCATGGTGACCGGCAGCTCGGCCGGGTTCTTCAGCACCAGAACCAGATCCTGCTCGGCGCGGCGGGCAATCGCCGTCCAGCCCGGACCGCCGTGGTCCGCCTCGACCAGGGTGATGAAATCCTCGCGCCTGTCTTCCATGCGGTAGCCGGTGAGGTCGGTTGTGCCGCCGGCGGCGAGCGGGAACTTTGTGAGGTCGGCGGCGCGAGCCGGATAGGCCAGCATGAAGCGGCCGCGGGCCGGATCGGGCTCCGGCGGCATCGGCGGCGTGACGGCCATGCGCTTCGGCGAGAAGGCGAGCCGACCGCCGCCCGTCATCGCCGTCATCGGATGATGGGCGACGGAGATAGCGCCTGAGCCGCCGGAAAAGATGTGCTCCTGGTAGAGGAAGGGGTGGCCGTCGCGCAGCGTGAAAACCTTGTCGACAGTAGCGCCCATGACCTTGCGGCGCAGCCGGAAGACGGCGCGCCAGCCGCCGGGAACCGCGCCGTTGTCGACGATGTCCCACTCGCTGTTGGCCGGCCAGCCATGCAGGGGTGCGGTCTCTACGTCGCTGGTGGAGAAAGGCGCGCAGAGGAAATCGCCTGAGAGCCGCACCGTGCCTTCGGGCAGGGTTTCCGGCAGGCTCTCGCGCGGCGTGCCGACCCAGGGCGCGCGGTGCACGGGCTTCAGGAGGCGGCCTTCGGCCTCGACCTCCATGGCACTGATGTGACCGACGGCAAGATCGAGCGAAACCGAGATGCCCTTTGCGCCGATGGTGAGCGTGTCCATGAATGCTTCCCGAATCTTTTCTCGCGGCAGCAAAGCCTGTCCAGCACCGGATACGCAAGTGTGATGGCTGGCAATTTGCATCAGGCGTTTTCGCCCCCGCCAACCTATCCTTCGTCATTCTAGGGCGGAGCAAGGAGCGAAGCGACGCGCGCAGACCCTAGAATGACGAAGGATAGGTCGCCGCTTCACGCGCGATAAAAAATCGCAAGGAGAGGGGAACAGCGCCACGCTGAAAACGGCCCTACTGCCTTTTATACTCCCTGACCGGCGACTTGGTGCCATCGGTATAGGTCACCTGCACCGCCATCGATTTCACGTCGTCCTTGATCTTGAGGTAGGGCTGGTAGTCGGAAGGAATCGCATAAGGGTCCTTGGCGTCGCAGGGTGGCATCTTGATCTCCTTGTCGAGCGCAGTTCCGTTCAGGCTGTAATGCACTTGCCTGATGGCGCAGCGGAAGGAGAGCATCTGGGTGAAATAGACCAGGCCGCGATTGCCGCCTGCGTCGAAGGCGATCCACGACGTCCAGAACTGGTCAAGGATCTGCTTGTTGCCCTGCTGGAGCGCTGAATCCGGATCGAAGCGGATGTCGAACGGGCCGGTCTCACGACCGCGGATGTCGAGATATTTGATGCCGATATTGGTCGCCGCGGTGCTATCCGGCAATTCGAAGCTCGGATTGGGCATCGGCTTGCCGGTGCGCTGGTCGTTCATCGCCAGCATGCCGGTCTCGGTGAACGGGCCATTGGCGCCGAGCCGCCACGAAATCGCCGTCGCCGGCTCGGGCAGCGAGATCGTCATCGCCCAGCCGGCGTTGGAGCGCGTCGGCGTCAGCGTCGGCACGAAGCGCGACGGGTCGAGCACGTCGCCCAATGCCGTCAGCCGGGCGCGGCTGCGGTCGAGCCAGTCGGCCAGTTGGCTCTGATCGACGAAATATTTGAGCAGGCCGCCGTCTTTTTCGTACGAAACGAATTTGGTCAGCGCGGTCGCCTCGCTGCGCTTGTCGGCCAGCGTCTGGCTGCCCAGGCGGTCTTCCGAAAATTCCTGCGCCAGGAGAAAGTAAGCCGGCGCGTAATCCGGGTTGGCGGCGATGAAGGCGTTGAGCTTGTCGAGCCGCTGGACATCGTCGAACTGCAACAGATGGACGAGCTTAACCGACGGCGCCTTGGCCTTTTCCGCCAGAGAACCCAACACTTCGCGGGCGCCCGCCTTGCCGTCCTGGACCCTGAGCAGCGTGGCAAAGCGCGTATAGGGGTCGATCGCATCGACATCGAAGCCGGCAAAACCAAGATAGGAACGGCGGGCGTTGAGCATGTCGCCGGCCAGCTCATAGACGCGGGCATTATGATAGAATTCGTCCGGGCGCTTGGGATCGGCGATGGCGCCGCCCTGCGCGGAGAGCTGCGCGAAGCCCTTGGCGATGGTGTCGATCGAAGCGGCGATTTGCTCGGTGGTCGCCTGCAGCTTTTCGGCCTGCGCCTGCTGCTGTTCTTGGCCCGCGGCCAAGCTGTCGGTGGTCTGCTTGACCGCCTCCACGGTCTTCTGTGTCTCGGTGCCCTGTTGGGTCTGCTGCTTCTGCGTCAGCGCGATCTCTTCGGTTGTCTTCGCCATCGTGTCGGTGGACTTCTTGACCGCTTCGACGGTCTTCTGCGTCTCTGTGACGGTTTTCTCGATCTTCGCCACTTTCTGCGAGACGATGCCCAGCGACTGCTGCAGCTCGGCCATCGCCGGCATGAGGCTGGCGATCACGCCGTTCTGCGAATTCGTTTGCTGCTGGATGCCGTAGACGCCGCCGGCGATTGCCGCGGCGCTGGTGGCGAAGATCAGCGCCGGCATGGCTTTTGCCGCCAGCACCAGGCGCAGCACCATGGCGATGGCGATGATCAACGCCGCGACGGCGGCGCCGAGCGCGATATAGGCGGCAAAGGGTCCGAGCGGGTTGAGCACGTCGCCAATCGCGCCGCTGACAAAGGCGAAGCTCGCCGCCCATTTGCCGGTGCGGCTAAGCGATGCCCGCAGAAGCGAGGTGGTACCCGTGGCGATTTCCGACATTGCCGATCCCCCCAAAAACCAAGCCGGGCGCATATTAACGGAAAGGAGGGGCGGAAGGCAAAGCGGGGGTGAGCAGGCGGCCGGCGATTGGCGAAGGCCAAGCAGCATCCGATCTCCCCGCAGCGCGCACCCCGAAAACCTGGGCAAATGCCTTATTGCCGCCGTTAACCCATTGGACGCGGCACATGCGGTACGTTAGCTTCGCCGCATCTCAGCAACAGCTTTAGAACCGTCTTGCCCCGTCCCTTCCCTTTCCTTCAGAAACTCATCGCCGCGATGGCCCTGCTGCTGCTCGTCGCCGGCTGCACCACGGCCGCGCCGCCTGAAAGCGTGCTTGCCGTGCCGGCGAAGCCGCAGAAATATGCGGCGATCGTGGTCGATGCCTCGACCGGCAAGACCTTGTTCGAGGTGAACTCGAGGTCGCAGCGCTATCCCGCCTCGCTGACCAAGATGATGACGCTCTACATGCTGTTCGAGGCGCTCGAGTCCGGCCGCGTCACCAAGCAGACGCAGATCCCGGTTTCCGACCACGCCGCCACGCAGCCGCCGACGAAACTGCGCTTCCGGCGCGGCGAGACGATCGACGTCGATTCCGCCATCCGTGCCATGGTGGTGAAGTCGGCAAACGACGTGGCGGTGGCGGTGGGCGAGTATCTGGGCGGCGGCTCGGAGGACCAGTTCGCCGCCATGATGACTGCCAAGGCGCGCCAGCTCGGCATGACCGCCACCAATTTCCGCAACGCCTGCGGCCTGCCCGACGACGGCCAGGTGACCACGGCGCGCGACATGGCGGTGCTGGGCATGGCGCTGGAAAAGCGCTTTCCGCAGCATTTTCACTATTTCTCCGAAAGCGACTTCATGTTCCGCGGCCGGCTGGTGCGCGGCCACAACGACATGCTGGGCCGCGTGCGCGGCGTCGATGGCATCAAGACCGGATACATTCGTGCCTCCGGCTACAACATCGTCACCTCCTACAATGCCGACGGCAGGCATCTGATCGTGGTGGTGATGGGCGCCGACAGCGCGCGCCAGCGCAACAACCATGTCGAGGCGCTGATCCAGCGAAGCCTGGGGCCGACGACAGCCGATGCCGGCCAGCCCAGGCTGATGTATTCCGGGCAGCAGCCGGCTTCGCCCCTGCCCGGCATGGCTTTGCCCGGACTGCCGCCGTCGGATCAGGCATTGCCGGGGTTGCCGCCGCCGGCCGCGCCTGCCTCGCCGCCGCCAGGGCAAGCGGCGTCCGATCTGCCTTCGCCGGATTTGGCTTCGCCCAGTTCGCCGCTGCTGCCGACGCAGTAGAGCGGCGGGGCGGACGAGAAAGTCTGAGACGCCGGCGGGACAGCGCCCCCCCTCTGTCCTGCCGGACATCTCCCCCACTTTGGGGGGAGATCAGCCGGCGCCGCCGGTTTCGCTAATCACCAACGTTGCAGGAGTGGGCCTGCGCCGAAACCGCCAATCTCCCCCCTCGTGGGGAGAGATGTCCGGCAGGACAGAGGGAGGCGCGAAGGATCGCTGCCTATCTCGTTCTCACGCCGCTCCGCAGGGCGGAGCCTACCGGACCACCAGCACCGGGATCTGCGTCAGCGACACCACCTCCGCCGTCTGGCTGCCAAGCACCAGGCGGCCGAGGCCGCGGCGGCCGTGCGAGGCCATGACGATGAGGTCGCTGTCCTCGGCGGTAGCCACCTCGAGGATCGCCTCGGCGGGGGTGCGGTTCTCGATGTGCAGGGTTTTCGAACCGATGCCCTTCGCATCCGCCTCGGCCTTGCATTTGTCGAGCAGCTCGCGGGCAAATTTGCGCGCGCTTTCCTGGTAATTGGTGAGCTCGTCGGCGGCGACATAGCCGGCCATGGCGCCGCCCCAGGCCAGCGTCGGGAACGGCTCGGAGACGGTGACGAAGACGACAGTGGCGCCGAGCCCCTTGGCCAGCTCAAGCCCGTGGGCGACGCCCTTTTGGGCGAGTTCCGAACCGTCGGTGGCAATCAGGATTGTCTTGTACATGGTGGCGATCCCTCATTTGCGGGGCGCTGCGCGCGGCCCAGGTTGGCGGGAGCCTGAACGGTCAGGCCTGATGTCGATATAGTCAGCCTATCAGGCCCGCCACAGGGGCCAGGTTGATCCGGATCAAGGCCAGGGGGCGGAGACGATTGCTCCAGGGTGGTGAGAAATTGCCGACGGCGCTCCCCCTCTCCGTCTCGGCTTCGCCGAGCCACCTCTCCCCCGCCTCCGGCAGGGGCGAGGAACCCAGGATTGCGAACGGCGCGGCAATGGCGATTGGCGTTTCCTCGCCCCCGCAAAGCGGGGGAGAGGTGGATCGGCGCGAAGCGCCGAGACGGAGAGGGGGCTGCGCCGACCTGTGCGATCGCGGCGCGAAGGTCGGCGAAGAACGCACCCTGCCCGCCCATCACAAGAACTTGTTCTGTCACACGAGATTCATACTGACCATGGATATGCCGCGCCGGCTTGGCGTATCGTATCGCAAAGCCTCGAACAGGAGCACCGACCATGGCCAGCGACCCGAAGGCAGCCGCGCAGAAGCAGGCAGACAACGAGAACGACGTCGCCGGCGAATATCTCGAGGCGGAAACCGTGTTGGAGGATGCCCAGCACGGGGCCGACGAGATCCTCGAAGCGCCGGAAGTGCCGGATTCCGAACCGCATGTGCCCGGCCGGATCAAGCCGAAGAAAAAACCCTCGGCGATCAGCGGCCGGAAATTCCGCAAGCGCGACCTGGTGCGCATCGACGATCTCAGGCCCAGCCTTGCCGACCGCATCCGCTCCGACCATCCCGACCTGCCGCGCGGCGCCCGCATCAGCCGCGAGGAGCTCGGCCGCTACCGCATGCGCTACATGGAGGAGTTGCTGCAGCAGGAGCATGGCGAATTCTCCGAGCTCGACCGCCAGGTGGTTGAATCGATCGCGAGACAAGACACGATCTCGGAAAACTCGGAAGAGGAGTTCGAGGAGCACCGCTCGTTCGCCGACCGCGTCTCCGACACGATGGCCGAGTTCGGCGGCAGCTGGTGGTTCCTGATCTCGTTCGGTACCGTGCTTCTGGTCTGGATCGGCGTCAACCTGATCGCCGGCCTGGCGCACGCCTTCGATCCCTACCCGTTCATCCTGCTCAACCTTCTGCTCTCCTGCATCGCCGCCATCCAGGCGCCGGTGATCATGATGAGCCAGAAGCGGCAGGAAGCCAAAGACCGGCTGCGCTCCTTCAACGACTACCGGGTGAACCTGAAAGCCGAGCTCGAAGTACGCCACCTGCACGAAAAGCTCGACTATTTGATCTCGCGCCAATGGCAGCGGCTGGCCGAAATGCAGCAGATGCAGCTCGACGCCATGCACGAACTGGCGGGGGCTAAGAAGCAGAAGCGGGCGACAAGGGCGGTGAGAAGGAGGGTGGCGAAGGTGGAGGCGGAGGGGTGAGACCCAGAAGCTTGGGTCCCTCGACAAAACGGCAGGTCCGAAGGGCGGCGAGACCCGCGGCTTGCTCCGAAACGGTGGGCTCGGCGAAGCCGCGATGTCGAGGGAGCGCCATGTCCGATAGCTATCGGTGAAACAATCAACCCGTCTCAGGCCGCCGCACAATCGCCAATTGGCCGTTGAAGCCACGGCCGGCTTCCGCTATGAAGCCGTGGCTGGCCGGCTCACCGGCCGGTTCGTTTTCCCGGGAAGCACCCGTAGCTCAGCTGGATAGAGCGCTGCCCTCCGAAGGCAGAGGTCGCAGGTTCGAATCCTGCCGGGTGCGCCATTTTTATACTGTCAAAACAGCTGGTTAGCAAGGTATTTTTCCCGCGAGACGAGGTCGGGAAGTGCGTCGCGGAAGCACCACGGAAGCAGTCGGACATGTATTCGGGCTAGGCTTTGACCGATCACTGTGGAGTCAGACGCCCATTCCGCGCCAACTTACCACTGGTCGCGGCCGGGTGCAGCTTGTGGCTCCGGCTAAGGCCCAACTCTACTCATGGGACTGTGGTTTCTTCACGGTCAATATGTCGAATTTCTGCGGGGGCGGCCGGAGACTGTCTAACGGGTGCTGGCTGAGGCATAGATCAGATTGCTATAGCTCACCTTTTTCGATACCATGAGTTATAGAAAGGCGCTCTATAGCTCATGGCATGGAATTGGGAGCAGGCCGACTGGCCGCATTTTACCTACGACAAGATGGCATTGGACCCGCTGGAAAGCGAGTTCCTATTGCGATCGGGCGAGTTCCTGGGCGTGTTTCGCCATGTCGGCCCCGATGACCGCGACCAGATCCGCATCGATCTAATCAGCGAAGAGGCCTTGAAGACATCCGAGATCGAGGGTGAGTATCTCAACCGGGAAAGCCTGCAATCATCCTTGCGGCAGCAGCTTGGGCTCGGAGGCGAGAATAGGCGCATACCGCCCGCCGAGCGGGGCATCGCCGAAATGATGGCCGACGTGTATCTGCATTTTGCCAAGCCGCTCTCGCATCGCACGCTCTATGCCTGGCACAAGATGGTGATGTCCGGAGAGCGACGCATCGAGACGATCGGCAACTATCGCCAGCACGCCGATGCCATGCAGATCGTCTCTAACCGGCTGGACAAACCCAAAGTGCATTTCGAGGCGCCGCCCTCATCGCGCGTGAAAGCCGAGATGGACGCCTTTACCATCTGGTTCAACGATACCGCGCCCAAGGGTAAGACTCCGCTTCCCGCGCTGACGCGCGCCGGTATCGCGCATCTTTATTTCGAGAGCATCCATCCGTTCGAAGACGGCAACGGCCGCATAGGACGCGCGCTTTGCGAAAAGGCGATGGCGCAAAATCTGGGCGAGCCGAGTCTCATCGCGTTGGCCTATACGATCGAACGTCATCGCAAGGCTTATTACGACCGGCTGGAAGCCAGCAACAAAAGCAACGCGATTACCGACTGGCTGCTATATTTCGCCGACACGATCCTCGAAGCGCAGCGCGTAACGCTTGCTCGTGTCGAATTCTCCGTCGCCAAGGCCAAATTCTACGAGCGCCATCGGGATCAGTTCAACGAGCGCCAGGAAAAAGTCATCGCTCGAATGTTCCGCGAAGGTATCGACGGCTTCAAGGGCGGTCTTAGCGCCGAGAATTACATCGCCATCACCCAGGCGTCGCGCGCTACGGCGACGAGGGACCTGCAGGATCTGGTTGCCAAGAGTGCGCTGACAAGAACTGGTGAACTCCGACACACACGTTACACGCTGAATATTTGTGACGATCGTGCGTAAATCCCATCGAAAGAAGAGGCAGGCTGTCAAAGAGCCTGCTTGCCTCAACATCAGTGAATGGCGGGCAGCTACCCGGCAGGAAGTGGTGGAATGGGTTACGCGCGACAGGAAGCCTAAGAAGAAGAAAGGCGGCGCCATTCTCGCGGTCAGGTCACGGCTTAGGCCGGTGGATATCTACTGTTATCTGAAAGCTCGCTTTGGCGAACCGAACGGTTTTCAAAACTTTCTGCGCAAGGATGACAGCGATAACTGGATACACTGGGACTACAGCCTCAAGGCCGGCGAGACCGACGTGTATATCTTGGGCATGTCGCGCGAGATTCATATCATGGTCGGCGAGGCGCTCACGCACCAGCAGTGGCGGGACCTGATTGTCGGTATTAGAACGGACTATGCGAGGATCGGTCCGCAGAAATCTGCCGTACTACAGAGCCTGGAAAAATTCGTCGTCTTTCAGAACAAGTTTGTCAGTATCGCGGGCCTGTGCGCCGACTTGCACGCAGCTATTATCGACGCCCCGGCAAAGACGGCTTTTCCAGAAAGATCGCCAGGTGCCAAATCGCGGCTGAAAACTTTGGAAAAAGCCATGCAAGGAGTATCCACACGTGCGAACGACCTCTTCGGGAACTGTCTAAAGCTTCACCTTCTGATGCCGGTTATGGCCGAGGCCTTCATCAATATGGTGATCCTCATGTTCACCCGCGATGAAATCCGGAATGCCCCTGAAGCCTATCAGGCCTTCATCCGGGCTAAGATTCCCGACCGCCTCGCGCTGCTCAGCCAGCATTGCGATGGCTTTGCACGCGATATCGACAAGAGCACGCATTTCATGCGAGTCATCGATAAGAGAAATTTCGCATTGCACGGTAATGTCGATCCTATCCGCGAGCAGATCGAGGTGGTCTATTTCGACGGCAGACGCCCGCTCTTCAATATGCCAGGAAACCATGTCGAAAGGTTCTTCGAGCATCTCGAAGCGATTGATCGACCCGAAGAGATCGTGTCCGATTACGAAGCCGTCCACGCATTTCTGTGGGAAATTACGGAATGCCTGAAGCCTCGCGCGCAGACGTTCTTCAAGCAAGTCATTGGGGACGCATACCCCGGGTTCGAAGTCCATAAGAAGCGGGCTACTCGCATCCTGCCCGACCATGTGATGATGGGTATGTTGCCAAGTGTGCTCTACGACGACGACCTCGTTGTTAAGTGGTGAGTGAGTCGATTCTTTGGCCCAATAGCTCTAGCCCACATAAGAATTGGCGCGACATGACAAACATGGAATTGGGAAACCCGGGGCGACCAAAGGCGCGTTCTCTCGAAAATATATTCGACGACTTGCGTGTTCTCGCGCAGAGCCCCGGGACATTGCATGATATTTCCGCCATCATGTATCGCGACTGGATCGTTGCTATTGCTTTGCGAGAAGCTAAAGTTGCCGACGATCCAGAAAAGCGCTGGTCTACCACCAAGCTAAACAGCAATGAGTTCATGCTCTTGCTCGGGCTGATGGTTCAGTCCGCGTCGGATTGCACTTACTCCATCGTCAATACTGACATCGATTTTGCAGACAAAGCTGACAGACTTCTCAGGGAATTCCACGACCGGCTCACATTGGATTCGATGCCGGATTTCAGTGATCCTGGAAAGATCGAAAGGGCTCTGGGCGCCGCGGCTCGGGAAGCCATTTATTACGGTGCTGACAGCTTCTTTCTCCATCAGCTAGAGCGTTTTGCCCGAGACCGATATCGCGATGATTTTGAATGGCTGATCCGCAATGCTGGGCTTTCAGCGCGTCCAATGGTCGAAATTGCACGGTTCATCATGGAGCATACATCGCGGCAGATGTCAGCGATCAACGCGAGGAAGGAGGATGGAACGGTTCCGACCAAGGCAGATTTAACGGACAGCCTCTTGATCGCCAAAGCCGAGCTGATCAAGAAATTCGGTGCCAGCAAGGCGAAGGCCTTCATGGCCAAGTTCGCAACCCCTGTCACAAACGCAAATGCCAACTTCACGTCTGCGTTTGTTGTGAATCAAGCCAATCTTGCGCCGCTGATCGATATTGGGGAGCATCTCTATGCACCAAACGCATACAGGCTGGCTGAGAGCGTCTACGAGAGCCCGACCTATTGGATGATAGCCGACAAGACATATGTCGACATAGCAGCCAAGCATCGAGGTGCCTTTCTGGAGAAAGCAGCTGCTGACCTCTTTCGATCGGTATTCGGCGCGGCGAATGTGTATGAGAACGTCACGATCCAGCCAAGCAAAAAGAAGACAGCCGGCGAAGCCGACGCGCTCATAGTTTACGGCGAGTTCGTGATCGTCGTGCAGGCGAAATCCAAGCGTGTGACGTTAACGGCAAGAGCGGGTGATGAAGAGGCATTAAACAAGGATTTCGAAGGCGCCATTCAAGCCCCATACCGCCAAGCCTACGAGTTTGCCGAGCTAGTCCAGGCCGGAGCGGAATGCAAAACGAAAGACGGCAAAGCACTGACGTTCCCACCAACGGTGCGGGTGTTCCCTGCCGTCATATTGAGCGACGCTTTTCCTGCTGCGACGTTTCTCTCAAACATCATGCTGAAGAGAAGCGACAGGATCGCGCCCGTCATTTGGGACCTAGGCGTTCTCGATTGTGTGGCGCGCATGCTGCCAACGCCCATCGAGTTTCTTTACTACCTTAAGTGCCGCTCGGACGTTTTTGATAAGATGCATTCGGATAGTGAATACAATTTTCTCGGCTATCATTTGAAATACAAACTGGCGATGGATCCTGAATATGACTTCATGCATCTTGAGAAGGATTTTGCCGAAATCGTCGAGGATTTTATGATGCCGCGGGACGTCGGGGTGAAGACGGTTCGCCCAGTTAGCATCCTTGAGCGGTTGGACATTCCGGTTATCTCCGAATTGTTCAAGAGCCTGAAGACGGCACCCCCCGAACTGGCATCGGTAGTCATCGACCTCTACGATTTTTCCTATGGCTCGCTGACGGACTTATCTAAAACCGTGCTGGCAATCCGAGAAGAAGTTGCGGCGGGCAAGGAGATGAAATCGTTCTCGATTCTAACAGAAACAGGCGGTCTTACCTACTTGGTTTGCCGGACTCTGAACGACAAAATATGGCTGGCCGCTGAGGCAATCGGCCAAAAACACAAGTACGATTCGAAGCGAGATCGATGGTACGTCATCGTGGACGACATCAGCACATCAGCGCCTGTCGATGCGGCCCTCCCGCTGGTGGAGAAGTGGCATGAGGATGCTGATCTAGCCGAAAACTCCCGCAAGGTAGACGAACTATTCAAGACCAAATGGCAGCCACGTGCCATTCTCCCTAGGCATCAGAAGAATGGGCCGAAGTTGACATGACTTGGCATTCATTTGGGGATTGAATGACGCGGGAGGGGTGCACGGAGAACCCCAATTGAAGGTTGGCGGCCCGGTTTTCCAGACCGACGAGGTTGGCCGCGATCGCTTGATATTGCCTGCAGTCCGCCTGAACGACGGATCGCTCAGGCCGCCCAAGCGGTAGGCTGCCGGCGATTTTCTTCAAGTCGTCGAGGATCGAAGCAATATGCGGCCAGGGAAAGTCTGTTGGATCGTCGATATCGCGATCTGCGCCAGCGATGATTTCGAGCTTGGCGACGATGCCAAGAAGCGACCGCGCCTGTATGTGGGGAAGTTTGTCCTGAAGCTTTAAAACCGCCGTTGTGGCCTCGACCTCCGCTTGGCAAGCGATCGAATAGCCGACTTTCTCATCGATCGCTTTTGGGTCTGCAGCGCCGAGAACGCGCCTCTCTAGGCGCTGTTGAAGTCGGCAAAGGACATGCGAGACATGCTGCGCCCGCGCCCAATCTCGCAGCAGTTGAATTGCAGGGTCTGCATCCGGCAACCGGTCCAACGCGTTGGCAGTCTTGCCATTCGTGACGGGAGGCATAGTCGTGCTATGGTCGGAATCAGCCATGATCCGAGCTCCGCAAAGCCTAGGCGTGGTCAGACCGTTGGAGGCGGACGCACCACTTCCAACTGTCGTTTCCTAAAAAAAGCATATTTGCGCTTTTTGTGCAACAGGGCATTTGAACAATGAAGGTAAGTGCGGCCCAAGTTCGCGCGGCCCGTGGGCTCCTCGACATTTCTCAGCAGGAACTGGCGGATTTATCCAAGGTGAGTTTGAGGACGATCGTGCAATTCGAACGTGGTTCGAAACCCGCATCTGAATCAATCCTCCAAGCGCTGAAGCTGTCACTCGAAGCTGCCGGAATAGAATTCATTCCAGAGAATGGTGGCGGCCCGGGCGTGCGCTTGTCACGCAATCACTGATCTTCTGTTCGCCATGCGACGGGATTTTCGATCCATTGATTTACGTCTGATTCCCGCCAACCCGCACCGTTGACGCTGATCTTGATCTGAGCCGGGAATGTGCCTTCGGCGATTTTGCGGTACATCGTTGAGCGGGACAGGCCGGTCCGCGCCAGGACGGTTCTAAGGCGAATGATACGATCCGGTTCAGGCATGACTGCGTTGCCTTCGCTGAGAGCATTTGGCACCTGTTGGAACCAAACAGGACAACCCAAGGCTCGCAGGCAATCAGATTTGTCATCTGATCGATTTGGGGCGTCGGAACGGCGGCAAATCGGATGTTTAGATTCCTATGCCACGCCCGCTGCCAATGCCGTGGTTGAACGCGAGTTCCACACCCAGACGGCGGCCGGATTCGACTTGGATGCCGAGCACCTTCTTGTGATTGGCGAGTAGCGATTCGAGTTGGGGATCGCGTTCAAGGCCCTTGGCCATATCGGACATGGCCGCACGCGTTGACTTGTAGCCGGACATGTCGCCGGCCTGATATTGCTGCTGTGCCGTCCGATCGAGTCTTTGCCAACGTTCCACGAACAGGTCGGCGCGGCGGCCGGGATCGATGTCCATCCCGGTGCGGATTTCCGTCTCAAGCTGGAGAGCAAGCACGATGCGGTTGACGCGGCCGCCACCCGCCTCGCGGACAAGTTCGGGATTTTTCACATATGCCGCTTCGGCATCGCGCCAACCATGCGGCCGCACCTTCTCGAAAGCGCTACGCGCATCTCTCAATTCGCGCATCTGCTCGGGACTGCCCTGCCCGTCTGCATTTCCGGTACTGAGGATCGCGTCGAGCGCACGCGCGTGCCGAACAAGCGCCTTCGTGCGAGCGCTGCGCAATGCCGCTTCCGCGTCCACCGGCACATTCACGTCGGGCGGCACGCCTGTGGCGAGATTTCCTCCGCCGGGCGTCCGGCCTGCATCTCCGATCCGCGCCCCAACACTTTCCCTCGCCGGCCCAGGTCCACGTTCCTGCATCGGCTCGCCGTCTTCGGGAGAGCGCAACCCGTCCAGCAGCCCACCAATCCTGTCACGCAGCTTCTCCGGAACGATCCGGCGCACGATTTCGACCACACGCTGTCGAAAGGTGATCCCGCGTCGCTCGGCATAGGTCTGCGCCGGGTCGACCTGGTCGTAGTCCGACGCCATGTCCTTGGCGCGATCGCGTGAGAGCGTGCGGACGAGCCGGTCTCGTGTCGCGAAGTCGTCGCTGCCGTAGTGCAGTTCCATCCCGTCGCGATGCCGCGACAGGGCAACGTAGCTGCCATGGGCATCCATGCCCGGCGTTGCCAGCACATGGGTCCGGTCGACGGTCATGCCCTGAGCCTTGTGGATGGTCGCGGCATAGCCGTGGTCGATGTGGGCATAGTCTTTCAGGTCGAAGCGCACCGACCTGCCGTCGTCGGTGCGAGCCGTCATGCTCTGCGTGCTGACCTCTCCGATCACACCGAGCGTGCCGTTCTTGACGCCGAGCGACCGCTCGTTCCGCAAGAACATCACCCGGTCGCCACTGGCAAAGTTTCTCGCGCCGCGTTCCACACCCACGTGAACATCGTCGCCGAGATCTCCAGCAACGCGCATGCGCTCGCGCGCTGCCTTGTTGAGCGCGCGCACTTCGTCGTTTGTGTGAGTGAGGATGATGCGGCTTGCCTCTGGGTCTGCCTGCCTGTCGCGATCCCAGCGTTCGACCAGATCACTGCGGGCCTCATCGCGCGAGGCAGCCCGGTGCACCATTCCTCTGTTGTCATAAGCGCCGATCGCAGCGCCGATCCTGCCGGTCGCCAGATCGCGCGTGGCGTCACGCTGCCACTCCTCGCGCTGCCGGCGCACTTGACCGATTTCGACGCCGCCATGGCGCTCATGAATCGAACGGAATGCGGCGCCCGCCTCGATCGCCTGCAACTGCCGCGGATCGCCGACCAGCACGACTTTTGCGCCAACGTCCGAGGCGTGGGAGAGCACGCGCTCCAACTGGCGCGTGCCGACCATGCCGGCTTCGTCAATCACCAGGATATCACGCGCTTTGAGCAGATCGCGGCCCTGTCCCCAGCTGTGTTCCATGCTGGCGATTGTTCTCGACGAGATGCCCGAACCGCTTGTGAGATTCTCGGCCGCAATGCCGGAAAGTGCCGCGCCTCGGACCTCAAAGCCCGCTGCCGCCCATGCCTGGCGCGCAACACCCAGCATCGCGCTCTTGCCCGTTCCGGCAAAACCCACAACGATTCCAAGACCGCGGTCATCTGTGATGTGATCCAGTGCATCGGTCTGCTCGTCAGAGAGAACAAGGCTACGATGCTTGGCATCCGCCAACGCCGTCGCACGATCCCGGTCACTCACAGCATGCTGCCGCTCGCCGGCCATGCGTTCTGCCGCGCGATGCAGGCGCTGTTCCGTTTCGATCATTTGCCGGGTGGTGAAGCGATCGGCACCGCGTCCGTCCTTGCCGAGTTCGACCAGATCGGGTGCGTTGCCGATGGCTGCCGCCACCGTGTTGAACTGCTCCATCCCGTCGCTGTGTCGGTGCGAGAACTTCGCAATGTCTTTTCGGGTGAAGGTCGATTGCTGATGCGTGAGGGCATCCAGCGCCACGGATGGATCGGCAATAATGCGATCGCCATTGTTGCGCGCGATCTGGCGGTGCAGTTCGGCGCGATCCGCTTCAATGCCGGCAGCGTCAAGGCCACCGCCCTCGATGCGTTGCGCCGGTGCACCAATCTGGGTTTGCGGCTCAAGGGCAATGCCCTGGGCTTCCAGACTGCGATGGTCGATGCGGGCGTCTATGTCGAGCTCGGCAAGCCGCTCATTGGCAAGCTCGGCCCATCGCTCGCGCCAGCGCTCGACCAGCTCAGTGCTGTTCCAGTCGCGGACTTTCGGACCAAAGCCGTTCTCGTCCACCGACCGCATGGTCAGCATGACATGAGCATGAGGTTTTGGACTGCCATCCTCTGCCCTGTCCCAATGCACATTGAGATCGGCGACCATGCCCCGGCTGACAAACTCGGCCTGCACGAAGTCGCGCGCCAGTCCGATGCCTTGCGCGTGGCTTAGTTCGCGTGGAAGGGCAAACTCCACCTCGCGGGCAAGCTGCGCATCCTTCCTCACCTCGAAAGCCTCGACGTCGTTCCACAGCCGTTCGCGGTCGCTCCAGGCGCCCAGTGCATTCTCTGGCAAGATCACCTCGGAATGGACGACACCGCGCTTAGCCGAAAAGTCATGGCTGCGTTCGATGCGCTCGTCGCGCAGCCGCGAGGCCGAGCGGTAGGCGGCCGACGCCACGGCACTTGAGCCAGCTTTGCGGCCAATGACCTTGACGTGAAGATGATAGATCGCCATCGCGACCAGATCATTTGCACGGCAAAGCGAACGTCGGCACGACGTATAAGCGCGCCCTCCCTCGAAAAAATCTCGGGAGCGACCAGCCCGTCCCGGGCTGTCTCGGCAACCCTGAAGCCTTCAGGCAAGTGCTCGTCTATCATCGCCGCATTGACGTCAGATGGAGACGGCCATGCGTAAACCACGGGATTTCGACGCGGAACTGAAGGCACTGGAAGAAAAGGCGCGGGAACTCAAAACGCGAAAAGTGCAGCAACTCGGCGAACTGGTCATCTCGACCGGAGCCGATGCGCTCACCGCCGATGAACTGGCGGGCGCATTGGTCGCCATCGCCGAGGCGAAGGATGCCGGAAAAAGGGAGGCATGGGCGAAGCGCGGGGCCGCTTTCTTTCAAGGGCGGGCGCGGCGATCTGGGTCAGCGCTTAACCGCGACAACGGCAGCGCTCAAACGCAACCGGGCGGCGCGCAGTCGCCATCAGGCGACGCGGGCGCGGCATGACATGCGCATATGGCAGGTCGAGCGCCGCAAGCGCATGCGCCATCTGATCGAACTCGGCGGTCTCGTCATCAAGGCCGGGATCGTCGACCTGACCGGCGATGATCGTGCCACCATCTATGGCGCGCTGCTCTGGATGGCCGACAAGCTCAAAAGCGATCAAGGGGCACAGGCGCGGTCGCTCTGGGCAGCAAAGGGAAAGCAGGCGTTCGAGAATGAATGAAGTACATCAGCATCGCCAAATGACAGGGCCCGTTTGGCCGCCATTGAGACAGGCGGGCGCAAGGTCCTCGAACAGACGTGGGGCTCCTTATCGACCATTGAGCGACCCGCAACGGCAGATACCGATGTCTTGGTACTCGTCCACCAATGTCCAACAATAACTCTGGATCAGCGTTTCGCGTTGCGCGTCTGCCTAAAGCTTGCTCAGGCCCTCGCCGTTCAGCTGACGCACAGCTTCCATGACAACCCCGTGAAAGTCGTGCGACTCCCTCGCTGGGCCGGCAAAGCTGGCGCCTACCAGTTGGGCCATCAGTACGCGCAACACGGGACCCGATATCCATGCCGACAAGAATCGATGCTAGTGAAGCGCGCCGGTGGTTTGCCGAAGACCTGCGTGTCTCGTCACCTGTCTTGCACAATCCTGCGGTCATCGAGGCCTTCGCAAAGGTTCCGCGCGAACATTACCTTGGCAACGGGCATGGCGTATCCATTCGCGATTGCAAATCGGAGCGAGCCATACCAGCCCTTCAGCCGCACTTCATGAGATTTACCATGACGTTCTGGTCTCGCTTGACGAAAGACGCGGACTAACAGCGGCTTGCCGTCGCTTTGGGCCTTGGTTTTCGACCATCTGAACACCGCTCCCGGCCAGACCGTGCTTCAGGTGGGCGCCGGTGCCGGCTATTTCACCGCCATCCTCGCTGAGCTGACGGATTCTGGAGGACGCGTGATCGCCTATGAGATCGACGAAGAATTCGCGCGGCGCGCGCAAAGCAATCTTGCTCATTATGCCCAGGTCGAAGTGGTATCCGGTGATGCACCGCAGGCGGTTGATCTGCCGGACCTCGATGTCGTTATCGCCTTTGCCGGAGTAACGCACGTGCCGGAACGGTGACTTTCGAACTTGTCCGACGCTGGCCGGATGGCGCTGCCGTTCACGGGTCAAAACCAAGGAGGTTTCATGATGCTTCTGGAAAGGGCTGGCGATACGTTCCCTGTACGATCACTTGTGCCATGCGGGTTTTACCCCTGCAGCGGAGCCGGGCGCAGTGAGGAAGAAAAGGTCGCGCTCAAGGCTGCGCGAGGCAAGGTCACCCGTCTCGCGTAATATCACCTAGGGCGACCAGCAAATGGCATCGAGAACGCTTGGCTGGTGACCGACATATACTGGTTTCGAAAGCCTAGCGATCGATATCAATCTCGCGTGTCGCCGTTGCAGCGTGCGACACGGCTTTCGACGAGCGATCTATGCCGTCGGGAGCAGTCCGAAGCATCACTATTGCGTCCTGAATTTCCCCGATCCGGGCGTGGGGATTGCGGCCGCGGTCCTGGCCGGCTGCAGCGTAGGCTGCCTCTTGTCCGACGACTGACCAGACCCGTCCCGTACAGCACCATCCGCCGAGACGTCTCCGACCAGCGACGCAAGTTCGGTCTCGTCGAGCGTCTCGGTCTCGAGCAGCCTGCGTGCCGCCCTTTCCAGCACGTCGCGCCGCTCGGTGAGGAGGCCGACGGTTCGTTCGAACGCGGCCGCCACAATGTCGCGTACTTCCGTGTCGATGGCGTCGGCGGCGGCTTCGCCGTAATCGTGCTCGCGCGGTCCGCCGGCGAGCGGGTTAGGGCTCAGGAAGGAGCGCGGGTCCTTTTCCAGCGCCACGTGCCCGAGTTTTGCCGACATGCCGTAACGCGTCACCATGGCGCGCGCTATGTCGGTTACCTTGGCAAGGTCATCGGCGGCTCCGGTGGACAAATGGCCGAATACGATCCATTCGGCCGCCCTGCCGCCGAGCAGCACCGCCATCTTGTTGTCCAGCTCCTCACGCGTCATCAGGAAGCGGTCCTCGGTCGGACGCTGGATAGTGTAGCCGAGCGCGCCGACGCCGCGTGGTATGATCGACACCTTGTGCACCGGGTCGACGCCAGGCAGCGCCATGGCTACCAGCGCATGACCCATTTCATGATAGGCGACGATCTCGCGCTCCTTCGGGTTCAGGAGCCGATTGCGTTTCTCCAGTCCCGCGACGATGCGTTCCACCGCATTGTTGAAATCGTCCATCGTTACCGCATCCGCCTTGCGGCGCGTGGCGAGCAACGTCGCCTCGTTCACAAGATTGGCCAGGTCAGCACCGGTGAACCCGGGCGTCAGCGCCGCCACTTTTTCCCCATCGACATCCCTCGCCAGCTTGGCCTTGCTCATGTGAACCTGCAGGATCTTTATGCGACCCTTCTTGTCGGGCCGGTCGACCAATACCTGGCGGTCGAAACGGCCGGCGCGCAGAAGTGCCGGGTCAAGGATTTCAGGACGGTTCGTCGCGGCCAGCAGCACGACGCCGATCTGCGGATCAAAACCGTCGAGTTCGACCAGAAGCTGGTTGAGCGTCTGCTCCTTTTCGTCGTGGCCGCCGACCGCGGTCCCGCGGGCGCGGCCAAGAGCGTCGAGCTCGTCGATGAATATGATGGCGGGAGCCTTGGATCGCGCCTGTTCGAAAAGATCGCGCACGCGCGCGGCCCCGACCCCTACGAACATCTCGACGAACTCCGAACCGGAGATCGAGAAGAACGGCACCTTGGCCTCGCCCGCGACGGCCTTGGCGAGGAGAGTCTTGCCGGTGCCTGGCGGTCCGACCAGCAGCACGCCTTTGGGCATGCGTCCTCCGAGGCGGCCGTATTCGCCCGGGTTCTTCAGAAAATCCACAATCTCTTGCAACTCGGCCTTGGCCTCGTCGACCCCCGCCACATCGTCGAACGTCACGCCGGTATTGGCTTCGACATAGATTCTGGCCTTGCTCCTGCCAATTTGCATCAAACCGCCGACGCCGCCGTCCATGCGTCTTAGAAGCAGCATCCACAGGCCAAAGAAGACGAGCACCGGCACAACCCAGGAAAGCAGGTCGCTCAGGAAGGTGCTTTCGACCTGGCCAGTCACAGTGACACCGTGTTCCTGCAGGTCACGGGCGAGGTCCGGCTCGACGCGTGTAGTGATAAACAGCGGCCTGCCGTTTTGCGGCTCCTTGAAGCGGCCCTGGATAAAGCGGTCCGAAACCTGCACCTCAGCGATCTTGCCGGCATTCAGAAGGGTCTCGAACTGGCTGTACGGTATCTGGGCGACGTGTTGCGTCGTGGCATAGATGTACTGGACGACCATCACGCCCACGAACGCCGCAATCCAGTACCAGATATTGAACTGCGTCTTTCTGTTGCTCATGTCCATGGCGGCCTCCACAGGGGAACGGATATAGGTCGCCCAGTCCGCGCGGCATCGGTGTAGGCCAGGTCCGGGGCAAAAAAGTGGGAGGCCCCAGACCGGCCGGCGACAATGGGTCTGTCACTGTCCTTTCCTATGCGGCATGCCCAGCGCACCTGTCATGCCGTTTTCCTCCGCCGGATAGACCCCCTTCAAAACGTCGTTGAAATGATGGCTGACGGCCGCATTGCACTCGCAGGCAAGCGAGCGCAGCCCTTCTGGACTGCGTACAGCAAGCCGGGAGCGCCGGGTTTCGATGACGCCGCGCTGCCTCAGGTCTCGAATGACCCGGCTCAGATAGGAGCGGCCGACCCCCAGCATTGTAGCAAGCTGTTCCTGCGTCACCGCAAGGTTTTCGGCTCCCGTCCGTTCTGTCACGGCCAACAGCCATCTTGCCGCGCGCTGTTCGATCGAATGCGCTGCGCTGCAGGCGACGGATTGGAATACCTGCGCCATCAGGCAATCAGCGTAGCGGGCAAACAGGTGACGCAATGTCAAGGAACGCAATTTGGCTTCTTCGAGATGTTGCAGGTCGATCCTGAAGAATGAATCGCCAAGTTGAACTTCGGCCCGCGCATACGCTGGAAGTCTGCCTTGGCTGACGATGCCGCCTACCGCTCCTTCCCGTCCGATGAGCGCAGTCTCGATCGCTCGCCCGTCGCTCAACACGACGCGGTAGGAGACCAGGGCCGATCCGCAAGGGAAATAGGCGTAACGGACTGCATCGCCTGGCTCGTGCAGCAAAGTCCCGGCAGGCGCCGACCATTGTTCGAGCCTCGGTTGCAGGATCTCCCAGTCGTCGGCTCTGAGGGCCCGAAGCAGGTTGTTTCCGATCGGGTCTGATCGCTTTCGAGGGTTCTCCATCGCACTCCTCCGTTTCAAATGGCGGCGTTTACAACGACCGGCGCGAAGAAATGTTCACAAGTGCGCAGACGCGGCGGGCGCGGCTATCTACAAATTGCACGGGGGCGCTGATCCAGGCCTCACCGAGCGCAAGCCGTGGTGCATCGGCTTCCAGGCAGACCGACGGCTGCTGAGGGAAGAACGGCGGCTGGATTCCGCGGCGTGGCGCCTCGTGCACGTCGAAAACTGCAACTCCCTGCGGCAAGGCGTGAACATGAGCGTCAGTCATCGGTCCAATCCAGAGGCCAACGGCCTGCTTCGCCTGTATGTCGCCGGCGATGGGCCGGGCGCCCGTCGGGCGCTGGCAAGCCGTCTGAGGATAGTGGAGGAGTTGGCCGGCGGTATCGAAATCCAGGTCGTCGACGTCGTCGCGGATCCTGACGAGGCGGAAAGGGCCGGCATTCTAGCGACGCCGACGCTCTCGGATGAGTCAACCATCCCTCCACGACGGCTGATTGGCGACATCAGCAACATCGCTCAGGTTCTCGACTATTTCGGTTATCGCAAGAAGGACAGTGGCTATGACCACAGCTGAAGAGATCCTCATCGATCCCGCGCTCGAACGCGTCAGGACCGGTATCGAGGCTTTCGACGATCTTGTGATGGGCGGCCTGCCGCGCGGGCGCACCACCATCGTCGGAGGCACGCCCGGCAGTGGCAAGACTGTATTTGCGACGCAGTTTCTGGCCCACGGCATCACCGTGCTCGACGAGCCCGGCGTCTTCGTCACGTTCGAGGAATCGCCGGTCGAGATCGAGGTCAACATGGCTAGCTTCGGCTGGGACATCCGTCGCTGGCGCGAGATGAACAAGCTGGTCTTCGTCGACGCCAGCCCGCGTGACCACGACCAGATGGTTGTCGGCAATTTCGATCTGTCAGGCTTGCTGACGCGTGTCCTGCACGCTGCGCGAACCCCGCGGCGAAGCGCATCGTGCTGGATTCCGTCACCCAGCTCTTCGACCACTTCGTCGCGGAGCAGACATCGGTCCGTCGGGAACTCCTTCGCATTGCGACAGCGCTAAAGAGGGATGGTTTGACGGTGCTAATGACCGCCGAACGCAACAGCGAGTATGGCGAGATCTCCCGCCACCGGATCGAGGAGTTTGTTGCCGACAACGTCGTAATCCTGCGCAACGCGCTCGACCGCGAGCGACGCAGGCGTACGATCGAAGTTCTCAAGATGCGGGGCAGCCGTCACGTGGAGGGCGAGGTGCCGATCACGCTTGTGGTGAAGCAAGGCATAGTGGCAGTGCCACTGTCTTCACTGCGGCTCGAGCAGCAATCCAGCACCAAGCGGGTGACGAGCGGCAATCCGGAACTCGACAGGATGTGTGGCGGTGGATTTTTCCGCGACAGCATCACCCTCGTCAGCGGTGCGACGGGCACCGGAAAGACCCTGCTGGTGACAAACTTTCTGGCAGGCGGCGCGGCGGCTGGCGAACGTGCCTTGCTGGTCGGCTACGAAGAGAGCCGCGGCCAGATGTTCCGCAATGCGCGCGGCTGGGGCGTCGACTTCGAGGCCATGGAGGCGGATGGCCGACTGAAGGTCGTTTGCATTTACCCGGAAGCGCAGAACTTGCCGGACCACCTGTTGATGATCCGCGAGCTAATTGAAGAGTTCAAGCCTGACCGGATCGCTATCGACAGCCTGTCGGCATTGGAACGGATCGCACCAGAGACCGGTTTCCGGGAATTCCTAATCAGCCTCACTTCCTTCATCAAGAAACACGAGATCGCTGGCCTTTGCACGGCCACCAACAAATCGCTCGTCGGCGGCCAGAGTGCTAGCGAACAGCATATTTCAACCCTCACGGACTCGATCATCTTATTGCGGTACATCCAGGAAGGGGATTTCATGCATCGGGGGATCATGGTGCTGAAAATGCGCGGCAGCGAGCATGACAAGCAGATTCGGCGCTTCACAATCGACGGCACCGGCATGCATCTCGGTCAGCCCTTCGACGGCGCACCCGACGTGTTCGGCGACTCCGCCGCGTCTTGGCGTGAGGAGCGTTGAGATGGCGTGCGGCGCAGCCGAAATCTCCGACCAACACGGCGACGCAAATCTGACGGGCATCAGCCAACTCGACTTTCGACGGCTGATCGAAACCACGGCCGACGGGGTTCTGGTTGTCGATCTGTCGGGAACGGTGCTTTATGCAAATCCGGCGGCCGCCGCGATCTTCGGTTATCCGGCTGCCGATCTCGTCCACATCCCCCTCGGCCGGCCGGTCATATCGGGTGAAACCACGGAAATCACCGTCCACAGACCCAATCGAGCACCAGCCGAAGTGGAAATACGGACGGTTGAACTTAGCTGGGACGGTAGGCCGGCGCTGCTTGCCAGTCTTCGCGACGTCTCCGCGCAACGCGCGCAGCAGGAGCGTCGGCGTCAATCGCAAAAGCTCGAAGCGATCGGCCGGCTCGCTGCCGGCATCGTTCACGACATCAACAATCTGCTCGCGGTGTTCGAATCGGGGCTGCGACTGCTTCAGAAGCAGCTGCGCGAGAATCCTGCGAATCCGAACGCGGCGATGCTGATCGAAGAGTTGCTCAAACGAACGCAAAACGGCAGTGCGCTGACGCAGCAATTGCTCGCGTTCTCTCGCGCACAGTCGCTGTATCCGGAGACAATCGACCTGAATGGACGTATCGAAGCCGTCACGATGCTGCTGGAGCGGACGCTGGGGAACGGGATCAGCATCAGGCTTGAGCTGGATCCGGCACTTGGCCCCGTTGTTGTCGATGCCAATCAGCTAGACGTCGCCATCCTGAACCTGGCTGTGAATGCCAAGGACGCGATGGCCGGCCGGGGCACGCTGGCGATCGAGACCAGCGGTACTCCCGGCAACATCGAAGACGTGCCCGCTCCGGCTGCCTCTTTTGTTCGGGTCACGGTCAGCGATACGGGTTGCGGGATGAGCAAGGAGGTCCTGGCCCACGTGTTTGAGCCGTTCTTTACGACCAAGGCCGATGGCGGGGGAACCGGACTTGGGCTTAGCCAGGTTTACGGCTTCATCAAGCAGTCCGGGGGGCATGTTAGGATCGAGAGTGCGGTCGGCGAGGGAACAAGCGTTCATCTCTTTCTTCCCCGCGCGCCAAGCACAGGAAATGAGGAACTGCAAATGCAGGGCGAGATCAGGCTCAACACACGTCGGTGAAAAAAGCGGCCTGTGTTTCGGCTGCCGATGTACCTGGCCGCAACGCCTACAACGGCAGACCGCACCCGTAGCGGTTGAAAAAAGCGGGCCCGGAGATCCGGGCCCGCCAGAGATGCTGGTCAGGCCGTTGAAAGCGGACGGTCGCCGAAGAACCAGAGGCTTCCGGCAGCCAAGGCCGCTACGATCACTCCCACGACCACATGTACCCACATGGCCGTTGTCAGGGCCGAGAAACCGAGGGCCCAGGGCGAGATCAGCGTCCACAGCCCAACCACCAGGTTTGCCCATTCCTCATAGGCATGGAACGCAACCAGCGCACCCACGGCGATCAGGGCAATCACCGCACCGGCGATCCAGGCGTTCCAGGCCGCATAGGTTTCAGCCGCAAATCCAAAATACCAAGGCGACAGTACCAGCGCTATGCCGGCGATCACATTGACGATATCGATCGCCGGACGACTTTCAGTTTTCAGCCATTTCTCCATTGCTCATCCTCCTTTCCTGACATGGTGAGTGCGCCGCCCTCTGAGCGACGGCGGGTGCGGCAGCCATGGATTGACCTTAGCCACTGCGAAGCTTTCTTCGTCGGCCGGGCCGTACCCAGCCATCGCGCGGAACCGAACCGGCCAGAACAAAGGACTTGATCTCGTCGAGCTGGAAGCGGTTGCCGGCGATCTCGCGCAGGGCGAGTTCGACGGCCGCCGTCGCTTCGTCGGTCAGGCGCTCAGCACCCCGGCTGAGCGCACGAGCGCGCCCCGCCACGGCGACGGCCAGTGCGAAACGGTTCGGCACCGTATTTTCACAATCGAGCACAGTCAGCCGATCCATGACGACCCTCACATTGCCTTCTGCTTCTGTTCAGGAATAGAAACGGCCAGGTTCGCTGCCGTAACTGGCTCCAGCGCGAGCAGGGCCAATTCCACTTCGTCCAGCCGCGTCGGACGCGCGTTTTCCGGCATCCCCTCGGCCGTGGCGAGATCGACCAGATACTCGTTCCACGCCCAGTTTCGCAGGATTGCGCGTTTCTCGTCGGCTGTCAGAAGAGGATCGACGACCACGTCCATCGGCGATGCATAAAGCGCCTCCGGGTCCGTCAGCGCCGGTCCATAATGCGGCGCCTGCGAAACTGCGCCGTGGCTGCTTTGCAGCAAAGCCAACTGGAGGCGGTTCCAGACAACGTCTGCGCCGGCCTGCAGCGGGTTGTCCGTGTCAGACGATTCGACACTGGACTTTTCGGCCGCCGGGCTTCCTTGAACAGCGTAGGCAAGCCCCTGCCGTTCGGCATAGTCGATGGCCGCCTGAGCCGTTGGAAAATCGAGCTCCACCTGGGTCAGCGTGTCACCACTTGCGGTGTAGCCCATCAGCGGTTCAATGACCGGCGCAGTACGCCGCTCGAACAACAGCCGCCACCCTTTCGGCCGCGCACGGCTTGAGGTCATGACTGAGCGGCAAGGCTTGTAGATCCGCGCGACGGCATCACGCGGGAACTCGGATCGCCCGAGCGACGGCGCTCGCCCGCGTTTCTCGTTTGCCGGTCCGAGATTTTCTACGACTGGTGTGACTTTTCTTTCTTGCTTCTGCATCACTCATCCCTCCCATTTTTGGCGAAGGATGCGCCGGAGGCAGCGGGCTGCCGCCTCCGACTTGGTCCATGCGTCAGTGGGTGATCGGGATGCGCTTCACCTTCGACTGCGCGTTCGGGTTCTTCGGCAGCGTCAGGATCAGGACGCCATTGGCAAAGGACGCCTTGACCTTGTCGTCCTCGACCTCATAGCCGAGGGGTATGCGCCGCTCGAAGCGACCGTAGAAGCGCTCGGAGTAATCCTTCTCCTCGGTTTCCGACCGCTTTTCGCCACGCAGGGTCAGCACATCTTCGTCGAGCAGGACTTCGATGTCCTTCTCTTCCATGCCAGGAACCTCGGCGGTGACGCGAAGCTCGTTGTCCGTCTCCGAAATCTCCACCTTCGGCCAGCCCCCATCGAAGGGCGAAAGCTGTCCCACAGCAGGCAAGCGCGTCTCGAAGCTCCTCAACATATCATCAAAGAGCCTGTTTACCTCGCGGTGAAGCGACAGGAACGGGTCGCCACCGCTATAGATGCTAGGGGCCTGGTTGTTGCTGTTGCGGCCCCACGGAATAAGGTCACGCACGTTCATGGTTATTCACCTCCACGTTCAACCGCGCGGCACCGGGCGATTACCGGTGCCTGTCGCTTCTGATTCACTCTGACTTCAGGCAGCGTTCTTTTCGGCGTCGATCTGCCTCGGCGCTGCCTTTGCCGGACTGCCTGCGAAGGCGATCCGGCGCGGTTTCATCTCTTCGGGAAGCTCGCGCTTGAGATCGATGTTCAGCAGCCCATTGTCCAAGCTGGCGCCGACGACTTGCACATGGTCGGCCAGTTCGAACCGACGCTCGAAGGCACGCCCGGCAATGCCGCGATAGAGATACTGGCCGTCATCATCGCTAGATTGCGACCCGCTCACAACCAGCAGGTTAGGTTGATGAGTGATAGTCAGCTGTTCCTGCGAGAAGCCGGCAACCGCCATGGTGATGCGATAGGCGTCCTCACCAGCCTTGGCGATGTCATAGGGCGGCCAATTGTCTATCGCAGTGACACGGCTCGCATTTTCCAGCATGTTCAAAATCCGGTCGAAGCCGATGCTGGACCGGAACAGAGGGGTGAAATCGAGGTTTGTCCTCATAGCCACATCCTCCTTCGAGCAACATGGATACAAGAAGACGCCAAGAGCCTTGGCGCCTCCTGGACTTGTGCCGGCCCCATGTGGCGGCCGGTGATCAACATTTATAACAGTGATTTACACGTTCAAGGGCCCTATAGGAAAATTTTCAGCCAGACGAATGGTCGCTGAGAGAACACGTCTATCCCCGCCAGCGAATCCTCGCCGGCGGGCGGATGCCTCGGATGAAGAGCGTGGCTGCGCTCCACTCAAAGTCGATCGACGGATGCTGCAAGACTGGTGACCGCAATGCTGTCGATCTCACGACCGCGACCGGTGCCGGGAAGCTTCTCCAACTGATCCAATTGGCGCAACGCATCCATGATGGCATCGAAGCTGACCGGTTCGGTTGCTCCCGGCGGCATGTGCAGCGCCGGCACCGATTCCACTGCACATGCATCCGATGCCCATGACGAAAGGATTGCACGCTTCTCCTGGACGTCCAGCGTCACGTCGGTCAGCACGTCCTGGGGTCGCTCGAAATGCCGTGCCGTATGGAGTAACCGGTCAAGAAAAGCATCAGAGTTTGGTGGCTCTCTCGCGATTTCCATCAGCTGAAATTTTGGAGAGTTTCGAGCAAATTTCAATGGCCCCGCAAGGCCACATCCCCGCAGTTCAGCCCACCATAAACATTTTTTCAAACCGGTGAAACAATCGGCGTGAATGTCAGTTCTTGGGTTCGCGCAGCAGCGCCAGGGCGGTCGGGCAGGAGAACCAATCATGTCTTACATTTCCGGGAAGCGACTTTGCATTGGCTTCGTCGCAGGAATTTTGATGCTCACGGCTGCCGGCTTTGCTCCAGTTTCAGCACAGGAAATTCCGAACGACTTCAGCGCAATCGTGCGTCAGAAACTGGCGGCCGTGGTCGCGATCACGACGAGGCAGATCATCCAGGACCAAACGATGCTCGACGACTTTCTCAACCCCTTCGACAGCCGCGGGCCTGCCCAGCCGCAGGTGCGAGAAGCTCTTGGCTCCGGCTTCGTGGTCAGTCCCGAGGGCTACATCGTCACCAACAATCATGTCGTGGCCGACTCCACCGAAATCCACGTCGTATTCTCCGATAGGGAGACTTCGCCCGCGCGACTTGTGGGCCGCGATCCAGCGACCGACATTGCGGTGCTGAAGGTCGATCCACGCCCCAACATGACGGCCACCGCCTGGGGTGACTCTGACGCAATGCAGCCGGGGGCCTGGACGATCGCGATTGGCAGTCCCTTCGGGCTCGGGGGAACCGTTACCGTCGGCGTTCTTTCCGCCCGCTCGCGCGACATCCAAGCTGGCCCTTACGACGATTTCCTTCAGACAGACGCCTCGATTAATAGAGGCAATTCCGGCGGCCCTCTGTTTAACGCGCGCGGCGAAGTGATCGGGGTCAACACGGCCATCGTCTCTCCGTCCGGCGGCAGCATAGGCATCGGGTTCGCCGTGCCCTCCCGAACTGCACGAAGCGTTGCTGATCAGCTGATCCGCACCGGCCGCATCGAGCGCGGGTTCATCGGAGTGCGTCTCCAGGAGGTGACGCCGCCGCTTGCCCAGTCACTTGGCATATCAAGCACCAAGGGAGCGCTGGTCGCCTCGGTCGAGCCCGGCAGTCCGGCGGAGAAGGCCGGCTTGCAATCGGGGGACGTGATCACCCGGTTCAACGGCAAAGATATCCAGGGCGTCCATGACTTGACATTGGCGGCAGCGAACGAAAAGCCAGGGTCGAAAGCGACGTTGACAAGGAACCGCGGCGGCTCCCAGCAGGAGGTGGAGCTCACTGTGGGTCAACGCAAGAACGAGGAGGTGCAGACCGGTGCAGTTCCGAGTCCGGAAGCGGCGGACCAACCGCTCGGATTGTCGCTCAGCCCCATTCCTGACGAAGCGCGTCAACAACTCGGTCTCCAGCCGGGTACGACCGGAGTCTTCATCCAGGAAGTGGCGCCAAATAGCCTCGCTGCGGAGAACGGCCTTCGGCCTGGGGACGTCATCATCTCGGCCAACAACCGCAACGTGACGCAGCCTTCTGACATCCAGCAAGAGTGGACCAAATCCCGCCAGCAGAAAAAGCCCATCTTGTTCCGCATCGAAAGGCAAGGACAATCGCTTTTCGTTGCAGTGGCCGTTTCCTGACGCGGCGCTGCGTCAGGCCAGCCACGGTGACGAAGAAGTGGCCTTGATGGCCGCCCTCACGGCTGCTCAAGGCAAGGTCGCGGTTAGAGGCTGACCAAATTCCGACAATCCCGGCTTAGTGAACGGCGAGAGAGGAGGTGTTCCGCTGCTCCCTTTGAGGTGAAACTGTAGAAGACGTCTTCGACACGTGACCAAGTCCCTACGACCTCGCCGTCCTTGTCAATTACGTCTTCGGGTCGCGGCTCCCCGTGCCCATCCAGCAAGACATTTCAAATGTTGAGGCATCGTCACGGCGTTCTTTCCAACGCTCGAATCGCGACGAGGTCGAATCGAGCAAAGATAATGCCTCGGGAGGCGACCTCTGGGTCCCTGTCACGAAGTGCATGTACGCAAAGCGACCACCAACTCGTAAGATGTTGCGCAATTGCACCGTCACGACATCTTAGTACCGGTGGACCCTACAGCCGTCGTCAAGAACTTCCGCATGGCATCCTTGCGCGCACTGTGATCGAGCGCATAATTTGCGCGCTCGAACTTCGCTCCATCGAGCAAAGCCTGAATGTAGCTAGCGACTGTGTCACCTGCCATTACGAGCGCAATGTCTACCGTGTGGATGTAGCGGCTTGTGATCGTTCCGCGAGAATGTCCCACCAATGCAGCTATGGTCGACTCGGTAAAGCCGAGATCGTTTGCCACGCTCGCGAAGCTGTGACGAAGCACGTGGGGTGTCACGCTTTCAAGCGGCGTGTCTTTGACGAGCTTTTGCCATAGCTTGGGGAAGCCGACCAATGGCTTCCCTTCCTCCGTGCCAGGAAAAACAAAATCAGCCTCATCGCCGGACAATAGTGGCTTGAGCAACTCGACCACAGGCAGGCCGATAGCCCGAGTCGACGCACCTTCCTTGGAGTCCTCAAGCCTGATGCAACTGCGCTGAACATCGATCTCGCCCATTCGAAGATTGATGATCTCGCCTCGTCGACATCCTGTCATAGCGAGGGCTCGAACCATTTTCGTGGCCGTTGAAAACTGCGGGTCGAGAGCGGCGTCCGCGAGAATCTTGCCTAACGCTCTATACTCACGCTCGGTCAGGCGACGGTCACGGACGCGATCTTTTGGCTTACGAAAGCCGTGAACCGGATTCTTTTCGATGATCCCTTCTCTAACTGCATAGGAGAAGATGCTGCCGAGAAGACCGACGCCGCGCGAGCCGGTGCCAATGCCTCCGCGAACGATCGCTCGGCCACGCTTCTTCGTTTTGATGTCGGTTCGGGTCTTGCCGTTGGCAACGTCGCGCAGAAATTTGGCAATGTCTGCCATGGTGATCTCGGTCACTCTCCGGTTCCCGAGGAGCGGAAGGATGTGGCGCTTTATACGGCTACGGTCGATCTCCATAGTCGACGGCTTCTTGGGGCGACCGCCTTTGCCAGGTACAAGTCCGGCTTCACAATCAGCCAAATATCGGGTGCAAAGCTCTCTGACGGTAATCGTTTTGGCGTCGAGAAGTTTCGTTTCCGCAGGATTGTCGCCTTGCGCGATCCGACCGATCAATATGCGGGCCTCCTTTCGGGCCGCATCTGGTGCCCAGACCCCGTGGGGACCGATGGTGAATCGGCGGGTCCGACCTTTAGCTCGATATTGCACGAGGTAGCTGCGCTTACCGGATGAAAACACGCGCAGCCCAAAGCCAGGCAACTCATCATCCCAAAGGAAGTAGTCCGACTTTCCCGGTCCCGCTTGATCCACGGTTCGTTTGTTCAGCTTAGCCATCGCACACCTCAGGGTTCTGTCGAAGTGATCCCGCGGAAGCACCACGGAAGCACCCGGACGGAAACTCCGGCCTGCGGTAGGATACTGGCTTCGGTTTTTGGGTCGACAAAAAGTCAGTCGTCGTAGTAGCTTAGCGAACGATATCGTAGAAACAGAAGCTATTGAAAGACTGGCTAAATCGGCCTCCGAAGGCAGAGGTCACAAGTTCGAATCTTGTCGGGTGCGCCAGTTTCTCATTGTATAACAGGCAGTTAGCACTAGGCTTTGCTTAGCTGAAGTCGTTCGGGTTGAGCGGCGTAAGCGCTGAGAACCGCGCTCGGCTGCGGCCTCGCCAGCCTCAATTCGGATTTGGCGGCGTCGCAACCTTGCCTCCCCGATCGAAACGCCCGAAACGCCTGGCAACCTCGCACATCCCGCTATGAGTGCCTGGACCCGAAACTCGTGATCAGGACGAGGATATCCGGTCGGCGGGCAAAGCGGCCAAGGAACCCGCCGCCGATCAGATCGTTTCGCGATATTGGCCAGATCAACCGGACCGAGGAGAGCTCGAAATTCGGCATGCTCGCAATCGCGCGGCGCCGAATACCGGCCAGTTTCGCCAGCTTTAGGACTTTGGCTCAATGTTGCATGACGTCGACTATGTCCTGCGAAAACTCGATTGGCTGCGCGCCGAAGGCATCTGGCCCAACGGCTTGCGGTATCTTTGGACCGATGCATTCGGCGTCGTGCTCTATGTCTCGCTTTACACAGAAACTGGCGAAGAGCGCTGGTTGGGCGCGGCCGACCGACTGGTGGCCGATGTCGAGCATGTGCTCGGCCGCCGGCGCGGATTGAGGATCGGCGAGGCGGCGGATCGCGATGGCCAGTATTTCCATTATCTGGCGATGTGGCTGTTCGCCTTGGCGCGTCTCGGCGATCTGAAGCCGGAATACCGCAAGCGGGGCATTGCGCTGGCGCGTGACATTCACCCAGCCTTTGTGATCCCCGGCCGCGGCGTGATCTGGAAGATGCAGGAGGATCTGAGCAGCCCATATCCTGGCTACGGTCTCGGCAGCATGGATGCCTATGACGGCTAGGTCTCTTACCGGATGCTCGGTGAGGACGCGCTGGCGGTCGAGATCGCGCAAATGCGCGACCTGATGGAGCGGGATTGGCGCACCCTCGACATCGAGCAGGACCTCGGCCTGGGCATGATGCTGTGGCTCGCCCATTTCTTTCCCGATGAGCCGTGGGCAGAGGCGCAGACGAGGCGTTCGCTGCGAACCCTGGAAACGATGTGGGTCGACCCGCCCGGCTATTTCAGCCGCGCCCCATGGCTGGGCGATACCAAGTTCGCCTTCACCAATTACGGCGTTTCACTCGGCCTGCAGGCCGCCGGTATCTGGCCGGGGCGTATCGACAGGCTGAACGCCTTCTTCGAGGACTGGCGCTCGGGCGACGAATACGACCGCGAGGCGATCACTTGGGTGATGGCCTGCACCTCGCACCTTCCCGGTGCTTTTCTAGCCAGGGGTGGCGAGGGATCGATTGAAAGCGACGAACCCCGGGAACGTTCCTCCGCCGGCCCGGTTGTCGATGGAAGCGCATCGAGACGCGAGGGACGCGGTTGAAATGGCCATTCTCTTAGGACAGCCGGGAAGCTGTTGGGTTGCGGCAGCCACCGCCACCGACTTTCCCCGGCTCGAAGGTTCGCTCCGTGCGGACGCCGTTGTCGTGGGGGCTGGAATTGTCGGCCTGACGACGGCGCTTCGCCTTTGCGAGGCGGGCCGATCGGTGGTCGTCCTCGAAGGCCTGCGGACAGGCGGCCAGGTCACCGGCCGCTCGACGGCCAAGATCACCACGCAGCATGCGCTGATCTATCGTCATCTCATCGACACTGTCGGCCTGGAGTTGGCCCAGGATTACGCCGACGCGAATTCCGCTGGCGCGCAACAAATCCGCGATTGGGTCAACAACCACGCCATCGCCTGCGATCTCGATAGCAAGGACGCCTATACCTACACGTGCAGTGAAAGCCGGCGCGCGGAGGTCGTGGCCGAGGCGGAGGCCGCGCGCCAGGTCGGACTGGAGGCCGATCTCCTCGATCGCGCGCCGGTGCCTTTCGAAACGACCGCAGCATTACGGTTTCCCGACCAGGCGCAGTTCAATCCAACGATGTATCTGATTGGCTTGGCGGCAGCGGTGACAGCCCGTGGTGGTCGTATCTTCGAAAACAGCCGCGCCACCTCGATCGACGAGGCAAGCCGCTGGCGCGTGGTCACCGATGGCGGCGCCGTTGATGCCGGGGACGTCATCGTGGCCACCAACATGACGGTGAAGAGTCCCGTCGGCATGGCGAACCGGACGCAACCGCGCTGCCACACCGCCATGGCCTTTCGGATCGATGATCCCCGCCCTGTCGACGGCATGTTTATCGGCATCGACGATCCGACGCATTCCATCCGCACGGGCCGTGACGCCGAAGGTCCACTGCTGGTGGCGCTCGGCCCCAAATTCAACACCGGCTGGGATGGCGACGTGGCGAGGCGGTTCATCGAACTGGAAAAATGGGCGAGAAAGAACCTTCCCGTCGGTGACGTTGCGTGGCGCTGGTGCAATGAGGACTATGACACGGCCGACAGGATCCCATACGCCGGCGAACCCGATCCCACCAAGGCGGCCGGCTTCCACATTGCCACGGGTTTCAACGCCTGGGGCATCACCAACGGAACGGTCACGGGCACGATGATCGCCGACCTGATCTGCGGCCGCCCAAGCCGATGGCAAAAACTCTACGATCCGGCGCGGCCCTATCCCGAAGACTTCCACAAGAATGGCCGCAGTCAATCGATCGTCTCGAGCACACACGATATAGCGCCCGGCATGGGTGGCGTGATCGTAAGGGGAGACGAAAAGATTGCGGCGTGGAGAGACACCGAAGGAGCACTCCGGGCGGTTTCGGCGACCTGCACCCACAAAGGCTGCACCGTATCCTGGAACAATGCCGACCGCACCTGGGATTGTCCCTGCCACGGCTCGATCTTTGCCGCCGATGGTTCGGTCATCCACGGCCCCGCCCGAAAACCGCTTGCCCAGATTGCATTGTGAAAGCGGCAGCTGTGAAGGCGGCGACCAATGCCGCCGGCCTCATGCTGGCCGTTCGTAGGTTCCGACCAACTCCGTCTCCTGCAATGCGTGTTTCTGGGCTTGCTTCCAGACTTGATGCACGCCCGCCTGTCCCGGTACGCCGAGGCTCGGTACGTCGAGCGCGGCCAGCCGAAAGTGGTAATGGTGGACGCCATGCCCCGCAGGCGGCTGCGGACCATCGTAATTGGCATTGCCGAAATCGTTGGTGCCTTGCCTGAGTGCCGACGGACCGGGCTTGCCATCTTCGGCTTCGGCAAGTCCGCCGGCATCCGGCGGGATATTGAAGACCGCCCAGTGCCCGAACGTCCCGCTTGGCGCATCGGGATCCTGCACGACTAGAACAAGGCTCTTGGTACCGTCAGGAACACCAGACCACTTCAGCGGCGGCGAGACGTTCTGGCCGTCGCGCGCGTACTTTTCGGGAATTTTTCCGCCTGCCGGGAACGCCGGGCTGATAAGGGTGAGTGGCATTGCTATTCCCCAGGAGATTGCGACCGAGAAACCCGCGCCAGCGCCGTTCACGCCGCTTGCTGAGCTTCGGCGACCCGTCTGATCTCTCCTGGCAGGGAGTCCCAGACCTTGTGCATCTGTCCTTCTTCGACATGATGGGCAAGCACCTTGGACACGGCCCTGAATGCATCCTCGGAATCGAGCGGACGGATGAGCTCAAGCTCCGCCTTGATCTTGGCCAGAAACTCGTCGAGCGACCGCACCTTCTCGGGAGCTTTGGAGGGCTGATATCGGTCATAGAAGGCGCCACGAACCAGAATCGGCAATTGCGAGCCGAGGTGGGCTGCAAGATCCGGCTGGATACGGTCGCGCAGGGCGTGCAGCACCGCTCCGAGAACGTGCCAAGCGACCTGCCGATCCGGTCCAATCTCGTCCATGATCTCGTCGAGCCAGATGTTTGTGGTCTGCAGTGTCTTGTCGAATACGTCGAGTCCGGTGGCGTTCATCGAAATCTCCTTCCGTTCAAATCCGACTGGGTGGATTGGCCAAACAGCCGTGCCGGCCCGTTGTTCCGCGCTGGCATGTCCCGATGCGCATTCTTGTCGGCTGTCGAGCTTCCAAAGAACCCCGCTGCAAAGGACAAGACACGCCGCATAAGCGCGATAGTGGCCAAACCGAAGGCTGCCTGAGCAGGGGACGTTCAGCCCCGACGAAGGAGAACGCATGGCCGCATCCGCTCAGGCGAGCGTCTAGAGCGGTTCAGCGGTTTCACGGAATCGCCAAACCGCTCCAAGTTTTGTTTTTAAGCAATTCCGGACGGAAAACCGCTACGCACTTTTCCTGGAATTGCTCTAGCGCCGAGGATCGTCCGTCGCCTCGGAAATGCCTTCGAGGGCGATCTTGGCGGCTTCCTCATCGGTCCGCCCGAGGTCAGCCAGAGCAATGACGCCGACGAGACGCTTGTCGCGGTTGATCACCGGAAGACGACGCACCTGATGCTTGGCCATGATCTTCGCCGCATCGGTGATGTCGGCGTCATCGAAGCACCAATGGACATGCTCTGACATGACCTCGCGAACGGTCGTGTTACCGGCTGAGCGCTCCTCGGCGACGCCGCGCATCACAATGTCGCGGTCTGTCACCATGCCGACCAGCCTGTCATTCTCCCCGACCGGAAGGGCGCCGAGATTGTCGGCCCGCATTTTCCGGGCGGCATCCCTGATCGTCGTGTTCGGGCCGATCAGTTCGGTCCGACGGCACATGATCTCCTGAACTTGCATGGGATGTTCCTCTCTCTGATTGCTGGGGCCCACCCCGCCTCCTGCTGCGCAACGCGAGATCGCCAAGCGTCCGGACACGGATCGCGGTCTGCTCGATCCGCGCGCCAACGCGCCTCCCTCGCGATCGAACTATTCTTGGAACGTCGAGACAGCGAGCGAGTTCCAAAATGATACCGGTGCCGCGGTCATCCCACGAGAGTGGCCACAGGCTGAAAGAATATACACCGGGAAAACAGATGCACGCGGATCGAAGGTCATGGCTGCCATCTTCACAGATCGCCGCGAGGCCGGACGGCGACTGGCCGGGGAACTCGTTCGCTTTGCCGGGCGCGACGACGTCATCGTATTGGCGCTGCCTCCCGGCGCCCTGGACGAAGTCGCGGATCTCGCGGCTCAATGGTTCTTGCGCCATCTGATTTCGGACAGATCGGCGTCGAGGTTCTGACAGTCGGGGCTTGGATCACTGGGTCCCGGGATCATTTGCACCGGCCCGTGAATGGCATCGGTCATTTCCCATGCATGGCCGCCAGATGTCTGCAGATGCTGTCTTAAGGTGCCAGTCGGGCACGGGCTGGGGAATGCGCTGCGTGCATTCGTTGTTCACGGCCGTAATCCGGATTCTACCTGGCTAGCACGAGTGATTTCGATCCCAGTGGAAATCTGATCAGGAGAAAAGCCATGGATTGGCAGTTGCCCGAGCGGTTCGACTTCAACGGTGATGAGATCGCCTGGGGCGTCATTGGCGAAGGGCCGCCTGCGGTCGTCATGCATGGCTCGCCATTCTCTTCGCTCGAATGGCGGCGGATCGTGCCATGGCTCGCGCGGCACAGACGGGTCTTCTATTACGACATGCTCGGCTATGGGCGCTCGACCAAGCCCGAGGGCGACGTCCTGCACGGCGCTCAGAACAACCTGTTCGCGGCACTCGTAAACCATTGGGGTGCCGAGCAGCCCGATATCGTGGCGCATGACTTCGGTGGCTCGGTGGCGCTGCGTGCGCATTTGCTTGACGGTGTCGACTACCGCTGCCTCGTATTGATCGACCCGGTCGCGATCAGCCCGCAGGGTTCAGCGCTGGTGCAGGCGGCGAAAGCGCATGGAGAGGTGTTCGCCAGACTGCCTGCCTATGTCCATGAGGCCATGCTGCGCGCGTACATCAGCGCGGCGGTCAAGCGCACTTTGGCTGAGGAGGAGATGCGGCTCTATCTCGATCCCTGGCTTGAGGAAGAGGGGCAGAAGGCGTTCTGGCGCCAGATCGCTCAAATGGACGACAAATACAGCGAGGAGGTCGAATGGCGCTATGGCGAGATTCGCTGCCCAGTGACGATCCTGTGGGGTGCTGAAGACGAGTTCATCCCGCTGAAGGATGGGGAGGAACTCGCGAGGCGTATTCCAAACGCGTCATTCACGGTTATCTCCAACGCCAAGCACCTCGTCCAGGAAGACGCGCCCGAAGCAATCGTTGCCGCGGTGCTCGACGTCTGGCATCAGCACGCGTCGGGTTCGGGACTGTCGGCAGCAGCGCATAATAGCAATCGTTGAGCGGCACCGTCTTCGTCATCGTTCGAACGACGTACCCGGCACTGATTCCATGCAAAGCAGTTCGCGGAGTCCGTTGACGACACATTCAAACGGGAACGCGACCAGACTGAAAGCGGCGCCAGCCGCCGAATGACGAGATATCGGAAGCGCCCAGCAAGCCCACGGATTCCACCAGGAAGCCTTTGGCGCTGCTGCCGTCGTCAAGCTCTATGTTGCCAATGCCCAGCGGCGGCGGGATGGCGGCCACGAAGCGGCCGAAGGCCTCGGCAGGCAGCCGCCAGACTTCGACCTCGATCGCAGTGCCGCCGCTCTCCACACGGACCAGTCCGGGCTTGGGCGTGGCCTGGCCGGCGAGTTGGTAAAGCTTGTATGAAGAAGCCGTCCTCATCGCCCGGCAGAACCGGGCGCCGGCCTGCTTGAGCTGGCCATTGAGCGGCATTCCCGAGAGGTGAGCGCCGACCACCACCAATTCGATCGTGCCGTCTTCGCCCGACGCGCCGACAGGCTGCACGCTCGGCTGCCCCCAGCCGGTCGCGCCGAGGGTGAGACCGCTCGCGGCATGGAGATCGCGCGCGACGGACGCCACAAGGCCGTCCAGTCCGGCGGCCGCAAGCAGTGTCACGCTCATCGGCAGGCCGTCATCGCGCGTGCCGGTCGGCACGGCGATGCCGCACATGTCGAGCAGATTGACGAAATTGGTGTAGGTGCCGAGCCGGCTGTTGGTCTCGACCGGATCGGCGAGCACGGCGGCGGTGGTGTAATGCGTCGGCGCGGTCGGCACGCAGAAGAGGTCGACCGAGGCGATGAGCGGGGCGAGCTTGGCCCGGTAGGCCTGCAAGGCATAGAGGCCGCGGAAGGCGTCTGCCGCCGACAGCTTCCTGGCGCCGCCGATGATCTTGCTCGTCACTGGATGCATGGCGGCTTCGTTGGCTTCCATGAAATCGCGGATCGCGGCATAGCGCTCGGCCACCCAGGCGCCCTCATAGAGGAGGTTGGCGGTGGCGTAGAAATCGCCGAACGGGATTTCGACCAGCCGGCAGCCGAGCCGCGACAGCATGGCGAGCGAGGTCTCGAAGCCGGCCTGCATCGCCGCATCGCCGAAGAATTTCCGGTCGGCTTTTGCCGGGATGCCGACGCTCGGCACAGGCGGGCGCGCGGCGAGCGGCCGGACGGCGATGTCGCGCGAATAGGGATCGGCCGCATCGCGCGCTGCCGCGACGCAGAACACTGCATGGGCGTCGTCGACGGTCAGCGCGAACACCGACACGCAGTCGAGCGTGCGGCAGGCCGGAACGACGCCGCCTGTCGACAACGCACCGACGGTCGGCTTCAGCCCGACGATGTTGTTGAGGCCAGCCGGGATGCGGCCGGAGCCGGCGGTGTCGGTGCCAAGCGCGAAGGAGACGATGCCGCGCGCCGTCGCCACCGCCGACCCGGAGGAGGAGCCGCCCGGCACCAGCTCCGCGTCGATGGCGTTGCGCGGGATCGGCCAGGGCGTGCGCACACCAACGAGGCCGGTGGCGAACTGGTCGAGATTGGTCTTGCCCACGACCAGCGCGCCGGCGGCCTTGAGCCGCGCCACCACGGTGGCGTCCTTGTCGGGCCAGTTGGTGTATTGCGCGCAAGCCGCCGTCGTCGGCATGCCGGCGACGTCGATGTTGTCCTTGACGGCGAAGGGAATGCCCCACAGCGGTTTTGCCACCGGGTCGAACGGGCCGAGCGCTTGGGCCGCGGCAAGCAGATCCGGCCTGGCGGCGAGATGGATGAAGATGCCCGGATCGTCGGCAGCCTCGATACGGGCATAAATCGCCGCGATCACATCGCCAACGCCGACACCTCCACGATAGGCGGCGCGCAGGCTCGCTATGTCGAAGTGGACATCACTCATTTCGTCTCCCCCAGAATGATCACCGGCAGGTCCCATTGGATCAGCACGACACAGCCGTCCTTCGTCCACACCGAATGCTCGGTTCCGACCGGATTGAGGATCACGCTGCCGGCAGGATAGTCGCCGTTCTCGTCGCTCTGGGTGCCTTCCAGCACGACGATGGTCTCCAGGCCGGCATGGCGGTGGCGCGGCACGCTGGCGCCAGGCCGGTATTTCAGGATCGCGACGGACGGCTCGACCGGCCCGCCCTGCAGCAGCCAGTGCACGCCGATGCCGTCGCGGAAAGACTCGAACGCCAGATCGCGCCAGCCGCCGTCGAGCAGGCCGGCAAAGGCAAGATTAGGCATTGGCAATTCCCTCGAGCACCTGGTCGGTCGTCGCCGTCCAGCCCACGATGGCGCCCTGTGCCCTGATCATGGCGATCGCCGCCGCCTTGAACTCGGGAAAATAACTTTCCGTGGCGTCCTCGGCGAGCAGGCACTCATAGCCGCGATCGTTGGCCTCGCGCATCGTCGTCTGCACGCAGACTTCGGTGGTGACGCCGGCAAAGACGAGCTGCTCGGCGCCGAGCCTTTTCAGGTCATCGCCGAAGGAGGTCGCATAGAAGGCGCCCTTGCCCGGCTTCTCGATGACGATCTCGCCGGGCAGCGGCGCAAGCTCGTCGAGGATCGCGGTGCCCGGCTCGCCGGCGATCAGCACACGGCCCATCGGCCCGGCATCGCCGATACGAACCGACGGATTGCCGCGATTGCGCTTGGCCGGCGGCAGGTCGGAGAGGTCGGGCCGGTGGCACTCCATCGTGTGGATCACCGGAAGGCCGGCGGCGCGAAAGCCGTCGATCAATCGCTTCACCGTCGGCACGATCGCGGTCACCCGGCTGACGTCATTGCCGAGGCTGGCGCCGAAGCCGCCGGGCTCGGCGAAGTCGCGTTGCATGTCGATGACGACCAGCACCATGGTCCGCGGCTTGAAGGCGAACGGAAATGGCTGCGCTGCGATTTCCGCCATCAGTGATGTCCCGCCATGTGCTCGCCGATAGTCTGGACACTGGCCTGCGCAATCGGCGTCTCGTAGACCAGCGCACCGTCCGACATGACGAAGATGCGGTCCGAGAGCTCGAGCAGTTCGTCGAGATCCTCCGACATCAGAAGCACGGCGGCACCGGCATTGCGCGCCTTCATGATGCGGGCGCGGATTTCGGCCACGGCCGAGAAGTCGAGGCCGAAGCACGGGTTGGAGACGATCAGAAGGTCGACCTTGCCGGTGAGCTCGCGGGCAAGCACGGCGCGCTGCACATTGCCGCCCGACAGCGAGGCGATCGGCGAGGCAAGCGATGCGGTCTTGACCTTGAACTGCTCGACCAGCCTGGCGCTGAATGCCCTGATGGCGCCGGCACTGATCCAGCTCACCCGTTTGCCGTTGGCGTCGATATCGAAGGTGCGGAAAGAAATGTTTTCGGCCACCGTCATTTTCGGCGCACAGGCATTCTTCAGCGGCTCCTCGGGAATGAGCCGCACATTGAGAGCGCGCGCCTCGGCCCGCGTTGCCGCATAGGCGGTGCCGCGCACCATGACCTCGCCGGCATCGCGGGGACGCTGCCCGGCCAGCACTTCGAGCAATTCCTTCTGGCCGTTGCCGGAAATGCCGGCGATGCCGACGATCTCGCCGGCGCGCACGCCGAGATCCTCGATCCGGATCGACTTCAGCCCGGTGCGGTCCGGCGCCTTCAGCGCCTTGACCTTGAGCACGATCTCGGCGTCCGGCCTGGGCTCGGCGCGGCTGTCGAGGACCGCGATCGGCTGGTCGCCGATCATCATCACCGCCATGGCCTTGCGGTCGAGATCGACGACGCGGCCAGTGCCGGTCAGCCTGCCCCTGCGCAGCACGCTGACGTCGTCGGCGAATGCCGTCACCTCGTGGAATTTGTGCGAGATCATCAGCACCGTCAGGTCGCCGGCCCTGGTCATGGCGCGCACCAGGCCAAGCACTTCCTGCGCCTCGCCGGGGGTGAGCACGGAGGTCGGCTCGTCCAGCACCAGGAAGGAGCGGCCGAGATAAAGCTGCTTGACGATCTCCAGCTTCTGCTTCTCGCCGGCAGCGAGCTCGGCCACCTTGACGTCGAGCGGCAGTTTGAACGGCATTCGATCCATGAACACGGCAAGCTCGCCGCGCTCCTTGCGCCAGTCGATCACGCCGGGAACCTTCTCACGCGAAATGACCAGATTCTCGGCGCCGGTCAGCGAGGGGACAAGCGTGAAATGCTGGTAGACCATGCCGAGGCCGAGCGCCGAGGCGTCCCTGGGGCTGGCGATCGCCACCTCGCGGCCGTCGACGAGGATGTCGCCGGCGGTCGGGTGATAGAAACCCATCATGCATTTGACCAGCGTCGACTTGCCGGCGCCGTTTTCGCCGAGCAGCGCGTGGAACGATCCGGCCGGCACCTTGATCGAGACGTCGCCCAACGCCGTGAAGGCGCCGAAACGCATCGTCATGCCGATGGTCTCGACGCCGACGGCCTTGTTGCCGGTGATCGCGCTCATCCTGGCCTCCTTACGGCAGCTGGGCGACGAAGGGCGCCGAGCTCGACACCGCGCCAAAGACGCCGCCCTGCATCTTGATCATCTTGATCGCGGCAAGATGATTGCCGTAGTCGGTCGCGCCGCAGCAGTCCTCCAGCATCACGCATTCGAAGCCGCGGTCGTTGGCCTCGCGCATGGTGGTGTGCACGCAGACATCGGTGGTGATGCCTGTGAGCACGATGTTTTCGATGCCGCGCTGGTTGAGGATCAGCTCCAGGTCGGTGGCGCAGAACGAGCCCTTGCCGGGCTTGTCGATGATCGGCTCGCCCTCGGCCGGGTAGAGGTCGGGGATAATGTCCCAGCCCGGCTCGCCGCGGATGATGGTGTAGCCTTTCGCGCGCATGGCCGACAGCACCGACTTGATCGGCTCGATCGGTGCGCGCACCAGCGACAGGTCGTATCCCATATGGTCGACATAGCCGCCCGGCCCGCAGAAATCGGTCTGCATGTCGATGACGATCAACGCCGTGTTGTCGGGGCGAAGCTCGCCATTGTAGGGCCACGGATACGGGTCGGCGTCGATATAGCGCTGGGTGATTTCGGCTCTGGCGTTCATGTCAAAAAACTCCAGCTATCTGGTGATCGACAATTCGCCCGGCGCGCCTGCTAGCGAGCGTGTCGGCGACGAAGTGGCGATCATGATGATGAGGGTGAGGATGTAGGGGGCGGCGTAGAACAAATAGTAGCCTTGCGTGGCGCCGACCGACTGCAGCGCCGGTCCGAGCGCTCCGGCGCCGCCGAACAGAAGCGCGGCGGCAAAGCAGCCGAGCGGATTCCAGCGCGCGAAGATGACCAGCGCCACGGCCATCAGCCCCTGACCGGACGAGATGCGCTCGGTCCAGCTGCCGGGATAGTAGAGCGACAGATAGGCGCCGCCGATGCCGGCCAGCGCGCCGCCGACGCCGGTGGCGATGAGGCGCACTGTGTTCGGGTTGAGGCCCATGGCGCGCGCGGCATCGGAACTGTCGCCGACGACACGCACGATGAGGCCGGCGCGGGTGTTGCGGAAGGCCCACCACAGGACCAGCGAAAGCACCGCACCGATCAGGAACAGGACGTTAACGTCGAGTGCCGCCTGCACCTGCGGAATGTCGGACCAGGCGCCGAAGGGAATGGCCGGAAGATTGGGCGCTTTCGGCTTGATGAACGGCTTGCCGAAGAAGAAGGCGAGCCCCGAGCCGAACAGCATCAGCGCAATGCCGATGGCAATGTCGTTGACTTTCGGGAACTTGCAGATCCAGCCATGGAACAGGCCGAAGCAAAGGCCGGCGGCCGCGGCGGCCAGCAGACCGAGCCATGGCGAGCTGGTCATGACCGCGACCGCATATGCGGTCATGGCGCCGAAGACGAGCGTGCCTTCCAGCCCCAGATTGATGCGGCCGGAGCGCTCGGTGATGGCCTCGCCCAGCGAAACGAAGATAAAGGGCGTCGACACGCGGATCGCGCCGCCGAGGATGGCGAGTGGCACGCCCCAGAGGCCGATCCCGGTCGCATCCATCACGAGGCCCTCCGCCACAAATCGGGATTGAAGGCCTTGAAGCGGCCGTACAGGGTTTCGCTGAGCAGGATGACGATGAACAGCATGCCTTGCAGCACCAGCACGGTGGCGTCGGGCAGGTCCATGCGGCGCTGGATCAGCCCGCCGGATGCGTCGATGCCGCCAAGCAGGATGGCGACAGGGATGATGGCCAGTGGGTTGTGGCGGGCGAGGAAGGCGACGAGGATGCCAGTGTAGCCATAGCCGGCGGCGAGCGAGCCGTTGGCGCTGCCTTGCACGGCTGCGACTTCCAGCATGCCGGCAAGACCGGCAAAGCCGCCCGCAAGCGCGGTAAAGCCGACGATGAGCGGTCCGACGGCCAGCCCCTGCACCTGCGCTGCCCTGACATTGCCGCCGGCAATGCGGGCGGCAAAGCCCCAGCGGGTCTTTTCGATCAGCACCCAGGAGAGCACGCAGGCGACGACGCCGACGGCAAGCCCCCAATGCACCTCCATGCCCGGAATGTTGCCGATGCGGTAGATGTCGGCGAGCGGCTGGGTCGAGGGCTTGTTGAGCGAGGCCGGGTCGCGCAGCGGCCCTTCCACCAGCTGGTTCATCAGGGCGATGGCGATGTAGGCCATCAGCAGGCTGGAAATGGTCTCGTTGACGGCCCGGTAGTGGCGGAGCGCGCCGACGGCACCGATCCAGATGCCGCCGGCGGCCAGGCCCGCCACGCCCATGGCAAGAATGACGATGAAGGAAGGCGCGCCGCCCAGCGCCACGCCTATGGCAGCGGCGCTGACGCCCCCGAGCACGATGGCGCCCTCGCCGCCGATGACGACGAGGCCGAGCCGCGCCGGCAGTGCCACGCACAGCGCCGCCAGCAGCAGCGGTGCGGCCCGCGACAGCGAATTCTGGATGGAGAACCACGAACCGAAGCCGCCCCGCCACATTGTCTCGTAAAGCAGGACCGGGGACTTGCCGACCAGGGCGATGAACAGGCTGAACAGCACCATGCCGGCGACAAGTGCCGCGAGCGGAATGACGAAAGCCTCCGCCCGCCGCGCGATCCATTCCAGCGCCGCCGGATATCCCCTGGCGCCGAGCATGGCCGGCGCCTCCGCACTGCTGACCGTATCGGCCATCGTCCCCGTCTCCGCTCGGCTTCAGGCGGTCGAGCCGACGACGCCCTCGACGAGATAGTCCATGCTTTCGAGCTCGATGGCTGTCTCGACGAAGGCTTGGCCTTCCGTCGCCACGACGGCGCCCTTGTTGCTCTTCAGCGGGCCCTTGATGACAGAGAAGCCGCCCTTCATCATTTCGGCCAGGGTGACGTCGAATTGCTTGCGGGCCGGCTCGCCGACGGCGGGACCGAGCGGGCTCATCTTGACGAAGCCGTCGGCCAGTCCGCCGCGGGTGAAATTGGGCAGCGGCGTGCCGGCGATGAGGTCGTCGACGAACATCTTATAGACCTTCGCCCAGTTCCACTCGGCGCCGGTGAGGTATTTTTCCGGCGCCAGCGGGCTCTGGTTGGCGTGGTAGCCACAGACGAAGGCGCCGCGGCCCGCGGCCGTCTCGACCACCACTTTCGGGCTGTCGACATGGCAGGTGATGACGTCGGCGCCCTGGTCGACCAGCGCGTTGGTGGCTTCCGCTTCCTTCACCGCCAGCGACCATTCGCCGGTGAAGATGACCTGGCAGGTGATCGACGGATCGACCGAGCGCGCGCCGAGCAGGAAGGAGTTGATGTTGAGCAGCACCTGCGGAATGGGCTTGGCGGCGACGAATCCTAGCTTCTTCGACTTCGATGTGTGGCCGGCGACGACGCCGTTCAGGTACTGGCCCATGCCGATATAGCCGAAATAGGAGCCGGCATTCATCGGGTGCTTCGCCTTGTCCCACATGCCGCCGCAATGGCGAAACTGCACGTCGGGGAATTTCGCGCACATGGCCAGCATGTGCGGATCAAAATAGCCGAAGGAGGTTGGGAAGATCAGCGAGGCGCCGTCAAGATTGATCATCGATTCCATCGTCTTCTGGACGTCGACCGTCTCGGGAACGTTTTCCTCCTCGACGATGGAGATGCCTTCGATGCCCTTCAGCGCGGCCGCCCCCTCGGCATGCGCCTGGTTGTAGCCATAGTCGTCCTTCGGGCCGACATAGATGAAGCCGACAGTGGCGGCGGCGGCGAAGGCACGGCTGATCGGAAAGGATGCCGAGGCGAGGCCGAGCGCGGCTCCCGCGGCGGAGGTCTTGAGCAGTTGGCGGCGGTTAAGCATGAATCTGTCGGTCATAGTGAATGCTCCCCTTTGGGACCCTTTTCCGGGTCGGTTAACATGCCGTCCAAGAAAGTGCATGCAACCGCCGTGCCAGTTTATGTCTTGGAATTTATCCAATAAAATCAGTTACCAGATCGAAGGCTTATGCCTATGCCGGAGGCAATTGCATGCACTTTTTGCCTTGAAAGTAGCCAATTTGACAGACAGATTAAAATAGAGGCATAGAGGGCATGCCTGAGTCGAAAGGCCAACGAGTCGGCCGACTCCACGAGAAGACGCGACGGAGGAAAATTGTCGGGGAAGCGCAGCTTGATCAGGTCGGGCACGACCGTGGATCAGATGGTCCGGGCGATCGGCGACCGGATCGTCACCGGCTACCTGCGTCCTGGCGAAAAGCTGGACGAGACCGCGCTCGCCGCTCGCTTCGACGTATCACGCACCCCTGTCAGGGAGGCGCTCGGCCAGCTCAGCGCCATGGGCCTGGTCGAGAGGCGACCCAACAGGGGCGCTATCGTCGCCGTCGTGACGCAGGAGCATCTCGCCTCGATGTTCGAGAGCATGGCCGAACTGGAAGCGATCTGCGCGCGCTTCTCGGCCGAGCGCATGACCAGCAGCGAGCGTCGCGGGCTCGAGATCGAGCACCAGGCTTCGGCGCGGATGGTGCAGCTGGGCGCCGAGGAGGACTATGAGTATTTCAACACCGAGTTCCATAGCCGGCTTTACCGTGGCGCCCACAATGCGCATATCCACGAACTCACCGTGATGACCCGCAGCCGGTTGGCACCCTTCCGCCGCGCCCAGTTCATGCTGCCCGGACGGCTGGCCAAATCCTGGCAGGAACACGACCTGATCGTCACCGCAATCATGCGCGGAGACAGCGTGGCTGCGGGCAAGGCCGCCAGGGATCATGTCTCTATCGTCAGCGAGGCGAGCGCGGTGTTCGCGGCTGACGATCGCAAGCCAAAACGGCGGGATGTGGCCTGAAATTTGCGGACGGTCCGAAGAAGTGGTGCTGCTTCATTGACCAAGAATGCCCGCGACGGTCTCCAGCCGCGGGCATCGAGAGCGTTTCCGAGAGACCTGCGGTCAAATGTTGGCGAGCAATTCGTTGACGCGGCTTTCCATGTCGGCAAGTGCGGCATCGACGTCCTTCTGGCCGGTGATTGCAGCGCTCATCTCTTCGCCCACAATGTCCTGGATCGCGAACTGGCGCTGTACCGCCGACGGCAGCGGCCTGCCGAGATCGGCGACCGCGGCGATGGTATTGCGATGCGGCAGTGCCTTGAAGGCGTCCGAGGCGATGATGGCTTTGTAGGCCGGCAGGTGGCCGGTGCGCGACCAATCGAAGTCATGGTCGGCGAAGAGCTTCAGGAACTTGCCGATAGCCGCGGTCTGTTCGGGTGTGCGGTCCTTCTGCGAGACTGCCCAGGTGTGGCCATCGGCATATTGCGCGTGGGCGCCGGCAAATAGCTGCGGATACGGATAAACCGCATAGCCGCCCTTGTTAAGGGCCGTGCCCTTGGTTTCGGACTGGGCGTTGTTGTCGCCGACGACCCACGTGCCGTTGAGCTGCACGCCACCGCCACCGGCAAGGAAGGCGTTGATCGCGCCGCCGTAATCGAGGTCCTTGGTGGTGTAGTCCTTGTCGAAGATCGCCTTGTACATCTCGACGACCTTCTTGGCTTCCGGCGTGTTCAGCTTCACATGCTTTGGATCGGCGAAGAAATCGGAATTCTGTTGGAAGAGATAGGTGTAGAGATTGCGCGTGTAGAGCGCGGTCTCATTGGCCAGGTTCTGAACGAAGTAGGGCTTGCCGGTCTTCTGCTTGAACTGTTCGGCCTGGGCGAGCAGCTCCTCTGGCGACGTCGGAAGGATCGGCGTGCCGTCGGCATTGACGAGGCCAGCCTGTTTGAACAGATCCATGTTGATGTGATAGAGCATCGTCCAGCTGTCGATCGGCAGGCCATAGATCTTGCCGTCCTTGGTGGCGCCGTTGCGCGCCGCGTCCGTGAAGGAATCGGGTGTGACGCCGACGGACTTCAACAGATCGTCAAGCGGCATCAACAGCCCCTTGGACTGGTAATCCGAAAGCGCGGATTCATGGATCGTGACGATGTCGGGAGCCTCGCCCGAAGCAAACTGCGCGGTCAGCTGGTCGTAGCCCGGCCATTCCACAGTGCTGACGCTGACGTGGACATCGGGGTTGTCGGCGTTGAACTTGTTGATCAGCGAGGTGATGATGCCGCATTCGCCTACTGCCTTGGTGACATCGGTGTTGGTGCCGAAATCGGCATCGCAGGCACCGAAAAAGCGCTGCACCGTCAATTCCGTCGCTGCAAGGCTCGGGCTTGCGAGCATCAGCACGCCCGCCGAGACCGCTGCAAACAGGACTTTCTTCATTTTCATATCAGTTCCTCCTCCTGAGTCTGCGCCACTCCACGCTGGACTGGCTTCATGCTTCAATCGCTGCGACGCCCGCCGTCAGGCAATCTCGTCATCGCACCGCGGCGCCCGAGACGGCCGTGACGATGTATTTCTGGAAAAACAGGTAGACGATCAGGATCGGCGCGCCGGCGAACATCGCCTGCGCCATCAAGAAGCCGATGCCTTCGGACTGGGCGAAATTGGTCTGTGTCGAGGCCATGCCGACCGTCAGCGTGTACATATCCTTCTTGGTTGCCGAGATCAGCGGCCACAAGTAATCGTTCCACGCGCCGAGGAAGGTGAAGATGCCGAGGGTTGCCTGGGCGGGCACCGTGAGCGGCAAAAGAACCTTCCAGAACGTCCTGAACCGGCCGGCATTGTCCAGCATGGCGGCTTCGTCCAGCTCCTTCGGGATGGCCTTGAAATACTGGGTCATCAGGAAGACGCCGAAAGAAGCCGACAGGCCCGGGAGAATGAGCCCGTGATAGGTGTTGTGGAAGTTCAGCATGCTGAAGATCTGATGGCGGGCGACAAGCACGGCCTGTTCCGGAACCGCCAGGCCGAAGAGGACGATCACGAACAGGATGTTTCGGCCTGGGAAATTCAGCCGTGCAAAGCCATAGCCGGCAAGCGATGACAGGATCAGCGTTCCGAGCGTCAATCCTCCGGAGACGATGATGCTGTTGAGCACCCAGACGAACACCGACGAGGTGCCGATGGTGTTGATGTAGTTCTTGAGCGTATAGGGCGCCTGAAACACCGAATTCGGATTTGCCATCAGCTCGGCATTTTCCTTGAGCGACAGGCCGATTACCCACAGAACCGGCGCGACCATGACCAGGGAAAGCAGGACCACCAGAGCCAGCAACACGCGGTCGCCGAATGCGCGTCCCTTGATGGAAATGGCTGGAGCCCTCATGCCTGACCTGCCTTGTTGCGTGTGACCAGGTACTGGGCCATGGCCGCCATCAGGATCAGGATGAACAGCACCTCCGAAGCCGCGGCACCCATGCCGAGATCCCAGCGGCGGAACGCGGTGTCATAGATGTACAGCACGATCGGCTTGGTCAGGTTGTTCGGACCGCCGCGTGTCATCAGCCAGGCCTGGCCGAACAGCTGGAACTGCAGCACGATCTGGACGATGACCACCAGGACGAAGGTTCGTTTGATCGACGGCAGCGTAATCGAGCGTAACGTCTGCCAGCGATTGGCATTGTCCAGGGCTGCCGCTTCGTAAATATCCTGCGGAATCTGCTGGAGGGCGGAGAGAAAGAGCATCATCGGCAGGCCGATGCACCACCAGACGGTAGCAATGGCGATGCCGATCATCGCCAGGCTGGGATCGGAAATGAAAGCCGGGGCGGTTGCGCCGAACCATCCGTAGATCGTCGACAGAAGGCCGACATTCGGAATGAACACGATGCGCCAGATCAGCGTGACGATCGTGACCGACAGCACCGAGGAAGAAAAGAACAGGGTCCGCAGCACCGCGGCGGTGCGCGTGCGGCGGTTGAGGCAAAGGGCGAGAAAAAGACCGATCAGTGCCAGGGTCGGCACCGTCAGAAGCACGAAGTAGAAGGTATTCCAGACCGATTGCAGGAACACCTTGTCGTGAAACAGCCTGATATAGTTGCCGAAACCGACGAAGTTTCCGGATGAGAACGTGTCGGCCTTGTGGAAACTCAGCCACATTCCCCAGAACAGCGGGACCAGCAGGAGCGTCGTGAAGAAGAACAGGAACGGCGCGACGAAAATGAAGTTTCGCCATTGCGGCGCGTAGATATCGACGCTTGCGGCTCTGACGCCGGCGGCCGGAAGAGTGGTGCGCGGCGTCGCCCGTCGGTCGTCCATGTCAGACCTCCCCCGCGTGCCAGGCGCGACCGGTCTCGCCGAACAGATGCGATTTCCGGCCGTCGAAGGCGAGCCCGACCTTGTCGCCGACCGCGACGCGGCTGTTGCCGACATCCGAGCCGACGATCTGCTGGCCGTCGCCAAGCCGGGCGTAGACCAAGGTGCGTTCGCCGAGCCGCTCAAGCACATCGACCACGCCATCGGCATTGCCCTGCCCGACGGGAACGATGCGCACGTCTTCCGAACGGATGCCGAAAGTGTATTTGCCATCGCTCGTCTGGCCGGAGGCGATCTCGGTCTGAACCGATACGCCGTCCGCAAACCTGGCCGTGGCATTCCGGCTCGATCTGTCGAGCGTCGCCTCGACAAAATTCATTGCCGGCGCGCCGACGAAGCCTGCGACGAATTTGGTCGCGGGGCGGTCGTAGATCTCCATGGGAGAGCCGATCTGCTCGATCTTGCGATTGTTCATGACGACAATGCGGTCGGCGAGCGTCATCGCCTCAACCTGGTCGTGGGTGACGAAGATCATCGTCGATTGCAGGCGCTGGTGCAGTTGGGCAAGCTCGATGCGGGTACGGGTCCGCAATGCCGCATCGAGATTGGAGAGCGGCTCGTCGAACAGGAAGGCCTTCGGCTCCTTGACGATCGCACGGCCGATGGCGACGCGCTGCCGCTGGCCGCCGGAGAGCTGGCCCGGCTTGCGCTCGAGCAGGTGCTCCATTTCGAGGATGCGGGCGCTCTCCTTTATGCGCGCGTCGATGACGTCGCGCGGCATGCCGATATTCTCAAGCCCGAACGCCATGTTGTCGCGCACGCTCATATGCGGATAAAGCGCATAGGACTGGAACACCATGGCAATGCCGCGCTTGCCCGGTGGCAGATGATCGATACGTTCGTTGTTGATGGCTATCTCGCCGGTGTCGACAGTCTCGAGGCCCGCGATCATGCGCAGAAGCGTCGATTTCCCGCAGCCGGAGGGTCCGAGAAACACGATGAATTCGCGTGCCTTGATGGAGAGAGACAGATCATCCAGCACCGTCATGGCGCCGAAATGCTTGCTCACATTCCTGATCTCGATATCGGCCGTCACGTCGAGGCTCCTCCTCAGCCCATGCACGACGATGCGCCTGAAGTCAGAGCTTCAGGCGGACCATCTGGTAGGAATAGGGCGGCAGCGGCAGGCTCAGTTTGCCGCCCACCAGCGACGCGCCGGTCCCCTTCCTGGGACTGACATTGCTTGGGTTCTGCGCCGAATTGACGGCTTTCAGATCAGCATGCGCCATCAGCTGATGGTCAACGATCTCAGCCGCGCCGAAGCCCGCTATGTCGATCGCGGTTTCGATTTCCTCGCTCGAATGGCGGTTGATGGCAAAGAAGGTGACATGTCCGGTTTCCGTGTCATGCACTCCGGCGACGTCGACATAGGAAACATCGCCGGCAACGGTGGAGCTGTAGGTCGGGCTTTCCACCTTCAGATCCAGCGCATTGCCGCGGCCGTAGATCGAGGCATAGAGATAAGGATAGAAGATCGTCTGACGCCATGCCGGGCCGTTGGGAACGGTCATGATCGGCGCGATGACGTTGACCAGTTGCGCCAGGCACGCGATCTTGACCACGTCGGAACGACGAATGAAGGTGTTGAGGATCAGGCCGACCTGCAGCACGTCCTCGAAATTGTAGATGTCTTCGAGCAATGGCGGGGCGAAGGGCCAACCCTCATTGCCGCCAAGGATCTTCTTGTCCTGCTCCTTGGAATGGTACCAGACGTTCCATTCGTCGAACGAGATGTAGACCTGCTTCTTGGAGCGCTTCTTGGCCTTGATATAATCGATGACGCCGGCGACCGAGACAATGTAAGCGTCGAGCTTCTCGCTCATGGCTAGATAGTTTGGCGCGTCGTTGGCTTCATTGTCGAAATACATGTGCAGCGAGATGTAATCCACCTCGTTGTAAGTATGATCGAGAACGGTCGCTTCCCATTCCGGATATGTCGGCATCTTGGCATTTGACGAGCCGCAGACCACGAGCTCGAGCGACTTGGAGAAGGCACGCATGGCCTTGGCGGTCTCGTGGGCCAGGCGGCCATACTCGTCGGCGGTCTTGTGGCCGATCTGCCAGGGACCGTCCATCTCGTTGCCAAGGCACCAGAGCTTGACGTCAAAGGGCTCCTTGCGGCCGTTGGCGATGCGCTTGTCGCTCCACTCGCTGCCGCCGGGATGATTGGTGTATTCCAGAAGGTTGCGGGCTTCATCGAGCCCACGCGAGCCGAGATTGACGGCAAGCATCATCTCGGTGTTCGCCGAGGCGCACCAGTCGGCAAATTCATGCAGGCCGACTTCATTGCTTTCCGACGTGGGGCAAGGTCGAGGCGCACCGGGCGCCCTTCCTTGGGGCCGACGCCATCTTCCCAATTGTAAGCGGATACGAAATTGCCGCCGGGATAGCGGACGATCGGAACCTTGAGCTCCCGGACAAGATCGATGACGTCGCGACGCATGCCGTTGTCATCCGCCGTCGCATGGCCGGGCTCATAGATGCCGGTATAGACCGCCCGCCCAAGATGCTCGATGAAGGACCCATAGAGCCTGGGATCGATCTTCGAGACGATATAACGTGGATGCGCCGTAACGGCCGCCTTCATGCATTCCCTCCGAGAGTATCATAAATGGTGATTTAAATCACCTTATTAGATATCAAAGGGAAACAGCATCCGTTCGTCAAGCGAAAAACCGCCAAAAGTCTGACAATTAACCAGCAGCCTCAGCCGCAAATGCAGCCAAATATTTGAAATTATTTCACTATTTTTGAGACCCGATTTGACGATATCAACCGGTTTTGATCCTCAGCAGAATGTCCTGATCGTAATTTCCAAATCCCTTGCCGAAAATATTGATTCCGCCGGGACGCTCGGCGTCGTCCTTGACGCCGATACGAACGCGGATTGAATGATGACCCTTCAGGTCGAGGGCGGCGAGGCTGGTCTCGGAAATCCTGACACCATCGACATAGGTTCCGTCAGCGGAAACTCGCCAGTTCTTCAGCTTGCCATATTGCGAGCCCTTGAGCTTCCACCAGGAGGGCGTGAAAACGCCGCGCTTGTCGCCGAAATCGCCGGGTGACGTCCAGGTGCCGACGTCGACGCCATTGATCGTCAGCGTGATGTCGGAGGGCCAGTCGGCGCTGGTGCCCGGCACTTCCGAGGACAGTTCCACCACCAGCTCGAGCTCGGTAATCTCGGTATTGGCGAGCTTGGCATTGTTGGGGAACTGATATTCGACAAAGCCGCGCGTGAACCACAACAAACCGGCCTTCATACGGTCCGGATCCAGGAAAGTGTTGGGAACATCGAGCAGGCCGATGATCCCGTCCGGCGAACAGAGACCGCAGGGCGCGGTGACCTCGAAGCCGGTGTAAAGCCCAATCGGCATCGATACTTCGATCGCGTCGTTCTTGAGCGCACGATACTCGCTCTTGAAGACCACGAGCACTTCCTCGGCGGTCGGATAGCAGATCTTCTGGCTGCCTTTCTTCGCCTTTTGGTTTTCGGTGCGGATCAGGCCCGCATCCTCAAGCACCTGGATATTGGTCGAGACCGTCGACTGCGGCAGCGACAGCACGGAGGCTATTTCGTTGACATTCATCGGCCCCTTCTCATGCAGCAGCCTCAGCATGGAAATGCGCGCCGAAGAGGCAAGGCCCTTGAGGACGGCCATGCCCTCCTCAGGGTCGATCACCAGAAAATTGCGACTCAATGGATTTCCAGCCTATGCGATTTGCACCCGAAATCAGCTTGTATATCGGGATAATTGATTCAATCAATGCGGCGGCGGCACTCCATGCACCTTTTTGGGTGAGCGGCCGCGAAGAGGCCATTTGTTCCTCGGCAGGCTTGCCGCCTCGTGCGACCTAGCCAAGCAGGACGTCGGGCGCGCCATTTACCGGCGCCGCGAAACCCTCACCCCAGCGTCTCGCGGATCGCCTGCGCCAGCCGCTCCACCCCGTCCCGCGTCTGCGCGGCATCACACGCCGCATAGCCCAGCACCAGGCCTTGCGTCGGGGCCGTGTTCTGGAAATATTTCGACAGCGGCGAGACGTTGATCGCCCTTTTTGCTGCGGCCTGGCTGACCTTGATGTCGTCGATGCCATCCTTGAGATAGCCCACCACCTGGATGCCGGCTTCGGCGGGGGACAGCGTGATCTCATCGCGCAGGCGCTCGGTCACGATGTCGCGAAAAAGCTGGCGGCGCTGGGCGTAGATGCGGCGCATGCGCTTCAGATGCCGGCTCATATGGCCTTCGGTGATGAAGTCGGCCAAGGCGGCCTGCAGCAGCAGCGGCGCGAACTGACCGGTGGTGGAAAGCGCGTTGACGATGCGGCCGGCAAGCTCTTGCGGAAGCACCATGAAGCCGAGGCGCAGCGCCGGGAACAAAAGCTTGGCGAAGGTGCCGACATAGATGACGCGGCCGGAGCGGTCCATGCTCTGGATCGCCGGCACGGGGCGGCCCTGAAAGCGGTATTCGCCGTCGAAATCGTCCTCGATCACCCAGGCATTCGCGGTCTCGGCGATGTCGAGCAGGCGCAGCCGCTCCTCCATGCGCATGGTGATGCCGAGCGGATGCTGGCAGGCCGGCGTCGTATAGATGAGGCGGGGCGAGAAGTGTGGAGCGTCGAGACGCCAGCCGCGCTCCTGGTCGACAGGGATGGGCAGGATTCTTGCGCCGGCCACGGTGAACGCGGCCTTGGCGCCGTAATAGCCTGGCTCCTCCATCCACACCGTGTCGCCGGGATCAAACAGCAGGCGGGCCAAAAGATCGAAGGCGGCCTGCGCGCCGGTGGTGATGACGATCTGCTCGGGACGACAACGCACGCCGCGCGCGGAATAGAGATAGCCGGCGATCGCTTCCTTCAGCGCTGGATGGCCGGTGACGTCATAGGTGCCGAACAGCGTCTCGCCGCCATGGCTGGCGCGGCGCGCGACCAGCCGGCCCCAGACGCCGAAGGGAAAGCTCTGCGCGTCCGGCATGCCGGGGTGGAAGGCGACATGCCCCGGCCTGCCGTGGTGATAGGGCTGGCTGAGCAGCTGCTGGCCGCGCAGCGAGGGCTGGCGCAGCGGCACGGGCGGCTCCTCGCGCGGCGACTCGCGCGGGCCTTCGGGCAGGTCGACGATGATCGGGCGGGCGCCCTGGCGGTTGGCGAGATAGCCCTCGGTGACGAGCTGGTCGTAGGCGGCGACGATGGTGTTGCGGCCAAGGCCGAGCTCGGCGGCCAGGGCGCGGGTGGAGGGAAGCTCCGAGCCGGGGGGAAGCGCGCGGTTGCGGATGATGGCGACGAGGCCGTGATAGAGCTGGCGCGAAAGGTGCTCGGGGCTCGAGCGGTTGACGGCCAGCATGTCGAGCGGGAACGCCTGGGGTTTGGGGTGGGAGCGCATGGTTACACCCCGCAATGGCGTGCCGCGACACGCTTGTGCTGCAAGGTCGAGTTCCTTCGCCCCCCTCTCTGTCCTGCCGGACATCTCCCCCTCAAGGGGGGAGATTGGCAGTTCAGGCGCCTCGCTTTTCTTTGCGGCGTCGGCGATTGGCGAAAGCCGGCGCGACATCCGATCTCCTCCCTTGAGGGGGAGATGGCCGGCAGGCCAGAGAGGGGGGCCTCGCGCCGACGATCAATGATTTCGAGGTAGCCCATCTACCCATCCTGCCACACCCGCCTCTCCGCACAAACTGGTTCCTTTATTTTCCAGAAAACTGGCCCTCGCGATGGAGACAGAGCGGCGTAGACTTCGCTCAATGACGTTGGGGTAAGACGCCGACAAGGACATGTAAGACGGGGACATCTGAGGCGCGGCGCTGGGAGGGCGTCTTGCCGAACGAAACGGCAGGGTTTCGCCCCGCCGCCGGCAACCGCAGCCATCTCCTCCCGAGACAGGACACCCCGCAGCCATCATGGCTGCGGGGCGGAAAGCGAGCAATGACGACAGTTCGACTTGGCATCAACCCGATCACCTGGACCAATGACGACGTGCCGGAACTGGGTGGTGACACGCCGCTCGAGACCTGCCTCAGCGAGACCGCGGAGGCCGGCTATGCCGGCACCGAGCTTGGCGGCAAGTTCCCGCGCGAGAGCCGTGCGCTGAGGCCCATCCTCGACCATTACGGGCTGGCGCTGGTCTCCGGCTGGTATGACGGGCGCATCTGCGAAAAGGAAGTGGACGAGGAGTTCGAGGCGATCCGGCCGCATCTGACGCTGCTTCGCGACCTCGGCGCCAGGCGCGTCGTCTATGCCGACACCTCGCGCGGCCGGCATGGCGCGATCCACGACCCGATCTCGCAGCGGCCGAAGCTGATGGACGGGGAATGGAAGGCCTATGGCGCCAAGATCACCCGGCTCGCCGAGCGCTTTTCCGATTTCGGCGTCGGCATGGCCTTCCACCATCACATGGGCACGATCGTCGAGACCGACGCGGAGATCGACAGGCTGATGCATACAACCGGCGAGGCGGTTGGCCTGCTCTACGATACCGGGCACTGCGCCTTTTCCGGCGGCGAACCGGAGCAATTGCTGCGCCGGCATGGGAACCGCGTCGTGCATGTCCATTGCAAGGATGTGCGCCCGGCCATCTTAAAGAAAGCGCGCGAGGCCGACATGAGCTTCATGGGCGCGGTGATGGAAGGCATCTTCACCGTGCCGGGCGACGGCGCGATCGACTATCCGACGCTCTTAAAGATCCTGGCCGACCACGGCTATTCCGGCTGGCTGGTGGTCGAGGCCGAGCAGGACCCGGCCAAGGCGCATCCCTTGACCTACGCGACGATGGGGTATCGGAATCTGAAGAGGCTGGCCGAGGGCGCGGGTTTCTACGTCCACGAGCGCAAGGCCTGAAGAAAGCATGAGGCGCCGGGGAGGGAAATGAGCTCGGTTCTGTACCAGAAGGTGGTCAAGAGCTTCGGCGCGCTCAACGTGCTGCGATCGCTCGACCTTGCGGTGCCGGACCACAAATTCCTCGCCCTGCTCGGCCCGTCGGGCTGCGGCAAGACGACGGCGCTGCGCATCCTGGCTGGGCTCGACATGCCGACCGCCGGCAAGGTCTTTATCGGCGAACGCGACGTCACCCGGCTGCAGCCGCGCGACCGCGACATCGCCATGGTCTTCCAGAGCTACGCGCTTTATCCGCAGATGACGGTCGCCGAAAATATCGGCTATCCGCTGTGGATACGCGGCACGCCCGAAGCCGGGCGAAAGGCCAAGATCGGCGAGGTCGCCGCCGTGCTCGAGATCGGCCATCTGCTCGACCGCCGTCCGCGCCAGCTCTCGGGCGGACAACGCCAGCGCGTCGCGCTGGCCCGCGCCATCGTGCGCGACCCGGCGGCCTTCCTGATGGACGAGCCGCTGTCCAATCTCGACGCAAGACTGCGGCTCACCATGCGCGGCGAGATCAAGCGGCTCTGCCAGCGCCTCAGCGCCACCACCATCTATGTCACCCACGACCAGGTCGAAGCCCTGACGATGGCCGACTTCGTCGCCGTCATGCATGGCGGCGAGCTGCAGCAGATGGCGCCGCCCATCGAGATATACGACCGCCCGGCGAACCGTTTCGTCGGCACCTTCGTCGGCAATCCGCCGATGAACATTCTGCCGGCAGCGCTTTGCGAGCAAGGCATCATCGTGGCCGGCAAGGTCGTCCCACTGGACGCCGCGCGGCTTGCTGCCTGCCGCGCCTCCTCCGTCGCCGAAATCGGCCTCCGGCCGGAGGACTGCAGCGCTGCCGGTGTCGGCACACCCGATGCCCTGCCCGGCGAAATCTACGTCGTCGAACCGATGGGCAACGAGACGCTGGTCAATGTCCGCCTCGAAGGCGGCAACGTCTCGGTCCGGGCCGGCCGCGATTTCAGGGGCGTGGTGGGTGAAAGCATCGGCGTCGCCTTCGACCCGGCGAACGCCTGTTTCTTCAATTCGGACGGCCTGACAGCCGTCCACAGGGTCAACAACAATGGGAGAGTGACATGATGCATTCAAGCAGACTTACTCGCCGCTCCGTCATCAAGGGTGGGCTTGGCCTGGCCTTAGCGACCACCGCCCTCACCACGCTTGGCCTGCCGATGCCTGCCCGCGCCGCCGGAAAGAAGGTGATCATCGGCGCCTTCGCCGATGGCGGCCTGACGCCGTTCAAGGAAAAGATCATCCCGCTGGCCAAGGAGCAGGGCTTCGACATCCAGTTCCTCGAGGACGAATACGGGGTGACGCTTGAGAAGTGGTTCGCCGACGCCCAAAGCGGCGCCGGCCAATATGACCTTTACCTGCTCGACGACCCATGGGTGCCGCAGTTCGGCGCCGCCAACGTGCTTGAGGATCTTGGCGCCGGAGGCATCGATGGGTCGGACAAAGACTGGATCGGCGCGATGATCGACATGGGCTATTGGCCGCCGCAGAAGGGGCCGCGCGTCAAGGGCTTCGAGAACGCCAAGCCAACGTTGATCTGCGTGCCCTTCGTCGGCGACCTGCAGACGCTGACCTATCGCAACGACGTCTTCACCGGCGGTGCGCCCAAGACCTGGGACGAGGTGATCGCCAAGGGCAAGGAAGGCGTCGCGGCCGGCAAGATCAAATACCCGGTCGTCTTCCGCGGCGTTTCCGGCAACCCGATCGTCACCAGCTGGTATCCGGTCTTCCTGTCGTTCGGCGGCTCGTTCTTCGACGACAAGTGGAACCCGATCTTCAATTCGGCCGAAGGCAAGGCCTCGGCCGATTTCTTCGTCGGCACGATGAAGCAGAACGCGCCGAGCGGCGTGGTCGAGTTCGACTCCGACCAAGAGGGCGCGGCGATCCTCGGCGGGGAGGCAGGGGCGATCATCCAATATTCGGGCAACGCATTGAAGGCGGACGACCCCGCCCAGACCAAGGTGGCCGGCAAGCTCGATTTCGGCGTTGTGCCCAAGCAGGAAAAGGCGATCGCCCAGATGGGCATCTTCATCGCCGGCGTGCCGAAATCAGCGCCCAACAAGGCGAATTCGATCGAGTTCCTGAAGTGGTACGTCAGCGCCGAAACTCAGGCCAAGCTCTCGGAGGCGGGCTCGATCCCGGTCAAGCGCAGCGCCTTCGGCATCGCCAAGCCCGGCAACCGACTGATACCGGTCGCCCTGCAGCAGCTCGACGCCGGCGCGCTGCCGCGGCCGCGCACCCCCGACTGGGCGAAGGTCGAGGAACTGCTCGGCATCGAGCTCAACAAGGCTTTGCAGGCCGGCTCCGGCGGCGGTGCGGCCCTGGACACGGCGGCCAAGCAGGTCAAGGACTATCTGACCACGGCCGGGTACTACTGATGCACACCGGCATGCAGGCACGCAAATATCGCCTGCAGGGGGCGGGGCTCGACCTCGCTCTCCCCTATCTCATGCTGGCGCCGGGCCTGACGATCGTGCTCGGCGTGCTCGTCTACCCGCTCTGGGACGGGCTGCGCGCCAGCACCAGGGCTTACCGCTACGGCTCGCCGGTCTCCCATGTCGGCTTCCGGAACTATGTGCAGCTTTGGAGTGACGCACAGTTCCTGAATTCGCTGTGGGTCACCGTCAAGTTCGTGGCGCTGTCGGTTTCGATCGAGGCAGTGCTGGGCTTCGCGCTTGCCTTGTTCTGCCTGCACGAATTCCGCGGCATTCGGCTGCTCAGGACGGTGCTGATCATTCCCATGGTGATCACGCCGGTCGTCGTCGCCATCCTGTTCAGGCTGATCTACGCCAGCGATGCCGGCATGCTGACGGCGCTCTCAGAGGCCATGGGCGGCGGCGGGGTCCAGATCCTCGGAAACCCGCTCAATGCCTTCATCGGCCTTGTCGTGCTCGACGTCTGGGAGTGGACGCCGCTGATGTTCCTGATCCTGCTCGCCGGCCTGCAGTCGCTGCCGCACGAGCCGTTCGAGGCGGCGCGCGTCGACGGCGCCGGGTCCTGGCGCGTCTTCGCCGATCTCACCTTCCCGATGATGCGGCCGGTGCTGGCGGTCGCCATCGTGCTCCGCACCATCGATGCCTTCGGCACCTTCGACCAGGTTTTCGTGCTGACCCGGGGCGGGCCGGGCGAAGCGACGAGGCTGATCTCGATCTATGGCTACGACACCGCTTTCAAATTCCAGCAGACCGGATACGCGGCGGCGCTGTTCGTGACGATCGGCCTCGTCGTGCTCGCGCTGGCCTTCAGCGCCATCAGGCTCCTGCGCAGGATCGACGCGTCATGAGCACCCGCCTGGCGCGCATCCTCACCACCATTTTCGTGCTGGCAGTGGTGCTGCTGCCGATCTACTGGCTGGTGTCCACCTCGCTCAAGTCCAACCGCGAGATCACGCAGGAAGGCACCCTCTATCCGCATGTGCCGACGCTCGACAATTACGTCAGGCTGTTCACCGAAAAGCAGTTCGGCTCCTACCTGACGAACTCGGTGGTGGTCACCTTCTTCTCGGTCGCGATAGCGCTGGTCTTCGGCGCGATGGGCGCCTACGCGATCGCGAGGTTCCGCCTGCCATTCGCCGCGGAGCGCAAGATCGGTCTCTTCCTCCTGACACTGCGCATCATCCCGCCGGTGGTGATCCTGATACCCGTCTATCTCTTGATGCTGAGCCTCGGGCTGCTCGACAGCTGGCTCGGCCTGATCGCCACCTACACCGCCTTCAACGTCACCTTCTGCGTCTGGATGATGGAGAGCTTCTTCCGCGAGATCCCGGTCGACCTCGAGGAGGCGGCCATGGTGGACGGCGATTCACGCTTCGGCGCCTTCCGCCGCATCACGCTGCCATTGGCGGCACCAGGGCTCGCGGCCACCGCGATCTTCGCCGTGCTGGTCACCTTCAACGAATTCCTTTTCGCGCTGGCGCTGACCGCGACGCCGCGGGCGATGACCATGCCGCGCGGCACCGCCACACTCATCGGGCGCATCGATACCGACTGGGCCTCGATGGCGGCCGCCGGCGTCATCGGCGCGTTGCCGATCGTCTTCTTCGCACTCCTGGTGCAGCGGCATCTGGTGCGCGGGCTGACCATGGGCGCGGTGAAATGATTGCCGCTCGGATACACGAACCGGCCGGCAGCGCTGGAGCGGCCTGATGAGAAAGTCGAACGCATGATGGATGTTTGTCTGTTCGGGGTGGGGCTGATCGGCCGCGTGCATGCGAGCAATCTCGCGCGCCACCCGAAGGTGCGGCTGCGCTACGTCGTCGATCCCAATCGCGAGGCGGCCGAGAAGGTCGCCGCCGTAACCGGCGCCGAGATCGTGGACACCGAAACCGTTATGAACGATCCGGCAGTGAAAATGGTGTTCATCGCCTCGGCCACGCGCACGCACGCGGAGCTTGCCATGGCAGCGGCGGCAAAGGGCAAGGCGATCTTCTGCGAGAAACCGATCGACCTCGACCTCAAGCGCACGGACGAGTGCCTGGCCGCTGTGGCGAAAGCCGGCGTGCCGTTCCAGATCGGCTTCAACCGCCGCTTCGATCCGAGCTTCCGGGCGCTGAAGGAGCGCCTCGACGGCGGCGAAATCGGCGCCGTCGAGCAGGTCATCATCACCAGCCGCGATCCCGAACCGGAGACCGAGGAAGCGCTGGCGGGAGGCGGCGGCGTCTTTCGCGAGATGACCATCCACGATTTCGATATGGCGCGGAACATGCTTGGCGAAGAGCCTGTGGAGCTCTTCGCGACCGGCTCCTCGCTTGTTGCGCCGCAATACAGGAAGCTCGGCGATTACGACACGGCGATGTTCATCCTGCGAACGGCATCCGGCCGGCAATGTCACATCAACAACAGCGTCAGGGCCGCCTATGGCTATGACCAACGCATCGAGGTGCACGGCGCCGACGGCATGCTGCAGGCCGGCAACCGGCTGCCGACCTCTGTGGAAATGTACGGCGGCAAAGGCATAGCGCGCGACAAACCCTATTACTTCTTCGTCGAACGCTATGCCGAGTCCTACGCCGCCGAGATCGATCACTTCATCACCTGCGTCGAGACGGGCAGGAGTCCGGCAGTCACGGCCAGCGATGGGCGCAAGGCCATGATCCTTTGCGAGGCGGCGCTTGCGTCGGCTCGGTCCGGCAGGTTCGAACCGGTGAAACTCTAAGCGGATGGTGTGAAGGCAAGCGGGAGTCCCGAAATGAAGATTGGCATGATCACGGACAGCCTCGGCAACCTGTCCTTCGACGAGATGCTGCGCGCCTCGGCCGATCTCGGGCTGGAGACGCTGGAGTTCGCCTGTGGCAACTGGTCGTCCGCGCCGCATATCGACCTTGCGGCGATGCTGGACAGTGCCGCGATCCGAACCGAATTCGTCGCCAAGGTTCGCGACCATGGGCTGACGATCGCGGCGCTCAACTGCTCCGGCAACCCGCTGCATCCGGGACCGCAGGGCAAGCAGCATCGCCAAGTGACCGAGGACACGATCCGGCTGGCGAGCCTGATGGGCATCGACCGGGTGGTGATGATGTCCGGGCTGCCAGGCGGCCCGGGCGATGCCAACCCCAACTGGATCATCACCGACTGGCCGCCCGAATGCGCCGACATCCAGCGCTACCAGTGGGACGATTGCATCGTCCCGTATTGGCGCGATCTCGTCGGATTTGCGAACAATCTGGGCATCAGGAAGCTTTGCCTGGAACTGCATGGACATCAGGCCGTATACAATGTCCAGACGCTGTTCCGGCTGCGCGATGCGGTCGGCGAGACGGTCGGCGCCAACTACGATCCGAGCCATCCGATGTGGATGGGCGCCGATCCCATTGCCGCCGTGCGCAAGCTTGGCTCGGCCATCTACTATGTCCACGCCAAGGACACACGCATCGAACCGATACCGGCGGCCGTCGACGGCACGCTCGATGCGCGCCCGCCAAATCAGTTTGCCGAAAGGGCCTGGAATTACATCACGCTGGGCTACGGCCACGGCGAGACCTGGTGGCGGCAGTTCTGCACCGCGCTGAAGCAGGCCGGCTATGACGACGTGCTGTCGATCGAGCATGAGGACATGATGCTGTCGCCGATGGAAGGCATGCGCAAATCCGTGGCGCTGCTGCGCAACGTCGCTATCAACCTGGCCTGAATGCTCAGATCCGGTCCTGCATTGGTAGGTGATCGCCGCCCGTTCCGGCGGCCTCGATGGCCGGCAGGCTCACCTCACATCGACCCAGCGCTGCTCGTGGAACGAACGGGCCATGGCATGCACGGTGCGCTCGATCTCCAGCCCCTCGTCGAAGTCGATGATGCGGGCCGGCTTGCCGGCAATGCGCATCAGGAGCTCGCGGCATTCGATCATCTTGAGGTCGTTGAAGCCGAGGCCATGGCCAGGCGCCGGCAGGAAGGAATCGTAGGGCTTGTGGTGCGGCGCCACCAGGATGGTTCGGTAGCCCTGCTCGGTCGGCCGATCGGCGGTGAGGTAGAGTTGAAACTCGTTCATCCGCTCCTGGTCGTAGAGGATCGAGCCCTTCGAGCCGAAGATCTGGATGGCGATGCGGCCCTTGCGGCCCCAGGCCGAGCGGTTGACCAGCAGCGAGCCGGCAACGCCGTTCTCGAGATGCATCAAGACGCTGGCGATGTCATAGGTCTCGACCGCGCGGCGGGCGCCGGAAGCGGTCTTGCGGTCGGCATAGGGTTTGACCATGTCGCACATGACGCGCGAAACGCGGCCGAACAGCGCCCTGATCAGCGACAGCGGATGCACGGCGAAATCGTCGAGCGCGCCGTAGCCGGACGAAGCCTCGTGCTTCCAGAAGAACAGCGCTTCCGGGTCGGCCATGAAGTCCTCGTCCATCTCGATGCGCACGAGGTTGACGTCGCCGATGATCTTTTCCTCGAGCAGCGCGCCGATATGACGGATGGCGGGGTTCTGGATGTAGTTGTAGCCGAGCACGGCGACCTTGCCGGATGTCCTCGCGGCCTTCGCCATCGCCTCGGCCTCGGCGAAACTCGGCGCCATAGGCTTCTCGCACCACAGATGCTTGCCGGCTTCGAGAACGGCGATCGCCATTTCCGGGTGGAACTGGTTCGGCGTGGTCAACGAGACGATCTCGACATCCGGATCCTCGACCACGGCGCGCCAGTCGCCGGAGCCTTTTGCGAAGCCGAACTCGGCAGCTTTGCGTTTGGCAAGCTCGTCATTCACCTCGCCCAGATGCACTAGTTTCGGCTTGTCGACATCGGGAAAGACGGTGCCCACCGCGTTCCAAGCGATGGCGTGGCACTTGCCCATGAAGCCAGTGCCGATGAGGCCCACTCCGACCATGTCGATTGTCTCCAGGATAAAGGAAAGTATGCGTGGATGAATTAGTCTATTTTGATAAAGAATGGAATATCTAAATCATTTTTTATGGTGTTCTTGCGCGAACTCGCTATGATGAGGCAGGAGAGAGACAAACCTTATGAGCGTGGGCGGAGCGACGATGGACGAACGGGTGCCTCGCGATTTCGAAACGCTGCGCGCGACGATCCTGGACAGACGCGCGAGCCTGCCCAAGCGCATCGCGCAGATCGCCGCCTATGCGCTCGACAATCCCGACGACATCGCCTTCGGCACGGCGGCGAGCATCGCCGCCTCGGCCGGCGTGCAGCCCTCGACGCTGATCCGTTTTGCCCAGCAGCTCGGCTTCGACGGCTTCACCAGCCTGCAGCAGGTTTTCCGCGAGCGTCTGCGCGAGCGCAACTCCTCTTATGACGAGCGGCTGGCGGCGTTGCGCGCCAAGGCCGAGGAAGGCCGCGGGCATCGGGCGATCTTCGACGGCTTCGTCGCCGCCGCCAGCACCTCGCTGGGCGACATTTCGCGCTCGCTCAACGATGCCCATTTCGAGGAGGCGGTGGCGCTCCTGGCTAAGGCCGAGACAATCTATGTGCTGGCCAAGCGCCGCTCCTATCCGGTGGCGTCCTACATCGCCTATGCGCTGGGCAAGCTCAAGATCCGCAACCAACTGGTGGAATCGGCCGCGGGGCTGAACGCCGAGATGATCGGCTTCGCCACGCCGCGCGACGCCGTCATCGCCATCAGCTTCTCGCCTTACGCGCCGGCGACCATCGAGGAGACGCGCTCGATCGCCGAGCAGGGCGTGCCGATCGTGGCGATCACCGACTCGTCCTTCTCGCCGCTGGCGCAATTCGCCAAGGTCTGGTTCGAGGTCGCCGAGGCCGATTTCGGCGGCTTCCGCTCGATCTCGGCGACGATGGCGCTGGCCATGGCGCTGACTGTCGCCGTGGGCGAGAAACGCCGCGAGACCGGGCGCCGACGCAAGGGCTGAGCCTCCCAGACGAGCGCTTTTCGGTTCGGGAATGCTCATTCCATATTGACTGTAGATTGGAATTAATATTTCATATTGACGACACCACGCCGTCGCCGGCGCGTGCTGTCCAAAACAAACGCTGCTCTGCACAACAAGGCCGATGGGAGGTTCGAATGGGCGAAGCCGTGGAAGGGAAATACCCGCCGCTCGACGTCATCACCATAGGCCGCGCCTCGGTCGATCTCTATGGCCAACAGATCGGCTCGCGGCTGGAGGACATCACCTCTTTCGCCAAATCCGTCGGCGGCTGCCCGGCCAATATTTCCGTCGGCACGGCAAGGCTCGGCCTGCGCTCCGCGCTGCTCACCCGCGTCGGCGACGAGCAGATGGGCCGCTTCATCCGCGAGCAGCTTCGGCGCGAGGGCGTCTCGGTCGACGGGCTGAAGACCGACAAGGAGCGGCTGACGGCGCTGGTGCTGCTCTCGGTTGAAAGCGAAGGCGTCTCGCCGATGATTTTCTATCGTTCGGACTGCGCCGACATGGCGCTGGCCGAGGAGGATATCGATGAGGCCTTCATCGCCTCGGCGCGCTCGGTGGTCGTCACCGGCACGCACTTCTCGCGGCCGAATTCCGATGCCGCGCAGCGCAAGGCGATCCGCCTGATGAAGGCCCGTGGTGGCAAGGTTGTCTTCGACATCGACTATCGCCCGAACCTTTGGGGCCTTGCCGGGCATGCCGAGGGCTTCGAGCGCTATGTCAAGTCGGACCGCGTCTCGGCGCAGCTGAAGACCGTGCTGCCGGATTGCGATCTCATCGTCGGTACCGAGGAAGAGATCATGATCGCCTCGGGCGCCGACGATTGCCTGAGCGCGCTGAAGACGATCCGCGCGCTGTCCTCGGCCACCATCGTGCTCAAGCGCGGCGCCAAGGGCTGCATCGTCTATGACGGCCCGATCAGCGAGGACCTCGAGGACGGCATCCTCGGCAAGGGTTTTCCGATCGAGATCTACAATGTGCTCGGAGCCGGCGACGCCTTCATGTCGGGGTTCCTGCGCGGCTGGCTCGGCGGCGAAAGCTTTGCCACCGCCGCGACCTGGGCCAATGCCTGCGGCGCCTTCGCGGTGTCGCGCCTGCTCTGCGCGCCGGAATATCCGACCTTCGAGGAGCTGCAGTTCTTTTTGAAGCATGGCAGCAAGCATCTGGCGCTGCGCAAAGACGAGGCGATCAACCACGTCCACTGGGCAACCACGCGCCGACGCGACATTCCCTCGCTGATGGCTTTGGCCTGCGACCATCGTGTGCAGTTGGAAGACGTTGCCGCCAAGGTCGGGGCCGACGTTGCGCGCATCCCCGATTTCAAGGTGCTCACCGTCAAGGCGGCGGCAAAGGTCGCCGCCGGCCGCGACGGTTATGGCATGCTGATCGACGAAAAATATGGCCGCGACGCCATGTTCGAATTCGCCCGCCATCCCTTCGCCTGGCTCGGCCGCCCGGTCGAGCTTCCGGGATCGCGGCCGCTGCGTTTCGAGTTTTCGCAGGATATCGGCTCGCAGCTCACCGAATGGCCTGTCGACCATTGCATCAAATGCCTGTGCTTCTATCACCCGGACGATCCGGAAGCACTGAAGAGCGAGCAGCAGCAGAAGCTGCGTGCTTTGTTCGAGGCGGCGCGGAAAGTCGGCCGCGAACTGCTGGTCGAGATCATCGCCGGCAAGCATGGCAAGCTCGACGACACCACCATTCCGCGCGCACTGGAAGAGCTTTATGCGCTGGGCATCAAGCCCGACTGGTGGAAGCTCGAACCGCAGGCATCGGCAGGCGCCTGGGCGAAGATCGAACAGGTGATCGTCAGGAACGATCCTTGGTGCCGTGGCGTGGTGCTGCTCGGGCTGGAAGCGCCGCAGGACGAGCTGGTGGCGGCGTTTGCCGCCACCGCCAATGCGCCGATCGTCAAGGGATTTGCCGTCGGCCGCACCATCTTTGTCAACGCCGCCGAACAATGGCTGGCCGGCAGGATGTCGGATGATGAGGCGATCGCCGACATGGCCGCGCGCTTCGAGCAGTTGACCGAGGCATGGCTTGCCGCGCGCGGCCGCAAAGCCGCATAACAAGACCGCTGAAGGACTGCGGAGGAGACACCATGAGCAAGACAATCCGCCTGACGATGGCGCAGGCGCTGACCCGCTTCCTCAGCCGGCAAATGACCGAGATCGACGGGAAGAAGGTGCCGATCTTCGGCGGCGTCTGGGCCATCTTCGGCCATGGCAATGTCGCCGGCATCGGCGAGGCGCTCTACCAGGTCCGCGACGAGCTGCCGACCTTCCGCGCCCATAACGAGCAGGCGATGGCTCACGCAGCGATCGCCTATGGCAAGGCGAATTTCCGCCGCCGCTTCATGGCCGCGACCAGCTCGATCGGTCCCGGCGCGCTCAACATGGTGACGGCGGCCGCGCTCGCGCATGTAAACCGGTTGCCCGTCCTGTTTTTGCCGGGCGATGTCTTCGCCAACCGCCTGCCCGACCCGGTGCTGCAGCAGGCCGAGGATTTCTCCGACGGCACCGCTACCGTCAATGACTGCTTCCGCCCGGTATCGCGCTATTTCGACCGCATCACGCGGCCGGAGCAGATCATCCCGGCACTGAATCGCGCCATGCAGGTGCTGACCGATCCGGCCGAATGCGGCCCGGTGACGCTTTCGCTCTGCCAGGACGTGCAGGCCGAAGCCTATGATTATCCCGAAAGCCTGTTCGCCGAGCGCGTCTGGACACCGCGCCGGCTCCGCCCGGACCGCAACGAGCTGGCGGCAGCCGTCGCGGCGCTGAAGGGCGCCGAGAAGCCGCTGGTGATCGCGGGCGGCGGGGTGCTGTATTCGCAGGCTTCGGACGAGCTCGCCAAGCTGGTGCAGGGCGCCGGAATTCCGGTCTGTGAGACCCAGGGCGGCAAATCCTCGTTGCCCGACGACCATCCGCTCAACATGGCGGCGGTCGGCGTCACCGGCACGTCGGCCGCCAACCGGCTGGCGGAAGAGGCCGATGTCGTGCTAGCGGTCGGCACCAGACTGCAGGATTTCACCACCGGCTCCTGGGCGCTGTTCAAGAATGCCGGCCGCACCATTATTGGCCTCAATACCCAGGTCTTCGACGCCGGCAAGCATTGGGCGCTGCCGCTGGTCGCCGACGCGGCCGAAGGGCTTGCCGAGCTGTCCGCCGCGCTGAAGGGCTGGAAGGCGCCGGCCGCGTGGACCGACAATGCATTGAAGGGCAAGACGGAGTGGCAGGCCGCCGCCGCCAAGGTGACGGCCTCGACCAACGCCGCCTATCCGTCCGATGCGCAAGTGATCGGCGCCGTGCAGCGCGCCATGGGCTCGGGCGTCACGCTGCTGCATGCCGCGGGCGGTCTGCCCGGCGAATTGCACAAGCTCTGGCAGGCCGGCGCGCCGGGCTCCTACCATGCCGAATACGGCTTCTCGACCATGGGCTACGAGATCGCCGGCGGGCTCGGCGTCAAGATGGCGAAGCCCGACCAGGAGGTGGTCGTCATGGTCGGCGACGGCTCCTATCTGATGCTCAATTCCGAGATCGCCACTTCGGTGATGCTTGGCCTGAAGCTCACCATCGTTTTGCTCGACAATCGCGGCTATGGCTGCATCAACCGGCTGCAGATGGCGACCGGCGGCGCCAACTTCAACAACCTCTTGAAGGACGCCCGCCACGAGGTGATGCCTGACGTCGACTTCGCCGCGCACGCGGCAAGCTTAGGTGCCGTGGCCGAGAAGGTAGCGTCGATCGCCGAGCTGGAGACGGCACTGGCCAAGGCGAAGAAGAACGACAAGACGACGGTGCTGGTCATCGACACCGACCCGCTGGTCTCGACCGAGGCGGGCGGCCATTGGTGGGATGTCGCCGTGCCGGAAGTCTCGTCGCGACGCGAAGTCAATGCCGCGCGCAAGAAATACGAGGAAGCCGTGGGCAGCCGTCAGGGCTGAACCGGCTCGCAACGAACCGACATTGGAGTGACGACTTGAAAGCCAAACTGGGCATGTCCCCCATCGCATGGTGGAATGACGATCTCGTGGAGTTGAGCGATGATGTGTCGCTGGAGGAATGTTTGCGCCAGTCGCGCTCGGCCGGCTTCACCGGTATGGAGATGGGCCGCCGCTTCCCCAATGATCCGAAGGTGATGCTGCCGATCCTGAAGGAGGCCGACGTCACGCTTTGCGGCGGCTGGTTCTCAGGCACGCTTGTCAACGAGGACATCTCCCGGAACAAGGACCGCATCCAGCCGATGATCGACCTGTTCAAGGCGGTCGATGCGCCCTGCATCGTCTATGGCGAGGTCGGCCGGTCCATCCAGGGCGACCGCTCCAAGCCTCTGGCCACCAAGCCGAAACTTTCCGCCGACGAGATGAAGGCTTACGGCCGGCGCGTCACCGAGTTCGGCGAGTGGTGCGCTGAGCAAGGCATGCCGCTCTCCTACCATCACCACATGGCGGCGGTGGTCGAGACCGAGCCGGAGCTCGACGCCTTCATGCGCAACTCCGGCGAAGGCATTCCGCTGCTGCTCGATGCCGGCCATCTCGCCTTTGCCGGCGGCGACGTGCTGCGCGCCATTGACAATCACCACAAGCGCATCAACCACGTCCATGTGAAGGATGTTCGCATGGGCGTGATCGACAGGCTCGACCGCACGAAACAGTCCTTCCTCGACGCCGTGGCGCTCGGCGCCTTCACGGTGCCGGGCGACGGCTCACTCGACTTCGGGGCGATTGTCCAGCGTTTCGCCGATCATGGCTATGAAGGCTGGTTCGTGGTCGAGGCCGAGCAGGATCCGAAGAAGAACCCGCCGCTCAAGATGGCCCAGGTCGGCCACAAGGAACTTATGCGGGTGATGACGGCCGCCGGCTATACGGTCGAGACGCAGGGTTTTCCGGCCTGAGCAGTGGATTAGTCGGGGCGCCCGGTTTATCCGTTGTGCTTTGGGCAAATCCTGGATTGGCGCGATGAAAGACTATGAGCATCCCTTCTTCCGGCCGCTGTGGCGCCGTATCGCGGTCGTCGCGGTCTGCCTAGTCTGGTCGGTGATCGAATTCGCGTCCGGCACGCCGTTCTGGGGCGTCATTGCGCTGGGCTTCGCCGGCTATGCCGTGTGGCAGTTTTTCTACCTCTATAAGCCGATTGAGGAGAACAAGGCCGAACCCGGACCGAAGGAGTGACTAATCCATGGCTCAGAAGCGTCTACGGATCGGATACTGCGTGCATGGCGGATCGCATGCGTTGGCGATTAGCCGAAACGCCCCTCGCTTCGTCATCCTAGGGCGGAGCAAGGAGCGCAGCGACGTAGCGCAGACCCTAGGATCCATTCCGTGACTTCGAAGCAGCCGCTGCGGTACAGAATTCTGCTCCGCAGCGCCCTTCGATTGAGGTAACGGCATGGATTCTAGGGTCTCCGCGACGGAGCTGCGCTCCTGCTTCGCCCTAGAATGACGAAGTTTGGAGGCCTCGGCCAATCTCGAAGGTTGTGCTGGTTCTGTCAGCCGGCAAGATCTTTGATCCGCAACCAACGAAGGCCAACGGAATAGGAGAGACAAAAATGTCGAAACTGCTCGTCAAGGCCGACAAGGGCCACGGCCATGTCGCTCACGTCACGCCGCAAAGCGCCGGCTGGACCTATGTCGGTTTCGACCTGCATCGGCTTCGTCCGGGCGAGACGGTGTCCGGCAAAACCGGCGAGCGCGAGGTCTGCCTGGTGTTCGTCACCGGCAAGGGCAAGGCATCGGCCGGCGGCAAGGATCTCGGCCTGCTCGGCGAGCGCATGTCGCCCTTCGAAGGCAAGCCGTGGTCGGTCTATGTGCCGCAAGGCGCCGACTGGTCGGTGACCGCCGGTACCGAGCTGGAACTCGCCGTCTGCTCGGCGCCCGGCTTAAGCGGCGGCCTGCCGGTGCGCGTCATCGGACCTGACGATCTCGGCCAGGAGGTGCGCGGCAAGGGCACCAACACGCGCTACGTCACCAACATCCTGCCCGAGGGCAAGCCGGCTGATTCGCTGCTGGTGGTCGAGGTGATTACGCCCGGCGGCCACACGTCGAGCTACCCGCCGCACAAGCACGACCAGGACAATCTGCCGGCCGAATCCTATCTCGAGGAGACCTATTATCACCGCCTCAACCCGCCGCAGGGCTTTGCCTTCCAGCGCGTCTACACCGATGCCGACCGCAACGGCGTGCGCGAGCTGGACGAAGCGATGGCGATCGAGGACGGCGATGTCGTGCTGGTGCCCAAGGGCTATCACCCTTGCGCCGCGTGCCACGGCTACGATCTTTATTACCTCAACGTCATGGCCGGACCGAAGCGGACGTGGAAATTCCACAACGCGCCCGAGCATGAATGGCTGATGAAGGCCTGATCGGCACGCCGCCAAAGCCGTTGGTCCAGCCCCTGAAAAATCGTCGGCTAACGAGCTCTGTGCTGGACTTGCCTTCGAAAACCCATGAAAGCTTCGTCAATCCGTCATGGAAATCACCTATGGCAGCGGTTCCGGTGCATGTCGCCGCAAGCGCTCCGGCGTTTGGGCCACGACTTGCCAAGACAATGACTTGAAGCGCGTCGCATATTCCTTTGGGGCGCGCAGCGCGCTTGACGAGGAACGCCCATGCGCTACGCGATCTACTACACCCCGGGGCAGGACGAGAAGCTGGCGCGCATTGCCGCCAACTGGCTGGGCCGCGACCCGTTCGGCGCGGCGACGCGGCCGGTCGAGGCCGTGGGCGATCTTTCGGCCGCGGAAGTCGCTTTCCATACTGCCTCTGCCCGGCGCTACGGATTCCATGCGACGCTGAAAGCCCCGTTCCGGCTGGCGCCGAACGAGACGGAAGCTTCGCTGCGCGCCGCGCTCGACGCTTTCGCCGAGGCGACGCCGCCTGTGATCATCCCGCGTCTCGTCGTCGGCCAGATCGACGGCTTTTTCGCGCTGGTGCCGGAAACGCAGTTTGCGCCACTCAACGATTTCGCCGGCGAGGTGGTGCGCGCCTTCGATCCGTTCCGCGCGCCGCTGACGGAGGCCGAGATCGAGCGCCGCAGTCCCGATGCGCTGAAGCCGGACGAGTTCCGCAACCTCTGCCAATGGGGTTATCCTTACGTCTTCGACACGTTCCGCTTCCACATGACGCTGTCGGGGCGGGTCGGGCCACAGGAAAGCCCACGTCTTCGTGCAGCGATCGACGGCCTGTTCGCCGATGTGCTGCGGCAGCCGGTGCCGGTGGATGCGCTGACATTGTTCGTCGAAAGCGAGCCCGGCGCCCCGTTCATGGTGCTTTCCCATCATGCGCTTGGCCGCAGGCCTGCCCGCAAGACCGCATAGGGCGGATCAGCGGAAACGCTGAACCGCCCCATCTTTTTGTTTACGCAATTTCGGACGGAAAACCGCAAAGCACTTTTCCTGGAATTGCTCTGAAACGACTGCTTGAGATAGGACCGCCCGAGATGACCGCCGAAACCGTTCTCACCAATGCCCGCATCGTGCTGCCCGATGAAATCGTCGAGGGCTCGCTGTTGTTGCGCGATGGCCTGATTGCCGCCGTCGAGCCGGGTGCCGTCCGCGCCGGCGAGGATATGGGCGGCGACTACATCATCCCGGGCCTTGTCGAGCTGCACACCGATCACCTCGAGGGCCATTACGCGCCGCGTCCGAAAGTGCGCTGGAACCCGATCGCCGCCGTGCTTGCCCATGACGCCCAGGTCGCCACCGCCGGTATCACGACGGTGCTCGACGCCTTGCGCGTCGGCATGGACGAGGATGCCGACCTGAAATCCGACGATGTTCGCAAGCTAGCCGACGCGATCGAGGACAGCGTGCGCCAGGATCGGCTCAGGGCCGACCATTTCATCCACCTGCGCTGCGAGGTCTCGGCGCCGGACTGCCTCGAGGCTTTCGCCAATTTCGAGACCGACGAGCGGGTTAAGCTCGCCTCGCTGATGGATCACGCGCCCGGACAGCGCCAGTTCGTCAACCTCGAGACCTATGCCTACTACTACCAGCGCAAACTGAAGCTGACGGACCGCGACTTCCAGAAATTCTGCGAGAAGCGGATGGCCGAATCGGCCCGCAATTCCGGTCCGAACCGGGTCTTCATCTCGGCCGCCTGCCAGGAGCGCGGCATCGTGCTGGCGAGCCATGACGACGCGACCGCCGGCCATGTCGACGAAGCGATCGAGCAGGGCGTGCGCGTCGCCGAGTTCCCGACGACGCAAGAGGCGGCCAAGGCCTCGAAAGCCGCAGGCCTCGGCGTGCTGATGGGCGCGCCAAACGTCATGCGCGGCGCCTCGCATTCCGGCAATGTCTCGGCGCGCACGCTTGCCGCCGACGGCCTGCTCGACATCCTGTCATCCGACTACATCCCCTTCAGCCTGATCCAGTCGGCCTTCTTCCTCGGCGATGTCGTCGACGGCATCTCGCTGCCGCAGGCGGTCGCGATGGTCTCGAAGAACCCGGCCGAAGCGATCGGCCTCGCCGACCGCGGCGTCATCGAGCCCGGCCGCCGTGCCGACCTGGTGCGGGTGCGCGTCGACGACCATGTGCCGGTCGTGCGTACCGTTTGGCGTCAGGGCGGCCGGGTAGCATGATGATGGTCTCAGCTCTCATCGAGCGCGAGCTGGCCGACAGCCTGCCGATCCGCAACGGCGTCTTCGTCGCGGTGGTGGGGCCGAGCGGCGCCGGCAAGGACACGGTGATCGGCTACGCCAAGGCGCGCTTTGCCGGCGCGACGCGGCTGGAATTCGTGCGCCGCGTCATCACCCGGCCGAGCGACACGGCAAGCGAGGACCACGATACGCTGGCCGATGCCGCCTTTGCCGAGGCGGAGGCCGACGGCGCCTTCTCGCTGTGCTGGGACGCGCATGGCCTGCGCTATGGCCTGCCGGCCGATGTCGATTGGGCCGTGGCCAATGGTCATGTAGCCGTGGCGAATGTCTCCCGCGCGGTCATCCCGGCGCTGCGCGAGCGCTACGCCAATCTGGCCGTGGTCGAGATCACCGCCACGCCGGAAATCCTCGCCGAGCGGCTGGCGGCGCGCGGCCGTGAATCGCGCGGCGAAGTGCTAGCCCGCCTGGCGCGCAGCACCAGCGTCAAGCTGACGGGACCGGACGTGACCTCGATCGACAACAGCGGCGACAAGGAAATCGCCGGCGAACGCTTCGCCGAGGTGCTGCGCAAGGCGATGGCGTTCTCGGATCTGTCGGACATGATCTAAGACCTTCTCCTTCTCCCCTTGTGGGAGAAGGTGGATCGGCGCGCAGCGCCGAGACGGATGAGGGGTGTTGGAAGGATCGCTGCGATGACGAAATGAGCGCTGTGCGCATCCTATTCTTCAGCGCCTCGCTCCGTCCAGCACCCCTCATCCGGCCGCTTCGCGGCCCCCTTCTCCCACAAGGGGAGAAGGGGGCGCAGCGCTTCACTTATTGAAGTTGGCGATGAACTGCTTGAACTGCGGCGTCGGCGGCCTGGCGAACATCTCCTTCGGTTCGCCGGCCGAATCCACCTCGCCCTTGTGCAGGAACATCACCTTGCTCGACACGTCGCGGGCAAAACCCATCTCATGCGTGACGACCAGCATGGTGCGCCCTTCTTCTGCCAGCGAGCGCATGACGCGCAGCACCTCGCCGACCAGTTCCGGATCGAGCGCCGATGTCGGCTCGTCGAACAGCATCACCTTCGGATTCATCGCCAGAGCGCGGGCTATTGCCGCGCGCTGCTGCTGGCCGCCCGACATATGCGGCGGATAGTAGTTGCGGCGCTCCCATATGCCGACGCGCTTCAGCAATGCCTCGGCCTGCTCCAGGCACTCCGCGCGCGGCCGCTTCAGCACATGCGTCGGCGCGGCGACGAGGTTTTCCAGCACGGTCATGTGCGACCAGAGGTTGAAGCTCTGGAACACCATGGCGAGATTGGCGCGGATCCGCTCCACCTGGCGGATGTCGGCGGGCATCTGGCGGCCGTCGCGACCCCGCTTCATTTTGATGAGCTCGCCGTCGACCCGCACTTCGCCGGAATCCGGGGTCTCCAGGAGATTGATACAGCGCAGCATCGTGCTCTTGCCGGAGCCCGAGGAGCCGAGGATGGAAATCACATCGCCCTTGTGGGCCTCAAGCGAAATGCCCTTGAGCACCTCATGATCGCCGAAGCACTTGCGCAGATTCTTGACGCTGATGGCGGGCGTCTCGTCGGAGGACGGCGCGGCTCTCGCGGCAGCGGCGACATTTGCCGACATCACAACACCTCCGGTACGGGTTTGACTTGCTGGCCCTGCTCGGGCGGGGCACGCAGATGCGGCGAAAGCCGGTGCTCGACCCAGGCGAACAGCCGGGCGATCGACAGGTTGAGCAGCAGGTAGATCACGCCGGCGCAGGTCAGCACCTCGATCGGCCGGAACGTGTCATGCTGGATCTTCTGCGCCGTTCCCATCATCTCCATGATGGTGACCACGGACGCCAGCGCGGTTGCCTTGGTCATGAGGATGATTTCGGTCGAATAGGCCGGCAACGCAAGCCGCAGCGCGATCGGCAGCGTGACGAGGCGGAAGCGGGTGAAGGCCGACATGCCGAACGCCTTGGCCGCCTCGATCTGGCCGACAGGCACCGCGCGTAGCGCGCCGCGGAAAATCTCGCTCTCATAAGCCGCGGTATTCAAGGCCATCGCGACGATGGTGCAGTACATCGGATCGCGCAGGATCGGCCACAGGATCGGGCTGTGGCGCACGAAGTCGAACTGGGAGAGCCCGAAATAGACTAGATAAAGCTGCACCAGCAGCGGCGAGCCGCGGAAGACGAAGACGTAGGCGCGGGTGAAATACTCGCCCGATTTGTAGCCGGAAGCCCGCAGCCAGGTCAGGCCGGTGGCGATGATGAGCCCGAAGGCGATGCCGAAGAACCAGATCTCGAGCGTCAGCGGCAGCGCCTTCAGCACGCTCCACATGGTTGAAAGGTAGAAGTCGAAATCCACCGCCACCTCTTATTTCGGCCGTGTGAAGCTTCGGGAGGTGTAACGCTCGGCTTTGTCGAAGATCGGCGTCGAGATCGAGGTCATCGCCAGATAGAGGATGCCGGCGAGCGTGTAGAAAAGCAGCGAATGATGCGTCGAGCGCGCCGCCTTGTTGGCCGTCAGCATCAGCTCGGCGACGCCGGTGACCGAGATCAGCGCCGAGTCCTTGATGGTCAATTGCCAGACATTGCCCAGCCCCGGCACCGCGAGACGCAGGACCTGCGGCATGATCACGAGGCGAAAACGCAGCCAGGCCGACATGCCGTAGGCACGCGCCGCTTCCAGCTCGCCGCGATGGATCGCCAGGAACGAGCCGCGAAAAACCTCGGCCTGATAGGCGCCGGAAATGATGCCGACCGCGAGAACGCCGCCAAGGAAACTCGGCATGTTCAAAATATCGGCCGAGCCGATCGATCCGGTCGAGCGCGCCACGCCGGTCAGGATCTGGGTGCCGCCATAGTAGAACAGGTAGATGATCAGGAGTTCCGGTTCGCCGCGGAAGACGGTGGTGTAGCTCTCGCCGATGAACCTCAATCCGCCGCGATGCGAAAGCTTGGCCGCCGCCACCAGCGAGCCGAGCACGGCACCAATCAGCATCGAGACGACGGTGACGGCGAGCGTCCAGGCGATGCCCCAGAGCAGTTGCACGCCCCAGCCGGCGGCCAACAGCTCATAGGCCGTCGAAACCTGATCCTTGAGATCGTTGAGAAACTCCACTTACGGCTCCTGCGGGCGCCGAGATAGGCATCGACGTATATGCTCAATGCAAAACGGGAGCAGCCTTGGCTGCTCCCGTTGCGACATTACTTGGTAATGTCGATCTTGAACCATTGCATGGAATATTTCGCCACCGAACCGTCATCGAGCGCGGCCTTGAGCGCCTTGTTGTAGATGTCCTGCAGGTCCTTGTCGGTCTTGCGGAAAGCGGCGCCGATGCCCGGTCCGAGGATCGGGCCACCCTTGAATTGTGGGCCGACGAATTCCAGGTCTTTCGCATCGGGCTTGGCCAGCGTGCCGAGGAAATAGGTGGTGTCGGCGAAGGCGACGTCGATGCGGCCCGCCATCAGGTCGAGGTCGTGCTCGTCGGTGGTCTTGTATTCATGGACGTTGGCGACATCCTTGAGATATTTGTCGGCGAATGTCGCCTCCGTGGTCGAGACCTGCAGGCCGACATTCTTTCCGGTGAGCTCCTTGCGCAGCGTGTCGAGCGCCGCCTTGGATTCGGCGTCGTCCTTCGAGAGATCGATCATCTTGCCGGTGTTGGACATCTGCGCCAGCGGGCCGTTCTTGTCGGCCAGGAAAGCCACCGGCGAAGAGGCATAGGGGATCGAGAAGTCGATGGTCTTCATGCGCTCTTCGGTGATCGACATGCCGTCCATGACGATGTCGAACTTGCCGGCCGTGAGACCGGGAATGACGCCATCCCAATCCTGCGCGACGATGCTGCATTCCAGCTTCGCGCGGGCGCAGACGTCGTTCAGGATGTCTACCTCGAAGCCGACGATCTTGCCGCTGGCGTCGGTCTGGTTCCACGGGGCGTAGGAGCCCTCCATCGCGACTGTCACGGTCTTCCAGTCCTTGGCCATAGCCGGGGTCGAGCAGGTCAACGCCAGCGCGGCGAACGCGATCCAACGTGATGATGTCACGGTAATTTCTCCCATATTTTGTTCTTGGATCCCTCAGATACCATTTGCTTAGCCCAGCCCCGATTCTGCGACAAGGGCTGTTTTCCGGTTCACGCGTTGTTGCAATCCGCCCACGAATCCGGCCCTGCCCGCGGCTTCACCGCGAGCATCGATCCAATCGGAACCCGGTCCGATGTGGACGGAAGAGCGAGACTACTCCGCCGGCGCGCCGGCGATGCCCCTGCGCGACGCCTCCAGCATCCGGCGCCGGGCGCGGAAGACGCCCCATTGCTGGTCGACCAGCACGCCGATCAGGATCACGCCGCCCATCACCGCGAAGTTGAGCGAGGAAGGAATGCCGAGCAGGTTGACGAGGTTCTGCAACTCCTGCAGCAGCACGGTGCCGAGGACAGCACCGACGAGCGACCCTTCGCCGCCGCGCAGCGAGAAGCCGCCCAGCACCGCCGCCGCAATGGCATAAAGCTCATAGAACTGGCCGTGACTCGCCGGCGAGATCGAGCGCGTGTACATGGCGAAATAGATCGCCGACAGCGCCGTCAGCACGCCGCAGATGACATAGGCGGCGATGATCACCCGGCCCGTGCGGATGCCGGAATATTTCGCCGCTTCCTCGTTCTTGCCGATCGCATAGAGATAGCGGCCGAAGACCGAGCGGTGCAGCACCACCCACATCACGATGGCGATGACGATCAGCGCGATGAAGCTGTTCGGCAGGCCGTAGGAGCGGCCCGCGGTCAGGAACTCGAGCGTCGGGAAGTTCTGCCCGAAGGCGAAGCCGGCCGTGCCGTCGGCGGTATAGAAGCGCGCCACGCCGCGATAGATGAGCAGGCCGCACAGCGTCACCACGAAAGGCTGCAGTTTGAGCCGCGTGATCAGCCAGCCATGCACGAAGCCGATGACAGCGCCGAGCGCGAGGATCAGCACGAAGGCCAGCGGCCAGCTCACCTCGCGCACCGCGATGAAGTCGATGAACAGCGTGCCGAGCAGGGCGATCACCGAGCCGACCGACAATTCGATGCCGCCGGTGATGATGACGAAGGCCTGGCCGATCGACAGGATGCCGAACAGAGCGACCAGGTTGGAAGTGTTGGCGAGATTGATCGCCGACAGGAAGCGCGGGTTGATGGCCGTCACCACCGCGCCGACCACCAGGATCAGGATCAGCAGGCCGAGATCTTTCTTGCTCATTGCGCTCCTCCCGCCGCCTGCAGCAGTTTCGGCTTCTTGCCGACCGCCAGCAAGAGCACGTTCTCCTGGCTGAAATCGTCCTTATCGAGGATGCCGGAGATCTGCCCCTCATGCATGACCGCGATGCGGTCCGACACGCCGATCACTTCTTCCATGTCGCTGGAAATCATCAGCACGGCGACGCCGGCATCGGCGAGCGCCCGCATCAGCCCGTAGATCTCCGCCTTGGCGCCGATGTCGATACCGCGCGTCGGCTCGTCCAGGATCATCACCTTGGGGTTCATCGCCAGCCATTTGGCCAGGACCACCTTCTGCTGGTTGCCGCCCGACAGCGTGCCGGTGCGGGTGAGCACCGACGGCGCCTTTATGCCGAGGTTCTTCTTCTGCTTTTCGGCCGTCGCGAGCTCGGCGCCGACCGAGACCAGCGAGCGCCTGGCATGGGCCGGCAGGTTGGGCAATGAAATGTTCTGCGCGATCGACAGGTCCAGCAGTATGCCGGTGAGCTTGCGGTCCTCCGGCACAAGGAAGATGCCATTCGCCACCGCATCCGCCGCCGATGTCACATTCAGCGGCTTGCCGTCGAGCGTGACGCTGCCGGCCAACCGCTCTTCGATGCCGAACAGCACGCGCGCCAGCTCCGTGCGGCCGGAGCCGACCAGGCCCGCCAGGCCGAGGATCTCGCCGCGTTTCAACTCCAGACTGACCGGCCGGTCCGGATAGGTGCTGGTGCGGATCGCATCCGCCGACAGGGCCACGCTACCCGGCGCGCGGGCGGCCTCGCCGGCCTTCTCGCGCTCCTTCAGCATGCGGCCGATCATCAGCCTGACCATCTCGTCGTGATTGATGTGGCTCTTGGGAAGGGTGCCGGCCAGCGTGCCGTCGCGCAGCACTACGACGCGGTCCGCGACGCGCTCGATCTCATGCAGCCGGTGCGAGATGAAGATGACGCTGATGCCTTGCGCCTTCAGGCCCTTGATGACGTCGAGCAGCTTTTCGGTTTCCGCCATCGGCAGGCTGGAAGTCGGCTCGTCGAGGATGACAAGGCGCGCCTTGATCGACAGCGCCTTGGCGATCTCGACCATCTGCTGCTGCGCGAGCGACAGCGACGCCACCGGCGCGTCGGCCGAGAAATTGGCGCCGACGCGCTTTAGCAGCGGCGCCACCATCTCGCGCAGTTTCGCGCGGTCGACCAGCCTCAGCGGCCCGGCACGCAGCGGCTCGCGGCCGAAGAAGATGTTGGCGGCGACGTCGAGATTTTCGAAGAGGTTCAGTTCCTGGTGCACGAAGGCGATGCCGGAGCCGATGCTATGCTCGACGGTCAGCGCGTCATGCGCCGCGCCGTCGACGGTGATGGTGCCGCTGTCCGGCCGCGTCACGCCGCCGAGGATCTTCATCAGCGTCGATTTGCCGGCGCCGTTTTCGCCGACCAGGCCTATGACCTCGCCGGGCCGGACCTCCATCGAGAATCTGTCCAGCGCCACAACGCCCGGATAGGTCTTGCGCACGGCCTCGAGGCTCAGGAACGGAGCGGTGGTCGGTTGAGTGGAATCGGTAGAGGTCATCACGCCATAGTTTACCGCACGGGGCAACAGCCGGTGGCCACAGACTGACGGGCCTTGGCGGGTCCGTCAATACGAACGCCGGCTCAAGGCGAACCTTGAGCCGGCGCAACTGTGCTGAGCTTACTTGCCCTGCATCGACTTGAGGTTGGCGGCGTAGGCGTCCACATCATCCTTGCCGATGATCTTGGTCGGGATGATGATCAGGTTGTTGGCCGGGATGCCCGACTTGTCGCCCTTGAGGTAGGAAGCCATCAGCTTCATGCCCTGATAGGCCCATTCGAACGGCTGCTGCACCACGGTCGCGGCGACGGTGCCTTCCTTGACGCCGCCCAGCGTGATCGGATCGTCATCGAAGCCGACGACGGTGATCTGGCCGAGCTTGCCGGCGTCGCGCAGCGCTTCATAGATGCGCGGCGTGTTGTAGGAATAGAAGCCGACCATGCAGGTGATATCGGGGCTGGCGACCAGCGCGTCCTCGACGTTCTTCTTAGCACGCGCCTGGTCGATGTCGTCGCCGCGCACGTCGACCAGCTCGATCTTGCTGCCGGCGAGCCCGTCCTTCATGCCCTGGATGCGCTCCTTGGCGTTGTCGGCGCCGAGCAGGCCTACGAAGCCCAGGCACTTGCCGCCGTTGGGCATCGCCTTCTTGGCGATCTCGGCCGCCTGCTTGCCGGCATCGACATTGGACGAGCCGATATAGGCGACGCGCTTGGTCTGCGGGGCATCCGAGTCGGTGGTGAACAGCGCGGTTTCCGACGCGATCTTGTTCAATCCGTCGGTCGAGGTCTTGGGATCGACGGCCGAGACCATGATGCCCTTGACGCCTGCCGTCACCAGATCGTCCATCAGCCGCTGCTGGATGGCGACCGAAGACTGTTCCGGATATTTGAGCTCGAGATTGTAGTCGGGCAGTTCGCCCTGCGCCTTCTTCACGCCGGCTTCCGCCGCCTTCCAGAAGTCTGACGCACCGTTGACGACGAAGGCCAGCGTCGGCTTGTCGTCGGCGCGCACGCTGGCGCTTACCGACAGGCCTAATGCCAAGGCCGCCGCGGCGACGGATGCGTTGCGTATCATGGATTTCATAGTTCAACCTCCCTTGTAGAACTCTTCGCTGATGTCTCGGCTGCGGCGCGGATAACCCTCCTCCTCAAGGGTACGGCGCAAAGGTCCGCCGACTTAAGAACGGTTCCGATCCGGCCGCGGTCGAGACACTAGACACTCATGTGGCATTCGTAAATAGTCCGATTTGTCTGACATTTTCGTGAGGATGGAGACGAGCCCAAACCGGCGATCCCGCCGGCTTTCGAGCGAGCATCCTTTGCACTTTGCCGGCACCGAGCGGAAGCCCGGACGGTTACGACGAGTTGACAGTAGAGCGCTTACAGCTATTAGTAAAGAGTATTAGTTTTGGGCTGAGGCGCGTGCTTTCGAAGCGGAGGAGACGCTGGTCGAAAGATGCGCCGGGAGTGAGGAGAGCACGTGCGGAAAAGCCTGCTACCGCACGGAAACCCTTAGGAATTGTCAGCGCTGCTGACCTTATCGGACTGATTTCGTCGCGACGCGGCGCGGCCGGCGATTTGCATGTCGCGCTTGATAATACTTATTATCAATAGTGTGTTTCAAATGAGCGTGCCGACCATCTTGCCGTTGCAATCGGCCTTTGCTTTGGAGCCGGCCGGGTTTGGGAACCGACCATGAGTGAACCGACGGAACTGCGCGATCCTCCCGGGGCTTCCAGGCGCCGCAAGCCGACCGCCAAGCCCAAAGGACGTGTCACCATGACCGACATCGCGCGCGCCGCCGGCTGCTCGCAGGCGACGGTCTCGTTCGTGCTCAACAATTCGCCGGGCATCAGGCTGTCGCAACAGACACGCGACCGGGTGATCGAGGCGGCCAGGGCGCTGGGCTATTCGCCGCCGGTCTTTTCCGCGCTGCGGCCGCCGGTGACGCCCTTCGAGGGCCTGGATGGCGTCATCGGCTTCGCGGTCGACCAGCTCGCCACCAGCCCCGAGGCGGTGGTCGCCATCGAGGGCGCGCGGCAGGCCTCGTGGAACGCCGGCAACGTGCTTCTGGTGGCGCAGACCATGGGCGACGCGGTGATGGAGCCGCGCGCCATCCAGGCGCTGACGGGGCGCGGCATCACGGCATTGATCTATATGACCATCTTCACTCGCGAGATCGCCGCGCCGGATTTCCTCTACAGCCTCGAGATGCCGGTCATCCTGCTCAACTGCTACACCGCCGATTATGCCTTCCCGGCCGTGGTTCCCTCCGAGATCGCCGGCGGCCAGAGCGCGACGAGACACCTGATCGGCCATGGCCATCGCCGCATCGCCACCATAACCGGCGAGCCGTGGATGCAGGCCGCGCAGGATCGGCTCAAGGGCTATCGCCGCGCTCTAGCCACCGCCGACATCCCGTTCGACCCGGAACTGGTGGTGGAGGGCGACTGGTCGGCCAGCGCCGGCTATGCCGCGACGGTCAAGCTGCTCGGGCTCAAGGAGCGACCGACCGCCATCTTCTGCCAGAACGACCGCACCGCGATCGGCTGCTACGAGGCGCTGAAGGAAGCGGGCCTGCACATCCCGCAGGACATCTCCGTGGTCGGCTATGACGATGAGGAGATCGCCCGCCATCTGTTCCCGCCGCTGACGACCTCCATCCTGCCGCATCTGGCGATGGGCCAATGGGCGATCGAGCAGCTGGAGACGCCACCGACGCCCGGCCGCGGCCGCTATCCGATCACCAAGCTGGAGTGCCCGCTGGTGGAACGGGAGAGCGTGACAGGCGTGAAGGGATAGGATGTCCCAGATCGCCACTTCAAGGCTTGGAACGTATTGACATTGTACTTACAATCGCTAGATATCTGACCCTGACAGAGGAGGATTTCGATGGCGCAGCCCAGTCATGCTGGCGGCAATCACAACGCAGTTCGCAAGAATGATGTGATTCAGATCCGCGCTTCGGCCGAGACGAAGGCCATTCTCAACCGCGCCGCGAGCTTGCGCGGGCAAAAACTGTCGGAGTTCATGCTGGACAGTGCGCGCAGGCAGGCTGAGGAGACCATTCTCGACCAGCGTGCCTTCTTTCTCGATGCCGACGCGCATGAGAAATTTCTTGATCTGCTTGATGCTCCGAACAAGCCGTCGCAAGAGCTTCGCGCCCGCATGACGCGCAAGCCAGCCTGGGAGCGCTGATGCCCGCTGGGCAATCGCAAGGCCCGCGAGTCCGTGCTCCGGAACGGCTGACCATCAGTCATGATGTCGCAGAATTTCGCAACGGCAGGCATCCCACCCTTGATGACTGGCTGCGAAACCGTGCCCTCGCCGGCGAGGGATTGTCTGCCCGAACCTATGTCGTCTGCGACGCGGGCACGAAAAATCGTGTCGTCGGTTACCACGCGATCTCCACGGCGATGGAAGAACGGGTCGCGCTGCCAAGCGCCAAGCTACGCCGGGGCATGCCTGAACAGGTTCCTTTGCTGCTGATAGGCCGTCTGGCGATCGATCAGGCGTTCCAGGGAATGGGCCTCGGGGGCGACCTGCTTTCCGATGCGCTCCGGCGTTGCCTCGCGGTTTCGGACATTGCCGGGGTTCGTGCCGTGGTGGCGCACGCCATCGACGACGACGCCGTTGGTTTCTACCAGCGTCACGGCTTCACTATGTCTCCGCTGGGCGAGCGCGTCATGCTGATGCCGATCGAGACGATACAGGCGCTGTTCTCGAAAACTTGAGGCGAGTTGTGCAGGCCATTGCATGATGAGGAGATCGCCCGCCATCACTTCCCGCCGCTGACGACCTTGCCGCATCTGGCGATGGGCCAATGGGCGAGCAGCTCGAAACGCCGCCGACGCCTGGCCGCGGCCGCTATCCGATCACCAAGTTGGAGTGCCCGCTGGTGGAACGGGAGAGCGTGGGGAGTGTACCCGCACAATTCCGATGACCCGGCCCCGAGACCGGCTTATGATGAGTGAGCGTGTGTTCCTTCCCAACAGGAAAAACGCTCATGTGGCCGAACCGCCGTTTATGCGATCTTTTCAAGATCGAGCATCCGATCATCCAGGCGCCGATGGCGGGCTCGGCGACGCCGGAACTCGCCGCCGCGGTGAGCAATGCCGGTGGGCTGGGGTCGCTCGGATGCGCATCGATGCTGCCGGATGGCCTGCGCCACGTTGCGCGCCAGATGCGCGCCTTGACCGTGCGTCCCTTCAACCTCAACTTCTTTGTTTTTCCCAGACCCGACACCGGCGATGCCGTGCTGACCCAGGTCATCGACAGGTTGCGGCCCTACTACCAGGAGATGTCGCTCGGCGAACCCTCGCGGCGGCTTCCGCCGATCGGACCGGGTTTCGATGAAGAAAAGCTTGAACTGCTGCTCGAGATCCGCCCGCCAGTCGTGAGCTTTCATTTCGGCATTCCGGATGCGGCTGCCGTCGGCAGGCTGAAGCAAGCCGGAATCGCAATCATCGGCACCGCGACCAATGTCGCCGAGGCGCGCAAGCTCGCCGACGGTGGAGCCGACGCGGTCATCGCCCAGGGCTGGGAGGCGGGAGGTCACCGCGGTTCGCATGCTCCCAATGGTCCTGGCGACGGCGTCGGAACGATGGCGCTGGTTCCCCAGGTCGTCGATGCCGTCGAACTCCCGGTCATTGCCGCGGGAGGCATCGCCGACGGCCGCGGCATAGCGGCCGCTTTCGCGCTTGGCGCCAGCGGCGTGCAGATCGGCACCGGCTTCCTGTCCTGCGACGAAGCCGGCACGGACGCACCGCGCCGCGCCCTGATCCGCACCGCGACCGACATGGACACGATGGTCACCGATGCCTTCACCGGCCGCGCGGCGCGCGCGAGACGCACCCGCTACGCCCTGGAAATGGAGGAGAGCAGGGTGCCCCTTCCGGACTTCCCGCAAATGGTCGCGCTCAGCGCTCCGCTCGGCGGCGACAAGGATTTCGCCTTCCATCTCTATGGGCAGGCGGCGGCGCTCAACAGGGAGCTTCCGGCCGGGCAACTGGTGCGAACGCTCGTGGCCGAAACGGCCGAAGTGTTCGACGCTCTCTCGACCGGCAAAACGACGCCTGCGAAAGCGAAGTCTTCGTCGTCGACGTCCCCGATGAGCTTTTAACCCCGCCTGTCGACACTGGATTGCGAAAGATCAGCCGGCAAGCAGGGATGCCATACGGTCGCGATCGATGATGTTGGGATTCGGCGGCAAAGGGCGACCGTCCAGTTCGGCCAGTTTTGCCGCGACATGCGGTCTGGCGACGACATTCTGCGGCAGCGAAACGCACATGGCGATCTCGATCACGCCGCGAAACACGTCGGCATCCTCGCTTGCGGCAGCGAAAAGCCGGGCCATGACCGGACTCGGCGGCGGAACAGGAAGGCCGTCGGCCAAGGCGTTCATCTCCGCGATCCGGGCACGGTCGGCGGCGATCTGGTTGCGATAGAACGGGCTGACCTGGCGCTCGGTCTCGGCATCGTATTCCCGCGAGAATTCAGCAGGGTCGCCGATGTGCCGGCGAGCGATATTCCTGAGCACCTGCGCGTGCAGAAGGCCGACGCTCAACCCCCGCCCGGCGGACGGATTGGTGCAGGCCCAGGCATCGGCCACAGCCGCAAACCCGGTGACGACAGGCTGGCCGTCGACGACAAACCGCCGGTAGCGGTCGAGAACGCCTGCCATCAGCAGGACGTGCGTGATCGGCTCGCCGTCAAGCCAATGGGCCTGCATCGGACATGCCGTTACGACACGGTGGAAGGTGGCGGTGTCGCGCAAAGCGCGCATGGCCTTGTTTCTCGCGGAGGTGAACAGGGTGACCGACCAGGTGTCGTTGTCGCCATCCAGCGTGAGAATCGAGAACAGCCCCATCGGAGTGAGCAGGCGGCCCTTTCGGCGCGGCCGCTGCTTGCCCGTGAAATAGCGAGTGAAATAGACGAAATTGCTGTCCTCGGCTTCCTCGTTCGGACTGCGGCCTCCGGCGGCAACGATCCATTCGCAGGCAGGGCTTCGCCGCCCCATCGCATCGATCACCAGGTCGGCGCGAATCTCTTCGCCGGACGTGGTGCGAACGCCCGCAATATGCGGCACGCCGGGAATGGCTGAGGCGCCCGTGATCAGCTCGCGAACCTTGATCCCCCGCCGGACCGTCACATTGGGCGCAGCTTGCGCCATCTCGGCCGTGGCCCATTCGATCACCGGCCGCCGGCCAGTGACGAAGCGCATGGCTTCGTCGCCCGGGCGGGGCGCCCTGTCCGTTATTGTCGGGGGCAACGATCGAGGGTCGAAGAAGTCCATCCAGACGCAGCCGGCGCGCAGCAAAATATCCGTCAGCCCCGGCAGCTCCTGATCGGCGACCATCCGGAAACGCGAGCTGAGGTTGTGAGGCTGCCTGAACTGCGCAACGCCGGGGCGCTCCCAGTCCCATCCTTGACTGGAACTCGAAGGCCGGTCCGCCGGATCAGCCTCGAGGACCGTCACGTCATGACCATCGCGGCCAAGCATGGCCGCGGTGCACAACCCGATTACGCCTCCACCGCAAATCAGGATCTTGCTCACCCCGTCCCCCAATATCCGCGAGGGTCCGGCGCTATATTAGCTTCTGTATACGTTCCCGGCAACGCGCCGGGCCGGTCGGCGCCCACCCGCTCCAACTTTGCGTGCGATCATGGAACGATCCGCTGCTTGGCATGGCTTCCGCGCAGGTCTAGGCTGAAACCAGCGAAGGGAGGGCGGGATGACATCAAGCTTCACCGTTCACGCGGCGTCGGGCTATGAGCAACTGATGGGGCGCTGGAGCCGCAGGCTCGCGCCCAAGTTCATCGATTTCGCCGGTCTGGCCGGCGGCGAAAAAGTCCTCGACGTGGGTTGCGGCACCGGCAGCCTGACCTTCGAGCTGGCGAAGTCAGGCGATCTCACCGATATCCAGGCCATCGACTTCTCGCCGGTCTTCGTCGCGGCGGCGAAGGAGAGGAACACCGATCCGCGCGTCACCATCCAGCAGGCGGATGCCACCGCACTGCCGTTCGCCGACAATGCGTTCGACCGCGCGCTGGCGCTGCTGGTGCTGCACTTCGTGCCGGAGGCCGGCAAGGCGGTGGCCGAGATGCGCCGCGTGACGCGGCCGGGCGGTGTGGTCGCGGCCGTGGTCTGGGACCATTACGGCGGCATGACCGGCATGCGCATGATGATCGACACAGTTGCGGCGCTCAGCGAAAGCGGGCGTCAGCTGCGCAACCGCTATTGCTTCCAGCCAATGATGCAGCCGGGCGAGATGAAGCGGACCTTTGTCGAGCAGGGTCTCGTCGATGTCACCGAGGCCGAGCTGATGATCCGCATGGACTACGCGAATTTCGACGACTTCTGGGTGCCGATCGGCGCCGGCGAAGGCCCGCTCGGCAAATACATGACCACATTGGATGCAGCCGAGCGGGAGCGTGTCGAGGCCGCCGTCCGCGATGCCTATCAAGCCGGCCGGCCGGATGGCCCGCGATCCTTCGCCAATGTCGCCTGGGCCTGCCGCGGCATCGTTCCCTGAGACATAAGGCGGCAACGCGTCAGTTGCCGGCGGCCGCCGGGGCATTGATCTCCCAGCCGTCGACCCACACCTGCCGCAGCCGGTCGCCTTCGCCCTTGAACCATTGGCCGGCCGCCCGGCAATCCTCGATGCGGTCGCTGCGGAAATTGCGGATGGCCTGCCGCAACTCGCACCAGGCGACGATGTTGGCGGTTTCGGCATAGTAGATCAGGGCGACCGGGCGAATGATGCGGCCGGTCGGCCGTCCCGCCTCGTCGCGATAAGAGAGGCTGAGTTTCTCCTCGTCGCGGATGGCGCGGCGGACCAAAGCGAGGTCGACGGCCGACGCGGAGGGTGCTGCAAAGCCCCAGGCATGGAGGGCGTTGGCGTCGAGCGTCTGCCGCAAAGGCTGCGGCACGGCGCCGGCGATCTTGGCGCCGACGCGTTTCGCAGCCTGCTTGAGTTCGTCGTCGCCCGTGCGCTCCAGCAGCGCCAGCGACAGGACGATCGCTTCCATCTCCTCGATGGAAAACATCAGCGGCGGCAGGTCGAAGCCTGGTCGCAAGATGTAGCCGATGCCGCGCCCTCCCTCGATGGGCACGCGCATCGCCTGCAGGGCCGCGATGTCGCGATAGACCGAGCGTACGGTCACTTCCAGCCGCTCGGCGATCGTCGCCGCCGTTACCGGCTTCCTGGCCAGCCGCAGGATCTGGATGATCTCGAACAGGCGCGAGGCCTTGCGCATTTTCTCACCCGGCTGAAATGCAACTGACACATCCCCGTCAGTTGGAATGCCTTATAGGGCCGCCTACCCGCTTGAAAATCAGCGGATTCCTTTGCGTGCAGGCGGATAATGCGACAGGCAACTGACATGAGCTATGGCGAAAATCTCTGGCTGTTCTTAGTGCTTGTGTTCGGCATCATCGCCGTTCCGGGCATGGACATGCTGTTCGTGCTGGCCAATGCGCTGACCGGCGGCAGCAACAGGGGCCTGGCCGCGACTGCCGGCATCATGCTGGGCGGTGCAGTGCATACGCTGAACGGGGCGATCGGCGTCGGCCTGCTCATGCATTTCGTGCCGATCCTGTTCACGCCGCTGCTGATCGCCGGCGCCGCCTACATGGCCTATATCGGCATGTCGCTGATGCGCAGCTCGATCATCGTCGGCGACAACGGACCAACCGGGAGCCGCTCGGCCTGGAAGGCGTTTCGCCAGGGCCTGGTCACCTGCCTGATCAATCCGAAGGCCTATCATCCTTGCCGTCTATCCGCAATTCCTGAAGCCGGCTTACGGTCCGATCTGGATGCAGGCGACGATCATGGGATTGCTGACGGTCGCCACGCAAGCCGCGATCTATGGCGGGCTCGCCGTCACGGCGGGGCGCAGCAGGCAGATGCTTGTGGCCAATCCCCGCGCGACCGTTCTCGCCGGGCGCATGGCAGGGCTGCTGCTGTTTGCCGTTTCGATATTCACGCCCTGGGAAGGTTTGAGGGCGGCGTGATCGCCGCCCTCTCCATTTCGCTCAAGCCGCGCCCTGCCGGCTAGCAAGCATCTCGCGCTTCACCGACCGGCGCCATTCGACCGCGCCGGCGAGGCCGTGCAGCACCGTTTCCGTGGTAGCCCAGTCGATGCAGCCGTCGGTGATGCTCTGGCCGTAGACCAGCGGCTTGCCGGGCACGACGTCCTGCCGGCCGGCGACGAGATTGCTCTCGATCATGACGCCGATGATGCGCTCGTCGCCCGCGGCAACCTGGCCCGCCACGTCATGCGCGACCTTCGGCTGGTTCTCCGGCTTCTTGGCGCTGTTGGCGTGGCTGACGTCGATCATCAGCCGCGGCGCGACGCCGATGCGGACGAGCTCGGCCGCGGCGGCCTCGACGCTTGCGGCATCATAGTTCGGCGCGATGCCGCCACGCAGGATGACATGGCAATCCTCGTTGCCGATGGTCGCTGCGATGGCGCTGCGGCCGCCCTTGGTCACCGCCATGAAATGATGCGGCTGGGCGGCGGACTTCACCGCCTCGCCGGCGATCCTGAGATTGCCGTCGGTGCCGTTCTTGAAGCCGACCGGGCAGGACAGGCCCGAGGCCAGCTCGCGATGGATCTGGCTTTCGGCGGTGCGGGCGCCGATGGCGCCCCAGGCGACGAGGTCGGCGATGTATTGCGGGATGGTCATGTCGAGGAACTCGGTCGCCGCCGGCAGGCCGAGATTGTTGACGGCCGACAGAACGTTGCGCGCCATGCGCAGCCCCTTTTCGATGTTGAAGCTGCCGTCGAGGTCGGGATCGTTGATCAGGCCCTTCCAGCCGACCGTGGTGCGCGGCTTTTCAAAATAGACGCGCATGACGATCTCGAGCCGGTCGGCCAGGGCCTCGCGCAGCGCCGCCAGACGGCTGGCATAGTCAACGGCCGCGACCGGATCGTGGATGGAACATGGGCCGACGATGACAAGCAGTCGATCGTCGGCCCCCGAGAGGATCGAATGGATGGCGTTGCGCGAGGCAGCGACGGTGCGCGTCGCGGTGAGCGAGCGCGGTATCTCGCGCATCACCTCGTCCGGCGTGCTCAAGGCTCTGATTTCGGTGACCCGAAGGTCGTCTGTGGTGGTCAACACGGCTTTCTGCTCCTGGTTTAGGAGACCCGCCGGCTGAAACAAAAAAGCCGCCAGGTCTGGCGGCTTGTCGGATTTTTTGATCTGGAGTTTTCAGATCGAGCGCAATCCTCCCGCCGCCAGCGAGCTGAAATAAAAGTACCAAAACGAGGCGGTCAGGTGGATCATGCGGCTGATATAATCGATGCGTGGGCGTTTGTCACGTGCCTGTTGAGGCTGGCAATTTCGGGTGGGGCCGAACCTTCGCGATTTCGTCATTCCAGGGCGAAGCAGGAGCGAAGCTCCGTCGCGAAGACCCTGGAATCCATGCCGTTACCTTGGCCGAAGAGCGCGGCGATGCATAATTCTGGACCGCAGCAACGCTCCGGAGTCGCGGCATGGATCCTCGGGTCTGCGCCGCGTCGCTTCGCTCCTTGCTCCGCCCGTGGATGACGAAGTGACCTGCGTCGCCGCCAGGCTCCCCTGCGACTACTCCCCGACCACGCCGGCGATATTCTGATCATAGTCGACCAGCGAGCCGGTCATGACGCCCGCCTGCGGGCTCAGCATGTAGGTGATCAGCCGGGCAAGCTGCGCGGGCTTGACCAGCTGGCCCATGGGCTGCGCGGCCTCGGCCTTCTCCAACCAGTCATCCGACGCTCCGTGCCATTTCTTCTGCACGATCGCCTCGCCCTCGGTGTCCATCCATCCCGGCAGCACCGCATTGCAGCGGATGCGGTTCCGCCGATAAGCGCTCGCGACGTTCTTGGTCAGCGTCATCAGCGCGCCCTTGCTGGTCGAATAGGGCGTCAGGAAGGACTGGCCGGCATGCGCCGACATCGACAGCACGTTGACGATCGAGCCCGGAGCCTTGCGCTCCAGGAGATGCGCGACAAGGCCCTGCATCAGGAAGAAGGGGCCGCGCACATTGGTGCCGAAGATCTGGTCGAAGAGTTCCTCGGTGGTCTCCACCAGCGACCCCCGCGCGGAAGTGGCGGCGGCGTTGACCAGCGCGTTCAGCGTTCCGAAATGCTTGATCGCGGTCTCCACGGCGCGCTTGCAGTCCGCAACCTTGGCGACATCGGCGCTGATGAAGATGGCGTCGACGCCGTTCTTCTTCAGCGCCGCGACCGCTCTGTCGCCCTTTTCCTGCGAGCGGCCGATCAGCGCCAGCGCGCGGCAGCCCTCATCGGCAAGCGCTTCCGCAACCGCGAAGCCGATGCCCTGCGCGCCGCCGGTGACGATGGCGCGCGTTTCTGAATTGCGACCGGCCAAACCGTTCATCGCTCTGCTCCTTGGTTACGTTTCGATGGTGTTGCGAGATTCGTCATTCCAGGGCGAAGCAGGAGCAAAGCTCCGTCGCGAAGACCCTGGAATCCATTCCGTGACCTCGCGCGAAGAGTGCCGCGCCGCAGAATTCTGCACCGAAGCAACGCCTCAACGTCACGGAATGGATCCTCGGGTCTTCGCCGCGTCGCTTCGCTCCTTGCTCCGCCCGTGGATGACGACGTGATAAGCGTTCCGGCTAATCGCCAAGAGCTGGAGACGAACAATCCGACCGCCATCGAAATACCTGCCTCATTAAGTCAATCGACGCGGATGGTCTTGCCCGTCTTGGCCGACTGCAAAGCCGCGTCGGCCAGCTTCAGCGCGATCAGCCCGTCCTTCCCGCTCGGCGCCGCCTTCTTGCCGGCAGTTGCCGCGGCGATGAAGGCCGCGATCTCGTTGGCATAGGCTTCGATGTAGCGGGTCATGAAGAAATCATGCAGCGGCGGACGGGTGTAGCCCTTGTCGTTGGCGAGCTCGATCGACACCGGCCGCTGGTTCTCGGCCGCGACCATGCCCTTGGAGCCATGCACCTCGATGCGCTGGTCGTAGCCATAGGTGGCGCGGCGCGAATTGGAGATGACGGCCTGCTTGCCGGAGGCGGTCTCGAGGATGACGCTGACCGAATCGAAATCGCCGGCTTCGCCGATTTTCTTGTCGACCAGCACTGAAGCGTGCGCGCTCACCGCAACCGGCTCCTCGCCGAGCAGAAAGCGCGCCATGTCGAAGTCGTGGATGGTCATGTCGCGGAAAATGCCGCCGGAGCGGGCGATGTAATCGAGCGGCGGGGCGCCCGGATCGCGCGAGGTGATGGTGACCATCTCGACGGTGCCGATGGCGCCGTCGTCGATCGCCTTGCGCACGGCGGCGAAATGCGGGTCGAAGCGGCGGTTGAAGCCGACCATCAGCGTGGCCTTAGTCATCTCGACAACGGCCAGGCATTTTTCGACCCGCTCGACGGAGAGATCGATCGGCTTCTCGCAGAAGATCGCCTTGCCGGCCTTGGCGAAGCGCTCGATCAGATCGGCATGGGTGTCGGTCGGGGTGCAGATGATGACGGCGTCGATGTCCTTGGCCTGCTCGATGGCATCGATCGTGCGGACTTCGGCGCCGTAGGCGGAGGCGAGCTCAGTCGCCGCTTTCTCGAAGGCATCCGCCACGGCAACCAGTTTTGCCTGCGGATTTGAGCCGACGGCGCGGGCATGCACTTTGCCGATACGACCGGCGCCGAGAAGAGCGAAGCGGAGAGTCATGGAATATCCTTCGAGATGGTTCAGAAAGCTGTCCGCGCGCCGGCGCGGATGATTGGTTGATCCCGTCGCGGCGTCCGTCAGGCGGCCTGCAGTTCCGCCTGTCCGGTCTTGGCGCCGGTTATGTAGGCGACGATGTCGTTGCCGTCGGTGTCCTGCTTGCGCAAATTGGCGACGATGCGGCCGCGGCGGAAGACGACGATGCGGTCGACCAGGTCGAACACCTGGCGCATGTTGTGGCTGACCAGGATCAGTGGCTCGCCGTTTTCCTTCAGCGTACGGATGATGTTTTCGACCTGCGCGGTTTCCTGCACGCCGAGCGCCGCCGTCGGCTCGTCCATGATGATCAGCTTGGAGGCGAAGGTCGCGGTCCTGGCGATCGCGACGCATTGGCGCTGGCCGCCCGACATGTGGCGGATGGTGCTGGACAGGTTCGGGATCTTCACCGCCGTGCGGACAAGCGCTGCCTCGGTCGCCTTGCGCATCGCCTTGCGGTCCAGAATCGAGAACGGCCCGAGGTTGAAGAGCACCTTCTCGCGGCCGAGGAACAGGTTCGACGGCACGTCGAGATCGTCGGCCAGCGCAAGGTTCTGGAACACGGTCTCGATGCCCGCCTCGCGCGCCTCGATCGGGCCGGCAAAGTTCACCTCCTTGCCGTCGAACCAGATCTTGCCGTCGGTGCGCTGCTCGACGCCGGTGATCTGACGCACGAAGGTCGACTTGCCGGCGCCGTTGTCGCCCATGATGGCGACATGCTCGCCCTTGCGCAGCTCGAAATTTGCCTCCTGCAAGGCGTGCACGCCGCCATAATGCTTGGTGAGGTTTTCGGTCTTCAGAACGATGTCGGACATGGTCAAGCTCCTATCGCGCGGCGGCGCTGGCGCCATTGATCGAGAACGACCGCGCCGACGATGATCACGCCCTTGACCATCTCCTGATAATAGGCGTCGAGGCGCAGGAAGGTGAAGCCGGAAATGATGACGCCGAAGATCAGCGAGCCGATGACGGTGCCGATGATCGAGCCGCGGCCTCCCGACAGCGAGACGCCGCCGATGACCGCCATGGCGATGGCGTCGAGCTCGTACATGACGCCCATGCCGGCCTGGGCGGTGAGATTCTTGGACGACAGCACCACGGCGGCGAGGGCGGCCAGGATGCCGGCAATGGCATAGACCAGTACCTTGTGGTTGGCAATCTTGATGCCCGACATGCGCGCGGCATCCTCATTGGAGCCGATCGCATAGCAATGCTTGCCGTATTTCGTATAGCTCAGGATGAGCTGGAACAGGAGCGCCAGCGAGATGAAGATGACGACAGGCATCAGGCCCTTGCCGATGGCCGCGAAGCTGTCGGTCGGGAACGAGATCGGCTGGCCCTTCGACCACCATTTGGCGATGCCGCGGGCGGTAACCATCATGCCGAGCGTGGCGATGAACGGCGGAATGCGGGTATAGGCGATCAACAGGCCGTTGATCAGGCCGGCGATCAGTCCGCAGCCGATCGCGACCAGCACCGGCACGATGACCGGCAGGTCGGTCCAGCCATAGTCGATGAACATCGCCTTGGGATTGGGATTGCCGTTGACGGTCGCAACCTGCGCGAAGCTCATGGCGATCATGGCGGTGGCGCCGACGATGGAGCCCGAGGACAGGTCAATGCCGCCGCAGATGATCACCTGGGTGACGCCGATGGCGATGATGCCGACGATCGAGACCTGCAGGATGATGATCTGCAGGCGCTGCTCGTTGAAAAGGCCCGACACATTCTCGCGCGTGTTGAACAGGAAGCTGTCGCCGAGGAAGATGCGGCCGATCAGCTCGAAGGCGACGACGAGGATGACCAGCGCCAGGAACACGTTGAACTCGGCCGGCCATGGACGCTTCTTGGCGTCATAGCTCAACCCGCCAATGCCATGCGATGTCTGTGACACGTCTTCTTCCTCCGAATGACCGCGCCCCGTTCTCCCGCCCTGTCGGGCGGGAGAGGAACAGAGCGGCGCCGCTTCGCCAGCAGCCGATTTCAGCCAGGCCGATGCGTCGCGGCACCACCCCGCGGTTTGTCTTCACGCAATTCCGTACCGAAAATCGTTCCTGGAATTGCGCCGGCGCGCCTCAGTTCTTCTTCAAGAACTTGTCGATGTTCGCCGGAGTGACGAGCTGGAACGGGATATAGACTTTGTGTTCCACCTTTTCGCCCTTGGCGAGCTTCAGCGCCGCATCGAGCGCACCGGCGCCCTGGCCGGCAGCGTCCTGGAAGACCGTCACGTCGAGGTCGCCTGCCTGCATCGCGGCCAACGCGTCCTGGGTGGCGTCGACGCCGCCGACGACCACCGACTTCATGTCGATGTTGGCGGCCTTCATCGCCTGGATGGCGCCGATGGCGCTTTCGTCGTTGTTGGCGATGACGCCATCGAACGCCTTGCCCGACGACAACCAGTTGGTCATCAGGTTCTGCGCCTGGTCACGATCCCAGTTCGAGGTCTGCTTGTCGATGATCTTGATGAAGCTGCAGTCCGGCGTGGCGATGACTTCCTCGATGTCCTTCGTGCGCTGCACCGCGGCCTGGTTCGAGAGCTCGCCCATGATCACGTAGACATTGGCTTCCTTCTTGCCGGCTTCCTTGAACAGGCGGCAGGCTTCCTTGGTCTCGAGGGTGCCGGATTCCGCCTCGTTCGACGCGACGAAAGCCTGGTTGTCCGGCAGCGAGTCGACATTGACCGGCTGGCGGTTGACATAGACCAGCGGGACCTTGGCCGCGGCGGCCGCGTCCGACATTGCCTGGGTGGCCGAGGTATCGACCGGATTGACGATAATGGCGTCGACACCCGAGGCGGCGAAGTTCTTGATCTGGTCGAGCTGCTTGGCCACGTCGTTCTGCGCATCCTCGACCTGCAATTCGACGCCGCTCATGCCCTTGGCCTGCGCGATCATGCCGTTGCGCAGCACGGTCAGGAAGTTGTCGTCGAACTTGGCCATCGAAACGCCGATCTTGGCGGCGAAGGCGGATGAACACATCAGCGCCGAAAGCGTGACGCCCAAAAGCAGTTTCTTCATTTTATTCTCCTCCACTTGGTGTCCGGCTGCACCCATTTGGACCGGAATCCCCGGTTTGCCCGGGGAATCTCTCCCTGCGGCCATACGGCGTCCCAACTCGACTGGAACGCCTCTTCCTCCGTTCGCACAGGCGTTCCGGAACGAAAGAACCAAAAAGCCTAGTTAGTGAAATATTCATTCCATTTCGTTTTGGAAACGTCAAGGGCGATTCCGACGAGATTGGCCGGTTTTTCGGTCCCGATCGTCGAAACCCGAGCCCGAATCGAAGCAAATCGCCATGAAAGAATCCATCAGCCTGATGGATTCTTTCACATCGACCCGATTGCAAACGCCGGGAATTGGCTGAAGCCGCCCCAACCTCGTCATTCTATGGCGAAGCAAGGAGCGAATCGACGCGATGGGCGTTTCGACCAATCTCCAACGCGTGCCGCCTGCCAACGCAAACGGGCGACCGATCACAATTCCTGCGGCGGAGCTTCTAGATGTTTTCCGGCAGATAGATATCGAAGGGCAGGAAGGTCTGCCCCGGCGCATTGGCGGCGCCGCTTTCGATGGCATGAGCCATCAGCCCCAGGAGTTCCCGGCAGAGCGCGGCGAGCGGCGTCGAGATCACCATGGTGAGGATGTTGTCGGCAAGTGCTGCGCGCGAGACGGCGTTGATCTCGTTGCAGATGACGACCGGCATAACCGCCGGGTTTGCCGTTCTCAGCGCCGAGACGGCGCCTTCCATGCCGCCGCCGGCGACATAGCAACCGGCAAGATCGGGATGGCGCGCCAGAAGATCGAGCATGGCGTCATGCGTCACGTCATTCGCCTCGAGGTTGACCAGCGTCTCCATCACGGTGAAATCCGGCGCGTGCTCGCGGAAATAGGAGCGGAAGCCGATCTCGCGCAGCTCGTGGCCATGGAAGCGGTGGCTGCCGACGAAGAGCGCCACCTTGCCCGGCTTCCTGGCGGCCTTGGCGATCATCCATGCGGCGCTGCGTCCGACCTTGCGGTTGTCGAGACCGACATAGCCCTCGCGGATGCCGGCGGCAAAATCGGACAGCAGGGAGAAGACCGGCTGCCCCCTCGCCTTCAGCGCCTCCACCACCGCCGTCAGCGTCGGGTGATCCGGACCGACAACGGCGATGGCTCTCGACTTGGCCGCCAGCCTGCGCATCTGGCCCGCAATCTCATCGGGCGCCAGCGACGTGGCGAAGTCGATCGCGGCAGTGCCACGGAAACGTTGCGACTGCGAAACCGCCAGCTCGAGCTCCCTGGCAAAATCGCCATAGAAGACGTCATTGCCCCTCAGCAGCAGGAAGCCGAGCCGGTATTCCGGCAATTCCTGGCGCATGCGCTGCTTGATCAGCCCCGCCGCGTGGTAGCCGATCTCGGTGGCGGCCTCATACACCCGGCGCGCCGTCTCCTCGCGCACCGGCAGGCGGCTGTTCAGCACCCTGTCGACGGTGGCGACGCTGACGCCCGAGACGCGCGCGAGATCGCTAATGGTCGGCCGCTTTGCCATGAATGCTCCATTGCTTGTCCGACTCAGCATATCTCACTCTGATAGGAAATGATAGAAACTATCTTCCTGATGTTGAGACTATCATGAGCCGGCGGTATGGTGAAGTGGAAGCCGGCCATGAACGAGCCCAGACCTGCTAAACCGTTCGCCAGGCGCTGTTGGAGGAAGCTCAATGACTGCCATGACGTCTTCGTCGGCGTCGCCACGCGACTACAGCCTGACCGGCCGCGACGCCAAGCTCGCGGTCGAGAACGGGCTGGCGGCGGCCGAGTGGTACCATACCGAGATCCCGCGCAAGCAGATGAAGGAGCTGATGCAGCGCTCCGACCAGCCGGCGATCCGCGACACCATCATCTGGCTCGGCGCGCTGATCCTCAGCGGCGCGGGCGGTGCCTGGTTCTGGGGCAGCTGGTGGTGCGTGCCATTCTTCTTCGTCTATGGCACGCTCTACGGCTCCTCGACCGATTCCCGCTGGCACGAATGCGGCCATGGCACCGCCTTCCGCACCCAGTGGATGAACGACGCCGTCTACCAGCTCGCCTGCTTCATGATCATGCGCAATCCGGTGACATGGCGCTGGAGCCATACACGCCACCATACCGACACCATCATCGTCGGCCGCGACCCGGAGATCGCCGTCATGCGGCCGCCGGATCTGCTGCGCGTCGTCTTGAACTTCTTCGGCATTCTCGATGCCTGGCATGCCATGACCGACATGCTGCGCAACGCTGCTGGCGTCATCAGCGCGGCGGAAAAGACCTTCATCCCCGAACAGGAACAGCCGAAGGCCATCCGCGTCGCCCGCATATGGCTCACCATCTATATCGCGACGATCGCCCCGGCGCTCTATCTGCATTCCTGGCTGCCGCCGCTGCTGATCGGCCTGCCCCGCCTCTACGGCGCCTGGCATCACGTCATGACCGGACTGCTGCAGCATGGCGGGCTGGCCGAGAACGTCATCGATCACCGGCTGAACAGCCGCACCGTCTACATGAACCCGATCAGCCGCTTCATCTATTGGAACATGAATTACCATGTGGAGCACCACATGTTCCCGATGGTGCCCTATCACGCGCTGCCGAAGCTGCACGAGATGATCAAGCACGATCTGCCGGCGCCGACGCCGTCGATCCTGGCCGGCTATCGCGAGATGATCCCGGCCTTCCTGCGCCAGCTGCGCAACGAGGATTATTTCCTCAAGCGCGCGCTGCCGCCGACGGCGAAGCCCTACCGGGAAGAGCTGCACAACGACAATCCGGTGGCGGCCGCGGCCGAGTAGCGTAACCAACCGATTTTCGCGGAGAACGAGATGAGCGACTGGGTCGAGGCCTGCGCGGCCGGAGACATCGACGAAGAGGACGTGATGCGGTTCGACCATGCCGGCCGCACCTTCGCCATCTACCGCAGCCCCGACGACGAATATTTCGCGACCGACGGGCTGTGCACGCATGAAAAGGTGCACCTGGCCGACGGGCTGGTGATGGACGACATCATCGAATGCCCGAAGCACAACGGCCGCTTCAATTACAAGACCGGTGACGCGCGCGGCGCGCCGGTCTGCGTCAACCTCAAGACCTATCCGGTCAAGGTCGACGCCGGCAAAGTTCTTGTTCAGGTCGGGTGACGCTGATGACGGGAGGAATGGTGGTCATCGGAGCCGGCGAATGCGGCGGGCGCGCCGCGCTCGCCCTGCGCGATCTCGGCTTCGAGGGGCCGGTGACGCTGGTCGGCGATGAGCCGCATCTGCCATACGAGCGGCCGCCGCTGTCGAAGGAAGCGATGACCGGCGAGGCGCCGGCCATCAAGGCGATCGCCACCGACGCGCTGTTCGCCGAACGCTCGATCCGCCACATCCATTCCGTCCGGGCCGTCGCGGTCGATCGTGCCGCGCATGTCGTGCAACTGTCGGACGGATCCTCCCTGCCATATCAAAAGCTTTTGCTGGCGACCGGATCCGTGCCGCGCACGCTGCCGATGCCGGGTCTCGGGGGGCGTTGCGTCTATCTCAGGACGTTCAACGACGCTTTGGCCATTCGCGCTCATCTCGGCGCCGGCAACCGCGTCGCCATTATCGGCGGCGGCTTCATCGGCCTCGAGCTTGCCGCCGCGGCGCGCAAGCTAGGCGCGGCCGTCACCGTCATCGAGGCGCAGCCGCGCATCCTGATGCGCGGCGTGCCGGCCGAGATCGCCGAGATCATCCACAAGGCGCATGAGGCCGAGGGCGTTGCGATCCGCACCGGCCAGGGGATCGCGGCGATTGCCGATGACGGCGCGGAGGTCGGCATCACATTGGCCGACGGGCAGGCCATCGTCGCCGATCTCGCGGTGATCGGCATCGGCGCCGTGCCGGTGACCGCGCTTGCCGCTGAGGCGGGGCTGGCCATCGACAACGGCATCGCCGTGGACGAATATTTGCGCACCGCCGACCCGGATATCTTCGCCGCCGGCGATTGCTGCTCGTTCCCGCTCGCCGTCTATGGCGGACGGCGCGTGCGCCTCGAAGCCTGGCGCAACGCCCAGGAACAGGGCGCCTTGGCCGCGAAGAACATGCTGGGCGCCGGCGAGGCGCATGCCGCCGTGCCGTGGTTCTGGTCGGATCAGTATGGGCTGACCCTGCAGATCGCCGGGCTGTCGGACGAAGGCAAGAGTATCGTGCGGCGCGACCTCGACGACGGCGCCTTCATCCTGTTCCATCTGGCCGAGGATGGCAGGCTGGTGGCCGCCAGCGGCATCGGCCCCGGCAATGCGGTGGCGCGCGACATCCGGTTGGCGGAAATGCTGATCGCCAAGCGGGCGAGCCCGGCGCCGGAAGCGCTCGGCTCGCAAGCGGTCAAGCTGAAGTCGCTGCTGGCGGCGTGATTTTCCCTAATCGCGGGAGGTCGCGCTGCCCCTCATCTGCCTGCCGGCATATCCTTCGTCATTCTAGGGCGGAGCAAGGAGCGAAGCGACGCGCGCAGACCCTAGAATCCATGCCGTGACGCACGAGCACCGCAGCGGCGCAGAACGATCACCAGCCAATTCCGCGAAAGAGCTCGAACCATTCCGGGTTGGCTTTCTCTATGAGCTCGACCTTCCATCGCCGTGGCCAGCGCTTCAACGACGTCTCACGCTGAATGGCATCGGCGATGTCGAAATACTCCTCGTGCCAGACCAAACGCTGCACACCATAGCGGCTGGTGAAGCTGGAGCCTTGGCCAGTCTTGTGCTCCGACATCCGACGCGCCAGGTCGTTGGTGACACCGATATAGATCGTGCCGCCTTTCTGGCTTGCGGTCATGTAGACATAGCCGGTCATCTGGCGATCTTAGCTGGCGCCGTTATCGGCGGCTATTCTGGACCGCTGCATTCTCCGGCCAATGTCACGGCATGGATTCTAGGGTCTGCGCGCGTCGCTTCGCTCCTTGCTCCGCCCTAGAATGACGAAAGGATGGGGTCGCGGGTCTTGAGGGGCAGCGCGAATGTGACGCCCTAAAACAGCGCCTTCAACTCATCCAGCTTGTCGTTGACCAGCCAGCCGTAATAATTTTCCTCGGGCAGCCTTTCCGGCTCGCCGGCGGCGCGGCGCTTGTCGTTCTCGGCCTTCAGAGCATAAGCGCGCTCTTCGGGGTTGCCGACATTGTAGAGCGTGGCGGTGAGGCCCGGATTTTTCGAGATGTCGAAGCCGGCGATGCCGCGGTAGGCGTCAATCGACTTCCTGATGGTCGCGGCCACGTAAGGCAGCGTCAGGTCCGGGTCCATGATAGTCTTATAGACCGCGTTGGGATCGCCGACGTCGAGCCTGGGCAAGCCCGAGACCTTGTGCACGAGGTCGCTCATCTGCAACGCAGTCAGCGGGTTCAACTGGCCGAGGCCGAAGGTCTGGCCGGCATAATAAGGCTGGAAGAAGGTGGCGCCGAAGCGATCGTTGGGGAAATCCTCGCCGCCGACGCTCTTGCCGCGGAAGGCGCGGTTCCACACCTGCTCGCGGCATTCCCAAAGGTCGTAGCTGTCGTCCATGCCGGCGCATTTCTCGAATTCCGGCCGATGGATGAAATCCGAAACGTCCTCGCCGTGATAGGCGAAAGAGAGCTTGCTAGACAAATAGGAGATCGCCTTCACGTAATAGGTCTGCAGACGGTCGTAGGCGTCGACATTGTAGGTATGCTCGCCGACGATGGCGCCGACGATATGCATGGGATCGATACCGTAGGCTGCTGCCGCCTTCCTGATCTTGCCGCGCAGCTCGGCATCGTTCTGCAACAGCGCGTAGACCTTGCGGTACTTGGCCTGGAAGGTGGTGTTGGTGGCCTGAGTGCGCCGGCTGGAGGCGCCTGGAATATCCGGCTGCACGCTGTTGCGGTTGCCCGGGGGCACGATGGTCGCGGCATCGGCGGTTGCCACCGCCGCCGCCAAGGCCATGCCGAGAAAAAGCAGGATAAGTTTCTTCATACGCCGCCGCCTTCGAATGCGCGGCAAACTAGGTAAAGCGCTTGGCAGAGTCGAGAGACGGCTTCGAGCTGCCAGCGAAAATGGTGGCCAGATGCTTCCATTTGGCCACACTTTGGATTCGAAGGGCGTTTCAGGCCGGCCTGAGCCAGCCCGAAATCGGGGCATTGGGCGGGCGTTTCAGGCCGGCTCGAAGGCCAGCCCGAAACCCAGATAGAACTTAAAGAATAAACCGCGACAGGTCGGTGTTTCTGGACAGGTCGCCGACATGCTTCTCGACATAGGCGGCGTCGATGGTGACGGCCGTGCCGTGGCGGTCAGGCGCGTCGTAGGAAATCTCGTCCAGCACGCGCTCCATCACCGTCTGCAGGCGCCGGGCGCCGATATTCTCGACGCTGGCGTTGAGGTCGACGGCGATGCCGGCGAGCGAATCGATGGCGTCGTCGGTGAAGGTCAGCTCGACGCCTTCGGTCTTCATCAGCGCGATATACTGCTTGATGAGGCTCGCCTCAGTCTCGGTGAGGATGCGGATGAAATCCGCCTTCTCCAGCGCGCGCAGCTCGACACGGATGGGCAGGCGGCCCTGCAGCTCCGGCAGCAGGTCGGACGGCTTGGAGACGTGGAAGGCGCCCGAAGCGATGAACAATATATGGTCGGTCTTGATCGGCCCATATTTGGTCGCGACCGTGGTGCCTTCGACCAGCGGCAGCAAGTCGCGCTGCACACCTTCGCGCGACGGACCGCCCGAAATGTCGCTCCTGGCGGCGATCTTGTCGATCTCGTCGAGGAAGACGATGCCGTCATTCTCGGCCGATTCCAGCGCCCTGCGCACCACCTCGTCCTGGTCGAGCAGCTTGTCGGACTCGTCGTTGACCAGCACCGCGTAGGAATCGCGCACCGTGGTCTTGCGGGTCTTGGTCCTGCGGCCGCCCATCGCCTTCGAAAGCATGTCGTTGATGTTGAGGACGCCGACATTGGCGCCCGGCATGCCGGGGATCTCGAAACCGGGCATGCCGCCGGTGCCGGTGTCGGCCACCTCGATCTCGATCTCCTTGTCGTCGAGCTCGCCGTCGCGCAGCTTCTTGCGGAAGGAGTCGCGGGTCGCCGGGCTCGCCGTCTTGCCGACCAGCGCTTCCAGCACGCGTTCCTCGGCGTTGATCTGGGCGCGCGCGGCGACGTCCTCGCGCATCTTCTCGCGCGTCAGGCCGATGGCGACCTCGACGAGATCGCGCACGATCTGCTCGACATCGCGGCCGACATAACCGACCTCGGTGAATTTCGTGGCCTCGACCTTGACGAAGGGCGCGCCGGCGAGCCGCGCCAGACGCCGCGAGATCTCGGTCTTGCCGACCCCGGTCGGGCCGATCATCAGGATGTTCTTCGGCATCACCTCTTCGCGCATCTGGCCTTCCAGCTGCTGGCGGCGCCAACGGTTGCGCAAGGCAATGGCCACGGCGCGCTTGGCGTCCTTCTGGCCGATGATGAAGCGATCGAGTTCCGAAACGATTTCGCGGGGAGAAAAGGTGCTCATATTACTCAAATTCCACTTTGCCACTGCCTGATAAACTCGAACGGATGCAGCAGCATGATCACGTTGAGCGTCAGATTGTCCCGGATGATGTAACCCGTGCCGAACTCGAAGATGAGCGCCAGGGCCACGACCACCCATATAGGTAGCTTTCGCGCCATCACAAATCCCAGCGCCATGAACAGCGTGTCGGACACCGAGTTGATGATCGAGTCGCCGTAATAGTTGAGCGAGATGGTGCCGGCACGGTAGCGGTCAATGATGAAGGGGCTGTTTTCCAGGATCTCCCAGCCGCCTTCGATGAGTACGGCGAAGGCGAGCCTTAAGCCCACCGGTGAGCGCGGGAACAGCGCCCAGGCCAGCGCATAGAAAAGGAAGCCGTGGATGATGTGCGAGAAGGTGTACCAGTCGGCGATGTGCTGGGAGTTCTCCGAACTGTTGACCACGCCGTGCCAGAGCTTGACGTAGCCGCAGGTGCAGATCGGCGGATGGCCCATGCCGTACAAGGCGCCTGCCTGGAATATGATAAAAGCGAGAACGAGCAGCAGGCCCATGCGCCAGCTGTCTTCATAGGCCGAAAGCGTCTTGTCCCCTCCGGATGCAGTCATTCAATCAGTCCCCCAGATTTTCATCGTCGTCGGCCGCATCGACGGCCATCAGCACGACGTCCCCATATTGCGAATGCCTGCGGCCGATCGGCCTGAAGCCGGCCTTCTCATAGGCGCGGATGGCGCGGCCATTGTCGGGATGCGGATCGATGATGACGCCCGGCGCGCCTTCCTCCAAAAGCTCCCCGACGAACTGGCGCAGGATGGCCGAGCCATGGCCGATCCCGACCAGCTCCGGCGGGCCGATCGTGAGATCGATGCCCAGCGTGCCGAAGGGCTGGTCGGCATAGGGATGGTCGTCCTCCATATGCGGATCATAGCTCTGCAGATAGGCGATCGGCCTGCCGTCGAGCTCGACGATCAGCGGCTCCACCGAAACCGAATCGATATGCTCGCGGATCTCGGCGATTTCCTTTTCCGGATCGTCCCACCATGCGGCGACATGCGGCTCGCGCAGCCAGCCGGCGATCATCGGCAGGTCTTTTTCCGTGACCGGTCGAAAATCATAGCTATCTTCCTGTTCGACCATGATCTTGTCCGAAAACCGGCGGCCACCGTTCGCTTTCGCGGTCCTTCGGTTCGGGGTCATGTTCAAGCGGCATCGAGCGTTTCGACGACAAAATTGTTGTTGGTGTAGACGCAGATGTCGGACGCGATCTGCATGGCCTTGCGGGCGATCTCCTCGGCATCCTTGTCGGTGTCGATCAGCGCGCGTGCCGCGGCCAGCGCGTAATTGCCGCCGGAGCCGATGGCCATGACGCCATGCTCGGGCTCCAGCACGTCGCCATTGCCGGTCAGCGCCAGCGAGACCGACTTGTCGGCGACCAGCATCATGGCTTCCAGCCGGCGCAGATAGCGATCGGTGCGCCAGTCCTTGGCGAGCTCGACGCAGGCGCGCGTCAGCTGGTCCGGGTATTGCTCGAGCTTGGCTTCGAGCCGCTCGAGCAGGGTGAAGGCGTCGGCGGTAGCGCCGGCGAAGCCGGCAATGACGCTGCCGTCCTTGCCGATGCGGCGCACCTTGCGGGCGTTGCCCTTCATGATCGTCTGGCCGAGGCTGACCTGGCCGTCGCCGGCGATCACGACCTTGTTGCCCTTGCGCACGCTGATGATGGTCGTGGCGTGCATGGTGAGTTCATTGGACATTTGAGCTCCGATGCGCGCTATCCCTCGAAAAGGCGATTGGCGCGGTACGAGTGAGTTTGATCGGCCATATGTATGCATAGGGCCAACGATTGCAAACCGCCTCAGGCCGAGCCGATAGCGGCCGGAATGGCAACTGGCAATCGCCGGATCATGCTGATAGAAGGCTCTCGTTTTCAAGCCCTGGCGCCTCCAAGCAGGGCAACAAGGACAAAGCGATGACGCGTTCGGCCGAAGTCAGCCGCAAGACCAAGGAAACCGAGATTTCGGTCTCCGTCGATGTCGACGGCAAGGGAAAATCCGACATTTCGACCGGCGTCGGCTTCTTCGACCATATGCTTGACCAGCTGTCGCGGCATTCGCTGATCGACATGACGGTCAAGGCCAAGGGCGACCTGCATATCGACGACCACCACACGGTCGAGGACACCGGCATCGCGATCGGCCAGGCGCTGAGCAAGGCGCTGGGCGAGCGGCGCGGCATCATGCGCTATGCCTCGATCGACCTTGCCATGGACGAGACGCTGACCAGGGCGGCGATCGACGTCTCGGGCCGGCCGTTCCTGGTCTGGAATGTGGGCTTTTCGTCGCCGAAGATCGGTACGTTCGACACCGAGCTGGTGCGGGAATTCTTTCAGGCGCTGACGCAGAATGCCGGCGTCTCGCTGCATGTGACCAACCATTACGGTGCCAACAACCATCATATCGCCGAAACCTGCTTCAAGGCGGTGGCGCGGGCGTTGCGCGCAGCGCTGGAGCCCGATCCGCGCCAGCCCGACGCGGTTCCCTCCACCAAGGGATCCCTGAAAGGATAGCCCTATGGCGATCTATGTCGTGATGGCGCCGCCGGCCGGCAACAAAGCCGAGGACGCAATTTTCGTGCGCGACAGCTTCACCTGGCTGGGTTTCCTCGTCGCGCCGCTCTGGCTCGCCTGGCACCGGATGTGGATCGAGGCGGCTCTGACCTTCATAGTCATGGCGATCCTGTCGGTGGCCGGCGAGAGGCTCGGGCTCGAAGGGGCCGGATCGCTGCTGTCGCTGCTGGTCTCGCTCTATGTCGGCTTCGAAGGCCAGGGCCTGCGGATCGCCTCGCTGCGGCGGCGCGGCTGGCGCGAATGGGGCGTGATCGAGGCCGGCACTCTCGGCGATGCCGAGACGCGCCATGCGCTGGAAACCGACGTGGAGAGCGAGGAGCAGCCTCTGCCGCGCATCGTGCCGGATGCATCGCAGGCACGTCCGCCGCAGACAGGCATGGCGCTCGGCCTGACCCATACGCCTGGAAGGCCCTGACATGCGGGTGGCAATCATCGACTACGGCTCGGGCAATCTGCGCTCGGCCACCAAGGCCTTCGAGCGCGCCGCGCATGAAGCGGGCCTTGCCGCGACGATCGAGCTGACGGCCGACGCCGAGCGCGTGCGTTCCGCCGACCGCATCGTGCTGCCGGGCGTCGGCGCCTATGCCGACTGCGCCGCCGGCCTGCATGCGGTGTCGGGGATGTGGGAGGCGGTGGAAGAGGCCGCGCTTCGTAAGGGGCGGCCTTTCCTCGGTATCTGCGTCGGCATGCAGCTGATGTCGCAACGCGGCCTCGAAAAGACCATCACCCAAGGTCTTGGCTGGATCGCGGGCGACGTCAAGGAGATCCAACCCTCCGATCCGGCGCTGAAAATCCCGCAGATCGGCTGGAACACGATCGAACTCCAACGCAAACACCCACTGTTTTCCGGAATCGAGACCGGCCCGAAGGGGCTGCACGCCTATTTCGTCCATTCCTATCATCTGTACGCGGAGAATTCCGGCGAAGTGCTGGCGACGACCGATTATGGCGGCGCGGTGACGGCGGCCGTCGCCCGCGACAACCTTGCCGGCACGCAGTTCCATCCCGAGAAGAGCCAGGCGCTCGGCCTGGCCTTGATCACCAATTTCCTGAAGTGGAGGCCCTGACAATGAGCAAGAAGGGCTATTGGATGGCGATGATCGATGTCCGCGATCCGGACGTCTACAAGCAGTATATCGACGCGAATGCCGTCGCCTTCGCGAAATACGGCGCAAAGTTCCCGGTCCGCGCGGGACGCTACGAGAGTCCGGAAGGGCCGACCGGCAACCGTCACGTGCTGGTGGAGTTCGAGTCCTACGACAAGGCGATCGAATGCTATCATTCGCCTGAATATCAGCATGCCTCGAAGTTCCGGCTCGCCGCTTCGACCGGCCATTTCGTCATTGTCGAGGGCGCCTGAACCGATGATCCTGTTTCCCGCCATCGACCTCAAGGACGGAAAGTGCGTGCGCCTGAAGCATGGCGACATGGCCACCGCCACCATCTACAACGATGATCCCGCCGCGCAGGCCAGGGCCTTCGAGGAGCAGGGCTTCGAGTGGCTGCATGTCGTCGACCTCAACGGCGCCTTCAAGGGCCAAAGCGTCAATTCGGCGGCGGTCGGTGCCATCCTGAAGGCGACGAAGAACCCGGTGCAGCTCGGCGGCGGCATCCGCACCTTGCCGCAGATCGAGGATTGGCTGGATCGCGGCCTGACGCGCGTTATCCTCGGCACCGTGGCGGTGCGCGAGCCCGACCTGGTCAAGGAGGCCTGCAAGGCTTTTCCCGGGAAAATAGCGGTCGGCATCGACGCCAAGGGCGGCAAGGTCGCGGTCGAAGGCTGGGCCGAGGCCTCCGAGCTCGGCGTCATCGAGCTGGCCAAGAAATTCGAGGGCGCCGGCGTCGCCGCCATCATCTACACCGACATCGACCGCGACGGCGTGCTGACCGGCATCAACTGGGATTCGACCATCGACCTCGCCGAGGCCGTGTCGATTCCGGTGATCGCCTCCGGCGGCCTCGCCTCGATCGCCGACATCGTGCGCATGACCATGCCCGACGCGCAAAAACTCGAAGGCGCGATCTCCGGCCGCGCCCTGTATGACGGACGTATCGACCCAGCCGAGGCGCTGGCGATCCTGCGCGGCGAGCGGACGGGGGCAACAGCGTGAACATTTCGATCATTCTGGCCTCCTATGACAGCGGCCATTTCCACGGCGGCTGCGGCCAGGGCCCGGACGCGCTGATTTCGGGCGGGCTGGCCGAGGCGCTGAAGCTCGCCGGCCACGATGTCGAGGTGAGCGACATCGGCAAGGTGGTCGAGGACGAAGCCGAGCGCGAGATCGGTACCGGATTTGCCGTCTGCAACGCCGTTTCAGGCGAAGTCCGCATGGCGCTGGACAGGAAGCGGTTTCCGATCGTGCTGGCCGGCAACTGCCTGACCGCCGCCGGCGCCGTGGCCGGTGCCGGTGCCGACGCCATCATCTGGGCCGACCAGCATGGCGACCTCAACACGCCGGAAACCACCACAACGGGCTTTCTCGACGGCATGGCGCTGGCCACCGTGCTGGGTCTGTGCTGGCGATCGATAGCGGCGCAGATCCCCGGCTTCAAGCCCCTCGATCCTTCGCGCTGCGTTCTGGTCAACGCGCGCGACCTCGACAGCGCGGAAAAGGAACTGCTGGAAAAGCTGCCGATCATCCGGACCGAATGCCCGGACTGGAAGAGCGCGGCGCAAAGGCTGAAGGCCGACGGCGCGCGCCAGGTTCACATGCATGTCGACCTTGACGTGCATGACCCCGAGAAGCTGCAGGCCAATCGCTACACCACGCCCAGCGGTCCGGCTCCCGAGCAGCTGCGCACCGCCATGTGCGGCCTCGCCGGGCCGCTCGCCATCGCCGGGCTCACCATCTCCGCCTACGATCCGGCCTTCGACCCCAAGGGCGACGTGCCGCCGCTGGTCGGCGCGCTGGTGGTCGATCTGCTCTCGACGCTGGAGCGCAAGTGATGCTCAAGGCCCGCGTCATCCCCTGCCTCGACGTCAAGAACGGCCGCGTGGTCAAGGGCGTGAACTTCGTCGACCTCGTCGATGCCGGCGACCCGGTCGAGGCCGCCAAGGCTTATGACGCCGCTGGCGCCGACGAGCTCTGCTTCCTCGACATCACCGCCTCATCCGACAATCGCGAGACCATCTTCGACGTGGTTGTCCGAACGGCCGAGCAGTGCTTCATGCCGCTCACCGTCGGCGGCGGCGTGCGCCAGGTGGCCGACATCCGCAAGCTGCTCCTGGCCGGCGCTGACAAGGTGTCGATCAACACGGCTGCTGTGAAGAACCCGGATTTCGTCGCGGAAGCCGCCGACAAGTTCGGCAATCAGTGCATCGTCGTGGCGATCGACGCCAAGAAGGTATCGGCGCAAGGCGAGACCGACCGCTGGGAGATCTTCACCCATGGCGGACGCGAGAAGACTGGCATCGACGCGGTCGAATTCGCGCAGCGCATGGTCGAGCGCGGCGCCGGCGAGATCCTTTTGACCTCGATGGACCGCGACGGCACCAAGGCCGGCTACGACATCGCGCTCACCCGGGCGATTGCCGACGCGGTGCGGGTGCCGGTGATCGCATCGGGCGGCGTCGGAACGCTCGATCACCTGGTCGAAGGCATCCGCGACGGCCATGCGGGCGCTGTGCTTGCCGCCTCGATCTTCCATTTCGGCACCTACACCATCGCCGAAGCCAAGACGCATATGGCCAGGGCCGGCCTGCCGATGCGGCTGGACTCGGCCGCCCATCGGACTTAAACCGCTGCTATGGCTCAATTTTCGCTCGCCGAGCTGGAAACGATCATCCATCAGCGCGCCCATTCCGGCGACGCCGACTCATGGACTGCGAAGCTGTTCGCCAAAGGCATCGACAAGGCGGCGCAGAAGCTCGGCGAGGAAGCCGTCGAGACGGTGATTGCCGCCGTCAAGGGGGACAAGAAAGCCGTCGTTTCGGAAAGCGCAGATCTTATATATCATTGGCTGGTCGTCCTTGGCATCGCGGGCATTCCGCTTGACGAGGTGCTGAAGGAACTTGAGGGCCGAACCAGCCGCTCGGGTACCGCCGAAAAGGCGTCCCGGCCCCAGGGCTGATCGAAAGAGAGAGTATGATATCGCCCGGCTTCGCACTTTTCGGCAGCACGCTCTAGGAGGGCAGGAAACCCGATGGACCAGCTGGCTCCGACCGAGAAGTATTCCCCCTATCGATTCTTCTCCGCCGAGCAATGGTCGCAGTTTCGCGCCGACACCCCGCTGACGCTGACCGGGGACGAAATCGACCGGCTGCGCTCGCTCAACGACCCGGTCGACCTCGAAGAGGTCAAGCGCATCTACCTCTCGCTGTCCCGGCTGCTTTCGGCCCATGTCGAGGCAAGCCAGCTGCTGTTTCGGCAGCGCCAGGCCTTTTTCAACGCGCAGGACGTCGTCAAGACACCCTTCATCATCGGCATTGCCGGCTCGGTCGCGGTCGGCAAGTCGACCACGGCGCGCGTGCTGAAGGAGCTTCTGGCGCGCTGGCCGTCGAGCCCGAAAGTCGACCTCATCACCACCGACGGCTTCCTCTTGCCCAACGAGATTCTGCGCCGCGAGAACCTGATGGAGCGCAAGGGGTTTCCCGAGAGCTACGACGTCGGCGCGCTGCTGAGATTCCTGTCCGGCATCAAGTCGGCGCAAAGCAGCGTCCGGGCGCCGGTCTATTCGCACCTGACCTACGACGTGATCCCCGGCGAGTTCGTCACCATTGACCGGCCGGACATACTGATCTTCGAAGGCATCAACGTGCTGCAGCCGGGCAAGCTGCCGAAGGACGGCAAGATCGTGCCATTCCTGTCCGACTTCTTCGATTTCGCCATCTATATCGATGCCGACGAGAAGCTGATCCATCAATGGTACATCCAGCGTTTCATGCGGCTGCGCGAAACCGCCTTCCGCAATCCGGATTCCTTCTTCCACCGCTATTCGCAGCTCTCCGAGGATGCCGCGCGGGCCATCGCCGAGGGGCTGTGGGCCAACATCAACCTGAAGAACCTGCGCGAGAACATCCTGCCGACCAGGGCGCGGGCCGACCTCATCCTGCGCAAGGGCACCAACCACCTCATCGAGGAAGTGGCGTTAAGGAAATTGTGACCCCTTAACGACGCCTTAGGCAATCCCGACTAGCGTTGCCAGCCAAACTCCAGCGGGTGTCGGGAGGCAACCGGTGATCAATGCGGGCAATGCCGCGGGACGCGAGCCCCGGTCTATTCACTGGTCATTTCGGGCTTCAATGCAGAGGCGGCGCTGCCGCTATTTGTCCGGCGGGATGAGCCTAACTCGACAAGCTCGACGCCAGCGCCGGAGCAGCGTTTTCCTATTGCGGGCATCGCTGCGTGACGTTCATGCCTGACGGTGCGCTTGGCGTCGAAATCTTCCGCTTCGCCTGTGCAACCGGGGCCGGATTCCTCCTCTCCGTTGGGCTGGCCGCAATTCTCACCGATCTTGCCGGATACCTGTCATCGGCGCCGGTGGCGCTGGCTTCCATTCTAGCGCCGGTTCTGAACTTCGCAGTCTTACGCAAGTTTGTCTTCGGCGCTCCCATAGGCGCCAACGGCCCCCTCTGCCCCGAAGGAGAGAGCCGATGACCGCCGTGCTCGACAGACCGACAGCAGACGCGCCGATCGGCGAAGCGCGCAATACGTGGGCATGGACCGTGATCCTTTGCCTGCTGGTCCTGGCGGCCGCCATTCCCTGGCAGATGCGATGGGGCGTCATACCAGACACGAGTTGGGTGATCACCCTGTGCGAGAAGATCCTTGCCGGATCACGGCTCTATGTCGATATTTTCGAAGTCAATCCGCCTTTCACGCCTTGGATGTTCATGCCGGTCGTGGCACTGGCGCACAAGGTCGGCATGTCGCCGGAGGTGGCGGTTCATGCCTACAGCTATGCGATTTGCCTGGCAGGATTGGCGTTTGCCGGGCTGATCGCCAAGCAGGCCGGTCTTGCCGAGAACCGCGCTCTGTTTCCAATGTTGCCGCTGTTCCTGGCCCTGCTTGTCATCTTCCCGGGCAATGCTTTCACCGAACGGGAACAACTGGGGATCGCGTTGTTTTCGCCGATGTTGGTGCTGACGGCGTGGCGCGCGGCACCTATCGAAGGACGCGTGCCAAGTATCCTGACGGCGGTTCTTGCCGGGCTTAGCGGCAGCGTGCTGGTTCTGGTGAAGCCCTATTATGCACTGGTCGTGCTCGTTCCGGCGCTCTACGCGGCCTGGAGCCGCCGGTCGATCCGGATGCTTTTCGCCGTCGAGAACTGGGCGATCGGCCTGGTTTGCCTCGCCTATGTCGTTGCCGTCCAGTATTTCCATCCGGAATTCCTGAGCGTCGTCTATCCGATGCTGGCCGACACCTATATGCGGATGCAGAAGATGCAGGCGCTGCTGGAAACCTATGTGCCGATCTATGTGGTCGCTCTTGCCGCGCTGTATTTTCTTAGACCGGGATTGCCTTTGTCGCCACTGGTCACCGTGTTCACGCTTGCTTCGCTGGCTGCGACCGTGCCGCTGATCTACCAGGCAAAAGGCTGGCCCTATCACGCGTTTCCGGCCTTCAGTCTGATTCTGGCGGCCCTCCTGCTGAGGATGGCGCAAGCTGCCCCGGCGACACACAAGTCGCCGGGCACGGCAATGGAACTGGTGCGCAAGGTGCTGCTGGCTGTCATCATTGCCGCCGCCGCAATCCCGTTCATGCAGACACAGAAGCTCAGTGCAGAGTTTGTCGCCAAGCTTAAGGCCGCTGCTCCTCAGCCGACCGTCGCGCTAGTCGGCGCCGACATCTCGGGGGGCCATCCACTTACCCGCATGCTCGGCGGGACATGGATTTCACGCCATTGCAACGACTGGCTGGGTGAATCGGCGCGTTATCTTTCGGGCATCGCAAGCCGGGACGGCGACCAGGAGGCGGCGTCCCACTACCGGCAGATCGCCGATCGCTACATCGAGAGCAAGATCGCCGAACTCGAGACCCAGAAGCCTGCCATGATAATCGTCGAGAAAAAGGACAGGGACTGGAATGCGGAGCTTGCCCAGTGGCAAGACTACACCAACTTCCTGCGACGCTATCAGCAGATTGCCGAGGATGACGAAGTGCAGGTGTTGCTGCGCAATGCAGGAACTGCCCAGGCAGAGTGATCCGCAGCCGTCCTTTCGGGAGAGGTCGCGAGGAAATTTTGAACGGTGGCTGCCGGTTAAAGCGCGCTTAACTGCCGGTCCGTTAGAAACTAAGCCACAAACGCTGTACTGCTATTGAGGCTCCCGGCATGGATGCGCCATTGGTTGCTTCAGGCGAGCAGGCCGATCTGCGGCCCCGTCAGGCCGGAACTGCATTTCGCCTTGGCCTGCCGGCTGCCGCAACATTGTTGATCGCTCTCTATGCGATCGTCGTCTCGCGCCTCTTGCCGGGCAATGTCGACGTATCGTGGCTGCTGACCGTCGGCGACCGCGTGCTGAGCGGCGAACGCCTCTATGTCGACGTCGCCGAGGCCAATCCGCCCTTTTCGACCTGGCTCTATCTGCCATTCCTGATTCTTGAGCGGTTGACCGGGCTTTCGGCGGAGCTCTGGGTGGGGCTCGGCATGCTGGCAATCGGTTCGGTCTGGCTTTCAGCTCGAATCCTTGTACGTGCCGACCAAACGCTGACGCGATTCGTCTGGGCAGTTCCGGTCCTGGTGTTTCTTCTGATTGCGCTGTCGCCGGCGGATTTCGGCCAGCGCGAACAAATCGCAGTCATCTGCCTTTTGCCTTGGCTGGCGCTGCTTGCGGCACGCGACCGGACAGCGGATTTCCGCGCCGGCAGCACGGCCGAGCGGCTTGCCGCCGGGATTGGCGCCGCGATTTTCGTCATGATCAAACCGCCCTTCAGCGTGCTGGCGCTGGCTGCGCCGGTGCTGGTCCTTGCCGCGCAGCGACGCTCGGCGCGGCCTCTGCTGACAACCGAGAATGTCTTCGGCGCTGTGTTGACCGTCGCCTATCTGGTCGTGCTTGTGGTTTTCATGCAGCCCTTCATCACCGATGTCCTGCCTTTGCTGCGCGAGGTCTATTTGCCGATGCGCTTGCCGGTCGTCGACATGTTGAAGCTCTTGCCGGTGAAGATTTTCGTGGCCATGGCCGCGGCAACGTTGGCCATGGCCTACCCTGACCGGCCCGATCGCGATGCGAAGATTCTGCTGCTGGCAGGTGTTGGCTATGTCCCTGGGTTTGTCGTCTTGGGCAAAGGCTGGACCTATCAGGCGATGCCGTTCCTGACGCTCGGCATGTTGGCCTTTGTGCTCCAGTTTATCCGGTTGCGGCCACAGCGCGACCTGCCTGTGCTGGCAAAGGCGGGTGTCGGGTTCGGGCTGCTTTTGCTCGTAACGAGCGTCGCGCCACGGCAAGGCCTGGCATTCGTCGAACCGCGTGGCGATCTCGACGCGGCGACGGCCGCCATCAACCGGATCGCCGATCACCCGACCTTTATATCGATCGGCTCGGCGCTGCAGATCGGCAATCCGCTCGTCCGGATGACCGGCGCTCGCATGGTTGGGCGCCACCCGTCCGGCTGGATGGTCAATGATGCCCAGGTCCTGATCGAGTCTGGGCCGGATATCGCGACCCGCCTCAGGCTCGAAGCCTTGCGCGCGGATTACACGCAGGCGATCGCCAGTGAGTTGGCCACGAAACGGCCGGATATCGTTGCCGATGACGGAACCGCAGGACCGGACGTACCGATAAAGCTCCGTCTGACGCAGCCGCACGCAACGGCGCCGTTGCGTGACAGCCCTTTGATCGCAAAGGCTTTGCAGGACTATCGTCTGCTCTATCAGAACGCCTCCGTAACCCTGTTCATCCGCAGCGATATCGCCGAACGCAATTAGGACGGCACTGGCTGATCGAAAACAATTGGCGCTTAAAGGATGTCTCCTTTCTGGCTGCCCTGGCGGGACTGATGCTGGCCGCCGCGGGGGTGCACCGCCCGTTTCAGGGAAGGACCGGCGCTTCTCGCGCTTGCCCCCGCCGCCTATGCGATGCCGGCGCTGTTTCCCGGCAATGTTTCAGCGAGCGTGAGCATATCGGCGTCGCGCTTTTCCTGCCGCTGATGTCATTGATGGCGTGGTGCGCGCGGGGCGAGGTACGGGTGCTACAGCGCAACGCCCGAATTAGCAGGCACGAGGACCCGCGACCGCCTCAAATTGACATGGCCGTCATTCTTCATACTTCCAGCGGCGAACGGAAGGCTGCGGCAAAGCCGCCGAGCCTATCGCTGCGCACGTATCCTGGAATTGCTTCAGGCTAGGGACGGTTCTCCCGAGAGTTCAGCCTTCCGGCCTCTCGTCCATATCGAATGCAGCATCCACGCGGCAAGAAACAGCGGGATCAGGACAGCGACGCAATATCCGCCCCAGGTGAAAAAATGCACGACGAAAGGCGCGAGCCAGCAAATCGCCAGGATCAGCCGAGGCGGCCTGGAAACCATCGCGGCGAGCATCGCCACCGCTACGGCCACACCGATCGCGTCGTAGGTGTAGCCATAGGGCGTGGCAAGGATTGCGAGGACAGCGGTAAGCACCACGCGTTCCTGATGGGAGACCACGCGGCCCGGCCGCCAGAGCCAGATCGCCGCGGCGATGGAAGCGATGGCTGCGACCGCCTGCACACCATAGGCGGAGGTCACCCCGGCGCCGAAAGCTCTCGCCGTGAAGAACACCGTTATCGCGTTGTACTGATAAGGCTGCGGATAAGGCACCTCCATGATCGCCGTCATCAAGGGGCGGGTTTCGGTCAGGAACAGGCGCCAAACATCGAAGCCAAAGAACAGGCCGGTAGCGAGGGCGATCACGACGCTGGTGCCGATCGCCGCGAGAATGGCGCGCCAGTTGCCGCTGGCGAGCAGGCAGAAGGGCACGAGAATGCCGAGATGCGGTTTGATCGTCAGCAGGCCGAACAGGATTCCGGCCAGCAGCGGACGCCTTGGCGCCACGGCGAGGCCTCCGATCAACAGCGCGGCGGTCAGCGCGCCGTTCTGGCCGAACAAGGAGTTCCAGATAACCGCCGGGCTCAAGACAATCGCCAGTTCCACGGCCGCTCCGAGCTTCAGCGGCCGGACAGCTAGCCACAGGCACAGCACGGTCCCGAACGTCCAGATCAGATAGGCGGGCAGAATCGGCAAGGTGGCAAGCGGAACGCCGAGCAGGAGGATGTTCGGCGGATAGCTCCATTCCTGATTTGGAAGGTCGGGTGAGAACATCGCGCGCAGCGCCGCGCGGTAGGCCTCCACGTCGAAGAGAACGGCAACGTGGCCCTCGATGGCCATGCGCGAACCTGCCCAGAGGTTGGTGAAATCCCAGTAGGGGAGCCTGTGCGACAGCGCGGAAAAGCCTCGGCTGTCCAAGGTCCACAGAAAGCTCAGGTAGAACCAAGTCATCCATGCGGCGATGATCGACACGACCGTGACAATGGCCACGTCCAAAAGGCTTCTGGTCCTGATCCAATCCGGTTGCATGGCGATCTCGGTTATAGCAACCGCGATTGTAGCCCAGGTGTCCTTAAGATCGTCTTGCCCCAATATGCTCAGCCAGGCACCGTCACCCGCCGCAGCGTCAGATTGATGCGGCCGCCGTTCTTCAGCAGCGCCGATGTCGCCGGATAGATGCGGTCGACACCGTGGAAGGCGAGGCGGCCTTCGCCGCCAAGCACGACGACGTCGCCGCTCTTCAGCCTGAACGACTTGGTGCCGCCATCGCGCCTGTCCTGGCCGACCCGGAACAGGCAGTCGTCGCCTAGCGAGACCGACACCACGGGCGCGGCGAAATCCTGTTCGTCGCGGTCCTGATGCAGGCCCATTTTGGCATCCGCCGAATAGAAGTTGACCAGGCATGCCTCGGGCGGATGCGGATAGGCCGAGACCTCGCGCCATAATTCCAGCAGGGCTTCCGGGATCGCCGGCCAGGGCTCGCCGGTCACCGGATGCGTCGGCTGATAACGATAGCCGCGCTCCTTGTCGGTCACCCAGCCAAGCGCGCCGCAATTGGTCATGCGCACGCTCATCTCCTTGCCGGTGCGCGGCATGGCCGGCACGTAGAGGGGTGCGGCCTGCACGACGCGCCTGATCTCCTCGACCAGCGCTTCCTGGGCCGGGCGCGGGAGGTAGCCCGGCATATGGCGGACGCCTTTGGGCAGAACGAGCATGAATCGATCCGTTGCTCCCTAGAGCCGGATGGTTTCGGGTCTGTTCGACATGAAATCTGAATCCGTCTCTAAAATCAGAGAGATAGGGCATGATGTCCCGAAAACCGCTTCACACTGTTCGGCATCATGCTCCAAGCCATGCCATCCTTCAAAGAAGGCGGCGACCCGAAACCAGCGGCTTTGGCCGGATCAGTCGCTTTCCACCCGACCGCGCAGCTTCTTCACCGTCGACCGGCCTGCCTTGCTCTTCAGGCGCCGCTCCACGGCGCCTTTGGACGGCCTGGTCTTCTTGCGCGGCGGAGGCGGCGGCTCGGCCGCCTTGGCGATCAATGCAGTCAGCCGCGCCCGCGCGTCGGCGCGGTTCTGCTCCTGGGTGCGAAAGCGGCCTGCCTCGATGACGATGACGCCGTCCTTGGTGGCGCGCTGGCCGGCCAGCTTGATGGCGCGCTCGCGCACGCGCTCGGACAGGCCGGACGCGTTCGCCGCGTCGAAGCGCAGCTGCACGGCGGTGGCCACCTTGTTGACGTTCTGGCCGCCCGGACCGGACGAGCGGATGAAGTCCTCATGCAGGTCGCCAGGACGGATGACCGCTTCACCGGAGATGGTGATATCGTCGTCGCTTGCCATGCACGCACTCATGACGCGACGGCGGCAAAAAGAAAAGGCCCGGCGCGAGCCAGGCCCTGGAGGAAGACATTGGCAGTGACTGCTATTCAGCCGCTTCCTGCATCCGCGGCGCCGCGCCGAGGATGGTCGCGTCGACATGGCGTTCGAACTTCTCGAAATTGACGGCGAACATGTTGACCAGCTTCGCTGCCTGGCGGTCGTAACCGGCCTTGTCCGCCCAGGTCGAGCGCGGGTCGAGAATGGCGCCGTCGACACCCGGGACCGCCACCGGCACCTCGAAGCCGAAATTGGCGTCGGTACGGAACTCGGCCGACTTCAGCGAACCGTCGAGCGCGGCGCCCAGCAAGGCGCGCGTCACCTTGATCGGCATGCGGCGCCCGGTGCCGTAGGCGCCGCCGGTCCAGCCGGTGTTGACCAGCCAGCAGTCGACGCCATGGCCGGCGATCAGCTCGCGCAGCAGATTGCCGTATTCGGATGGATGGCGCGGCATGAACGGGGCGCCGAAGCAGGTCGAGAACGTCGCCTCCGGCTCGGTGACGCCCTTTTCCGTGCCGGCAACCTTGGCGGTATAGCCCGACAGGAAATGGTACATCGCCTGCGCCGGCGTCAGCCTGGCGATCGGCGGCATGACGCCGAAGGCGTCTGCGGTCAGCATGATGATGTTCTTCGGATGCCCGGCGCGGCCGGTCTTCGAGGCATTGGGGATGAAATCCAGCGGATAGGCGCAGCGCGTGTTCTCGGTCAGGCTGCCATCGTTGAAATCCGGAACGCGGCCGGCGTCGAGCACCACGTTCTCCAGCACCGTGCCGAAGCGCTGCGTGGTGGCGAAGATCTCCGGTTCGGCCTCCGCCGACAGCCTGATCGTCTTGGCGTAGCAGCCGCCCTCGAAATTGAAGATGCCGTGCGGGCCCCAGCCATGCTCGTCGTCGCCGATCAGCGTGCGCGACGGGTCGGCCGACAGCGTCGTCTTGCCAGTGCCGGACAGGCCGAAGAAGACGGCCGCGTCGCCGTCTGCACCTTCATTGGCGGAACAGTGCATCGGCATCACGCCTCTTGCCGGCAGCAGATAGTTCAGCATGGTGAAAACCGACTTCTTCATCTCGCCGGCATAGGAGGTACCACCGATCAGAACGATCTTGCGGGTGAGGTCGACCGCGATCACCGTTTCGGTGCGGGTGCCGTGACGCGCCGGATCGGCGCGGAAGGAGGGCAGGTCGATGATCGTCAGCTGCGGCACGAAACGCTCGATCTCCGCGGCTTCGGGACGGATCAAAAGATTGCGGATGAACAGCGAATGCCAGGCGAATTCGGTGATGACCCGGGTCGGCAGCTTCAGATTGGCGTCGGCGCCGCCGACGAGGTCCTGCACGTAGAGGTCCTTGCCGGCTGCATGTGCCTTGAAATCCGCCAGCAGCGCTTCGAACTCACCCGGCGAGATCGCCTTGTTGTTGTCCCACCACACCTGGCCGCCGGTCGCCTCGTCGCGCACGACGAATTTATCCTTCGGCGAACGCCCGGTGTGCTGGCCGGTCTCGGCGACCAGCGCGCCCTGCGCGGTCAACCTCGCCTCGCCGCGCCGGATCGCTTCCTCGTAGAGTTCGGCCGCGCCAAAATTATAGCGTACCATGCCCATTGTCTTCAGGCCGATCGCGTCGATGGCGCAGTCGGGGTTGCGTTTGCCGGCTTCCGACATCAAATTTCCTCTCTGGATTTGGCCGCATCTGACGGGTTACTTCCCGGAGCCCGCGCTGGGGCCGTCAGGTTCAGAACCAGAAAAGCCGAATGATATCAAATCATTAATCGATTTAAAAAATTTGAAAGTTGTTTAAATCGTTTATATGTGCAAAAAACCGTAGAGGTTGCCCAAAGGATTGGCAGGCTCGGTTCGTCCAATCCCACTATGGGTGCGATGGCGTGTGACGGCAGGCCGCCCGTGACTTCGGACAAGGCCCGTGCCACATTTTGTACCCAATTTGTCCTGCAAAAGCCCCTTCTCGACGACAGAAGGGACAGCTCATGAGGGAGCCGCTTGAAATGGCAACAATCGCGCTTGTCGACGACGACCGCAACATTCTGACCTCGGTGTCGATCGCGCTCGAATCCGAGGGCTATCGGGTCGAAACCTACACCGATGGCGCGTCGGCGCTGGAAGGCCTTGCGGCGCGGCCGCCGAACCTCGCCATCCTCGACATCAAGATGCCGCGCATGGACGGCATGGAGCTGTTGCGCCGCATGCGCCAGAAGTCGGATCTCCCGGTCATCTTCCTGACGTCGAAGGACGACGAGATCGACGAGTTGTTCGGCCTCAAGATGGGCGCCGACGACTTCATCCGCAAACCGTTCTCGCAGCGCCTGCTTGTCGAGCGCGTGCGCGCAGTGCTGCGCCGCACCAGCGCCCGCGAGGCGGCGGCCAAGGCGCCCAGCCAGCAGGCCCGCTCGCTCGAACGCGGCCAGTTGGTGATGGACCAGGAGCGGCACACCTGCACCTGGAAGGGCGAGCCGGTGACGCTGACAGTGACCGAATTCCTCATCCTGCATTCGCTGGCGCAGCGCCCCGGTGTGGTAAAAAGCCGTGATGCGCTGATGGATTCAGCCTATGATGAACAGGTCTATGTCGACGACCGCACCATCGACAGCCACATCAAGCGGCTGCGCAAGAAGTTCAAGGCCGTCGACGACGACTTCGAGATGATCGAAACCCTTTACGGAGTCGGGTACCGGTTCCGCGAAGCGTAAGATAGGCAGTAGGGAATAGTCAGTAGTCAGTTTTGAATGATGCGGGCGGCCACCCATGGCCGAAGTCAGCCAACCACTTCCCTACTGCCTACTCACTACTCACTAACTAAACAGGGCCTGCTATTCGATGGCAGTGGAAGTAGAGCGAGGCAGACGGGCGGGCGCGGCAAGGCGTCCGCCGCGGATCGTGCCTGCCTTCGTTTCGAAAATCACGGTGCCGATGCGCCGGTTTCTCGGCCATCACATCTTCTCCAGTCTGACGCGGCGCATCCTGTTCCTTAACCTGGCCGGCCTCGCCGTGCTGGTCACCGGCATCCTTTACCTGAACACCTTTCGCGACGGGCTGATCGACGCGCGCGTCGAAAGCCTGATGACGCAGGGCGAGATCATCGCCGGCGCCATCGCGGCTTCGGCGACCGTCGAGACCGATTCGATCAGCATCGATCCGGAAAAGCTGCTGGAGCTGCAGGCGGGCGAAAGCCTGGGGCCGGGGTCGGACCAGCTCGACAACCTCGATTTCCCGATCAATCCCGAGCGCGTCGCGCCGGTGCTACGACGCTTGATCTCGCCGACGCGCACCCGCGCCCGCATCTATGACCGCGACGCCAACCTGCTGCTCGATTCGCGGCATCTTTATTCGCGCGGCCAGATCCTGCGCTACGACCTGCCGCCCGTCGACGAGGAGCAGCCGGGCGTCGTGGAGCGAGTGGAGAAGTTCATCTTCGACTTCTTCCGCAACAAGGACCTGCCGGTCTACCACGAGCAGCCCGGCGGCAACGGCGCGGCCTTTCCCGAAGTGGTCAAGGCGCTGACCGGCAGCCCTTCGACCATCGTGCGGGTGAGCGAGCAGGGCGAACAGATCGTCTCCGTCGCGGTGCCGATCCAGCGCTTCCGCGCCGTGCTCGGCGTCTTGATGCTGTCCACCGAAGGCGGCGACATCGACAAGATCGTCGCGGCCGAGCGCAAGGCGATCCTGCGCGTGTTCGGGGTGGCGGCGCTCGTCACCGCGATCCTGTCGATGCTGCTCGCCTCCACCATCGCCAATCCGTTGCGCCGGCTTTCAGCCGCCGCCGTCAGGGTGCGGCGCGGCGTCAAGAGCCGCGAGGAAATCCCCGACTTTTCCGATCGTCAGGACGAGATCGGCAATTTGTCCATTGCCGTGCGCGATATGACGAATGCGCTGTATGCGAGAATCGAAGCGATCGAAAGTTTCGCGGCCGACGTGTCGCATGAGTTGAAGAACCCGCTGACGTCGCTGCGCAGCGCCGTGGAAACACTGCCTTTGGCGAAAAACGATGCTTCTCGCGCGCGCCTGATGGAGATCATCCAGCACGACGTGAGGCGGCTCGACCGCTTGATCACCGATATCTCGGATGCGTCCCGCCTCGATGCCGAGCTGGCGCGCGACGATGCCGCGACCGTCGACCTGAAGAAGTTCATCACCGACCTCATCGCCGTCTCGCGCGAGACGACGCGCAACAAGAAGGCCGTCGAGATCGACCTCAAGGTCGCCAAGCTGCCGGCCGGCGCCAAAGGCTATTTCGTCGTCGGCCATGACCTCAGGATCGGCCAGGTCATCACCAACCTGATCGAGAACGCGCGTTCCTTCGTGCCCGACGAGCATGGCCACATCGCGATCTCGTTGGCGCGCGCGGGCAAGTTCAACATCATCACTGTCGACGACAACGGCCCGGGTATCCGCGCCGAGAAGATCGACCGCATCTTCGAGCGCTTCTATACCGACCGGCCGGCCGGCGAGGCGTTCGGCCAGAACTCCGGCCTCGGGCTGTCGATCAGCCGCCAAATCGTCGAGGCACATGGCGGCACGCTGACGGCCGAGAACATCCCAGGCACCAAGCCCGGCGAGATCAAGGGCGCGCGTTTCGTGGTGACGCTGCCGGCGGAAGGCTGATCGCCGAATCGACATGCCAAGCGCCGCCGCAAAGCCCCGCAACATTCATGGGACGGCCATACTGGTCGGCGAGCGCGGCGTGCTGATCACCGGGCCGTCGGGCGCCGGCAAGACGACGCTGGCGCTGGCGCTTGTCGATCATTGCCGCGCGCAGGGCCTTTTTGCCCGGCTGGTCGGCGACGACCAGTTGTTTGCGGCCGCGCACAGCGGCCGGCTGGTTTGCCGCGCGCCGGCGAGCATCGCCGGCCTCGCCGAGGTGCACGGCATCGGACCGCGGCCGCTGGCTTTCGAACCGGCCGCCGTGATCGACCTTGTGGCGCGGCTTGTCGAACCGGCGGACATGGCGCGTCTGCAGGACGAGACCACGGAGACGATCGGCGGATGCCGGCTGCCCCGCGTCGATGTCGCCCGGCAAAATGTCACCGCCGCGTTGCCCATGCTGATGGCGCGGCTGTCGATCCAGCCTTTTTCATGATCCGGCCCGGGTTTTTTGCTGCGATGCGTCAAAATGGCCCGGGCCGCCGCAATTTTGGGCTTGTCAACCGGCCGTGCGTCGACAAGATAGCGCTCCCGCCGCCTGGAATGGCCGGCGAACATAAGATACGCCTGTGAAGCGGCGATGACGGGAGCCACCAGAGAATGATCGGACTCGTGCTCGTGACGCACGGTCAACTCGCCACCGAGTTCCGACATGCCGTAGAGCATGTCGTCGGGCCGCAAGACAATTTCGAAACCGTGGCGATCGGCGCCGACGACGACATGGAGCAGCGCCGGGCTGACATCGTCGACGCAGTCGCGCGCGTCGACACCGGCGCAGGCGTCATCGTGCTCACCGACATGTTCGGCGGCACGCCTTCCAACCTCGCCATCTCGGTGATGGAATCCGGCCGCACGGAGGTCATCGCCGGCATGAACCTGCCGATGCTGATCAAGCTCTCCTCGATCCGCAAGGGCGACAACATGGCCGCCGCGCTCGACGAAGCGCAAGCGGCCGGCCGTAAATACATCAACGTCGCCAGCCAGCTCCTGAGCAGCAAATGAACGCATCGGCGCCGCGGACGGATGAGGTGGTGCGGGAGTTCCCGATCATCAATCAGCGCGGCCTACATGCGCGCGCTTCGGCCAAGTTCGTCCAGGTCGCCAGCGGCTTCGACGCCATCATCCATGTCGAGAAGGACGGCGTGAAGGTCGGCGGCACCTCGATCATGGGCCTGATGATGCTGGCGGCGAGCCCAGGCTATTCGATCCGCGTCATCGCCAGCGGCCCGGAAGCCGTGCCGGCCATGGACGCGTTGGAGCAGCTGATCGCCTCACGTTTCGGCGAGGAAATCTAGTTCCCCAGCACAGAGATTTTTACCGGTCGGCTCTGTTTGCGTTGGCAGGCGGCATGCCTTGGAGATTGGCCGAAACGCCATCGCGTCGTCGCGGCGGCTTCAACCAATCCCCGGCGTTTGCGCCGATTTCACGGAACATCTCGCTTTTCCGAAGACATGCGCGCATAAAGATTTCTTTATGTCCCATTGTCGCGCGGCGACCGATCTGGTAGTCAAGCCGGCAACCGCGCCCTCCCATGCGCCTCCCGGCGTCGGCGCGCCTTGAGAAAAAATCACACCGGAGCACTGCCATGACGGGTAGCAAGGACTATGTGGTCGCCGACATCTCGCTTGCCGGCTGGGGCCGCAAGGAGATCGAGATCGCCGAAACCGAAATGCCGGGCCTGATGGCCTGCCGCGAGGAGTTCGGCGCCAAGAAGCCGCTGAAAGGCGCGCGCATAACCGGCTCGCTGCACATGACCATCCAGACGGCGGTGCTGATCGAGACGCTGAAGGCGCTGGGCGCCGACATCCGCTGGGCTTCCTGCAACATCTTCTCGACCCAAGACCACGCGGCCGCGGCCATAGCCGAGGCCGGCATTCCGGTCTTCGCCATCAAGGGCGAGTCGCTGGAAGACTATTGGGACTTCACCGACCGGATCTTCCAGTGGACCGATGGCGGTACCTCCAACATGATCCTGGATGATGGCGGCGACGCCACCATGTACATCCTGCTCGGCGCGCGCGCCGAGGCCGGCGAGGACGTGCTGTCCAATCCCGGCAGCGAGGAGGAAGAGATCCTGTTCGCCCAGATCAAGAAGCGCCTGAAGGCTTCGCCAGGCTTCTTCACCAAGCAGCGGGAAGCGATCCGCGGGGTCACCGAGGAGACCACCACCGGTGTCAACCGTCTTTACCAGCTGCAGAAGAAGGGCCTGCTGCCCTTCCCGGCGATCAACGTCAACGATTCCGTCACCAAGTCGAAATTCGACAACAAATACGGCTGCAAGGAATCGCTGGTCGACGGCATCCGCCGCGGCACCGATACCATGATGGCCGGCAAGGTCGCGGTGGTCTGCGGCTATGGCGATGTCGGCAAGGGCTCGTCGGCCTCGCTGCGCGGCGCCGGCGCGCGTGTGAAAGTCACCGAGGTCGACCCGATCTGCGCGCTGCAGGCGGCGATGGACGGCTATGAGGTGGTGACGCTGGAAGACGCCGCGCCCACCGCCGACATCGTCATCACCACCACCGGCAACAAGGACGTCGTCACGCTCGACCATATGCGGTCGATGAAGGACATGGTGATCGTCGGCAATATCGGCCACTTCGACAACGAGATCCAGGTGGCGGCGCTGCGCAACCTGAAATGGACCAACATCAAGCCGCAGGTGGATTTGATCACCTTCCCGGACGGCAAGCGTATGATCCTTCTGTCCGAGGGCCGCCTGCTCAACCTCGGCAACGCCACCGGTCATCCGAGCTTTGTCATGTCGGCCTCGTTCACGAACCAGGTGCTGGCGCAGATCGAGCTTTTCAGCAAGCACGGCCAGTACGAGAACCAGGTCTATGTGCTGCCCAAGCACCTCGACGAGAAGGTGGCGCGGCTGCATCTCGACAAGCTCGGCGCCAAGCTGACGGAGCTGTCCGGCGAACAGGCCGCCTATATCGGCGTGACGCCGCAGGGCCCGTACAAGCCTGAACACTACCGCTATTAACCAAAGCGAAATTATCTACCATATATTGAAGCCGGGTGGTTGACTTTCCATCCGGCTTTATTTTTTGCGCCAATGATTCTTCACGCCGATTCCAGCAAGCGTTATTGTTGTGATTCGCGGTCTGGGGACATGTTGGGCCGGGGACGCATCAGGGCGGTCTTGCATTCAAGCGGCGAAGAGGACCAAGACATGCCGGGGGATTACCCGCCACGCGCGGGAAAGGCCGTTTCCGGCGGCCATGAGGATTCGAATGATGCCGGCCCCGGCGTGAGCCGCGGCGGTTTTCGTGCCGGCTCGCGGCTGGCCTTGCTGCTTGCGACCTCGACGCTTGCCGGCCCGCTGCTCGCCTTTGCCGCCCACGCCGAGACGGCCATTCCGGCAAAGGCCGCGGCGCCGGTCAGCACGCTCGAGGTCATGCAGCTCGCCATGTTCGTGGGCGTCATGGGCGCGGCGCTGGTTTCGGCCATCTTCCTTATCCGCGAGCGCGCACGCACCGCCTCGCAGAACCTGCAGCTCAGGGCCCGCATCGCGGACGTCAACGCTGCGCTGCAGCGTTCCGAGGCGCTGCTCAATCTGCGCGACCAGCGCCTGATCGTGTGGACCACGGACAACAAGAAACCCGAGCTTATCGGCAGCCTGCCGCTGGAAAGCGGCGCGCCTGACGACAGGTCCGCCTTCCTCGCTTTCGGCCGTTGGCTGATGCCGCGCTCCGCGGCGGCATTGGAGCACGCGGTTGCCGCGTTGCGCGAACAGGCGAAGACCTTCGACCTGGTCATCGAAACGCAGGCCGGCGTGCCGCTGGAGGTGCATGGGCGCAAGAGCGCGGCGCATGTGCTGGTGCGTTTCGTCTCGCTGTCGGAGACGTTGCGCAACCAGGCCAGGCTGAAGATCGAGAACCAGCGGCTCAGCGCCGACTACGACACCTTGATCGGCCTGCTCGACGCGTTGAAGATGCCGGCATGGCTGCGCGGCGCGGACGGGCGATTGCAATGGGTCAACCGCGCCTACGCCGAGGCCGTGGAAGCAGGAAGCGCCGCCGCGGCCGTGCGCGACGCGACGGAATTCCTTGGCGGCCAGGCGCGCGATCAAATCGCCGAGCAGCATAAGTCGCACCCGGTCTTCGAACAGACGCTATCCACCGTGATCGAAGGCGATCGCCGCATGTTCGCGGTCACCGACTTCGCCGGCGCCGACGGTTCGGCGGGGCTCGCCTGCGACACCAGCGCGGCCGAGACGATCCGCGCCGAATACGAGCGGACCGTGCGCAGCCATGCCGACACGCTCGACCAGTTGAACACCGCCGTGGCGATCTTCGACACCGAGGAAAAGCTGCGCTTCTTCAACCAGGCCTTCCAGAAGCTGTGGGGTCTCGACTCGGGCTTCCTGCTCAGCGCTCCCTCCAACACGCTGCTGCTCGACAGGCTGCGCAGCGAAGGCAGGATCGCCGAGCAGCCGGAATGGCGGCGCTGGAAGGAAAACCTGCTCAGCGCCTATCGCGCCGTCGAATCGCAGGAACACTGGTGGCACCTGCCGGACGGCAAGACGATCCGCGTCGTGGCGAACCCGCAGCCGAAGGGCGGCGTCACCTGGGTGTTCGAGAACCTGACCGAGAAGATGGACCTCGAAAGCCGCTACCAGACCGCCGTGCGGGTGCAGGGCGAGACGCTGGACAATCTCGCCGAAGGCGTGGTCGTATTCGGTCCGGACGGGCGGCTGCGCCTGTCCAATCCGGCCTTCGTCGCGCTGTGGGGGCTGACGGTGGAAGCGGTCAAGCCGAACGTTCATGTTTCGGCGATCCGCGATCTGTGCGACCAGCGCGCCGCGAACAGCCCCTGGGGCGGCTTCGTCGCCGCGGTCACCGGCTTCGACGACGAGCGCCGCGACCGCCGCGGCCAGATCGAGCTCGTCGACGGGACGGTGCTGAGCTACGCGGTGATCCACCTGCCCAACGGCCAGGTGATGATCACCTTCGTCGACGTCACCGACACCGTCAATGTCGAGCGGGCGCTGAAGGACAGGAACGAGGCGCTGGAGAAATCCGACCAGCTGAAGAACGAATTCGTGCAGCACGTTTCCTATGAGCTGCGCTCGCCGCTGACCAACATTATCGGCTTCACCGAGCTTCTGTCGCTGCCCGCGACCGGGCCGCTGACGCCCAAGCAGCGCGAATATGTCGAGCATGTCGGCTCGTCGTCATCGGTGCTGCTCACCATCGTCAACGATATCCTCGACCTGGCGACCGTCGATGCCGGCATCATGCAGCTCGACATCTCCGAAATGAACATCGACCGGACGATCGCCGCGGCCGCCGAGCTGGTCGCCGATCGGCTGGACGAGCATCAAATCAAGCTCGAGATCGATGCGGCGGAGGCGCCGGCGAGCTTCCATGGCGACGAGACCCGCATCCGCCAGATCCTCTACAACCTGCTCAGCAACGCGGCGAATTATGCGCCGGAGGCAAGCACGATCCGGCTTACCTGCCGCCGGCTGGCCGACGGCGTCGAGTTCTCGGTGCATGATGATGGCCCTGGCATGCCGCCGGATGTGCTGGAATCGGTCTTCCGCCGCTTCGAGCCGCGCGCCAACGGCGGGCGGCGGCGCGGCGCCGGGCTGGGGCTCTCGATCGTCAAGAGCTTCGTCGAACTGCATGGCGGAACCGTGCGCATCGAGACCGGCCAGGACAGGGGCACCACGGTAATCTGCACCTTCCCGGACAAGCCTTCCGGAATCCCCGATACGCCGGCGGGCATCCGCGACGCGGCCGAGTAGCGCGGACTATATGGCTGAACCAGTGTTGGAACGTTTTCTCGCCGACGAGGCGGCCACGGCAAGGCTTGGCGAGGACCTCGCCATGGCGTTGCGCGCGGGCGACGCGATCGCGCTGAAAGGCGATCTCGGCGCCGGCAAGTCGACGTTGGCCCGCGCGCTGATACGGGCGCTTGCCGACGACGCCAATCTCGAAGTGCCGAGCCCGACCTTCACCCTGGTGCAGAGCTACGAGACGCGCGTTCCGCTGCATCATTTCGATCTCTATCGGCTGTCCGCTCCGGACGAGCTCGACGAGCTCGGCCTCGACGACGCGCTAAGCCAAGGCGCGGCGCTCATCGAATGGCCGGAACGGGCCGGAGACCGTTTGCCGGCAAACGCGCTGTGGGTCGAGCTCGCCGAGCAGGGCGAAGGCCGCGTGGCGAGGCTTTCCAGGCAGGGACCGGCTTTCGAGCGCGTGGCGCGATCGCTGGCGATGCGCGATTTCCTGGCCTCCGCCGGATGGGGCGAAGCCAGCCGCCGTCATTTCGTCGGCGACGCCTCCGCCCGCTCCTATGAGATCGTCTCGCTGCCCGGCCAAGCGCCGCGCGTGCTGATGAATTCGCCGCGCCTGGTGCTCGGGCCGCCGGTTCGCTACGGCAAGCCCTATGCGGTGATCGCCCACACGGCGCAATCCGTCGCCGCCTTCGTCGCTATCGACCGGGCGCTGCTTGGGGCCGGCGTCAGCGTGCCGGCGATCCATGCCCAGGATCTCGACCAGGGTTTTCTGCTCATCGAGCATCTCGGCTCCGAAGGCTTCCTCGGTCGCGACGGTCAGCCCGTCGCCAAACGCTACGAGGCGGCGGCCGAATTGCTGGCTATGATGCATGGCAAGACTTGGCCTACGCGCTTGGAAGCGGCGCCCGGCGTATTTCACGACGTGCCGCCTTTCGACCGGGAAGCCATGCTGATCGAGGCCGACCTTCTGGTCGACTGGTATGTGCCCTGGATCACCGGCGAACCGGCAAACGACGCGTTGCGGGCAGGCTACCACGAGGTATGGAACGCGCTCCTCGATCGCCTGGCAGGCAGCGAATACACGCTGATGCTGCGCGACTTCCATTCGCCCAACATCATCTGGCGGGCCGAGCGCGCCGGCCTCGACCGGCTGGGCATCGTCGATGTACAGGACGCGCTGATCGGGCCTGCCGCCTATGACGTCGCTTCTTTGGCCATGGATGCGCGCGTCACCGTCTCGCCCGAGATCGAGCGGCGCACCGTCGCGGCTTATGTCGCAGCGCGGCGCGCCGCCGACGCTTTCGACGAGGCCGGCTTCGCCGAGGCCTATGCGATCATGGCCGCGCAGCGCAATTCGAAGATCCTCGGCATCTTCGTGCGGCTCGAAAAGCGCGACGGCAAGCCTTACTATCTGAAACACCTGCCGCGCATCCGCGATTATCTGAGGCGGGCGCTGGCGCATCCGGCGCTGGCCGGCCTGAAGGATTTCTACATGGCCCACGGCCTGCTCGAGGAACGGGTCCCATGAAGCCGACGACTGCGATGGTGCTGGCGGCCGGGCTCGGCAAGCGCATGCGGCCGATCACCGACACGATGCCCAAGCCGCTGGTGAAGATCGCCGGCAAGACCTTGCTCGATTGGGGGCTGGACAGCCTGGAAGCCGCCGGCGTCGCCAAGGCCGTCGTCAACGTGCACTATCTGCCCGAGCAGATCGTCGCGCATGTCGCCCATAGGCGCGCACCGAAGATCGTCATCTCCGACGAGCGCGAGGCGCTGCTGGAATCGGCTGGCGGTATCGTCAAAGCGCTGCCGCTTCTGGGGGGCGAGCCCTTCTACATCGTCAATGCCGACACATTCTGGATCGACAGCGGCCAGCCCAGCCTCGAGCGTCTTGCCCTTGCATGGGACGCCGCGAGAATGGATATTCTGCTGATGCTTACCGATCTCGACTCAGCGACCGGGCATTGCGTCGGCACGGATTTCCTTGTTGCCCCTGATGGAGCCCTACGGCGCTCGAAGGGTGATCCGGCGGGCCTGATCTATGCCGGCGCCGCCATCATCCATCGGCGCATCTTCAAGGACGCGCCCATGGGCTCGCATTCGCTCAATGTCTATTTCGACAAGGCGATCGCCGCAGGGCGCCTGTTCGGCATGAAGATGAACGGACGCTGGATCACTGTCGGCACGCCGGACGCCATTTCGGCGGCCGAGGCAGCCGTGGCCGGTGCCCTAGCGAAGGCGGTATGAGCGGCACGCGCCGCGTCTTTTCCATTCCGCCCGGAGCGCCGTTCCTGCCGACGCTGGCGGGGGCGTTGCTCGACGGGCGCCTGATCCCCGGCTTCCGCTTCGACGGCGACCCGCTGGCGCTTGCCGACGCCACCATCTATGTGCCGACGCGGCGCGCGGCGCGTGCGCTGCGCGGCGCCTTCGTCGATGTTTTAGGGAAACGCTCCGCCATCCTGCCAACGGTGCGGCCGCTCGGCGAATTCGACGAGGACGAGGCGGCCTTCGACGCCGAAGCCGCGCCGGCGATAGATCTGGCGCCGCCGATCGCCGCGCAGGAGCGGTTGCTGTTGCTGGCACCGCTGGTGCGCGCCTGGAAGGAAAGCCTGCCGGACCATGTCAGGGCACGGTTCAACGAGGAATTCGTCGTGCCGAGCTCGGCCGCCGACGCCATCTGGCTGGCGCGCGACCTTGCCCGGCTGATGGATGAGATCGAGACCGAGGGCACGGATTGGGCGAAGCTTGCGACGCTGGTCACCGGCAATCTCGCCGGCTGGTGGCAAGTGACGCTCGATTTCCTCGGCATCGTCACCGACAACTGGCCGGAACTGCTCAAGGAGCGCGACCGCTCCAATCCAGCCGCGCATCGCAGCGCGCTGATCCGGCTGGAGGCGGCGCGGCGGAAGCGCACTCCGCCGGTCGGACCGGTGATTGCCGCCGGTTCGACCGGCTCCATCCCCGCCACCGCCGAACTGCTTGCAGTGATCGCCGGCCTGCCCAACGGCGCCGTCGTGCTGCCCGGGCTCGACCGCAACCTGGACGACGCATCCTTCGCGGCGATCACGGCGCCTGGCGCGCGCCCGGCAACGCTCGGCCACCCGCAATACGGCCTCGCCAAGCTGATCGGCGGCATCGGCATTCCGCGCCGCGACGTCGAGGACCTTGTTGCGGCGCCATCGCCGCTTGCGTTGCGCGCGGCCCTGGTCGGCGAGGCGCTGCGGCCGGCCGAAACCACCGAATACTGGACCGAGACGCGGCCGCGCTTCACGGCATATGACATCGAACAGGCACTGGCCGGCGTGACGCTGGTGGAAGCGGCGAACGAACGCGACGAGGCGGCGGCAATCGCCATCGCGCTGAAGCGCGCCGTGGAGGCCCCAGGCAAGCGCGCGGCGCTCGTCACCGGTGACCGCGCGCTGGCCCGGCGGGTTTCGGCCGAGCTTTTGCGTTTCGGCGTCGTCGCCGACGATTCCGGCGGCGCGCCTTTAATCAACACACCGGCCGCCAGCCTGCTCAGGCTCGCGCTGAGCGCTGCGTTCCGACCCGGCGACCCCGTAGGCCTGCTTGCCTTGCTCAAGCATCCGCTACTCGCGCTCGGTCTCGAACGCCAGGCCATGCGCAAGGCTGCCGAGCTCGTCGAGCTGGTGGCGCTGCGCGGCGGCACGGGCCGGCCCGATGTCGCATCGCTCGGTGCGCTGTTCGAGACACGGCTGGCGGAACTGAGCGGCGACACAAGGCAGCCTTTCTGGTTCTCGCGCTTGACCGTGCGCGGCATCGAGCAGGCCCAAGATATGCTTAGCCGCCTTACCAAGTCGCTGTTGCCGCTCACCGCGATGCGCGACGAGAAAGGCGCCGATATTGCGACGCTGACGCGCGCGAGCGTGGTCGCGCTGGAAAGTCTCGGTCGCGCCGTCGAGGGCGGCCTGGCGGATCTCTATGCCGGCGATGCGGGCGAGAAACTCGCCGAGCTGTTGCGCGGGCTGGTGGCGGCGTCGTCGCCCTTCACCTTCGCCGCTTTGGAGTGGCCCGACGTGATGGAGGCCCTGATCGCGCCGGAGACGGTCAAGCCGGCGCAAGGCACCGATCGCAACATCGCCATCTGGGGCGCGCTGGAGGCTCGGCTGCAGTATGTCGACATGTTGGTCATCGGCGGGCTCAATGAAGGGGTTTGGCCGCGCAAGCCCGAGAGCGACCGCTTCATGTCGCGGCTGATGAAGACCGGCATCGACCTCGAGCCGCCGGAGCGGCGCATCGGCCTTGCCGCGCATGACTTCCAGATGGCGATGGGCACAAAAGAGGTCGTGCTGACGCGTTCGGCGCGCTCCGGCGACGCGCCGGCGGTGCCGTCGCGCTGGCTGCAGCGCATCCTGACCTTCCTCGGCAAGGAGCCGGCGTCAGCACTTCGCGGCCGCGGCGACGCGCTGCTTGCCTGGGCGCGCGCGCTCGATGCCGGCGAGAAGAAGGATTTTGCCTCCCGCCCGCAGCCGAAGCCGCCGCTCAGCCTGCGCCCGCAGCATTTCTCGGTCACCGAGATCGAGACGCTGCGCCGCGACCCCTATGCGGTCTATGCGCGGCGCATCCTCGGCCTAATGCCGCTCGAGCCGCTGATCCGCGATCCGGGCGCCGCCGAACGCGGCACGCTGTTCCACGAGATCCTGCATTTGTTCTCACGCCGGGTCGAGGATCCAAGGGCGCCGAACGCGCTGGCCAGCCTCATTGAATCGGGCCGTACCTGCTTTGCCGACGCAAAGCTTCCGCCTGATATCGAGGCTATCTGGTGGCCGCGTTTCGAAAAGCTCGCCGAGAACATCATCGAATGGGAGCATGGCCGCGCCGATGCCGTCGCAAGGCGCTACGCCGAGGAGCGCGCTGAGAAGACGGTGGTCGGCCGCACCGGGGTGACGCTTTCCGGCTATGCCGACCGCGTCGACTTGCTTGCCGGCGGCATGGCCGACATCCTCGACTACAAGACAGGATCCTCGCCCTCGAAAGCGCAGGCGCACACGCTGCTGTCGCCGCAGCTCGCGCTGGAGGGCGCGTTGCTCAGGCGCGGCGCCTTCAAGAACCTCGGCATCCGCGAACCCTCGCAGCTCGCCTTCGTGCGGCTGAAGCCGAATGGCGAGGTATTCGAGGAATCGATCCTCGACTACAACCGCAAGTTCCGCACCGCCAACGATCTTTCCGAGGAGGCCTGGGCGCGGCTGGAACGGCTGCTCTTCCACTATGCCGAGCCGACCACCGGCTATCTGTCGCGCGCGCTGCCCTTCCGCGAGGGCGAGGCCGACGGCGACTACGATCATCTGGCGCGGGTGCTCGAATGGTCGGCCGGCGGCGCCAGCGAGGACGAGGCGGAAGGATGAAATATCCGATCCCCTCCGATACCGCCGCCAGCCAGGCGCGCGCCTCTGATCCCGCCTACTCCGCCTGGGTGTCGGCCAATGCCGGTTCGGGCAAGACGCATGTGCTGGCGCAGCGCGTCATCAGGCTCCTGCTCAACGGCACCGACCCGTCGAAGATCCTGTGCCTCACCTACACGCGGGCTGCCGCCGCCAATATGTCGAACCGCGTGTTCTCGACCCTGTCGGAATGGACGGCGCTGCCCGATGCGGAACTGGCGATCAGGATCGCGGCGCTGGACGGCCGCGGCGCCGACCGCGACATGATGCGGCGCGCACGCCGGCTGTTTGCCGAGGCGCTCGAGACGCCGGGCGGACTGAAAATCCAGACCATTCATGCCTTCTGCGAATCCGTGCTGCACCAGTTCCCGCTCGAAGCCAACATCCCCGCGCATTTCGAGATGCTCGATCCGCAGATGGAGGCCTCGCTGTTCGCCGATGCCCGCCGCGACATGATCTCGGGCGCGGGCGCCGGCGTCGAAGGGCTGGCGGAGGCCTTTGCCACCGTGCTGGAACGCGGCGGCGAGTTCGGGCTCGATACGCTGCTTGCCGAGATCGTCGGCAAGCGCGATGAACTGCGCGGTTTCATCTCCAAGTTCGGCGAGAATCGGGACTTCCGGCCACTGTTCGCCGAATTCGGCTTCAGGCCTGGACAGACGGCCGAGGACATCGCTGCTTCGCTGTGGCCGCTGCCTGGCTTTTCGCCTGGCCAGCTCGCCGAATTTGCCCGTGCCGCCGAGGCAGCCGACGCCAAGCAAGTGTTGAACAATGTGCTGCCCTATGCGCAGAGCGCCTTTGCCGAGGCCGATCCGATCCGGCGGCTGCGCCTGCTCGCCAAAGCATTCCTGCGTGCGGACGGCGACCCCTACGATCCGCCCAAAATCTTCAGGAAGGCGCTGATCGACCGCCTGCCCGACCTGCCGGACCGCTATTTCGTGGTGGCGAAGGCAATCCTCGACGTAACCGACCGGCTGGCGCTGTTCCGCATGCTGGAAGGGACAGCGGCAGCACTGACCGTCGCCGGCTGGCTGATCGCGCGCTACGAGCAGTTGAAGCGCGGGCGGGGTTTCCTCGACTTCAACGACCTCATCACCCGCACGGTCAGTCTCTTGTCGCGACCGGACGCCGGCCCCTGGGTGCAGTTCAAGCTCGACCAAGGCATCGACCACATCCTGCTCGACGAGGCACAGGACACCAGCCCGGACCAGTGGGAAGTGGTGAAGAAGCTGACGGAAGAGTTCTTTGCCGGGCTTGGCCAACGCGAAGCGGTGCGCCGAACTGTCTTTGCCGTCGGCGACGAGAAGCAGTCGATCTATTCCTTCCAAGGCGCGGCGCCTGATTCCTTTGCCGAAAGCCGGCTGTTGTTCGCCGGCCGCGTGCGCGACGCGGAGGCCGCCTTCGCCAATCTCAAGCTCACCTGGTCGTTCCGGTCGAGCGACGACGTGCTGGCTGCGGTTGACCGCGTCTTCGCCGAACCCGGTGTCAGGCGCGGCATCAGCCACGATCCTGATCCGCTGAGCCACAAGGCTATCCGCAATGATGCGCCGGGCTATGTCGAGGTGTGGCCGTCGGTCGGCGCCGAAATGGTCGAGGAGCCCGACGACTGGACCTTGCCGGTCAACCATGCCAGCGCGCCCGCGGTACGCGTCGCCGAGCATGTGGCCACCACCATCCAGACCTGGCTGCGCAACGGCGAGGTCATCGAAGGCCAGGGCAGGAAGCTGACCGCCGGCGACATCCTGGTGCTGGTGCGCAAACGCGACCGTTTCGTCCATGCGCTGTCGCGCAGCCTCAAGAACCGGCAGATCCCGGTCGCCGGCGCCGACCGGCTGAGCCTGCCCGGCCATATCGCGGTGCAGGACCTGATCGCGCTTGGACATTTCCTGATCCAGCCGGAAGACGACCTTTCCTTGGCCGCGGTGCTGCGCAGCCCGATCTTCGAGGTTTCGGAGGAGACCTTGCTGACGCTCGCTGGCTCGAGGCCGAAGGGCCAGCCGCTGGTCGCCTCGCTCAGGCAACATGCGGCCGAGGATGTTTCCCTCGCCGCTGTCGTTAGCCGGCTCGATGGCTGGGCAACCGAAGTGGCCTTCAAGCCGGTTTTCGAATTCTACGCCGCCGCGCTGGCGCGCGACGGCCTGCGCCGCAAGATGACGGCGCGGCTGGGACCCGAAGCCGGCGATATCCTCGACGAGTTCCTGAGCTTTTGCCTGACCGAGGAACGCACCGGCCTGCCGGGGCTGGAGTCCTTCCTGTCGACGCTGGAAAATGCCGGCCCCGAGATCAAGCGCGAGATGGACCAGACGCGCGACGAGGTGCGGGTCATGACCGTGCATGCCGCCAAGGGTCTCGAAGCCCCGGTGGTCTTCCTGGTCGATGGCGGCTCGGCGCCGTTCAGCGACCAGCATCTGCCGCGGCTGATGCCGTTCGAGAGCTCCGGCACGCAATGGAAAGGCAAGGGCTATCTGTGGCGCTCGGCCAGCGACGTCGCCAATGGCGTCTCGAAGGCGGCCTCGGTCCGGGCGCGCGAGCTTGCCGACGACGAATACCGGCGGCTGCTCTATGTCGGCATGACGCGTGCCGAGGACCGGCTGGTCGTCTGCGGCTATCACGGCAAGCGGCAGCCCAGCCCCGGCACGTGGCATTCGATCGTCAGCCGCGCGTTGCTCGGCGCGCCCGAGAGCTCCGAGCGCCGGCATCCGGCGACGGCCGAGGTGGCGGTACATCGCTTCCACATGACCAGGCTGCCCCCGGTGGCATTGACCGGCATCGACGAGGCAGGGCCGTTCGAGCACACAGCGCTGTTGCCTGAAAACCTGTTCCGGCCGCTCCCGCCCTATGAGGAGCTGCCGCGGCCGCTTTCGCCTTCCGGCGCTTCGGCGTTGATCGACGAGGCGAAAGAAGCCGTCCCCGACACGCGCTCGCCGGTGCTCGACGCCGCCGCCGAACCCGGCTTTGCGATCATGCGCGGCCTTGCCCTGCACAAATTGCTGCAGATGCTGCCCGGCATCGCGGAGGAGGAAAGGCGGGGCGCCGCCGAGCGCTACCTGGCGCGCGCCGGCGCGGATTGGCCGGATGGCGAGCGCGACAGGGCGCTGGATGCCGTGCTCTCCATCCTGTCCGACACCCGCTTCGGCGCGCTGTTCTCGCAATCCTCCCGAGCGGAGGTCGCCGTCATGGGCAGCCTCGAGGTGAAGGGCAGGCTGCGCTCGATCTCCGGCAAGATCGACCGGCTGGCGGTCACGCCCGAAAAGGTGTCGATCATCGACTACAAGACCAACCGACCGGCGCCTGGGAACCTGGCGGAGGTGCCGCCGGCCTATGTGCTGCAGCTTGCGCTCTACCGCGCTCTGCTCCAGCCGCTCTATCCGGGCCGCGAGGTGACGGCGGCGCTGCTCTTCACCGAGGCGCCGCGACTGATCGAGCTGCCCGCCCCCGCCATGGATGACGCCCTTGCCCGACTCACGGCAGCGTGACACAAGAACTGCTTGAACATCGCCGCCACAACCACCACATTTGGTGCAACCCGAATTTTCGAAAGGATTTCAGCATGGCCACCGTCAAGGTCGACAAGGGCAATTTCCAGGCCGATGTGCTCAACGCCAAGGAGCCGGTCGTGGTGGATTTCTGGGCTGAATGGTGCGGCCCGTGCAAGATGATCGCTCCGGCGCTGGAAGACATCGCCAACGAACTCGGCGCGAAGATCAAGGTGGCCAAGCTCAACATCGACGAGAACCCGGAGCTTGCCGCGCAGTACGGCGTGCGCTCGATCCCGACGCTGATGATTTTCAAGGGCGGCGAAGTGGCCGACATGAAAGTGGGCGCCGCGCCGAAGACCGCGCTGTCGCACTGGATCAACGGCAGCCTCGCCTGAGCCAATCTGAAGTTTTCAAGATCCAAGCCCGGCCATCGCGCCGGGCTTTTCTTTGGCGTCATGGCTCGTCGCGCTCTGGCTCTCGCCTGCGGGCACTCCGTGTTCTCTGTTCGCAGGAAAGGGAGAGCTCCATGACCGGAACCGCCAAGGCCATAGTTCACGTCGACAATGAGCGCGTCATCGTCACCGAATACCGCTTCGCGCCGGGCGCCAACACCGGCTGGCACCGCCATGGCCACGACTATGTCGTCGTGCCGCTGATGGACGGCAAGGTGAAGCTGGTGACCAAGGACGGCGAATCCTTCGCCGAGATGAAGCAAGGCGCGCCCTATTTCCGCCGGGAAGGCGTCGAGCACGACGTCATCAATGCCAATGACGGCGAATACGCCTTCATCGAAATCGAGCTGAAGTAGGCCGGCCGTGATTGCCGGCTTGCACGTTTCCTTTCCGGCCTCGTGCGGGATGTCGTGGGTCTAACGCCTGTCCTCGCCTTTGCCGGTTTTGCGGCGGTGGCCGCTTATGTCCAGACCCTGACGGGCTTCGCCTTCGGCCTGGTGATGATGGGCGCGATTGCGCTTGTCGGCTTGCTGCCGCTGCCCGACGCAGCCGCGATGGTCGGCATGCTGACCCTGGTCAATGCCACGCAGATGCTGATCCAGGGCGGCTGGCGCGAGATTGCGCGCCGGGAGCTGCGGCTTATCCTGGTCGCAAGCCTCCCTTCGCTGCTCTTGGGGTATGCCCTGCTGGAATGGCTGGCGGACACGCGGGCCGACCTGCTGAAAATCGGACTCGGTCTGGTCATCATGATGTCCAGCCTGCAACTGGCCATCAGGCCTGCCGGCTTGGCAAAACGGTCGTCGGACGCGAGTTTCGTCGGCTTCGGTGTCGTTTCGGGCCTGATGAGTGGGCTGTTTGCGACCGGCGGCCCACCGCTCGTTTATCATCTCTTTCGCCAGCCAATGCCGCACAAACGTGTCCGCGAAACGCTGGTCGCCGCTTTCGGCGCCGCGCAAGTGGTGCGGCTTATCCTGGTGACGGCAAGCGGCAACCTGCCGACCATGTCGCCTGTCGCGCTCGTCGTCGCCATACCGGCCGTAATGCTGATGACCTATGCGGCACGCCGCTGGCCACCGTCATTGTCGCAAGGGACAATGCGAAAGATCGTCTTTGTTCTGCTTTTCCTGTCAGGGCTCTCGCTGGCACTGCCTGCCGCGATGCACCTTGCCGTCTAACTTCAACTGCTCATGCGGGCGACGTGTCGCTCCAATTTACCAGTCGGCGACACGGTCGCCGCCGGTGAATTGCGCGCTTTTGGCGGTGTATTCGAACAGCTCGATCTTCACGCCGTTGGGGTCGGTGATCCAGGCCTGGTATGTGTCGTCGCAGGCGAGCTTCTTTGGCGTGACCGCGACGCCTTTCGACCGGATATGAAGGATCGCCGCATCGATGTCTTCCACCTCGAGGCAGAAGTGGTTGATCTGGTTTGCCTCGCTGTAGCTGGATTCACGTTTCTCGAACACCTCGACATGGCTGCGGCCGCCGCAGTCGAGGTAGAAGCCGAAGATCTTGCCGTCGCGCAGGAAATTGAACCGCGTGTCCATGCCGAGCACGTCACGATAGAAGCGACGGGTCGCCTCCAGGTCGTGCGCGAAGATGCAGACATGAGCGAGCTGCTTCACCTTGATCATGGCCGGTTCCTTTCGGCCCCCGCCGAAATCCGCAACGCTGTCCCGGTTTCGCCTCAGGTCGGCGGCGTGCCGTTCTCGGCCAGCACGGCGCCGGCGAAATAGAGCGAGCCGCCGATCAGGATGCGCGGCGCCGGGCCATCCCAAGAGTCGCGCAACAGCATCAGCGCGTTGGCGACGGAGCTGACCGGCTCGGCCGACAGGCCGGCCTCTTCGGCACGCAAGGCCAGCTCGTCGTTGGGAACGCCGGCGTCGCTGCTGGTTACCGGCACGGTGTAGACATGGCGGGCAAGCCCCTTGAAGGCGCTGAAATAGCCCGTCTGGTCCTTGGTGTTGATCATGCCGGAGATCAGGACCAGCGGCCGCGGCTTCTTTTCCTCCTGCTCGGCCAGCGCCTCGGCGACGACGATGCCGGCACCGGGGTTGTGGCCGCCGTCCAGCCAGATCTCGGCGCCCTTCGGCGCCAGGTCAACCAATTTGCCTTGGGTCAGCTTCTGCATGCGTGCCGGCCAGGCGACATGGGTCATCGCCCGCTCGGCGGCGCGGTGGCCGATCTCGAAGCCGGCCGCCTTGACGGCAGCGATCGCCGCCGCGGCGTTGGCGTATTGATGGCGCCCCGGCAGGCGCGGCGAGGGCAGGTCCATCAACCCGTCCCCGTCCTGATAGACCATGCGGCCGTTTTCCTCGAAGGCGAGGAAATCCTGGCCATAGACCACGGTCGGGCAATCCAGCCGCTCGGCCGACTCGATCAGCACCTGAAGCGCAGTGTCGCTTTCCTGGGCGCCGATCACCACCGGGCAGCCGCGCTTCATAATGCCGGCCTTCTCGGCGGCGATCAGCTCGACGCGGTCGCCGAGATAGGCTTCGTGGTCCATCGATATCGGCATGATCACCGAAACCGCCGGCTGCTTGATGACATTGGTGGCGTCGAAGCGGCCGCCGAGGCCGACCTCGATGATCGCCGCCTCCGCCGGATGCTCCGAGAACAGGATGAAGGTGACAGCGGTGAGGATCTCGAAGACAGTGATCTTCTGGCCGCCATTGGCCTCGGCGACACGCGCAATGGCCTCAGCGAAAATATCGTCCTCCACGAGCTTGCCGCCGCCTTCGGCCGCCAGCCGGTAGCGCTCATGCCAGTTTACCAGATGCGGCGAGGTGTGGACGTGGACAAGGTGGCCGGCGGCCTCCAGCAGCGCGCGCGCGAAGGCGGCGCAAGAGCCCTTGCCGTTGGTGCCGGCGATGTGGATGACCGGCGGCAGCCGATCCTGCGGATTGCCGAGGCGCTCGAGAAGCCCCGTGACGCGGTCCAGCGAAAGGTCGAAGCCTTTCGGATGCAGCGTCATCAGATGTTCGATTTCGCGTTCGGCGGAAAGCGTTGTCATGATGGAATCCTAGAGCGGTTCATCATCTCATGGAATGCAGAACCGCTCTCTCTTTTTTGTTGGCGCAATTCCGAACGGAAAACCGTTCCACACTTTTCCTGGAATTGCTTTGGCGGGCGGTTCCCGAAACCGGGAATCGGTTCGAACGAGCCGTGCGCAAATCAGAGGCTACAGCACGTAACAGGCGGCGCAACTCGCGGTTCGCGGCGAGCGATGTCGCGTCAAGCCGATATATCGCTTCAGGCCGACATCGCGTCAGGCTTGCGGCCGCGCCTCGGCATTGACCACCGCCGGCGGCAGGATCTCCGGCTCCAGCGGCTTCTCGGCATCCGGCATCTTGAGCAGCATCTTCAAGAGACGGGAAATGGTCCGGCGCATCTCGAGGCGCGAGACGACCATGTCGACCATGCCGTGTTCCATCAGATACTCCGCGCGCTGGAAACCGTCGGGCAGTTTTTCGCGGATGGTCTGCTCGATGACGCGCGGGCCAGCAAAGCCGATCAGCGCCCCGGGCTCGGCGATGTGGACGTCGCCCAGCATGGCGTAGGAGGCGGTGACGCCGCCGGTGGTCGGGTTGGTCAGCACCACGATATAGGGCAGGCCGGCTTCCTTCAGCCGGTCGACGCCGATCGTGGTGCGCGGCAATTGCATCAGCGACAGGATGCCTTCCTGCATGCGGGCGCCGCCGGAAGCGGCGAACAGGATCAGCGGCCGCTTGCGCTGCAGCGCGACCTCGAAAGCATGCACGATGGCTTCGCCGGCGGCCATGCCGAGCGAGCCGCCCATGAAGGCGAAGTCCTGCACGGTGACGATGACCGGCAGCCCGTCGATGGTGCCGGCCCCGTTGAGGATCGCATCCTCGAGGCTGGTCTTGGCCTTGGCCTCCTTCAGGCGGTCGGTGTAGCGCTTCTCGTCGCGGAACTTCAGCGGGTCCTGGACGACCTTGGGGTTTTCCAGCACCTCGTATTTGCCGTCGTCGAAGAAATATTTCAGCCGCTCCTTAGCCGAGATCTTCATGTGGTGGCCGGAAGCCGGGATGACGAACTGGTTGGATTCGAGATCCTTGTGAAAAACCATCTCGCCGGTCTCGGGATCCTTGATCCAGAGGTTTTCCGGCATGTCGGTGCGCCGGCCGAGCATCGAATTGATCTTCGGGCGGACGTAATTGGTGATCCAGTTCATGGCTTCGGCTCCTGTCCTGGAAAGGACTTCAAGCAATTCCAGGGAAAGTCTGTGGGGTTTTCCGGCCGGAATTGCTCAAGAACAAATAGTCGGGCTATTCGGCTGCAGCAAGGCGGGCCGAGCGGACGCCCTGGGCAAGACCGCTGACCAAGGTGGCGACGGCTTCCGCCGGATCGGCTGTTTTCTCGCCCTTGGGGCCGAGCACATTGGCGACCGCATTGACAATCGCGGTGCCGACGACGACGCCGTCGGCATTGGCGCCGATCACACGCGCCTGCTCGGCGGTCTTGACGCCGAAGCCGACGCAGACCGGCAGGTCGGTGTGGCCCTTGATGCGGTTGACAGCCGCGGCCACCTTGCCCGTGTCGGCCAACGCCGAGCCGGTGATGCCGGTCATCGAGACGTAATAGACGAAGCCGGAGGTGTTTTCCAAAACCTTGGGCAGGCGCTTGTCGTCGGTGGTCGGCGTCGCCAGGCGGATGAAGTTGACGCCGGCTTTCAGCGCCGGAATGCAAAGCTCCTCGTCCATCTCCGGCGGCAGATCGACGACGATCAGTCCGTCGATGCCGCTCGCCTTAGCGTCCGTGAGGAAGCGGTCGACGCCATAGATGTAGATCGGATTGTAGTAGCCCATCAGCACGATCGGCGTGTCATTGTCCCCGGCGCGGAAGTCGGCCGCCAGCTTCAACGTCTTGACCAGGGTTTGGCCGCCCTTCAGCGCGCGCAAGCCGGCGGCCTGGATCGCCGGGCCGTCGGCCATCGGGTCGGAGAAGGGCATTCCCATCTCGATAATGTCGGCGCCGGCGATCGGCAGCGCCTTCATGATCGACAGCGAGCTGTCGTAATCGGGGTCGCCGCCCATGAAATAGGTGACCAGAGCCGGGCGGCCCTCGGCCTTGAGCTTGGCCATGCGGCGATCGATGCGGGTGGTCATTGTCAGATCTCCATGCCCAGCATGTTGGCCACCGTATGCACGTCCTTGTCGCCGCGGCCGGACAGATTGACGATGACGATCTGGTCCTTGTCCATCTTTGGCACGATCTTCATCGCATGGGCGATGGCATGCGCCGATTCCAGCGCCGGGATGATGCCTTCGACGCGGGTGGTGAGCTGGAAGGCTTCCAGCGCCTCGTCGTCGAGGATCGGCTCGTACTGGACGCGGCCGGAGTCGCGCAGCCAGGAATGCTCGGGGCCGACGCCGGGATAATCGAGGCCGGCCGAGATCGAATGCCCGTCGAGGATCTGGCCGTCCGCGTTCTGCAGCAGATAAGTGCGGTTGCCGTGCAGCACGCCGGGCTTGCCGGCATTCATCGAGGCGCAATGCTCGACGCCGTCGAGGCCGCGCCCGCCGGCCTCGATGCCGATGATGCGAACATCCTTGTCGTCGAGGAAAGGATGGAAGAGGCCGATGGCGTTGGAGCCGCCGCCGACGGCGGCGATGATGACATCCGGCAGCCGGCCCTCCTGCTCCAGCATCTGGGCGCGGGCTTCCGTGCCGATCACCGACTGGAAGTCGCGCACCAGCTCCGGATAGGGGTGCGGGCCGGCGGCGGTACCGATCAGGTAGTAGGTGTCCTCGACATTGGTGACCCAGTCGCGCAGGGCCTCGTTCATGGCGTCTTTCAGCGTGCCGTGACCGGCGGTGACCGGCCGCACCTCGGCGCCGAGCAGCTTCATGCGGAAGACATTCGGGCTCTGGCGGGCGACATCGGTGGCGCCCATGTAGACGACGCAAGGATAGCCGAAGCGCGCCGCGACGGTGGCCGAGGCGACGCCATGCTGGCCGGCGCCGGTCTCGGCGATGATGCGCTTCTTGCCCATGCGCTTGGCGAGCAGGATCTGGCCGAGGCAATTGTTGATCTTGTGCGAGCCGGTGTGGTTGAGGTCCTCGCGCTTGAAATAGACTTTTGCGCCGCCCCCGAGGCCCTTGGCCGAGGAAACCTCACGAAGATGCTTTGTGAGGCCCTCGGCGAAATACAGCTTCGACGGCCGCCCGGCATAGTGGGTCGACAGGTTCTGCAGCTCGGCCTTGAACTCGGGATCGGTCTTGGCCTTGTTCCAGTGCTCTTCCAGATCGAGGATCAGCGGCATCAGCGTCTCGGCGACGAAGCGGCCGCCGAAAATGCCGAACATGCCCTGCTCGTCGGGTCCGGTGCGGAAGGAATTGGGCATTGCCGGCTTGTTCATCGCCGATCTCCTGATGTGAATTGTATTCAGGCGGCGCGGTCGTCGCGCGCGGCCCTGACGGCCCGGAAAAACTGCTCGATCAGCGCCGGATCCTTGACGCCCGGAGCGCTTTCCACACCGGACGAAACGTCTATTCCGGGCGGGTCGGCCTGTCTCAGGGCATCGCCGATATTGGCGGCGTTGAGCCCTCCGGAAAGCATGTAATCGAGCCCGGCGTCAAGGCCGGCAAGGATGCGCCAGTCGAAGGAAACGCCATTGCCGCCCGGCAGTTGCGAGCCCTTCGGCGGCTTGGAATCCAGAAGGAATCGATCGGCGATGCCGATAAAGGATTTTATGCGGTCGAGATCCGCCGCCTCGCTGATGGGCAGCGCCTTCATCACCGGCAGGCCGTAACGCCCCTTGATCTCGGCCACGCGCTCGGGCGTCTCCGAACCATGCAATTGCAGCATGTCGGGCTGCATTTTCGCGACGATCTCATCGAGAAAGCCATCATTGGCATCGACGCTGACGGCTGCCGCCAGGGCCTTGCCGCGCGCCGCCTGACGCAAACGGCCGGCCTCGGCGGGCTCGACATAACGCGGGCTCTTGGCGAAGAAAATAAAGCCGACATGCCTGGCGCCGCCGGCGAGCGCGGCGGCCATCGCGGCGTCGGTCTTCAATCCGCAGATCTTGATGTCGAGCGTCATGGCGCGGGCTTGGCACGAAACGGGAAAAGAGTCGAGAAAAAGCATGCTGTTGCCGGTCCGGCGGAAAACACTACCTTCATATAGGAACCACAGGCGGGAGCAGAATAATCATGGCCGACCGGACCGTCGCCGAACTGAAGCAGAAGATCGCGCAGGCGCGCGAGGTGATCGCGCATCTGATGGACAAGGCCGCCTTCAACGGCGCCGAGGCGCATCGGGCTCTGGATTATTTCGGAAGCGATACGTTCGACCGGGATTTTTTGCCGTGGCCGCATACTGAGGAAGGACTGCGGCCGGAAGAGCTGAACGCGGCGAATGACGATTGATGGGCAGTAGTAGGGCGCCACCTCTCCTTCGTCATCCTAGGGCGGAGCGACGCGAAGCGGCGCGCAGACCCTAGGATCCATGCCGTTACATCGGCCCAAGAGTGCAGCGATAGAGAATAAAACGCCTTTCCGGGACGCCTCCCGCCAAAGGCAAAGCAATTTCTGAACCGCTACGGCGTTCGCACGTCACGGCATGGATCCTAGGGTCTGCGCGCGTCGCTTCGCTCCTTGCTTCGCCCTAGGATGACGAAGCTGAGATGGCTCGGCTATCTCCAGCGTTTGCACTAGCAGTGACGGCGTTCTCTGCATTGCCATCCGCTGGAGCTACTCAAACACAATCGCCTGCAAGGCGCCGCCGTTGCGCTTCAGCCAGTCCTTGCAGCGGTCGGTATCCGGGCAGAGTTTTTCGCACAGCTTCCAGAATTTCGGGCCGTGGTTCATCTCCTTGAGATGCGCCACCTCATGCGCCACAAGGTAGTTTATCACCGCCGGCGGCGCCATCATGATGCGCCACGAGAAGGAGAGATTGCCCTCCGAGGTGCATGACCCCCAGCGGCTGGAGGTATCCTTGTACCTTATCGCCTTGGCGCGCTTGCCGACCGTTTCGGTGTGCTTGACCACCAGCCTCTCGATCTCCTTCTTGGCCTCGCGCTTCAGATAGTCGGCGATGCGGCGCGGCAAATGGATGCGCTCGCCATGGATGATCAGGAGCGGGCCGCGATCGTCGCGCGCGACGGTGACGGTGCCGCGCCTCGAAGGCTCGTGCACGATGCGGTGCGGCACGCCGCGGATCGGGATCCGGATGCCCGGGCGCACCTGCGGCCTCGTCGGCACCTTGGCCAGCCGCTGCTCCAGCCAGTCCTGATGGCGGTCGAGGAATTTCTCCACCTCGCCGCGGCGCAGGCCGGGCGGCACGGTGACGCGCAGGCCTTGGCCGCCGGAATCGATGCGCAGCGTAAGCCGCCGAGCCCTGGCGCTCTCAACGATCTTGAGCGGCAGCGTGCGGCCGGCGACGCAATGCTCGCGCTCGACGACAGGCGTGGGCTTTGGCTTGGTCAGGTTGCGAAGGAAGCCGAGGGTCATGGCTGGACGATACGCGATTCGAAAAAAACGGCCAGTGGAGGGAAGCTACATAGAGAACAAAAAAGAAACGGCGCCGCTGAACGCGACGCCGCATATCATACCGAGACGTGTCGCCGGATCTCAGTCGTCGAACAGGTTGGTGCCTTTGCCGCCCTCCGGACCCGCCTTGTCGCTCGAGCCGGTCGAGCTCGGCGCGGTCGACTTGTTGCGGTTGGCCATGAAGCGGTCGAACTCTTCCTGGTCCTTGGCGCGGCGCAGTTCGCGGGCGTACTCGTCGAACTCGGAGAGCATCTCGTCGAGCTTGCGGCGCTCCTCGGCGAGGCGCTCGAGCTCCTTCTCGCGCCAATCGTCGAAGGCGACGTTGCCGGTGCGGGCCGAGCCGTGGCCCCAGCGGGCCGCCTTCTCGGAGCGACGACGGCAACCGGCGAAGATGCCGTCCGTGGCGCGGTTGACGTCGCGCTTGAAGCCTTCCAACCGATCGCCCCAGATGATGTAGGCGAGCATGGCGAAGCCGAGCGGCCAGAACACCATGAAGCCGATGACCATCAGCGCGATGGTGGCCGGCGTCCAGGCCGGACGGATCAATGCACTTGTGTTCATTTTCTCCCAATCCTTCCATTGGAGACAGCCAAACCGGCTGCATGGAATCGAAATGGGAAGGCGAAATCGGCGATTCAAGACAAACCCCGCCAAAACCGGCGAAGCACCTGAAATGATTATCGCTTTTTGAGCTTCTCGAGGAAAAGCACCGCCATTCCGGCGACCAGCCCCCAAAATGCCGCGCCGACGCCGAAGAGCGTGAGTCCCGAAGCCGTCGCGGCGAAGGTGACGGTGGCCGGCATGCGTTCGGCCTCGTCCTTCAGCGCGATCGACAGCGCGTTGGCCAAGGGCGCTGTCAAGGCGAGCCCCGCGACCAGCACGATCAGGCTTTGCGGCAGGACGGCGAAGATCGCCACCAGCGAGGCGCCGAAGATCGCGAAGATGAGATAGGCGAGCGCGTAGAACGGGCCGGTCTTCCAGCGTTCGGCCGGGTCGGGATGGACATCGGGGCCGGTGCAGATAGCGGCCGAGATCGCCGCGAGATTGGTGGTCGCGGCGCCGAACGGCGCCGAGAGCAGCGAAAACAGACCGGTGACGCCGATCAGCGGACCAGGCTCCGGATGGTAGCCCGCTGCGCGCAGCACCGCGAGACCGGAAAGGTTCTGCGAGGCCATGGTGACCAGATAGAGCGGCAGGGCAAGCCCGATGATCGCCGATGCGGTGAATTGCGGCGCAATCAATGTCAATGTCGACAGTTCCGGCGCCGGCAGGCTGCCGACGCGGCCGGTGAGGAAAGCGGCGAGGCCGCCGCCGATCAGCACCACCAGCACCGACAGAGCCGGATTGAACAGGCGGATGACGAAGAAGGCGGCGATCAGCGGCAGGATCAACCAAGGGTCGGCCGGAATGGCCTTCACCGCATTGACGGCGAAGCTGACTAGGATGCCGGCCAGCATGCCGGACGCGACGGAGGCCGGGATTTTCGCGATTAGCCTAGTCAACGGCTTGAACAGGCCGGTGGCGACCAGAAGGACGCCGGTGACCATGAAGGCGCCGACGGCCTGCGGCATCGTAAATCCGCTGGAGGCCGCGATCAGCGCCAAGCCGGGCGTCGACCAAGCGGTGATGACCGGCATCTTGGTGCGCCAGGACAACCACAGACACTCAACGACCATGGCCAGGCATATCGCCGTCACGCCGCTGGCGGTCTCGATCTGGGTGGCGCCGACCGCCTTGGCGGCGGCAATGACCAGGGCCAGAGTGCCGCCGAAGCCGACGATCGCCGCGACGAAGGCGGATATCGGGATGGAGATGCGCATTATCCGGCCGCCCGCTTGACCATGTCGCCGACGGCCCGCTTGAGCATGTCAAGATCCTCGGGGCGGGACAGGCGATGATCGCCGTCCGGGATCAGCGACAGCGTCACATCGTCGGCGGGCAGCATGGATGCGAGCTTCAAGGCATGGCCGGACGGCACGTCCGGATCGGCCAGGCCTTGCAGGATGTGCACCGGGCAATGGGTGTCGATCGGCCCGGTCATCACCCGATTGGCGCGGCCGTCCTCGATCAGCGCGCGCGTGTAGATATAAGGCTCGTCCGAATAGTCGGACGGCTCGGCGAAGAAGCCTTTTTCCCTCAGATCCTGCCGCTGCGCGTCGGTCAGCACCGGCTCGATCAGCTCGATGGTGAAATCAGGCGCCGGGGCGAGCAGCACCAGGCCGGCAACCCTAGTGTCGCCCGCCTTGCGCAGTTCCTGCGCCATGCGCAACGCGATCCACGCCCCCATCGAGGAGCCGACCAATACCTGCTTGCCCTTGCTGAACCGGCGAAAGACGGCGAGGCTCTCGGCCAACCACTTCGAGATCGTGCCGTCGGCGAATTCGCCGCCCGACTCGCCATGGCCAGAATAGTCGTGGCGCAGACAGGCGTGGCCTTCGCTCGCAGCCCAGGCGGCAAGCGTCTGCGCCTTCGTGCCCTGCATGTCGGACTTGTAGCCGCCGAGCCAGACCACGCCGGGCGCCGCGCCCGGCATCTGCCTGACGGCGATGCCCGACCCGTCTACATCGATGAAAACCGGAGCGCTGGCGGTCATGAGCTTGTCCTTCCCGCCGGTCTTTTGGCACAGGCGGTGGTTCAACGAAAAGTGCTCGCGGCGTTTCTTTGCTTGGTGCAGACAATTACCAGGCAGCAGGTGATTTTGCGGCGCGGCTATGCTATTGACTCACGCCCCGCGCTTCCCACATAGGCGCGTCCACCTACTTTTGTCTAAAGAACCCAGAACGAAACGGCCGAGGAGACCACGACCATTCGCAGACCTTTCAAAGCAGCGGCACCCACCAAGGACGGGCCGCGCTCCAACCGAGACATCCGGGTGCCCCGGGTCCAGCTTATCGACGCCGACGGCCAGAACCGAGGCGATGTTTCCATCAACGACGCGTTGCTGCTGGCCGAAGAGGCCGGGCTCGATCTCGTCGAGATTTCGCCCAATGCGGTGCCGCCCGTCGTCAAGATCCTCGATCTCGGCAAGCTGAAATACGCCAACCAGAAGAAGGCGGCCGAAGCGCGCAAGAACCAGAAGGTCATCGAGATCAAGGAGATCAAGATGCGCCCGAACATCGACAGCCATGACTACGAGACCAAGATGAAGGCCGTGCGGCGCTTCTTCGAGGAAGGCGACAAGGTCAAGCTGACGCTGCGCTTCCGCGGCCGCGAGATGGCGCATATGGAACTTGGCATGCAGCTTCTGAACAAGGTGCGCGAGGAAGTTGCGACGATCGCCAAGGTCGAGGCGGAGCCGAAGCTCGAAGGCCGCCAGATGATGATGGTTCTGGCGCCGCGCTGACCAGGGATGGCGCGGCCGCCAAAGCGTCGCGTCCATCACGGTTTCGAGAGTTGCCGGGCTCTTTGTATCCCGCTCTAAAATCCGCCCGAATTGCCGGGCACGGCGTCCCGACGATCGGCGGGGCGCCTGTTTTCAACCCGATCGCCAGCCACCTCGACGATCCCTTCGCGATCGCGAGCAATCGACGATCGGCTTTTGCCGATCGCGAATCAATCGACGATCGGATGGGTCATGGTCGATGAAGTGAAGGTCTCAGCCGACAACCAGACTGAGGGGTTGGGCGGCTACCAGCACATGCGCCGGATCGTGCTGGCGGTGCTGATCGTGGTGCTGTTCTGCGCGCTTCTGTTCGGCCAGTCTTCCTTTCCCCCGGACACGTCCGTGCACGAGTCGATCGAGATGTTCGGCGTGCTTTTGATCTTTCTCGGCATTGTCGGGCGGCTGTGGTCGACGCTTTATATCGGCGGGCGCAAATCGGCCGAGGTGGTCACCGGCGGTCCCTATTCGATCACCCGCAACCCGCTCTATTTGTTTTCGACCTTGGCTGCCGCCGGGGTCGGGGCGCAGATCGGCTCGTTCAGCGGCATCATCCTGTTCTCGCTGCTCTGCGCCGGCGCCTTCCACATCGTCATCCTGCGCGAGGAGCGTTACCTGAAGGAACTGCTCGGCGCGCCCTACCAGGCCTATCTGGCCAAAGTGCCGCGGTTCTTCCCGAATCTTGCGCTCTACCAGGAAGGCGATACCGGCAGCTTCAGGCCGCGCCTGCTCTTGAACACGCTGCTCGACGGCCTGGTGTTTCTGGTGGCGCTGCCCGCCTTTGAGCTGATCGACGGCATGCAGCAGTCGGGGGTGCTGCCGGTGTGGTTCACGCTGCCCTAAGAGTTGACGGACAGAAGCACTATCGAATTGCCGGGCTAACTTCCGAACATATTAATAGTCTGGCTACACGAATGGTGTAGCGATGATCGTGGCAAATAAAGCGCCGGGGGTGCACTGTGTCGAGCATCAGGTCGGCACCACCACATTTGCGAATGTTTTCCACACGGAGCAAAGCTTAGGATGAGGACTGCCGTTGCCGCCGTCGGCGGGCTCATTCTCCTGGCTTTGGCTTGGGTGACGGCGACCGCCAACCGCGAACACGCGACCGAGCAATTGTCCTTTACAAAGGACGCCTATGTCGATCACGGAACCTACTTCCGTCTGAAGGTGGACTTTGACTATAAGGGCGAACAACAACACTATGACATTGTTGTTGGCTGCAACGTCCTCAACATTCACTACAAGGATAGTTCCTCGACTTATGAAGCCGGTCTGATCCCAACAGTTTGGGGGCAGCGCATGGGCGACGGTAAGGCGGTGGTGGTTCGTGCGCCCGATGCCTGCCGTGGCGACACGACAGAAAACGGCGGCGTGCCCGCGGATTTTCTACCGGTGATGGTCGTCTATGAGAATGCCGACACCATGGCCTTCGGCACGGGCTATATGACTGACGACGCCTACCGAAGCCCGACATCGGTGCTGAGGTTCGACAAAGCGACGGTCGAGCGCGCTACGCGCGCCGAGTTCGATTCTTTCCGCGCCAATGGCCCACAGAACATCATCACGCGCAGCCAGTATCATTCTGCACAAAATGACTACCAGCTCGCACTTCTGGGCCTCCCGAGGAGCTATCTGGCGTTCGGAAGAAGTTGCTCCGCCTTTTCCCGCTGGAGACTGTCCGGGCCGGAGCGGGAGATCGTGCGCAAGTACCGGCCATCGACCGCTGCCCGCTACTGGACTATCTCCCAGACACTCTTGGACACGACCACCCAAGCCTCCCTTACGAGCGAAATTCGCGAAGCGCGAAAAAAGGCGAAAAAACAGACCCGCGACGATGGGCTGGCCCTAGGGGTAAATGGAGGCTTCTGGCAACCGGACTTCGGGGCACTGCGCCGCGATGGTACACAATTGGTGGGGCTGAAAGCCAGCAGCAAAGGTAGCAGCACCACAAAAGCTGCTGCGTTCTATCCGGCGGACACTTCGATGAGGCAAGACAAATGGCCTGTGGAGCGTACCGCGAGGATTGCCGCGTATGAAACCCTACAGTCGGTAAATACAACAAATATCGATGTCGACGACGGGCGGAACCGAGGCTTCGCTTATTGCTACCTAGGCGACCGGCCGCCAACAAAGGAATTGGGAGACAAGGTGTGGGCCTTGCCTGCGACCACGACCATCGATGGGAAAGATGTGGTAGCGGGTGCTCCGGAGCACTGGGGCTATGGATTTTATCGCGCCGAGCTCGTCTTCGACGGCGATGAATATGTATTGGAACGAGTTCTTTTCAACCTCGAGTCCACAAGAGGTGACGTGTGACTGATAAGCGCTGCGTTAGCACACTCCGATCTTCGGGAACCTGAGGCGGGCGCGCAGCTTCGGTGCGTGTAGCTTCAGGTGTATCGGCTTCAGGTGTTGCACGCCGGCCATCTTTGATCTATAGGACCGCCGTTCCAAGAAAACCGCCCGGCAGGGCATGCCGTGGCGGTTTCATTTGCTTTTCGGGCTTTGGTCGGCCCGAAGCGAGACAAGAAGCGCGATGGTGCGCCACCAATACGGAGTAGCAAAATGCCCAAGATGAAGACCAAATCGGCCGCCAAGAAGCGGTTCAAGATTACTGCCACCGGCAAGGTGCTGTCGGCTGCCGCCGGCAAGCGCCACGGCATGATCAAGCGTTCCAACAAGTTCATTCGCGATGCCCGCGGCACGATGGTTCTGGCTGAACCGGACGGCAAGAAGGTCATCAAGAATTTTCTGCCGAACGGCCTCTAATCCCTCGGCTTGGACAACGTTTTTAAGGAGATCATGACATGGCACGCGTAAAGAGAGGCGTTACCGCCCACGCCAAGCACAAGAAGGTTTTGAAGGCCGCCAAGGGTTTCTACGGCCGCCGCAAGAACACCATCCGCATCGCCAAGCAGGCGGTGGAGAAGTCGCTGCAATACGCCTACCGCGACCGCAAGAACCGCAAGCGCTCGTTCCGCGCGCTGTGGATCCAGCGCATCAACGCCGCGACCCACGAGCATGGCCTGACCTATGGCCGTTTCATCGACGGCCTCAACAAGGCCGGCATCGAAATCGATCGCAAGGTCCTTTCGGACATGGCCATCCACGAGCCGCAGGCTTTCGCCGCGCTGGTCGCCAAGGCCAAGGTCGCGCTCGAATATCTGAAGAACACCACGCCGAATGCTTTTGAGAGCGCTGTCGCCTAAGCCAGCGCTTCCCAAGCATACGCAATTCTGATTTGGGGAACCCGCGCTGGCACGGCTGGCGCGGGTTTTTCTATGCCTGATGTAACCAAAATGGCGACGACGAAACCAAAATGGTGACAGTCGCCCGACCGAGAGAGCTTCGCCGTGAACGCCACTGCTGGAAATCTTGAAGCCCTGGAAGGCTCGTTGCTCGCCGAAATCGCGGCGGCGGCGGACGAGGCCGCGATCGAGGCGGTGCGCGTCTCGGCGCTGGGCAAGAAGGGTTCCGTCTCCGAAATGCTGAAGACGCTGGGCGCAATGAGCGCCGAGGAACGCCAGGTGAAGGGGCCGGCGATCAACGGCCTGAAGAACCGCGTCACCGAAGCGCTCACCCAGCGCAAGGCGGAACTGAAGGATGTGGCGATCGCGGCCCGGCTCGCGGCTGAGAAGGTCGACGTCACGCTCCCCGTTCGCCAATCGCCGGCCGAGCGCGGCCGCATTCATCCGATCAGCCAGGTGATCGACGAGATCGCGGCGATCTTCGGCGATCTCGGCTTCGCCATCGCCGAAGGCCCCGATATCGAGACCGACTATTACAATTTCACCGCGCTGAATTTTCCCGAGGGACATCCGGCGCGCGAGATGCACGACACCTTCTTCTTCCAGCCGGACGAGAAGGGTGAGCGCAAGCTGTTGCGCACCCACACCTCGCCCGTGCAGATCCGCACCATGGAGAAGCAGAAGCCGCCGATCCGCATCGTCATCCCCGGCAAGACCTACCGGCAGGATTCCGACGCCACGCACTCGCCGATGTTCCATCAGGTCGAGGGGTTGGTGGTCGACAAATCAGCCAACGTCGCCAACATGAAGTGGGTGCTGGAGGAGTTCTGCAAGGCCTTCTTCGAGGTGCCGTCGGTCAAGATGCGCTTCCGTCCGTCCTTCTTCCCGTTCACCGAGCCCAGTCTCGAGGTCGATATCCAGTGCGATCGCTCGCGTCCGGGTGAAGTGCGCTTCGGCGAAGGCTCCGACTGGATGGAGATACTGGGCTGCGGCATGGTGCATCCCAACGTGCTGCGCGCCGGCGGGCTCGATCCCGACGAATATCAGGGCTTTGCCTGGGGCATGGGCATCGACCGCATCGCGATGCTGAAATACGGCATGCCGGACCTGCGCGCCTTCTTCGACGCCGACGTGCGCTGGCTCGCGCATTACGGCTTCCGGCCGCTCGACCTGCCGACGCTGTTCGGGGGGCTGTCGACATGACCGCACCCCACACCGGGGGCTGTCGCTGCGGCGCGGTGCGGTTCGAGGCCTCGGCCGAGCCGCATCACATCAGCTATTGCCATTGCGGCGATTGCCGGCGCGCCAGCGGCGCGCCGGTGTCGGCCTTTGTCGGCTTCATGGCCGATCAGGTCGCGCTCAACGGCAAATCGCTGAAAAGCTATCGCAACGGCCCGGTGGAGCGCACGTTCTGCGGCAGCTGCGGCTCGCCGATCGCCTATACCGACCAGCGGCTCGACAACCAGATCTATTTCATGCTCGGCGCCATGGACATGCCGGCCTATTTCAGGCCGACAGTGCATGCGCATGTGCGCGAGCAACTGCCCTTCCTGCACATGCCCGACGCGCTGCCGCGCGAGCTGAAGACCAGCGTGCCCAGACCTGATGGGCAAGGACCGAACGGAACAGAAGCATGAAATTCACCCTCTCCTGGCTCAAGGACCATCTCGAGACCGACGCCTCGCTTGCCGAGATCGTCGAGCGGCTGACCGCGATCGGCCTCGAGGTCGAACACGTCGACGACAAGGCTGGCCTGAAACCCTTCGTCATCGCCAAAGTGCTGACGGCGGTGCAGCATCCGGACGCCGACCGGCTGCGCGTGCTGACAGTCGACACCGGCGATGGCAAGCCGCCGGTGCAGGTGGTCTGCGGCGCGCCCAACGCCCGCGCCGGCATGATCGGCGCTTTCGCCGCGCCCGGCACCTATGTTCCCGGCATCGACGTGACGCTCTCGGTCGGCAAGATCCGCGGCGTCGAGAGCCATGGCATGATGTGCTCGGAGCGTGAGCTGGAAATCTCCGACGAGCACAACGGCATCATCGATTTGCCTGAGGATGCGCCGGTCGGCACCAGCTTCGCCGCCTACGCGCATCTCGACGATCCGGTCATCGAGATCAACCTGACGCCGAACCGGCCGGACGCGACCAGCGTCTACGGTATCGCGCGCGACCTCGCGGCGAGCGGGCTTGGCCGGCTCACCGGCGGCGGGATCATGCCGCATGCCGGCGAAGGCCTGTGCCCGGTCAAGGTGAAGATCGAGGCGCCGGAACTCTGCCCCGGCTTCGCGCTGGCGCTGGTGGAGGGCGTCAAGAACGGCCCGTCGCCGAAATGGCTGCAGCAGCGGCTGATCGCCATCGGGCTCAGGCCGATCAGCGCGCTTGTCGACATCACCAACTATGTCACCTTCGACCGCGGGCGGCCTCTGCATGTCTTCGATGCCGGCAAGGTCGCCGGCAATCTCGTGGTGCGCCGCGCCAAGGACGGCGAGAAGGTGCTGGCGCTGGACGGCCGCGAATACACGCTGACGCCGGAGATGTGCGTGATCGCCGACGACAATGGCGTGGAATCGATCGCCGGGATCATGGGCGGCGAGCGTTCGGGCTGCGACGAGAACACCACCGATGTGCTGATCGAATCGGCGCTCTGGGATCCGATCGCCACGGCCCGCACCGGCCGCGCGCTCGGCATCATCACCGACGCGCGCTACCGCTTCGAGCGCGGCGTCGATCCCGAATTCATGGTGCCGGGCGTCGAGCTGGCGATCAAGCTGGTGCTCGATTTCTGCGGCGGCACGCCTTCTGAAATCGAGGTTGCCGGCTATGCCGGCCACAAGCCGAAAATCGTCTCCTTCCCGCTGTCGGAAGTGAAGCGGCTGACCGGCATAGAGGTGCCTAGGGAAGAAGCCCTTGGCATCCTGACCCGGCTCGGCTTCGAGCCGAAAGGATTGAGCGACGTCGTCAAGGTGGAGGTGCCGTCCTGGCGGCCGGATGTCGACGGCAAGGCCGACCTGGTCGAGGAGGTGATGCGCATACATGGCGTCGACAACATCTTGGCCCAGCCGCTTACCTCGCATGACGCGGTCAACGGCAAGATCCTGACCACGCTGCAGGTGCGCACCCGCGCCGCCAAGCGCGCGCTCGCCGTGCGCGGCATGATGGAGGCCGTCACCTGGTCGTTCATTCCCGCCAGACATGCAGAGCTGTTCGGCGGCGGCCAGACGGCGCTCAAGCTCGCCAACCCGATCGCCGCGGATATGTCCGACATGCGGCCGTCGCTGCTGCCGGGGCTGATCGCGGCCGCGCAGCGCAATGCCGACAAGGGCATCGGCGATGTGGCGCTGTTCGAGGTTTCGGGCACCTATGAAGGCGATGGCGCCGACCAGCAGCGGCGCGTCGCCGCCGGCGTGCGGCGCGGCACGGCCAAGCTCGACGGCTCGGGCCGCAGCTGGTCCGGCAATGCCGGGCCGGTGGGCGTGTTCGACGCCAAGGCGGACGCGCTCGCGGCGCTCGAGGCCTGCGGCGCGCCGGTCGACCGGCTGCAGATCGAGCCCGGCGGCCCGGCTTGGTATCATCCGGGACGCTCCGGCACGATCAAACTCGGGCCGAAGACGGTGCTCGGCACGTTCGGCGAGTTCCATCCGAGGACGCTGGACGGCCTGGACGCGTCGGGTCCGATCTGCGGCTTCGAGGTTTTTGTCGACGCCGTGCCGGAGCCGAAGGCCAAGCCGACACGCACCAAGCCGAAGCTGGAGCTGTCGCCCTTCCAGGCGGTGAAGCGCGACTTCGCCTTCGTCGTCGACAAGACGGTCGAGGCCGGCACGCTGGTGCGGGCAGCTTTGGCCGCCGACAAGAAGCTGGTCACCGGCGTTTCGGTGTTCGACGTCTTCGAAGGCGCCTCGCTGGGGGCGGCCAAGAAGTCGATCGCCATCGAGGTGTCGATCCAGCCTGTTGAAAAGACGCTGACCGACGAGGATTTCGAGGCGCTCGCAAGACGCATCGTCGAGAACGTCAACAAGCAGACGGGCGGCGTGCTGAGGGCGTAAGGCATTGCGCAGAGATGGCGAATCGCTCTCCAAAGGGCGATGCACCATCTCCGCTATTCCGGCCTCCCCTTCGAGGAACAGCGCGCTGCCTTCCTGGCCATCATCGCGGCCGATCCGCTGCTGGATGAAACGCTGGCGCGTGTGCGCCAACTCGCGCTGCCAGATTGGCTGGTGGTCTCCGGCGCGCTCTACAACAGCGTCTGGAACCATCTGACCGGCAAGCCGCCGGGCTATGGCATCAAGGATGTTGATCTCTTCTATTTCGACGACGCCGACTTGTCCTACGAGGCCGAGGATGCGGTGATCCGCCGGGCGGCAGAGCATTTCGCGGGGATGGCGCTGCCGGTCGAGGTGCGCAACCAGGCGCGGGTGCATCTATGGTATCCGGTGAAGTTCGGACAGGAGTGCCCGCGTTATGCGAGCGCGAGCGAGTCGGTGAGCTATTTCGCCTCGAAGACGCATGCGGTCGGGGTGCGGTACGACGCCGACGGAGCTTTGGAGCTGGTGGCACCGTTCGGGCTCGACGATCTTTTTTCGTTTCGCATCACGCCGAACCGGGTGCTGGACAATCAGCGGACACACGAGGCGAAGGGGAGAAGGGCGCAGGAGTATTGGCCGGAGATCGAGGTGGTGCCGTGGTAGGGAGGCGCCGAAGCGCCCCTTCCATTGTCGCTCACCCGTTCACCAGCGCCAGCAGTTCCTCCGTATAGCGCTTGCCGACCACCTTGTCGGGCGACAGCGCGTCACCGATCGCCGCGACCTCCGCCGCGCTCAACTCGATCCCGGCCGCCGCCGTGTTCTGCTCAAGGTGGCGTATCTTCCTTGCGCCGGGGATCGGGACGATGAAATCGCCCTGGTGCAGCACCCAGGCGAGCGCCAGCTGCGCCGCTGTCACGCCCTTCTGCGCCGCCATCTTCTCCAGCACTGCGATGACCGCCTTGTTGGCTTCCATCGCCTCGGCCTGGAAGCGCGGCAGAGTGAGGCGCCAGTCGCCGGCGCCGAGCGCGTCCGGCTTGGCGATCGCGCCGGTGAGCAGGCCGCGGCCGAGCGGGCTGTAGGGGACGAAGCCGATGCCGAGCTCGCGGCAGACGTCGAACACCTCATGCTCGGGATCGCGGCTCCACAGCGAATATTCGCTCTGCACCGCGGCGATCGGGTGCACGGCATGCGCTCGGCGCAGCGTCGCGCCGCTCACCTCCGACAGGCCCAGCGCCCGGACCTTGCCTTCGCGCACCAATTCCGCCATGGCGCCGACCGTGTCCTCGATCGGCACGTTCGGATCGACGCGGTGCTGGTAATAGAGGTCGATCACGTCGGTGTTCAGCCGCTTCAACGAAGCCTCGGCCACTGCCTTGACGTGCTCGGGGCGGCTGTCGACGCCGACCATGCGGTCGGTGCCCTCGCCGTGCTCGGAAATCTTGAAGCCGAATTTGGTGGCGATCGTCACCTTGTCGCGCACCGGCTTCAGCGCCTTGCCGAGCAGGATCTCGTTCTCGTATGGACCATAGACTTCGGCCGTATCGAAGAAGGTCACGCCGATCTCGACGGCGCGGCGCAGCGTGGCGATCGCTTCCGCCTCCGGCTGGCCGCCATAGCCGAAGCTCATGCCCATGCAGCCGAGGCCAACGGGGAAGACTTCGAGTTCAGTTCCAAGTTTGCGGGTTTTCATGGCGCATCTCCTTGTTTCGGTTGGGGGAGAGATAGCGCCTCGCGATGCGTTCGATAATTATTTCTCTTTAGTACGGCTTGCTCTATAAAATAGAACAATGAACCGGACGAACCTCTCGCAGCTCGCCGTGCTGGCCGCGGTCGCCCAATGCGCCAGCTTCCGCGGCGCCGCCCGCGAGCTCGGCATCGCGCCTTCCGCCGTCAGCCATGCGGTGTCGAGCCTGGAAGCGCGGCTTGGCGTGCGGCTGCTTGCGCGCAGCACGCGCAGCGTCGCGCCGACCGAGGAAGGCGCGCAGCTTCTGGAACGGCTGCGTCCGGCCCTGTCCGAGATCGATCTCGCGCTGGAAACGGCGGTCGAGGCGCGCGACCGGCCGGCCGGCAATCTCAGGCTCAGCGTGCCGCGCACCGCTGCCCATCTGGTGCTGACGCCGCGGCTCGGCGCCTTTGCCACCGCCTATCCCGACATCGTGCTGGAGATCGTCATCGAGGATCGCTTCACCGATGTCGTCGAGGGCGGCTTCGACGCCGGCGTCAGGCTCGGCGAAAGCCTGCAGCGCGACATGATCGCGGTGCGGATCGGGCCCGACATCCGCGGCGCGGTGGTCGCAGCGCCGTCCTATTTCGCTTCCATGCCCAAGCCCGACCATCCGCGCGATCTCGCAGGCCATCGCTGCATCCGCTTCCGTTTTTCCAGCGGCATTCTCTATCGCTGGGAGTTCGAGAAGGACGGCGAGGAAATCGAGATCGCGGTGGAAGGACCGCTGATCCTCGACGAGGACCATCTTATCGCCCAGGCGGCAGTCGACGGCGCCGGGCTTGCCTTCGTCTTCGAGGATTATGTCAAGGCGCCGCTCGCCGATGGCAGGCTGATCCGCGTGCTCGAGGACTGGTGCCCGTCCTTCGACGGCTTCTTCGCCTATTATCCGAGCCGCCGGCAAATGCGCCCGGCGCTCAGGGCATTCGTGGATTTCTTCAAGGTGAGCGGATAGCACCCCTAAGTGGGCAGGGTAAATCGCATATGGCAGCGCCAGCCCCCCCACTGCGGCCGCTACGCGTTTACCTCTCACCCATGTTCATGGCGGAGAGGAAAGCCAGGCTTTTCAAGGCCGCAATCTCGGCGGTTGGCGTTTCCTCCCTCCAGAATGTGGCTACGCTATGCACACATCTTCTGTGACTGGCGCGACTGCAGGCCAAGGCTTGATTGCCACGTTGTTCCCCCAATCCGTCGCTGCTTCGCAGCGCCACCTTTCCCCCTCTGGAGGGAAAGGAAAGGAGCGTTGCTGGACGGGCGTTGACGGCAAAAAGCTTGGCGCCTTTCCTCTACCCCGTCGATCGGGGGAGAGGTGGCTCGGCGAAGCCGAGACGGAGTGGGGGTCGACCAGCGCTACATAAGACAATGCATGCGCCAAGCACCAATCAAACGGCCGGTAGCGCAAACAACCGGCCGCCGGCGGGCACGACGTCATCGATGCCGGCAAGCCGCAGGCAGTGCCAGGCCATGGCGTGGTTGGAGGAGGTGACGGGAATGCCGATGCGCCGCTCCAGCTCGGCGACCGCTTCCGCCACGCGCAGGCTGGTGCAGGAGATGAAGATCGCTTCCACCCCCGGCACGGCGGCCATGGTCTCGGCCGCCGCCTCGATCGAGGCAAGCGAGATGCGAGCCGCCTCGCGGTCGTCGCGCCGGTCGAAAGTGGCGACGGCTGATATGTCGAGGCCGCGGCCGGTGAAATAGCGGACCAGGCCCTGGTTGATCTCGGGTGCATAAGGGGTCAGCAGGCCGATGCCCCTGGCGCCGAGCGCCTTGAAGGCGGCCAAAGCGCCGGTGACCGGGGTGGTGCAGGCGACGCCCGGCCGCGCCTTGCGGATCTCGGCGAAGACGGCTTCCTCGCCGAGCGTCATGGTGGCCGAGGTGCAGCCGAAGCCTACGACGTCGAGCGGGATGCTGGGCAGGATCAGATCGACGGTCGGCGCGATGCGCGGGCCGATGGCGCGCAAAGTGTCGGGCGTGATGTCGTTGTCGTTGAACAGGCGCGCCTCGTAGAAGGCGACGCCCGGAATGCGGATCAGGGCGCGGAACTCATGCTCCAGCGTCTGGTCGGTGGCGAGGATCGCCAAGCCGATCGCCGCGCGCGAGGCGAGGCCGCCGTCGATCTCCGACGGAAGCACGCCCAGATCGACTGGCTTGGGGTCGACCGGCCCTGGCGATTGCGGGCGGGTAGCGGCCGCGCTGACAGACATGGCATTCCCTTTCCTGCTCGATCCCCTCCGGGATCATGCTCTCAGTTCAAAATTCCGTCCATCGAGATCGCCGGCTTGCGGCCGGCGATCAGGTCGGCGGTAATGCGGGCCGAGCCATGCGACATGGTCCAGCCGATATGGCCGTGTCCGGTATTGAGATAGAGGTTGCTGAGGCGGCGCCGGCCGAATTCGGGCAGATTGTTGGGCGTCATCGGCCGCAGGCCCGCCCACATCTTGGCGCGGTCGTAGTCGGCGCCTTCGGGATAGAGTTCCTCGGTCACCCCTTTCATGAAAGCGAAATCGGCCGGTTTGTGACTGGTGTCGTAACCGGCGAACTCGGCCGTAGCGGTGACGCGCAGCCGGTCGCCGAAGCGCGATACGGCGACCAGGTTGTGCTCGTCGATCGCGGCGATGGTCGGCGGCCGCGGACGGTTGCCGATCGGAATGGTCAGCGAATAGCCCTTGATCGGATAGATCGGCAAGCTGATGCCGACGGTGCTCGCGACCAGCGGGCTGTAGGAGCCGAGCGCCAGCACATAGGCGTCGCCCTTGACGCTTCCCTTGTCGGTCAGCACCTGAGCGACATCGTCGCCGGACGTCTCGATGCCGGTGATGGTCGTGCCGGTGCGGATCTCGCCGCCGCGCGCGACCACTTTTGCCGCCAGCGCGCGGGTGAATTTCGCCGGGTCGCCGGTCTCGTCGGTCGGGCAATGGATGCCGCCGGCGATTTTTTCCTTGGCGGAAGCCAGCGCCGGATCGAGGGCGACGATGGCGTCGCGGTCGAGCACCTTGATCAGCTGGCCGTCGGATTCCAGCAGCTTCATATGCTCGACGCCTTTGTCGAGCGCCTGCTGGCTGCGATAGAAATAGAGAATGCCGCGATCGTTGCGGTCATAGTCTATCGCCTCGTCGGCGACGACCTCGTGCAGCACGGATTGCGAATAGACGGCCAGCCGATGCTTGAGCAGCGTGTTGCGCCTGGCCTTCCCGGCCGTGCATTCCATCAGGAACAGCCAGGACCAGCTGTAGAGCCGCGGATCGGCCGAGAGCTTGAAGCGCAGCGCCTGGTCTTTCAGCACCAGTGATTTCAAGAGGATCATCGGCGCCTTGGGCGACGACCAGACGAAGGAATGCCCCGGCGCGATCATGCCGGCATTGCCCCAGCTGGTTTCGGCGGCGACTTCGGCGCGCCGCTCGAGGATGACGACCTCGTGTCCGTCCTTCTGCAGCTGATAGGCCGTGGTGACACCGACCACGCCGCCACCCAACACGATCACGCGCATGGCGCCTCCGGAGATCGCAAGTTGGCTCACTGTAAGGTGTAAGCTGCAGCCTGCAATGGCACACATGGAGAGATGTCGGCGGGACAGCGCGCCTCGTAGTCAGGGCGATTGCAAATGGCGCTTCGTCATTCTAGGGCGGAGCAAGGAGCGAAGCGACGCGCGTAGACCCTAGAATCCATGCCGTGACATTGGCCATAGAATGCAATGGTCCAGAATAGCGGGTGGTAATGGCGTCAGCTAAGATCGCCACATGACAGGCTACGTCTACATGAACGCAAGCCAGAAAGGCGGCACGATCTATATCGGCGTCACCAATGATCTTGCTCGTCGAATGCCCGAGCATAAGTCCGGCCAAGGCGCCGGCTTTACCAGCCGCTACGGTGTGCAGCGTCTCGTCTGGTACGAGGAATATTTCGACATCGCCGATGCCATTCAGCGTGAGACGTCACTGAAACGCTGGCCTCGCCGATGGAAGGTCGAGCTGATCGAGAATGCCAATCCGGAATGGTTCGAGCTGTTTCGCGGGATCGGCTGGTGAGCGTTCTGAACCGTGGTAGCTCTCAACCGTCACGGCATGGATTCTAGGGTCTTCGCGCGTCGCTTCGCTCCTTGCTCCGCCCTAGAATGACGAAGGACAGGGGCTGGCAGGCCAGAGGGGGCGCGAAGGATTACCACGATGACGTGGTATCTACGAGTTCTCAGGTCTGCAACGCCTGCTCCAGATCCGCGATCAGATCATCGCCGTCCTCGATCCCACACGACAGCCGCACGAGCGAATCCGATATCCCGATCGCACCGCGCTTTTCCGCCGGGATCGAGCCGTGGGTCATCAGCGCCGGGTGCTCGATCAGGCTTTCGACGCCGCCGAGGCTTTCGGCGAGCGTGAAGAGCTGGGTGCGTTCGAGGAAGCGTTTTGTTCCCGCCAGGTCGCGGTCGAGATCGACGGAGATCATGCCGCCGAAGGCGTGCATCTGCTGGACGGCGATCGAATGCTGCGGGTGGCTGGCGAGGCCGGGATAGATGACCCGGCGGACATCTTTTCGCGTTTGCAGCCATTGCGCTATTTTCAGGCCGTTGGCCGAGTGACGCTCCATCCTGAGCGCCAGGGTTTTTATGCCGCGCAGCGCCAGAAAACTGTCGAACGGGCCGGAGATGGCGCCGATGGCGTTCTGCAGAAATTTCAGCTGGGCGGCGAGGTCCTTGTTGTCGCCGACGACCGCCACGCCGCCGACCATGTCGGAATGGCCGTTGAGATATTTCGTCGTCGAGTGCACGACGATGTCGATGCCGAGCTCCAGCGGGCGCTGGATATAGGGGCTGCAAAAGGTGTTGTCGGCGACGGTGAGCAGCCCCTTGCGCCTGGCAAGCGCGGCGACGCCTTCGAGATCGACGATGCGCAGCAGCGGGTTGGTCGGCGTTTCGACCCAGAGCAGTTTAGTCTCCGGCCGGATCGCCGCCTCGACCGCGGCGAGGTCGGTGAAGTCGGCAAAACTCACCTGGAGGCCTGCCGAGCGCTTGCGCACCCGCTCCATCAAGCGGAACGAGCCGCCATAGATGTCGTCGGTGGCGACGATATGGGCGCCGGAATCGAGCAGCTCGAGCACCGTGCCGATCGCCGCCAGGCCGGAGGCGAAGGCGAAGGCGGCCGAGCCGCTTTCGAGGTCCGCGACCGCGCGCTCGAAGGCGAAGCGCGTCGGGTTCTGGCTGCGGGCGTACTCAAAGCCCTTGTGCACGCCGGGCGACTGCTGGCCGTAGGTGGAGGTGGCGTAGATGGGCACCATCACGGCGCCCGTCAGCGGATCGTGGCTCTGGCCGCCATGGATGGTGCGGGTGGAAAAGGCCAGGCGGTTCTTGCCGTTCGAAGTCATTTGGCGCGGCGCCTCAGATGGTTGATCAGGTCGATACGGGTTATCAGGCCGATGAACTCTTCGCCATCGAAGACGATGGCGACCTCGTTGCGATCGAAGACAGGCAGCAGCGCGTCGAGCGTCTGATTGGCCTGCAGCGTGTGCAGGTTGGAGGTCATGGCCGTGCGCACCGGCGCGTTGAAACGGTCCCAGCGGCCGTCATAGGGTCCATCGACCTTGGCTAAAATATCGCTTTCGTCGACGATGCCGACCAGCCTGCCTTCGTCCAGCACCGGCAGCTGCGAAACGTCGGAGCGGCGCATGCGGCCATAGGCGTTGAGCAAGGTTTCCTCCGGGCCAACGGTCACAATGTCGCCGGTACGCGGCGAGCGCATGACCAGGTCGCGCAAATCGCCATGCTGTTCCTGGTCGGCGAGGCCCTGCTCGGCCAGCCAGATGTCGTCGAAGACTTTCGACAGATATTTGTTGCCGCTGTCGCAGACCAAGGTCACGACGCGCTTCGGCACCGTCTGCTCGCGGCAATAGCGAAGTGCCGCCGACAGCAGCGTGCCGGAGGATGAGCCGGCCAGGATGCCTTCCCTGGACAACAGATCGCGCACCGCCAGCATGCTCTGCTTGTCGGGAATGGAATAGGCCTTTTTCACCAGCGACAGATCGGCATTGGGCGGCACGAAATCCTCGCCGATGCCTTCGACGGTCCAGCTGCCGGCCTCCTCCATCTTGCCGGTCTTGATCAGCGGCGCCAGCACCGAGCCGACCGGATCGGCCAGCACCATCTCGGTCTTGGGCGAGTGTTTCGCAAAAAAGCGGCCGAGGCCGGTGAGCGTGCCGCCGGAGCCGACGCCGACCACCGCGGCGTCGACATCGCCTTCGAGCTGCGAAAATATCTCCGGCCCGGTCGTCGTCTCATGCGCGAGTGGGTTCGCCGGGTTGGCAAACTGGTTGGCATAGAAGGCGCCGGGGGTCTCGGCGGCGATCTTCTCGGCCATGTCCTGGTAATATTCGGAATGGCCCTTGCCGACATCGGATCGCGTCATGCGCACCTCGGCGCCCAAAGCGCGCAGATGCTGGATCTTTTCGCGCGACATCTTGTCGGGCACGACGAGGATGATGCGGTAGCCTTTCGGGATGCCGACCTGGGCGAGGCCGAGGCCGGTGTTGCCGGCGGTGGCCTCGACGATGGTGCCGCCGCGCTTCAGCCGCCCCTCCTTCTCCGCCGCCGCGATCATCGAGAGCGCGATGCGGTCCTTGATCGAGCCGCCGGGATTCTGGCTTTCAAGCTTGATGAACAGGCGGCATTTGCCGGTGTCGAATTTGGTCAGCTCGACGACCGGCGTCTGGCCGATCAGGTCGAGCACCGAAGCGTAAGGCGGACGAAGTCTCGACAGGCTGATGTTCGCGCCCTTCGGTGCCGCTTTTGTCTGCTCGCTCATCTTGAGTGCTCCATCGAAGCAGTTCGAGGCGGATGTCGGCAATCTCGCGCGTGGAGCCGCGGGAATCCATTCCGGTTTCGCGGATCGCGCGCCCTGTCTTTTCCAGCCCTTTTCATCAGGAAAGAAGATAGATCGTGCCAATCCGGCGGCGAGTGGAGGAATGGAATTTCACGGACGGGCCTGACGAGAAGGGTGATTGGGGATCGATTATCTATGTCGAGTTCCTTCACACCCCTCTCTGTCCTGCCGGACATCTCCCCCACAAGGGGCCTGTTGCGTAATTGGCTGGTTGTGATTCTCTGAGAGGAAGCTCGGAGGGAATCGCGATGGCTGT
>NZ_JAIUHH010000013.1:0-163317 GCF_020165015.1 Mesorhizobium sp. CA7
ACGGCATGGATCCTCGGGTCTGCGCGCGTCGCTTCGCTCCTTGCTCCGCCCGTGGATGACGACCGCGATAGGCGTCTGGGCCAATCGCCAAGGCATGGGATCTGCCAACGCACGCACGGGCAGCGGTCAAAGTTTGTGTACTGGCGAACTGGTCCGGTACAAGACCCTAACGCGACCGGATCACTTCGTCGGTATTGGCCAGCAGCTTGCGCACCGCATTGCGCGCCGCGTCCGGCCTTTGCAGGCGGATACTGCGTTCGATCGCCTCATGCAGTTTCTGGGCGTGCTGCAGATTGTCGAGCTCGCGCGTCGTATAGGTGAAGAGATGGTCGAAGGCAGATTCGATCAAGACGCCCAGCGGCACCAGCAGGTCGTTGCCCGAAGCCCTGAGGATGGCAAGGTGGAAGCGCGTGTCGGCCCGGGTGCGCTCCTGCAGGTTGGTCGCCTCGCCCATCTCGCGACAGGCCTGGCTGATCTCGGCCATCTGCTCGCGGGTGCGCCGCATCGCCGCGAAGGCCGTCGCCTCCGGCTCGATGATGTGGCGGAACTCCTGCACGGTCTTGAGGAACACCTCGCGGTCCGGCGAGGTCGCGTACCAGGCGAGCACGTCGCGGTCGAGAAGATTCCAGCGTTCCTTCGGTTCGACCCAGCTGCCGATCTTCGGTCGCGAGGCCAGAAGGCTCTTTGCCATCAGCATCTTGATCGCCTCGCGCACCGCCGAGCGGCTGACGTCGAAGGTCTCCGACCATTTGGCCTCATTGGGCAGGATGGTGCCCGGCGGATAGTCGCCGCGCACGATCCGAAGGCCGATCTCGCTCGCAAGCGAAGCATGCACGCTGGCGCCCGGGATGCGTGACGCGCTGGCCCGGCGAACGCCGGACGGACGCTCCGCCGCTGCCATTTTTGTCGGCCTCTTTTCGTTGTTCGGCTTAGCGTCCCGCATGGTTCCACAAAATCCCGTTTTCAGAAGCTGTCAAGCAGGGCAAGCCCGCTTTGCCGCAATGCGCGAGGATGTGCACAGATCAACCGGCATTTGCCGCCGGCTCACGCCGTCTTGACGTATTTGCGCCAGCTGTGCTCGGGCCGGAAGCCAAGCACATCGCGCGCCTTGCGGTTCGAAAGCAGCGTCTCATATTCGCCGAGTTCGGCCTTGACCGGCACGCCCGGATAAAAGCGCTTCAACAGCTCCGCCGTCGGCAGGTCCGATGAGGTGTCGTCGTTGGCCGCGTTGAACACCTGATAGCCCAGGCCGTCCTTCTCGATGGCGCGCAAGGTGATCTGGCCGAGATCGCGCGCATCGATATAGCTCCAGGCGATGCGCTTTCGGAAACCCGCATCGGCGAACCATTTCGGGAATAGCGAATATTCATGCGGCTCGATGACATTGCCGATGCGCAGCGCATAGATGTCGAAGCCGCTGCGCAACGCGAAAGCCCGCGCGGTCTTCTCGTTGACGATCTTCGACAGCGCATAGGAGTCCATCGGGTCGACGTCATAATCCTCGTCGAGCGGGAAATGCGTCGGATTGCGAGGCTCGTTGGCGAAGACAAGACCGTAGGTCGTCTCGCTGGAAGCGATGACAACCTTGCGGATGCCGAGCTTCACCGCCGCCTCGATGACATTGTAGGTGCCCATCGCGTTGATGCGGAACACCTCGTTGTCCGGCGTGATCATGATGCGCGGGATTGCCGCGAAATGCACCACGGCGTCGACTGGCTGCGATCTCAACGACGGGTCGAACTCGTGCAGACCCATATAGCTCGATAGCGCGTTGAAAACCTGGCCGCTGTCGGCGATGTCGGCGATCAAAGTGCGCACTTTCGGATTGTCGAGCGGCTTGGTGTCGATGTTGAGCACCTGGCAGCCATGTTCGACCAGATATTCCACGACATGCCGGCCAGCCTTGCCGCTGCCGCCGGTGAACATGATCCGCTTCGTCATTTTGCTCTCCACAATGCTAGGTAATTATGTGTATTGTCAGACAATATGACATTCCGCGATCGCCCGCCACCCGCGATCCGCGGAAACCTTCTGGACAATCGCCCGCCGCGCGGGCGCCCATCACCATGAAAGACAGGGAAGAGACGACATGAGCACCACCGCTGCCCGCGAGAACATCGGTTTCATCGGCCTTGGCCTGATGGGGCACGGCATCGCCAAGAACATCGTCGACAAGGGCTATCCGCTGACCTTCCTCGGTCGCAAGAACCGCAAGCCGGCGGAAGACTTGGCCGGACGCGGCGCCAAGGAAGTTGCCACGTCCAAGGAGGTGGCCGCGGCCTCCGACATCGTCTTCATCTGCGTCACCGGCTCGCGCGAGGTGGAGGCGATCATCCGCGGCCCCGACGGGCTGAAGGAGGGCCTGAAGCAAGGCTCGGTCGTCGTCGATTGCTCGACCTCCGATCCGGTCTCGACCGTGGCCTTGGCCGCCGAACTCAAGGCGCTTGGCGTCGACTATGTCGATGCGCCGCTCAGCCGCACGCCGAAGGAGGCCTGGGAAGGCACGCTCGACGCCATGGTCGGCGCGCCGGACGCCGTGTTCGCCAGGCTGAAGCCGGTGCTCGAGACCTGGGCCGGCCGCATCGTTCATATCGGCGATACCGGCGACGGCCACCGCATGAAGCTGCTCAACAACTTCATCTCGCTGGGCTACGCCGCGATCTATTCCGAGGCGCTGGCGCTGGCCGAGAAGGTCGGCATCTCGCCGCCGCGCTTCGACAGCGTCATTCGCAACGGCCGCATGGATTGCGGCTTCTACCAGACCTTCATGCGCTGGACGCTGGAGGGCGACCGCGACGCCCACAAATTCACCATCGCCAATGCCTTCAAGGACCTGACCTATCTGGAATCGATGGCGGGCGCGGTCGGCATCGCCAATCCTCTGGGCAACGCGACCAAGAATTCCTTTGCGACAGCCTTCGCCGCCGGTCCCACGGAACAGTATGTGCCGATGCTCGCCACGCATATCGGCAAGCTCAATGGCGTCGACCTGATGCCTTCGAAAGACGGCGTGAAGCAGAAGATTTAGGCGGGAGCCGCCCTGCCCTGTTCGACGGCGGGAGCAGGCGCCGAAATGGATAGGGGCACCCACTGGGCGCCCCTTTTTTGGCACTTCTGGATGCAGCCAGAGCCTACTTCTGGATGCAGGTGTCGGCCGTTTCCTTGGTGCATTCGTCGAGGCCGGTGAAGACCGGATCGTCGACCTTCTTGCCACCGATGAGGTCGAGCATCACTGCCGGCGCCTTGTAGCCCATCTCGAAAGGCCGCTGGCCGACCAGCGCGGTCACCAAGCCTTCCTTGGCGATCGCCACCTCGTCGCCGATCGTGTCGGCGGCGCCGATGACGAACTCGTTCTTGGCGATCTTGTCGGCCATCGGCTTGAACAGGTCGCGATAAGGCTGCGGCGCGCCGAACAGCGGCCAGCCACCCATGATGCCGAAGGCGTCGAGCTTCGGGTTGGCGGCGAGGATGTCGGTCATCGCCTGCACGCCTTTGGCGCCGTCGTCATTGGTGAACACCGGGCAGCCGGGAGCTTCGGTCCAGCCACCTTCGCCGGCAAGTGCTGCAAGACCTTCCTTCCCGGTCAGCGCATCGCGCATGCCTTGCGCGCGACGCAGGATGTTGTCGGCCGCCGGATTGCCCTCGATCGTGCAGATCGTGCCGCCATTCGGCTTGGCCTTCTTGATGTACTCGCCGATCTTCTTGCCCATCAGGTAGTTGTCGGTGCCGAGATAGGTCTTGCGAAGGGCGGCGTCTTCCTTGGCAAGGTCGGCGTCGACCGTCATGATCGGGATCGACGGATTGGCGCTCTTGATCGTCTGCGCGATCAGCGGCGCGTTCGACGGCGAGATCGCCATCGCCACCGTGTCTGGCTTGCTCAGCATATCCTGCACGATCTGCGCCTCGCCGGCCTCGTCGGAAGTCGATGCCGGGCCGGTGTAGAAGCATTCATATTCCGAGCTGGCGTTTTCCTTGTTCCACTTCTCGCAGCCCTGATGGATGGCTTCGAAGAACGGATTGTCGAGACCCTTCACAACGATGACGAGCTGTTTCTTGGCCAAAGCCGGCCCGGCGCCCAACGCCATGGCGGCGACGGCGGCAAGCAAAAGTGTTTTCCTCATGTCAGTCCTCCCTTGAAACAGACGGACACCGCGTGCCCGCCACACTGATCAACCCGGATACACAAGAACCACGACGAGCATCTCATGATGTTCGCGCCCCGCGCCGGGCTGATAAGCATTTGCCGATCCGTCCGCCCGAATACCGATGCAGCCGAATCCTTTACCCTCAAACCATCTGCCTGCCTCCGCCGGATAGACGGACGATTGGCAAAGTCTTGTTCCGAAGCTTAGCTAATATCGGCTTTTCGCCAGCGTCAATTGCTATTTGTCCTACAAAACCGATTTTTCGTCGAGTCTCGAAATTAATCGTCAGACAATTGATTGACGCCCCCGTCCGCTTTTGCCTAAATGCGTGGACGCACCGTTCAGGAGGAGATGGACGGGGCGAGACGCAAGCGCCGCCGCCGGGTTCGGTGGCCAGTTGCGCCAACAACGGGGAGGCTTAAGGCTGGTGTCGGTTCTGGAACTCGCCAACATCTCGAAGCATTTCGGCGCCATCCAGGCGGTCAACGATGTATCGTTTTCGCTGGAAGCTGGTGAGGTCGTCGGCCTGATGGGCGACAACGGTGCCGGCAAGTCGACGCTGGTGAAGATGATCGCTGGTAATTTCCACCCGAGCCACGGCACCATGCGGCTGGAGGGCAAGGACCTTGTCATGCACAAGCCGGCGGATGCGCGCCAGCACGGCATCGAGATCGTCCACCAGGACCTCGCGCTCTGCAACAACCTGACCGCCGCGGCCAACGTCTATCTCGGCCGCGAGCTGCGCCGCGGCTTCGGTCCGCTGCGCATTCTCGACTATGGCGCGATGTACAAGCGCGCCGGCCAGCTCTTTGCCGAGCTGAAATCCGAGACGCGGCCGCGCGACCTCGTCAAGCAGATGTCGGGCGGCCAGCGCCAGGCGGTGGCGATTGCCCGCACCATGCTGTCGCAGGCCAAGATCGTGCTGATGGACGAGCCGACGGCGGCGATTTCGGTCAGGCAGGTCGCCGAAGTGCTCAATCTCATCCGCCACCTGCGTGATCAGGGCATCGCCGTGGTGCTGATCAGCCACCGCATGCCCGACGTGTTCGACGTCGCTGACCGTGTTATCGTCATGCGGCGCGGCCGCAAGGTGGCCGACAAGAAAATCGCCTCGAGCTCGCCCGAGGAAGTCACCGGGCTGATCACCGGCGCCATCGAACATGTTGCGTGATCGCGCGGAACGCCGCGCCGCCTCTCAGGAAAGGCCGATAATGGCAGTCACACTTGACCAGACGATCGCGCAGAAGCAGCACACCTTCCTGTCGCGGCTCTTTGCCAACCAGACTTTCTGGGTGGTGATCGCGGTCATCCTCGCCTGCCTGTTCCTGTCCGTCGCCACCGATTCCTTCGCCACGTCGAAGAACATCTTCAACATCACGCGCAATATCACCTTCGTCGCCATCGTCGCGCTCGGCATGACCTTCGTCATCATTACTGGCGGCATCGACCTTTCGGTCGGCTCGGTGCTTTGCCTATCCTCGATGGTGCTCGCCGTCACCATGCATGCCGGCTATTCGATCGAGGTGGGCATCCTGGCCTCGATCGCCACCGCGCTTGCGATCGGCGCCTTCAACGGCCTGCTCATCGCCTATCTCGGCTTCCCGCCTTTCGTGGTCACGCTCGGCATGCTGTCGGTGGCGCGCAGCCTTGCCATGGTCGCCTCGAACAACACCGTGGTGTTCCAGTTCGGGCCGGACCACCAGAAGCTTTTGTCATTGGGCGGCGGCGCCTGGCTTTTCGGCATCGCCAATCCGGTGCTCTATATGATCCTCCTGGCGGGGATCACCGGCTTCATCCTGCGCTGGACCAAATTCGGCCGGCACATCTTCGCCATCGGCGGCAATGAGCATGCGGCGACGCTGACCGGCGTTCCCGTCAAGCAGATCAAGGTCGTCGTCTACATGATCTCGGCGCTGTCGGCAGGGCTTGCCGGCATCATCCAGACCGGATGGCTGGGCGCCGTCACCACCAATCTCGGCAACGGCATGGAGCTGCAGGTGATTGCCGCCACCGTCATCGGCGGCGCCAATCTCGCCGGCGGCGTCGGCACCGCGCTCGGCGCCATCGTCGGCGCCGCCCTCATTGAGGTGATCCGCAACAGCCTCGGCCTGCTTGGCATCAACGCCTTCTGGCAAGGCACCTTCATCGGTGGCGCGATCATCCTGGCGGTTCTGTTCGACCGCATCCGCAATTTCAGGCGTAGTGACTGAAGTGCGCCGCCTCGCCTTCTCCCCTTGTGGGAGAAGGGAAAGCGCCTATCGCCCAGTCTGAAAATCCGCCCCGACGGCCGCCCCCAAACGTCTGTCATCATTGCCTGCCTTGACGCAACTGCAAACTCAGCCGCACTATTGCCCGGCAGGCGAAGGGAGGCCAGTCGCCTGCGGGAGGAACGATAGCCATGACGGACGCGATCAGGCTCTACTGGGGCCGGTTCGGACATGTTTCCGTGCTGAATGTCGCCAATGACTTCGTCACCCATGCCCATGGCGAGGCGCATCTCATCATCTGGCTGGAAGGCACGGCAGGCGAAATGACCGTCGGCCGCGAGACGGTGCGGCTTGGGCCTGGCACCGCGGCCGGCATCAACTCGTTCCAGCCGCACAGCCACGCCCTTTCCCGCGACGGCAAGCCCGGCCTGTTCCTGGCCTTCTACATCGACCCGGATTGGGCGCGCCAGCGCCGCGACCTTCCCTCGTCGGCGCCGCTGTTCACGCAGGCCGCGATCACACTGGAGCCCTGGCTGCACCAGGCGGCGGCGAACCTGCTCGATCACCTGACCGACAATGAGAGCATCGACGAGGTCGCCAACTACGAGATCGAGCGTTTCATCGACAGCGTGCTCGACGCGGCAGATGCTTCGGCGCCACAGGTAGCCCGCGCGCGCATCAACACGATGCTCGATTTTCGTGTCCGCAAGGCGATCCAGCTCATGAAGGCCAATGTCTGCGAGCGCATCTCGTTCGACGACGTGGCTCGTTCGGTCGGGCTCTCACGACCGCATTTCTTCGCGCTCTTCAAGGAACAGACCAACCTGACGCCGAACGTCTACTGGAACACGCTGCGCATGGAGGAAGCCGTGCGCCAGCTGCAATGGTCGCAGGAACCGCTGATCTCCGTCGCCTGCAATCTCGGCTTCACCACCCAGGGCAATTTCTCGCGCTTCTTCCGCGACCACGTCGGCGTGCCGCCGACGCTCTATCGCGAAGCCGCAAGAGCCATGTCGTGAGCGCCTTTACAGGCTGATCCGTCGCCGCTTTTTCCGACTGGTTGATAGGCCCTCAAGACGCATTGATAAGCGCCGGCCCGTCGGCCGCTCTAGCATGCTCCCGATCTTTGCAAGGGAACCAGTCTATGGCGAAAGTCACCATCTCCAGCGTCATCGACGCGCCGGTCGAGCAGGTCTGGGCGCGCATCCGCGACTTCAATGGTTTGCCCAGCTGGCATCCGCGCATGGTGGAAAGCCATATCGAGGACGGCAAGGACGCCACCGCGATCGGCTGCGTGCGCAACTTCCAACTGGTCAGCGGCGCGCGCCTGCGCGAGAAGCTGCTCGATTTCTCGGATGAGAATTTCCTGGTCAGCTATTCGATCCTCGAGACGCCGCAGCCGCTCACTAATCACAAGGCGACGCTGCAGTTGCGGCGCGTCACCGACGGCAACCGCACCTATGCCGAATGGACAGCGAGCTTCGACGCCGCGCCCGAGGAGGCGGACAAGCTGGCCGAGGGCATGGGCGCCAACGTCTTCCAGGGCGGTTTCAACGCCCTGAAGGCTCATTTCGCCGGCCAGAGCTGACGGGAGCGCGCCATGTCGCTTGCGCTGCAGACTTTTTCGAGCGTGAAAGACGCCAACGCCGCGTTGCAGGCCGCTGGGACACGCTATCTCGGCGGCGGCACGCTTGTCGTCCGCGCGGCCAATGAAGGCGACGTTGCCGTCTCCAACCTGATCCGCGTCAACGATCCCGGCCTCTCGCAGATCGCGGTTTCCGGCGGCAAGGTCCGGCTCGGCGCTTCGGTCACCATGGCCGCGATTGCCCGCCATCCCGAGCTCGCCGCGCTTGCGCCGGCCGCGCGCGCCGTCGGCGGACCGGCGATCCGCAACATGGCGACCGTCGGCGGCAATCTGTTTGCCCCTGCCCCTTACGGGGATTTCGCGGTGGCGCTGCTGGCGCTGGACGCGACCGTCGTCACCCAAGCCGGCGAAGTGCCGATCGAGACTTTTTTGGCCGATCGCGACACCAGCCGCGCCATACTGACCGCGGTGGATATTGCATTGCCTAAAGCCGAGAGCTTCCGCTTCCTGAAAGTATCGCGGGTCAAGCCCAAGGGTGTGTCCGTGCTGAGCATCGCCGCGCTTCTGGAGCTCGCATCTGACGGCACGGTGACCTCGGCGCGCATCGCGCTGGGCTGCATGGCCGATCGTCCAATGCGCGCTTTAGCGGCCGAAAAGGCGCTGCTCGGCTGCAAGCTCACCCCGCAGGAGATCGCGCCGGCCCTGACCGCTGCGAGCGAAGGCATCGCGCCGATCACCGACCCGATCGCCAGCGCCTGGTATCGCGCCGAGGTTCTGCCGGTCCATCTCGGCCGTCTGCTGCTTGACTAATATCCGTGGGGGACGCGCGTCTGTCCGGCCGATCCGGGCAGGCGCGCAGGGAGGAAAAATGGCGAAGGTTCCGGTTCAATTCACACTCAACGGCTCGGAGAAAGCCGAGTTCGTCGAAAGCGGCACGACGCTGCTCAATGTGCTGCGCGACAAGATTGGCGACACCTCACCCAAGGGGGGTTGCCACCAAGGCACCTGCGGCGCCTGCTCGGTCATCATCGACGGAGAACTCAGGCTCTCCTGCCTGACGCTGGCCGAAACCTGCGGCGGTGCCGACGTCAGGACCACCGCCGGCCTTGCCGAAGGCGGTGTGCTGCATCCGCTGCAGCGCGCCTTCCTCGATGCCTTCGCCACGCAATGCGGCTTCTGCACGCCGGGCATGATCATGGCCGCGAAGGTTCTGCTCGACCGCACGTCCAACCCGAGCCGCGAGGATGTGGTCGAGGCGCTGTCCGGCAACATCTGCCGCTGCACCGGCTACGAGCCGATCATCCAGGCGGTGCTGCTTGCGGCGCGCGCCAACTCGCAGAACGCCGCCTGAGGGGACGAGCCATGGAACTGCGCAAGGACTACTTTGCCGATGTCCGCAAGGACGGCCTGCATGAGATCGGCCAGGGTCGCCCGCGGCTCGACTCGCCGGGACATGTCACCGGCAAGACCGTTTATTTCGCCGACCGAAACTTCCCGGGCATGCTGCATCTGAAGATGGTGCGCAGCCCGCACCACCATGCCCGCATCCGCTCGATCGATACGTCGGAAGCGGAGAAACATCCGGGCGTTGTGCGCGTGCTGACCGCCAGGGATGTGCCGCACAATGTCTACACCATCCTGATCCTGATCCAGATCGGGCCCGAGGACGAAACCGTGCTCGCCGACGGCAAGGTGCGCTGGAAGGGTGAGGCCGTGGTGGCGGTGCTGGCCGAGACCGAGCGCGCCGCGCAGGAAGCCGCCGCCAAGGTCAAGGTCGACTATGAGGTGTTGCCGGCCGTCTTCGACATGGAGGAAGCGCTGAAGCCCGGCGCGCCTTTGGTCAACGAATATCACGGCCAGAATTACTACCTCTATGACAGCGGCGAGTGCCGCAAGGTGCGCTTCGGCGATGTCGAGGCAGGCTTTGCCCAGGCCGACCACATCCTCGAACAGTCCTACCAGTCCTCGCCGATCGAGCACGCGCCGACCGAGACCACGGGCTGCGTGGTGGCGCCGGAAGGCAATGACCGCTTCACCTGCTACACCAACACGCAGGCGATGTTCTTCACCCTCGACAACACCTCGATCATCCTGCAGATCCCGGGCTCGAAGCTGCATTTCGTCGGCGGCACCGTTGGCGGTGGCTTCGGCGGCAAGGTCGACGTCATCGTCGAGCCGATCGCTATCCTCGCGGCCAAGCTAACCGGACGCCCGGTCTGTTTTATCTACAGCCGCGAGGAGGAAATGCAGATCTCCTCGCCGCGCGCCGCCGAGAAGGTGATCATCAAGGACGGCGTCATGAAGGACGGCCGCATCGTCGCGCGCAAGGTGACCGGTTATACCGACGCCGGCGCCTATTCGCGCCACTCGCCCTATGGCGCGCAGAAGGGCGCGGCACACTATCCCGGCCCCTACACGATCCCGAATGTCTGGATCGACACCTATTGCGTCTACACCAACCGCACCCCTTCGTCGGCCATGCGCGGCTTCGGCGTCACCATCGGCGACTTCGCGCTGGAGGTGCAGATGGACAAACTGGCACGGCTGATCGGCATGGATCCGCTCGAGTTCCGCTTCATCAACGCCTATCGCGACGGCGACATGAAGGCGCATCGCCAGCCAACCGAAGGCGCGGCGCTGATCGAATGCATGCAGGAAGCCTCGCGCGTCGCCAACTGGCCGGTGGCGGAAAAATACATGACGATGTCCTCCTACAGGAAGGGGGCCTGAGATGGCGATCCGGCGTGGACGCGGCGTCGCCGCGATCAACTATCCGACCGGCATGAACCTCGGCGGCGACCCGACCCAGGCGCTGGTCCATTCGACCCCGACCGGCAACTTCATGGTGACGTTGTCCAGTGTCGATCTGGGCCAGGGCATGAAGCAGATCATGGCGCAGATCTGCGCCGAGACGATCGGCGTGCCGACCGACCGCGTCGTCATCGACACCGCCGACACCGACACCGGCCCGCACTGCATGGGCACCTTCGCCTCGCGCGGCACGCACCGCGCCGGCAACGCCGTCATCCAGGCGGCCAAGGAGGCGCGCCAGGTCATGCTGGAAGTGGCGGCCGAGGAGCTGGAGGTGAATGCATCCGACCTCGAGACCGACGGCCAGGGCAACATCCAGGTGAAGGGCGCGCCGCAGAAATCGATCTCGATCTTCGACGTGGCGCTGTCGGCGCATTTCAAGCGCGGCCGCTCGATCTCGGGGCGCGGCATGTTTCTCATTCCGCGCTCTTACCCGGAGAAGGAGACCGGCGCGATGAAGCCCTCCACCTGCTACGCCCATGCCTGCACGGTGGCCGAGGTCGAGGTCGACGACGAGACCGGCGAGGTCACGGTGCTCACCGTGAAGAACGTCTTCGAGATCGGCCGTGCGCTCAACCCGAAGATGGTCGAGCAGCAACTGGTCGGCGGCTCCTGGATGGGCATCAGCCATGCGCTCTATGAGACGACCGAACCCTACTATCCGAACCGCGATCATGGCGGCACCGACTTCAACCAGTATTTGATGCCGGGCCCAGGGGACCTGGCCGAAACCGAGATCATTGTCTTGGAGCGTCCTTCCGCCGATGGGCCGTTCGGCGCCAAAGGGCCGGGCGAGATGTGCGCCAACCCGCAGATCCCGGCCGTCGCCAATGCGGTCTTCGACGCCGTCGGCGTACGCATCGACACGCTGCCGATCACGCCCGAGCGCATCCTGCGCGCGCTGAAGGCGCAGGCCGCGGGCTGAGGGGAAGATGGCAAACCCCGACGCCGTTGCGGTCGCGGCTTCGCCGGAGGCGATCGCCGCGCGCCTTGCCGCTTCGCGCTACCTGGCCGACGACAGCCTTGCGACGGCGATCTTCCTCGCGATCCGCCTGGGCAAGCCGCTGCTGCTCGAAGGCGCGCCGGGCGTCGGCAAGACCGAGGCCGCCAAGGCGGTGGCCGAACTGCTTGGCCGCGAGCTGGTGCGGCTGCAATGCTACGAAGGCATAGACGCCGGGCATGCGCTTTACGAGTGGAACTATCAGCGCCAGTTGCTCGCCATCCGCCATGCCGGCGAGCATGAGATCGACATCTATGACGACTGTTTTCTCATCGCCCGGCCGCTGCTGCAGGTGCTGCGAGCGCCGGAGCAGCGCGTTCTTCTGGTCGACGAGATCGACCGCTCGGATCACGAGTTCGAGGCGCTGCTGCTCGAATTCCTCTCAGACTTCCAGATCAGCATCCCGGAACGCGGCACGATCCGTGCCGCGACGCAGCCGATCGTCATCCTCACCTCCAACCGCACGCGCGAGCTGGCCGAGGCGCTGCGCCGCCGCTGCGTCTATCATTGGATTGGCTATCCCGACGCCCAGCGCGAGGCCGAGATCATCATGCTGCGCGCGGGCCATGTTGCGGAAGCGACGGCAAAAGCGGTGGCGAATGCCGTGCAGGAGATCCGCGCGCGGCCCCTGGCCAAGCCGCCTGGCATCGCCGAAGCGGTCGAATGGGCGAATGCCGCGACCATCCTCGAAAAAGGCGGAAGCCCGTGGCCGGAGGCCTTCCGGCGGGCCATCGGCGTGCTGATCAAGGACGAGGAGGATTTGTCGGCGATCGCACCGGAACTGGGGAGGATTGTCGAGGAGGCGCTGGGGTGAGCCGCGACCTCGACAACCCCTTCGCCCCGTTTACGGGGAGAAGGTGCCCCGAAGGGGCGGATGAGGGGCAGCGCCACACTGGGCAGAAGGTAGCGCTGCCCCTCACCTGCCTGCCGGCATCCTCTCCCCGGGGAGAGGAGAGCTTGCCTCGTCCCGCCGCGCCGTTCCTCCGCTTCGCCCGCTTGCTGCGCCATCACGCCTTCGCCATCGCGCCCGAACAAATCACCAGCTTCATGCAGGCGGTCACACTGCTCGGCCCGCGCTCGATGAACGACATCCGCGAGGCCGCACTCGCGACGCTTGCGCCCTCGCCCGAGCGCCGCGACGAATTCGAAGCGCATTTCCGCGCCTATTTCTACGGCGACGCCAAGCCTCCGACCGAAGGCGAGGAGGACGACGAAACCCGCGTCAAGGACGATCGCGGCACGCGCGAGGAAGAGAAGCAGATCGCCCGCCAGGAGAAAGGCGGCGAGCTCTCCTCGGCGCTCGAGCAATTGAGCAGCCGCGATTTCCAGCGCGATCCCGATGGTCTCGGCCAGTTCCGCCGCAAGCTCGCCTCCGCCCTCCCCGCGCGCCGTTCTTTCCGCACCATGCGCACGCGTTCGCGCGGCACGCTCGACCTCCGGCGCTCGCTCAGCGAAATCGTCAGCGCCGATGGCGACATCCCCTCGCCGCTGCTGCGCCGGCGGCAGGCGGTATCGCGAAAACTGCTTCTGCTCATCGATATCTCCGGATCGATGAAGCTGCACACCGCCGACTATCTCAAGCTGGCTCACGCGGCGGTGCAAGGCGCAGACCGCGCCGAAGTCTTCACCTTCGGCACGCGGCTTACCCGTATCACCTCGGCGCTACGCATTCTGGACCGCGAGCAGGCGCTCGCCCGCGCCGCGGCGCTTGTTGACGATTGGGACGGCGGCACCCGCATGGGGTCGACATTGCTGGCCTTCCTGTCGGTCCCGCGCTTTTCCGCCTTCGCGCGCGGCGCTTGCATCGTCATCCTGTCCGACGGACTGGAACGCGGCGATCATTCCGACCTCGAAACCGCGATGCGGCGGTTCAGCGCCCGCGCCTTCCGGCTGTCGCTGGCGAGCCCGCTCGCCGGCGATCCGCGTTTTCGCCCCGCAACTTCGGCGCTTGGCGCCATCCTGCCGATGCTCGACGATCTCGTCGACGGCTCGTCGCTGAGAAGCCTCACCGATTTCATCCTGTCGCTCGCCCATCCTGCGCCCGCGGCTTCAGTCGTCTGGAAAAGGATATCGTGATGCAGAAAGCCATCGACGCGCATTTCCACATCTGGCGCCAGAGGGACCAGCCCTGGCTGGTCGGGCCGATGGTGCCGCGCATCTTCGGCCCCTACGAGCCGATCCGCCGCGACTATCCGATCACCGAGTTCCTCGAGGACCAGAAAGGCTCAGGCGTCGAGAAGGCCGTCTATGTCCAGACCAACTGGGCCAAGGAGGATTTCGAGAAGGAAGTCGCCTTCCTGCAGAAGACCGCGGATGAAACCGGCTGGCCGCACGCCATTGTCGGTTATACCGACATGACGGTCGACGACGTCCGCCCGCAGATCGACCGATTGAAAAAATATCCACTGCTGCGCGGCGTGCGCATGCAGCTCCACTGGCATGAGACGCCCGCCTTCCGTTTCGCCGCTTCGGCCGACCAGGTGATCGATCCGAAAGTGCGGAAGAACGTGGCGCGTTTGAAGGATTACGGCCTCTCCTTCGACCTGCAGCTCTTTCCCGCGCAGATGAAGGACGGGCTGACACTAGTCGGCGAAAACCCTCAGACGAATTTCATCCTCACCCATGCCGGCATGCTGACCGGCATGGAACCGGAAACCACCGAAGCATGGAAGGCGGGTCTGCGCATGCTTTCGGCAGCACCCAATTTCTACGCCAAGCTGTCGGGGCTCGGCACCTTCGTCCACCGCAACGACCCGGAGCTCATCGCCTACATCGTCGACAACGCGGTCGAAATTCTCGGCAGCGACCGGCTGATGTTCGGCTCGAACTTCCCGATCGAGAAGCTCTGGACCAGCCATGCCGAGCTGATCCAGGCGCACCGCGCGGCGGTGGCGAAACATGGCGCGAAGGCCGAGGCGGATATTTTCTGGAATACGGCAGAAAAGGTTTATCGGCCGGTGTAGCGCGGCTTTACCTTCTCCCCTTGTGGGAGAAGGTGGATCGGCGCGAAGCGCCGAGACGGATGAGGGGTGCTCCAGAAGACACCAGCCTCTCACACCGCTGGAACACCCCTCATCCGACCGAGCTTCGCTCGGCCACCTTCTCCCACAAGGGGAGAAGGAGAAGCCGGCGCCTCACTTCACCTCGAATTGCGGATCGACAGGAATCTGCATTGCCGTGACCAGGTGATTGGTCTGGCCGGCAAGCCCGATGATCGACACAAGCTCGCCATGCTGCGCGTCGGTCATGCCCTTGGCGCGGGCGGCGGCCGTGTGCGAGTGGACGCAATAGGAGCAGCCATTGGCAGTCGAGACCGCGATATAGATCATCTCCTTGGTCAGCGGATCGATCGCGCCGTCGGCGACCATCACCGCCTTGAGCTGCTCCCACACCCGCTTCAGCGCCGCCGGATCATTGGCCAGCCCGCGCCAGAAATTGTTGACGAAGTCGGATTTTCGCGTCGCCCGGATATCGTCGAACACGGCCTTCACCGCCGGGATCTTTTCGACCTCGGCATCGCTGAGGAGTTTTGTGGTGGCCATGGTGTGGTCCTTTCAATGAACTGATGGAAGACGTCGTTGAATCAAGTGTTGCGCATAGGCGGCTAAACGGTTTGTCCGATTCAATTTCTTGGCTCGGAACAGCACACTGCAGCAGTGGTTGACCGAAGCACCTCAGCATCGTCATTCCAGGGCGGAGCAAGGAGCGAAGCGACGCGCGCAGACCCTGGAATCCATTCCGTGCCCTCACGCGAAGGGCGCGGCGAAGCAGAATTCTGCACCGTAGCGGCGCCCGAAAGCCGCGGCATGGATCCTCGGGTCTGCGCGCGTCGCTTCGCTCCTTGCTCCGCCCGTGGATGACGACATGACAAGCGCCTCGGCTAATCTCCAGGGGTGCTCGATCCAATCGCGCGATCATCCGCCGTCGCCTCGCTACCCTAATGCACCGCCGCGTACATGATCTTCTCCTCCGTCGCCTCCGCCGGCGAGAACTCCTCGACGATGCGGCCCTGGCGGCAGACAAGGATGCGGTCGGACAGGTTCATGATCTCCGGCAGGTAGGACGAGATGACGACGACGGCGAGGCCCTCGTCGGCCAGACGGTTGATGATCTGGTGAATCTCGGCGATGGCGCCGACATCGACGCCGCGTGTCGGCTCGTCGAAGATGACGATGCGCGGTTGCTGCACCAGCCCCTTGCCGATCACCACCTTCTGCTGGTTGCCGCCGGAAAGCTCGACCACGCGGGCATTGTCGTTGATCGCCTTGATGTTGAGCGTCTTGGTCCATTCAGCCGAAAGCTGCCGCATCTCCTGCTGGTTGATCATCCAGGCCTTTTCACGGCCCGCGGCGAGCAACCCGCCAAACAGGTTCTCGGCGACGCCCATCGTCTCGAAGATGCCTTCGCTCTTGCGGTCCTCGGTGACGTAGACGATGCCGTCGGCCACCGCCTCGCTCGGCACGAGGTAGCGCACCGGCTTGTCGTCCAATTCAATCGCGCCACCGCGCAAAAAGTCGCGCTTGTAGATGCCCGAGACGATCTTGAACGTCTCGGTGCGGCCCGATCCGATCAGGCCGAATACGCCGGTGATCTGGCCTTCGAAGATCGAGAAGGAATTGTTGCGCACGATGTTGCTCATCGAGATGTCCTGCACCGAGAGCACTTTCTTGCCGGCCTTGCGCAGCTTCGTCTCGTCGCGCTGGCGGTAGATCTGTCCCGACAGCGAGCGCCCAACCATGGCAGCGACGATCCTGTCGCGGTCGAAGGCGGATGCCTCGTCGGTGATCACCAGTTCGCCGTCGCGCAGGATGGTGATGCGGTCGGCAATCATCAGCGCCTCTTCCAGCGCGTGGCTGATGAAGACGATCGACACGCCGCGCGCTTTAAGCCTCCGGATCAGCGCGAAGAAGTGGCGTTTCTCTTCCGGCGTCAGCGTCGCCGTCGGTTCGTCGAAGATGATGATCTCGGCATTATGGTGGACGGCGCGCGCGATCTCGACCATCTGCCGCTTGGCAGCACCCAGCGTCGCCACCATCGCATTGGGATCGACCGGAAAATTCAGCGACTGCAGGAATTGCTGCGCCGAGATGTAGGTGCCGCGCAGCCGGTTGAGGAATTTCTCCGTGCCGAGATAAAGGTTCTGCGCCACCGTCATCGACGGCACCAGGCTGGTCTCCTGGAACACCATGGCGATGCCCGCTTCCAGCGCGGCGTGCGGCGAGGCATAAGCCGTCTCGACGCCCTGGTGGAACATCTTGCCCGAAGTCGCGTCGACGACGCCGGCGATGATCTTGGTCAGCGTCGACTTGCCGGCGCCGTTCTCGCCAAGCAGCGCATGAATCTCGCCCTTCCTCAGATCGAACGTGACATTCTTCACCGCCGGCACGCCGCGATAGGTCTTGGTGACATTTTCCAGACGGACGATCGGCTCCATCAGAAACCTCCCGTGACTGCGTCGAGCGCCAGCACGCAGTCACCGCCCTTCGAGGCGATGAACAGGCGACCGTCCTTCTCCGCCACGCTGCAGATGCCGTGCCGCGTGCCGTTGGCGCGGCTGTGCAGGCTGAACTGCGGCTGCAGGGTTCGGTCGAGCCTGACTACGAGCCCATAGGAGCGGCTGGGCGACCACGGCTTGTGGATGCCCATGGTGCGGATGCCGCCGCATTGCAGCGGCTCGAGGAAGCTGCGGTTGGAGGCCAGCGCCGGCGCAATCCAGTAGGCTGGCGGCACCTGGCTGATCATGTCGCGGCGATAATGTGTTTCCTGCAGCACGAATTCGATCAGCCGGTTGCGCGGCGCAAACAGCGTCAGCCATGCGCCGCCGCCGGCCGGCGCCAGCCGCGCCGGATAGCCGGGCAGATGCGTCAGCACCGTGGTGCGGTTGCCAGTCGCGCCGTCAAAGCGCACGAGCTGGTGGCGCCAGCTTTCGCTCACCAGCACGTTGGCGCCGACCGGGTGAAGCCCATAGGGAAAGGCGATGTCGCCGGCGATCTTCTGAAAACCGATGCCACCCGCCCCGCACCGCCACAGCGAACCGGATGCGCCCTTCTTCATCAGGTCGGCCGCCCATTGCGACGGAGCATGTTCGCTGGAGCCATTGGCCAGCCACAGCGTGCCGTCATCGGCATAGGCAAGCGCTGTGATGCACCGTATTTCGGCCGGCAGCGAAACCTCCTTGCCGGCAATCAGCAGTCTGCCGCTCTCCAGCCCCACGGTCAGTTCGCCCGATGGCGACAGCGCCAGCGCGGTGATGGGGGATTGAAAGGTTTCGACCGCGACGGGCTCGGAACCAGCCGCAACCGCCAGGATAGCGTTGCCGCTGGAGACAAGCAGCCGCCCGTCAGACACCAGCAGATTGTCCGGCTCGCTCAGTTCGGCGAAGGCCGGCGCGTCGTCCAGCCGCGTGTTGGGACGGAAGGCGCCGTCGAGCGGCGGAATGGTGACCGCTCTGCCGCGAAAGACATCCAGGATCGGATCGAGGATCATGGCTTGCCTCCCCAATAGGAGGCGGGGCTCGTCCAGCTCGGGTCTGCGCCCTCAATCTTGTAGCGCCCGATGCGGTTGTTGAGGATGCCGCCGACGAACAGGTAGCCCTTGTGCTCGCGCATCGAGGTGACCATCGGATGCGCGTTGCCGGAAAGATCGCCGAGCGCCTCGACGATGCCGCCCTTCTCGTTGAACTTCACCACGCCGCCGGTGTTGATGTTGGGAAACAGCCACTCGTCCTGCGGCAGGCGTCGCGTCATGCGCTTACGCATGTCGGGATGGCGCAGCGACAGGTCGAAGCTTGGCGTGCGCATGCCGAGCCAGGCCATCCAGTAATTGCCGTCCGAGGCACGGTTGATGTTGTCGGGATAGCCCGGCATGTCGCGGATGACGCATTCGGCGGTGCCGGCCTTCGGCCCTTCCAGCCAGTAGCGATGCACGCGGCAGGCCCAGCTTTCGGCGAAGAACAGCGACTTGCCGTCATGCGCCATGCACACGCCGTTGGTGTAGCGATAGCCGTCGAGCAGCGTTCTGGTCGAGCCGTCCTTGGGATCATAGACGAGCAGCCGGCCCGTGGCGCGGTTCTCGATCGAGTCCAGCGCCCAATCATGGGCGTCATAGCGCTTGGTCGAATCCGTAAAATAGATGCGGCCGTCCGGCGCGATGTCGCAATCGTTCGGGTCCCGCAGACGCGCATCGTCGACGATCGAGGTCCAAGAGCGCGCCGTCTCTGCCGAGAGGCGCTTCACCTCCCGGTCCGGCGAGACCGAATAGAGCCCCATGGCGCCGACGCAGCTGATCAGATTGCCGTCCCGGTCGAAGGCGAGCCCCAGCGGAAAGCCGCCGATATGGGCAAAGACTTCGGAACGCCGGTAGTGCGGTGCGAAGAAGCGGACGATCTCGCCGTGGCGGGTGCCGCAATAGAGATGGTCGTCGCGGTCGAGGATGACGTCCTCGGGTCCTTCCAGCTCGCCGAGCCCGATATGGTCCGCGGCCGAGAGCCGATTGTCGAGTTCGTAGGACGTGCCGGAACCGGGCGCGGCCGATTGGGTCTCGCCCATCTTGAGGTAGACCGGCGCGACATAGACCTCGTTCAGCACTTTGTGGCGGTTCTTCAGCCAGCGGATGTCGATGGTGACGGCAACCGCAAGCAGGATGCCGAGCACCATCTGGTTGGTGCCGGTGCCGTAGCCGAGCCGGATCAGCCCGTTGGTCATGGTCAGAACGATGATGGCGCCCATCAGGCCCTTGACCACCGAGCCGCGTCCGCCGCCAAGGCTGACGCCGCCGACCACCGCCGCCGTCAGCGCCATGATCTCGAGATTGAGGCCGGTGCCCGGCCCCGCCCCGCTCAACCGGCAGGCGATCAGGAAGCCGCCGATCGAGGCGCAGAAGCCGGAAAAGACGTAGGTCATGAACACGGTGCGCCGCACCCGGATGCCGGCATTATGCGCCGAGCGCCGGGAGCCGCCCACCGCCAGCACATGCCAGCCGGGCCGCGAGCGCGTCAGCGCGATATGCGTGATGACGGCAAGGATGATGGCCAGCCAGACCGAGACCGACAGGCCCCAGAACGTGCCGTCGCCGATGAAGTCGAGCACATCGGAGCTCGCCTGCGAAAGCTGCACGTCGGCGGCATAGGTGGTGACGAGGATGTCGAACAGCGCCCGCCCGAAGATGAAGGTGACCAGCGTGGTGAGGAAGGCGCGCAGCCTGAGATAGCCGACGAGGTAGCCGTTGACGGCGCCGAAGACGAGCCCCGTGCAAAGTGCCGCGGCCAAGGCCAGCCAGATCGACTGTTCGAGAATGAAGAAGACGTAGACGGCGGAGAAGCAGGACAGCGCGAAGATTGAGCCCACCGAAAGATCGATGCCGCCGCCCAGCATCACCACGGTCATGCCGATGACGACCAGCGAGAACTCGCCGAGCTGTCGAGTGGATTCCTGCAGCGAGGTGAGCTTGAAGAAGCCCGGAATGATCGAGCCGAACACCCCGAGCGTCGCCACCAGCGCCAGGAAAGGTATGGCGTTGTCGGTCCAGCGCTTGGTCAGGATCTCGCCGACCAGATGGTCGGGCACGAGATTGTAGCGCCAGGCCTGGAGGCGTTCACGGAAATTCATCGGCTGCCGCTGTCATTAAAAACGGGAAAGAGGCGGCCGGAACGATCCGGCCACCCCGTGGATGCTTTTACGGCTGCGCGGCTTATTTCGCCGCCGCTTCGGCCTGCAGCGCCTTCAGGTCCCAGCAGCTGTCGGGCTTGAGGTCGGCCTTGGTCGTCGCCTTCTCCAGCGTGTAGATGTAGGTATGCGAGGTGCCGGCCGGCTGGCCGCTCTGCAGCAGGAACTTGATGATGGCGTTCATGTCGCCCGACTGGCGGGCAAGATCGGTCATCACCACGGCGCCATAGGTGCCGTCGTTCAGCTTGTCGCAATCGGCCGCCTTCTCGCCGCCGCCGGTGGTGACCAGGAACACCTTGCCGTCGAGCTTGGCGTCGCGGATCGCGGCCGAGGCGCCGGTGGCGTCGCCGTCCCAGAAGTCGATGATCGAGCAGATGTCCGGGTGCTGCTGCAGCATCGTCGTCGTCACGTTGCGCGACGTGGTCGCGTCCCAGTTCGAGTCGGGCTTTGCCACGACCTGGAAGTCGGGATGCTTCTCCAGCACCTTCATGATGCCGGCATACTGGTAGAGGCTCGACGAGTTCGCCTGGTCGCCCTGCACCAACCCGATCTTCTTGGACGAATTCTCGCCGCAGCCTTTGATCGCCGCTTCGGCTTCGAGCTGGCCGAGCTTGTCCCAGTCGCTGCCGACGAAGGCGTCGGCCGGGAAGTTCGCCGGATTGTCGACCAGCAGCACATAGGTGCCGGCGGCCTGCGCCTTCTTCATCAGCTTCGAGTAGGAGTTGAGGTCGGGCGCATGAATGATCAGCACGTCCGGCCGCGTGTCCGAAGCGATGGCGTCGGTGATCGCCTGCGCGCCGGCATCGACCACCCAGTTCGGGTCGCGGGTCTCGAACGTGCCGCCCCAGGCCTCGACTTCCTTCTTCAGGTAGTGCGCCCAACCCTGCGCCAGGTCGAAGCCCATCGCCAGCGGCACGAGCATGACGCGCTTGCCGTTGAGCGCCTTGGCATAGGCGGCCGGGCCGGGATCGTCCGCGGCAAGACTCGGCGCCGCGAAGGCGGTAACGGCGAGCGCCGTAGCGGCGGCCATCAATGTTCTGAGCAGTCTCATGTCACACCTCTGGTTCGGTTTTCGTTGCCGGGCGATCGTCGCGATCGCTCCGGGGTACCCCAGAGCAAGATGGGCTGGCCCATCCGCTCTAAATGTCGCCCTGTTGCGCCGTCTGTTCGTCGCGCGGATTGATGATGCCGTCGACGATGATGGCCCCGAGCAGGATCGCCGCCTTGATCAGGTTCTGGTAGAGCAGCGGAATGTCGATGATGGTCATGGCGTTGAGCAGGATGCCGATCAGCGCCGCCCCCACCAGCACGTTGCGCACCCCGCCTCTGCCGCCCGAAAGCCCGATGCCGCCGATCACCGCCACAAGCACGATGTCGTAGAGCAGCGTCGAGTTGACGATGCGGGTGTTGATCGAATGCAGGCTGGCTGCCGTCAAAAGCCCGGCGATCAGCGCCACGAAGGCCGAGAGCACGTAGCGCAGCACCAGCATGGGCCGTACCGGAACGCCGATGTTGCGGGCAGCGACCGGATTGTCGCCGGCGAAATAGATGAAGCGGCCCCATTTGGTGTAGCGCAGGAACAGGAACACCAGGAAAGCCAAACCGGCGAAGACGAACACCTCGACCGGAATATCGAGGAAGCGGACGCCGCCGAGCAACTCGACCCAGTGTCCGCCGGGCACCGGCACGGCATCCTGCGTGATCAGTTGCGAGCGCACATAGCCGAACACAAAGGAGCCGGTGGCCAAGGTCACGAAGATCGCCGGCACGTCGGCATAGGCGACGAGAAAGCCGTTGAGCAGGCCGATGGCCAGTACGCCCGCCAGCACATAGACGAAGGCGAGTCCGTCCGAGGTTCCGGTGTTGAGCAGTTGCAGGTACCAGGCGACCGACATCGCCATGATCGCCACCGCCGACAGGTCGATGCCGCGGCCGATGATGACGACCGCCATGCCAAGCGCCAGAATGCCGAGCACCGAGACCGAGCGCACGATGGCCACCAGATTGTCGGCGGTCAGGAAACCGGGCAGGCCCAGCGCAGCGGCGGCGAACAACAGGATGGCGATGGCAAAGACGATGCCTTCCTGATTAAGGCGCCTCCAGTTCGGCCAGCCGATCGCATTCATCGCTTGTGTCTTTCGCCCCGAGGGCAAGGCCTTGCCGGCCCTCACCCCGCATGAAAGCTAATCGGCTCAACAGCGGCTCGTCAAATGAATCCGCGTTCAAGAACCGCGCCTCTCCGACTATTTTCCGAGTGGACGCATCAATTGCCGCAACTGGCGCAATAGCTGGAAACTCTTGGATTTTTGGCGGTTCGTTGCCGTGATCGCACGGCGCGCGGAAGAACCTGTTCGGACCCCGCGGGACCGGCGCAATTCGAGTCCGCAAAATGCGCCCGGCACGACGTCAATTGTTCGCTGAATGGCCCGAAACCTCTGCGCCGGCATTGGCGGCAGGAGCATGCACACACCGCCGTGGCGCCGGCCCAGTCCAAAGCTTATCCAACAAACTTCCGTGTCGCCGTTTCGCCTGTTATGGATGAGCCGGGGTGGCCGAGGAAAACGCATGAAGCCGATTTATATCGACTATCTCAATGCTCTCGACATCGAAGCGCTTGCCATGACCGCCGCCGAGATCATCGGCGCCGTCGAAGCCGGGCTCGTCGCGCAGGGCAACGGCCAGACGGTGATCGAGCCGCGCGTCCATCTCGAGCCGGATCCCTCCTTCCACGGCCACTTCAACGTCCTGCGCGGCTATGTGGCGCCGCTCGACGCCGCCGGCGTGAAGATCGTCGGTGACTATGTCGACAACTACAGGCATGGCCTGCCGTCGGAATTCGGCATCCTCAATCTTTTCGATCCGCGCACCGGCACGCCGCGCGCCATCCTCGACGCCACCGTCATCACCGACATGCGCACCGGCGCGGTCACTGCCATCGGCGCCAGGCATCTGGCGAAGAAGGCGTCCAAGGTGCTCGGCCATATCGGCGCGCGCGGCACCGCCTATTGGAACGTGCGCCTGCTCGACCATCTCTTCGACTTCGACGAGATCCGCGTCCACTCACGCCGCCCCGAAAGCCGCGATAGCTTTGTCGCCAGGCTGGCGGCCGACCTCGGCAAGCCGGTTATGGCCGTGGCTGACTGGAAAAGCTGCGTCGAAGGCGCCGACATCGTCGTCGAAGCCTCGCGGCTGCCGGAACCGCAGCCGCTGCTCAAGACCGAATGGATCAAGCGCGGCGCGTTGGTCGTGCCCTATGGCACGATGAGCGCGGTCGAGCTGTCATTGACCGATATCATGCAGAAGATCGTCGTCGATGACTGGGGCCAATGCAAGGGCGGCAAGTTCGGCTCGCTGCGCGCCCATGTCGAGACGGGACGGCTGAGCGAGGCGACGCTGCATGCCGAGCTCGGCCAGATCGCGGCCGGCCTCAAAGCCGGCCGGCAAAGCGATGGCGAGACGATCCTGTTCTGGCATCGCGGCCTCTCGCTGTCGGACATCGCGCTCGGCAAGGCCATGCTCGCCAAGGCCGGCGAAAACGGCATCGGCCAGAGGCTGCGCTTCGCATGAGCCCGCTCGTTCTCACCGGCGCCGGCGTCAGCATCGAGGATGTGGTTGCCGCCGCGCGCAACGCCTGCAAGGTCGAGATCACGCCTGCCGTCCTGGAAAAGCTCGACAAGGCTCGCCAGGTCCTCGATGCAGCCGCCGCCGCGGGCCAGCAGATTTACGGGCTGAACACCGGGCTCGGCGCCAATCTCGTCACGGCTGTCGAAGGCGACGCCGGCGCCTTCCAGCGCCAGCTGATCGAAGGCCGCAGCGCCGCCGTCGGCGATGCTCTGCCGGTTCCGGTGGTGCGGGCGGCGATGTTCGCCCGCCTTGCGATGCTCGCCGCCGGCGGCTCGGGCCTGTCGCCGCGCGTGTTCACCGCGCTGGTCGAAGCGCTCAATGCCGGCGTGCATCCGGTGATGCCGTCGCTGGGTTCGATCGGCGCCGGCGATCTTCTGCTGATGACGGCGGTCGCCCGCGTGCTGATCGGCGATGGCGAAGCCGAATATCAGGGCCGCCGCATGCCTGCCGCCAAGGCGCTGATGATGGCGCGGCTGGCGCCCGTCACTCTCTCGCCGAAGGACGGTCTTTCCCTGATCAACGCTTCGGCCGTTTCCACCGGGATCGGAGCGCTAGCGCTGACCGATGCGCTGTCGGCGCTCGACCAGCAGCAGCAGGCCGGCGCGCTGACGATGGAAAGCATCGGCGCCAACCGCACCATCCTCGACCCGCGCCAGCATCAGGCACGCCCGGGCGCCTGCCAGCAGCTTGCGGCCAAGGCGCTGCGCGACCTCTTGGCGCGCGATGAGGCGCCGGCGCCGACCACCATCCAGGATCCGCTGTCGATCCGCTGCATGCCCTCGATCCACGGCGCGCTGATCCAGGCGATCGACCATGCACGGCTTGCTGTCGAGATCGAGCTCAACGCCGCCGCCGACAATCCGCTGGTGCTTGCCGAGGATGAGCTGGTCATGTCGACCGGCAATTTCCACACCGCGTCGCTGTCGCTCGCCTTCGAGACGCTTGGCCTGGCGATCGCCCAATGCGCGGCCGCGTCCGCCGCGCGCTTCGTCCAACTCACCGGCTCGACGCGTCACGGCCTGCCGAAATATTTGTCGCCGGTCGGCGGTGCCTCTGCCGGCTTCGTGCCGCTGCAGAAGACGGTGACGGCGATCCTGGCCGCGATGCGCCACAAGGCCAATCCGGTGATGCTCGATTTCCTGCCCGTGTCCGAGGGCGTCGAGGACCACGCCACGCAGACGCCGCTCGCCATCGCCAAATGCGCCGAGATGATCGTGCTGTGGCGGCGACTGATCGCCTTGGAACTGATGGCTGCAGCGCAGGCCATCGACTTGCGCGAGGGCATGGCGCTCGCGCCGGCCACCGGCGCGATCCACGCGGCCGTGCGTTCGCATGTGGCGACGCTCAAGGAAGACAGGCCGCTCGGCATCGACGCTGAAGCGCTCTATGCCGCTCTCGCCAGCGGAATCTGGCAAGGCCCTCCGGCCACGGGCTGACGCTTTTCGATTCTTGGTTCAGGGCTTTGCGTCCACCTTCCTCATGAAGTGGGTGAGCTCGTCCGGATCCATGTGCACGACATGCCTGTCTTCCGGATAGGCGCCGCTGTTGACGTCGGCGACATATTCGGAAAACGCCGCAATGCGTTCCTGCTGCAGCCGGTCATATTCGGCGGCGAAGTTGCGATAGACTTTCGAGTGGCGCGGCATGTGACCGCGATTGGTGCCGAGAATATCCTCGGCGAACAGATATTGCGCGTCGCAGCCGGTGCCCGCGCCCATCGACAGCATGATCAGCGAAGTACGTTCCGAGATCGCCTTCGCCACTTCCACCGGCACCACCTCGATCTCGGCGCCGATCGCGCCGGCAGCTTCCAGCTGCTTGACCGCCTCGAACACCTGCATGGCCGTATCGGCTGTCTTGCCGACCGCCTTGAAGCCGCCGGTCCAGGTCGCGCGCGACGGGATCAGGCCGACATGGCCGATCACCGGGATGGCGTCGTCGGCCATGCGCTTGATCGTGGCGTAGCCGGCGCTGCAATAGACCGCGTCGGCGCCGGCCTTGTAGAGCCGGAACGACCAGCGCACGAAATCGTCGGCCGTGCCGATCTCGAAGAAATTGTCGCCCGGCATGGTGAAGAGGCTGGGCGCGGCGTCGCGATATTGCGGGTTGAGAACCAGTTCCGGCGGCACCGAGACGATATCCACCCCTGCCCGCTCGGCGGCCTCGGCTTCCTCCAGCGTCAGCACGCGCAGCATGGTCAGCTGCCGCTTGCCCTTCATGGCGCGCAGATCGGCAACGGTCGGTCTCTTCCGGCTCATCGGTTACATCCTGTTTTGTCTGGCGGCTTTCAGCCGATATCGATCATCACCTTACCGGCCTCGACCTTGACCGGATAGGTCTTGAGGTCGACGCAGACCGGCGCGCCCTTGGCCTGGCCGGTCTTGTAATTGAAGCGGCCATTGTGCTTGGGGCATTCGATGATGTCGTCCATCACCAGCCCATCGGCGAGATGGGCCTTTTCATGCGTGCAGAAGCCGTCCGTGGCAAAGAACGCGTCTTCCGGCGAGCGGTAGATCGCGAAGGTGCGGCCGCCATGGTCGAAGCGGATCACATCCTCCTCGTCCACGTCATCCACCGCGCATGCTTCGACCCACTCCGCCATCGTCTTTCTCCAATTTGCCTAAGCTGCTCCTATTCGGCGGCCGCGGCCGTTATGTCGAGATCGTGGAACTCGCCGCGATAAGGCTTGGCCGTCGGCGGCAATTCGCGCTTGAGATAATAGTCCTCGTATTTCAGCTGCCTGAGCAGCACCGGCCAGACCTCGCGATAGGCGTGCCACATCGACGGGTTCGGCACCGGCAGATCGTGCTTGATGAGCTCATGCAGTTTCGGCAGGGCGTGGTACGGCACCATCGGGAACATGTGGTGCTCCACATGGTAGTTCATGTTCCAGTAGATGAACCGGCTGACCGGGTTCATGTAGACGGTGCGCGTGTTCAGCCGGTGATCGGTGACGTTGTCGGCCAGCCCGATATGCTGCAACAGCCCCGTCAGCACCATGTGCCAGGTGCCGTAGAGCCGCGGCAGGCCGATCAGCACCAGCGGTATCCATGATCCAAGCGCGATCGCGACAGCAATCGTCGCGGCATACACGACCATGTGCCAGCGCGCCGCGGTCACCGCCTTGTGCTGCTCCATCTCAGGAATGTAGCTCTTCTCCTCGTCCGACAATCTGCCGAAGGCCTGGCGCACCAGCGTCGGCAGCGAATAACGGAAGTCGAGGATGCCGGTGAAGGCCAAAGCCGCCTTGACGAGGTCCGGCGGCCGCATCACCGCGATCTCGGCGTCGCGGCCGACGATGAGGGTGTCGGTGTGGTGGCGCGCATGGCTCCAGCGCCACTGCACCGGGTTGCGCATCAGCATGAACGAGGCGATGTGGTAGACGACGTCGTTCATCCAGCGCGTGCGGAAGGCAGTGCCGTGGCCGCATTCGTGCCAGCGCGAGTCGCTCGACGAGCCGTAGAGCACGCCATAGACGAACAGGAACGGCACGACCCACCAACTGCCCCAGAACCAGACGATGCCGCCCGCCGAGCCCAGGATCGCGACGATCCAGATGATGGTGTCGCGGATCGCCAGCCCATCGGAGCGCTGCATCAATTCCTTCATGGTCTTGCGCGGTACGTCAGTATGGTACCACTCGGCCGAGGCAAGTCCGGTCTCGATCGCAAGCCGAGTGCTTTCGCCGACAAGGCTGTAGTCGCGCTTGGTGCTGCCGGCCATCGCCATCGTCATATTCCCCAGCCGTCAAACTCCGTTGGCGCAGAATTTCTCATCGAGGAATTTTTTCGCGCGCGGCACGTCGTCCTCGGTCAGGTGCTCGATGATCACCGGGATGTTCGGATGCTTCTCGCTGAGCCGCTTCAGATAGAGGTCGTAGTTCAGCGCGCCGAGGCCCGGCGCCGGCAGCTCGATCTCGCCGACGCCGCGGAAGGTAAGCCCCTCATGCGCGTCCGCGTCACCGATATCGGCATGCTTTTCGGTTTTGTCGCTGCCCGAGCGCTTGACGTCCTTGGCATGCGCGATCCTAATCTTGTCGCTCAGCGTGTCGAACACCTGGTTCAGCACCTGGTCCATGCGGTCGATGTTGTGCGCCTCGAAGTAATTGGTCGGATCCATCAACAGGCCGAGGCCGGGGTGGTCGACCTGTGCGAACATCCTGACCGTCTCCTCGACCGAACCGACGACGTTGTTGACATAGGTCTCAAGCAGAAACACTGCGCCGTGGTCGTAAGCCGTCCGGGCAAGGTCGGAAATCACTTTGCGGCATTCCTCGAACCCCTCCTCGGTCTTGTTCTTCGGGTGGTGAACCCAGTCGGATTCGGTGTTGTAGGTGCCGGTCTCCGAGATCACGTAAGGGCTGCCGAATTCGCGCGCGTTGCGGATAATCTCCTTCAGATACGCCAGTCGCCTGTCGCGCTCGGTCTTGTCCGGATGAATGATGTTGGTGTAGCCGGACACGCAGCAGACTGGCAGGTTATGATCGCGAAAAGTGTCGCGCACTTTCCGCGCCTTTTCCGTGGAGATCTGCCCGGCCGACAGGTCGATATCCTTGAAATGCAGGTCGAGCTGCACGGTGTTGAAGCCGAGCGCACGGATGCGCCTGGCGGACTCTTCCAGCTCGTAGGGAAAATAGCCTGTGAAGATACCTGCCTGCATCATGAGGTGAAGTCCTCTGGGTAAGCGATTCAGTTGCCCTGCCTTTTAGTCGCCTAGTCGACAGAGATTTCGGACAGCCTGATCGTGCGACCTTCCGCCATCGAACGGTAGCCGGCCTCGACCAGCGCCATGGTCTTGACGTTGTCGGCGACCGACAGCGCCGGCGGCGTGCCGGTCTTCAGCGCGTATTGCAACTGCTCCATGACGCCGATGAATGCATGCGGAAACCACATCGTCTCCCAGCTTGGGCTGACCCATTTGCCGCCCGTCGTTTCGCTCGAGGCATGGGTCAACGTCGACGCGACGCCCTTCGGCCATCCAATCGTGCCCTTGGCGACGCCCTTGATGCCGTCGACCCGCCAATTGATGTGCTGATCGTCCTCGTAACCCTCCTGGCGCGGGCCGGACCAGACGTCCTCCAGCGAAACGGCAAGCACGCCCGAGGGGAAGCGCAGCGTCGACACGGTGATGCCGTCCGAGTGCTCGAACGCCGTGCGCGGATCCTTGCGCGTCAGTGTGGTTATCTCCTCCGGTTCGCCAAAAAGGAAACGCAGCACGTCGAGGTGATGCACGCTCATATTGGCGAGCGTCAGTCGGTCGTAATCGGCAAGGAAGGTCTGCCAGTGCGGGATCGCGTGCATGTCGATCTCGGCAAAGACGATGTCGCCAAGCGCGCCGCTGTCTATGATCTGCTTCAAGACGCGCATCGACTGATCATAGCGCATGTTCTGATTGACCGAGAGGATCTTGCCGGAGGCAGCCGCTTCGTCGCGCAGCTTCACAGCTTCCTCGACCGAAAGCGCCAGCGGCTTCTGCGCCAAGATCGCTTTGACGTGCGGCTGCTTCAACGCATGGCGGATCAAAGCCGGTTGCTGATCGGGCGGAAAGGCCAGATCGACGATCTCGACCTGGCTGTCCTCGATCAATTGCTCCGGCGTCACGTGGACGGTCGCAATATTCCAGCGATCGGCGACCTTCTGCGCATTGGCCTTGGTGCGCGATGCTATGGCGATTACCGGAAAACCGGCTTCGTGATAGGCGGCGAGATGGCATTCGGCCATGATCATGCCGGCGCCGATGCAGCCGATCCGGTATTCCCTGACCCGAACTGTCACGTCCGGTTCGAAGCCTATACTCCCCATCCATTCCTCCCTTGGAGGATGGATATAACGCCATGGTCCGGACCTCAGCCAAGGCCCGCGCCATCATTTCCCATCAGTCAGGCCGCGATCAGCACCGTGCTGTCCGGCGACCAGCTCAGCACGACGGGCTGACCCTCTGCGAGGCGCTCGGCGCCGGTGTTCTGGACGATCACCTTCAGCGTCTGGCCGAAGCGGTCGACGAAATAGGTGCTGTTGTTGCCGGCAAAGATGCGTTTCGAGACCTGCCCCGTGAGCGTGTTGACATTGGCTGGATCGGGCTTTGCCGCGCCGGGCGAAATCCGGATGCGCTCGGGCCGAACGGCGCAGCTCGCCTTGGCGCCGGCCGGCACCGATGCGCCTGTCGAAGCCGCGATCGTCGTGCCGTCGGGCAGCCTGATCCCTGAGCCGGTCGCGTTGCCGTGAAAGATATTGGCGTCGCCGAGGAAAGTCGCGGCGAACTCGCTTTGCGGCCTGTCGTAGATCTCTTCCGGCGGTCCTTCCTGCACCAGCCTGCCGTCGCGCAATATGCCGATGCGGTCGCTCATCGTCAGCGCCTCTTCCTGGTCGTGGGTGACGAAAATGGTCGTGATGCCGATCTCGCGCTGGATGCGCTTCAGCTCGATCTGCATGTCGACGCGCAATGCCTTGTCGAGCGCGCCGAGCGGCTCGTCGAGCAAGAGCACGCGCGGCTTGGTAACGATGGCCCGCGCCAGCGCCACGCGCTGGCGCTGGCCGCCGGAGAGCTGGTGCGGCTTTCGCCCGCCGAGCTTGCCGAGCTGCACGAGATCGAGCGCGCGTTGCACTTCCGCAGCGATTGTCGCTTTCGGCTCGCCGCGCACCGACAGGCCGAAGGCGATATTGTCGGCGACGCTCATATTGGGAAACAGCGCATAGTTCTGGAACACCATGCCGATGCGCCGCTTTTCGACCGGCACGCGCTCGACGCTCTCGCCGCCGATCGCAATGCGGCCGGAATCCGGAAAATCGAAGCCGGCGATCTGGCGGAGCAGCGTGGTCTTCCCGCTGCCCGAAGGTCCGAGCAGCGCGTAGAAGCCGCCATCGGCAAAATCGATCGAGACATCGTCCAGCGCCTTGTGCGCGCCGAAGCTGCGCGAGACGTTCGCGACCTGGACGCCAGCCATTATTTCTCTCCACCAAACTTGAAGAAGCGCGCCGTGAGCAGCATCAGCGCCATCGACACGACAATGATGATCGTCGAGACCGCGTTGATCTCGGGCGTGAAACCCTTGCGGATCGCGGCATAGATTTCGACCGGCAATGTCGTCTGGCCGGGCGTCGACAGGAAATACGAGACCACGAACTGGTCGAACGACACGGCGAAGGCGAACAGCCCGCCGGCGATCACCCCGGGTATGATCCACGGCAAAGTAACCCGCATGGTCACCTGCCACTGGTTGGCGCCGAGCGAGCGCGCAGCTTCCTCCAGCTCTGGCGCGAAGGTCTGCAGCCGGGCCGACACGACGACGATCACATAAGGCAGCGCCAGCGCAACATGGCCGAGCAGGATTGCCACCAGCCCGCGGCCGATGCCGACGCCGAAGAAGAAGATCAGCATTGCCGTGCCGGTGATTAGCCACGGGATGGCGATCGGTGGGAAGAGCAGCGCCTGCAGGACTTTCTTGCCGCGGAAGTCGTAACGGTAGAGCGCCAGCGAGGCCATCGAGCCCAGCACCGTCGAGATCAAAGTGGTGATGACGGCGATCTCGATGCTGTTCCAGGTCGCCGCGATCAACTGGTCGTTCTGCCAGAGCGATGAATACCAGTCCGTCGTCCATTCGAACGGCAATTGGTAGAAGGGCGAAGCGTTGAAGGACATCGCCGCCATGATGATGATCGGTAGGTAAAGGAAGCCGAGCAAAAGCACGATGTAGAAGCGCCCGAGCCATTCGAGGATGCGCGTCGTCGCCATCACGCAGCCCTCCGCAGGACAGGCGCCGCCAGCGCCAGGATGATCAGCACGACCGCGAGCAGGATAAAGGAGAGTGCCGCGCCCAGCGGCCAGTTGAAGACGGCGACGAACTGGTCCTCGATGATGGTGCCGTAGAAGGTACCGGTGCGGCCGCCGAGGATGCGCGGCTCCATGAAGGAGCCGACCACCGGTACGAAGATCAGCGCGGCACCCGCGATCAGGCCCGGCATCGACAGCGGGATGATCACCCGCCACAGCACCTGCCGCCGCGATGCGCCCAGCGAGCGGCCCGCCTCGATCAGCGAATCATCGATGGCCTGCAGCGTGAGATAGCAGGTCAGCACCATATAGGGCACATAGGAGTGCACCAGGCCGATGATGACGGCTGGGTAGGAATACATGAGATCAATGTTGATCTTGAACGGCAGCACCGCATTGAGCGCGGTGTCGAGGATGCCGCCTTCGCGCAGCACCATCGCCCAGGAGAAGATGCGCACCAGCCCGTTCGACCAGAAGGGCAGGATAACGAGCAGGAAGATCGCCTCGCGGCTGCGCCCTTTCAGCACCTTCGCAAGCACATAGGCCGCCGGGTAGCCGATGACGACGCACCACAGCGTCACCTCCAGCCCGAGCCGCAGCGATGAAAACAACAGCGTCGAATAGAGGCTCTGCGAGAAGAAAGCTGCGTAATTGCCGAGCGTGAACGACCATTCCTTTCCGGCCAGCGGCAGGTCGGTCATGAAGGAGAAGAACACCATGGCCGACAGGGGTAGGAAGATCGCGATCGTCAGCCAGAGATAGGCGGGAAGGAGAAGCGGCAGGGCCGGCTTCAGTCCGCGGCGCGAACCGATCGCAAGCTGGTCAGCCATCTGCCTCTCCTCCCCGAAAGACGTGATTATTTCACGTTGACTTTCAGCTCCTGCCACAGCGCCAGGTATTTCTCGCGCTGCGCGTCGGTGATCGGCGCCTGGAACTGGATGCGCTTTGCGACCTCGGGGCTGCCCATGACCTTGCGGTTGAAGGCGTCCTCGGGCAGCGCGTCGACAGCCTTGGTGTTGGCCGAAACCGGTGCGCCGACCTTGGTGACCCATTCGACGTAGAATTTCGGGTCGATCATATAGTTGATGAAGGCCTCGGCGCCCGCGACATTCTTCGAGCCGACCGGGATCGAAAAGGCGTCGAGCCAGGCGACGGCGCCTTCCTGCGGGATGACCAGCGAGACCGGCAGCTTGAAATGCGTCTTGGCGCGGTCAGCCGAGCCGCTCCAATAGGTGCCGATGTCGATCTGGTTGGAGGCGACCATCTGGTTCCAGTCGTTCTCCGAGCTCCAGAAGGTCTTGATCTGCGGCATCAGCGAGGTGAGCTTCGCCTTGACCGCGTCCATATCCTTGATGTCGTTGATGTCCTGCCCCGACGCGATCGCGCCGAACTGCACCGCCTCGACGGCGTCGTCGCGGATGATGACGCGGCCCTTATGCGCCGGGTTCCACATCTCGGCGATGCTCGTCGGCGGCTTGTCGAAGGATTTGTCGTTGATCGCCAGAGCCGTCAGGCCCCACACCCACGGCACGCCATAGACCTTGCCGTCATGGTTGAGCATCGGCGAGCTGGCCTTGTCCTTGGCGATGTCGGCATAGTTGGAAAGCTTCGAGACGTCGATCGGCTGGATCAGCTTGCCGGCCATTGCCTGGTCGTTGAAGGCGGCATTGATCATGACGACGTCGTAGAGGCCGGGATTGGTGCGGATCTTGGTCAGCATCTCCTGTTCGGAATTGAAGAAGTCGTTGACCACCTTGAAGCCGGTCGCCTTCTCGAAATTGGCGACCGCCCACGGCTCGTCGGCGCCATAGCCCTTCCAGTTGAGCACATGCACTTCCTCGGCGGCCTGTGCGGCCAGCGTAAAGGCGGAGACAAAGACGGCGGTGGCCGTCAGGAAAGCGGTCAGTCTGGGCATGCGCATGTTTTTTTCCTCTCATTGTTTGCCCGATTGACGGGCTTGTTAAGTTGCAGTCGCTTCCGCCCGGCCGAGCGCGGTCGTCGTTTCGCCGCGCTCAGTCAGGAACTCCCGGATTTCCGTGTCGGTCGGCGCCGAAGATCCGCCATGGCGGGTGACCGAAAGCGCAGCCGCCGCATTGGCATAGCGTGCCGCCTCGCAAGCGCCCATGCCGCGAGAAAGGCCGCTGACGAAGGCGCCGATATGCGTGTCGCCGGCCCCGTTGGTGTCGACGGCTTCCACCTTGAAGCCCGGCACCGCACGGGTGCCGCCATCGGCCATGCGCACCAAGCAGCCATGCGCGCCGGCGCGGATGACGACGCCTTCCGCCCTGGGGCAATGCTCGGCGAGCAATCGGATCGCGACGGTCTGGGCATCGCCGGCACCGGCAATCTCGGCAGCCTCATTGGTGTTGCAGCTCAACCAGGTCGTACGCGCCAGAACCCTGTCCAGGATCGGCCGTGGAATGTCGGCGATCACCGGCGTCGGATCGAAGACGAAAGGAATGCCGGCCGGCAGCGCTTCGATCCAACCGGCAAGCGCGTCGCGACTGCCGGGATAGCTCAGCGTGTAGCCGGAGGTGAAAACCCAATCACCCGGAACGACTTGGATCGGCTTCATCATGTCCGGCGTGAGCCGGCTCTCGGCGCCTGGCCACGAAACGAAGGTGCGCTCCGCGTCGCCGCTGATCATGGCGACGCAATTGCCGCTGTCCATCGAAGGCGATGACGGCGTCAGCGTCTCGATACCTTCGGCCGCGAAGGCTTCGCGCAGGAAGTCTCCGTCCGGCCCGGTGCCGAGCTGGCCGCCGAACACCACCTTCATGCCGGTGCGGCTTGCCGCCACCATCATATTGAAGCCGCCGCCGGCGACCCGCGCGTAAGCTGACGCGGTCTTTTCCGTGCCGGCCGCCGGCAGGGCGTCGATGCGGTAGACATAGTCGACCACGGCGCTGCCGACATGAACGAGGCGCCCGCTCATCAGGCAACCTCCTTGCCTGGGCCGGCCTTGGAGCCGCGTGCGGCGACCAGGTCGCCAGCCAGCGCACGGACGTCCGCGATGTCGATGCCATGCAGTTGGGCGATGCGGTCCTGCGGCAGCCTCGACAGGCCGGCGCAGGCGCCCGCCATGCCGGCGGCAATCGCCCCGATCGTGTCGGTGTCGCCACCGAGATTGGCGCCGATGACGGCTGCCCGCCACGGATCGCCTTGCGCGACCTCCAGCACGGCGAAGGCCGCCGGCACCGATTCCTGGCTGGCGACGCCGGTGCCGACCAGGTCAACGATCAGCTTGATGGCTTGCTTCTCCGCCTTGCAGCGGACAAGCTCCTGCGCCCAGACGATGCGCGCGGCGATGTCGCCGCCGGTGACCCAATGGCCGAGCGCAGCACCTAGCCTTGCGGCGGCGACCGCATGGCCGGAAGCGCCACGCCAGTCGCCGCCCGAGACACCGAGGCTGATGGCGGCTGCGACCGCCGCAGCCGATGCAATGGCGATCGAGGTGTTGTGCGTGGCCCGGCAGGTTTCCGCCACCTTGGAGACCAGAACGTCGAGCGGCTCCGGCGGCATCATAATGCCGACCGGCGCGATGCGCATCGCAGCGCCATTGGTGTCGCCGCCGCGGCCGGCCTCCTCCGCGGGCACGCCGCTGTTGATGGCATCGATAGCGCGCTTGGTCGACGGCCCAAGCAGGTCGTAGCTGCCGCGCGCCTTGACCTCGCGCTCCCAGTCGAGCAGCGCGTTGACCCAGCGCGCATGATCGAAACGCTCGCCGGATTCGACGAGGATGCGGCCAAGCAGCAGCGCTTGTTCGGTATCGTCGGTGATCGCGCCGGCGGGCAGTCCTTTCGACACCGGGTGATCGGCGGCAGGCGCGACGAACTCCTCGACATGGCCGTAAAGCTCGGCGATGCGGGCCGTCGACAGAAGCTGCGTCGGCATGCCCAGCGCATCGCCCAGCGCCCCGCCGATCAGCGCGCCCATAGCCCGGTCCATCGCGTCGGCCGCCATGCTCAGAACTCCAGGTGCAGCGCGAAATGCGCCGGATTGAGCAGGCTGGTGACGAATTCGATGGCGCGCCCGTCGGCGGCGCGTGTCAGGCGGCGTGTGCGCAGGAACGGCGTGCCGGGCGCGCAGGCGAGGATGGCTGCGTCGGAAGCGCTCAGCATCTCGATGTCGACCCATTCCTCGCCGTGATCGGGAACAAGCCCTGCCCCGCGCAGCGTCTGGTGCAGCGAGCCTTCGCGCAGGCCGCGCAGCGGTATGTCTTCCAACTCCGGCGACAACGGCAGCCGGCTGCGCTCGATCGAGATGGCATGGCCGTCGTCGGCGTTGGTGCGGGCACGATCGACGGCGATGAAGGACGAGCTCTCGACGCCGAGCCTGGCCGCCAGTTCGGCGTCCTCGATGATCTCGAGCCGCAACGTGCGTGTCTCGGCATTGGCGCCCGCATTGGCAAGCGCGCGCGACCAGCCGATCGCGTCGTCGACCGGCATGCCGTCGAAGGTGACGAATGAGCCGATGCCGACCTTGGTGGTGATCAGCCCGCGGCTCGACAATTCCTCGAGCCCTTTGCGGACCGTGTTGCGGCTGACGGAGAAGCGCTGAACGAGCTCGTTTTCGCTCTGCAGGCGGTCGCCGAAACCGAGCAGGCCGGAGCGTATCTCATGCTCCAGAACCGTCGCGATCTGCTCGGGCTTGCCCGTGCCGGGAGTGATCTGCGTCGCGCGACGGGCCATATCAATACCTGTTCAGTGAACCTGTATAATCCTGTTCAATATCGGATTTGAATTCCCCCGTCAACGAACCTTCATCACCATTCAAGAACGGAAGGAGGACCGAGCGCAGAATGAAGGTGCGGCGGCAACGGGAGACGCGCCGCTCAAGCGAAGAAGAACTCCTCCACGCGCTGCTTGGCCTGGCGCAGCACCGGCAGGATATCGCGCTCCATCGCCTCGACCGAGAAACGCGCCGATTGCGTCGAGACGTTGATGGCGCAGACGGTGCGGTCGGCGCGATCGATGATCGGAACCGCGATCGAGCGCAGGCCGAGCTCCAGTTCCTCGTCGACGATGGCGAAGCCATCCGCTCTCGCCTTGGCGATGGCCTTGCCGAGCGCGGCGCGGCCGGTGATCGTCTTCGGCGTCCGGCGCTCGATGGTCGCTTGCGCCAGGAGGGTCTTCAAGTCGTCCGCCCCCAGACCGGAAAGCAGCACCCGCCCCATCGAGGTGCAATAGGCCGGCAGCCGCGTGCCTACATCGAGCGCGACGCTTAAGATCCGCCGTCCGGGGATGCGCGCAACATAGACGACGTCCTCACCCGATAGCACCGCCGCGTTACAGGCCTCGTCGAATTTGCCCGCCACCTCGCGCATGATCGGCGCCGCGAACGTCCAGAGCGATGCGCCGCCGAGCCAGGTCCGCGCGACCGTCAAAAGACGCGGCGATAGCGAAAACAGCCGGCCGGACTGCGTCGCATAGCCCGTGGCGACCAATGTCAGCAGAAAGCGGCGGGCGCCGGCGCGCGTGAGATCCGCCTCCTCGGCCATCTCGGTCAGCGTCATGCCGGCCGGATGGCGGGCAAGGATTTCCATCACCGCCAGGCCGCGTTCCAGCGAGCCGACATGGTCGCGCGAAATTACTTCCTCTCCCACGAGCGCCTCCAGGCTGGCGTTGACTCAATACAGAGCTCGGAGTTAGAAATATCCCATATAAAACAGATGTTCGCAATGCGAACTTTTCATGGGGTCTGGAGATGGTCAAGTTCCTGCCGCTGAAAGAGGCGGTCGCGGAAAACCTGCATGACGGCGATACGGTCGCCTTCGAGGGCTTCACTCATCTGATCCCGACCGCCGCCGCGCATGAGGCGATCCGCCAGGGCTTTCGCGACCTGACGCTGATCCGCATGACGCCCGACCTGATCTATGACCAGATGATCGGCATGGGCATGGCGAGGAAAATCGTCTTCTCCTATGTCGGCAATCCTGGCGTCGGCCTGCTCAGACGCGCCCGCGACGCCATCGAGAACGGCTTTCCCCGCGCCATCGAGCTCGAGGAGCACAGCCACGCCGGCATGGCTAATGCCTATGAGGCGGGCGCCGCCGGCCTGCCCTGTGCGGTGTTCCGCGGCTATCGCGGCGCCGGTCTCGCCGCGGTCAATCCCAACATCAAATCCGTCACCTGCCCTTTCACCGGCGAGGTGCTGGCCGCCGTCCCGGCGATAAGGCCGGACGTTACCTTCATCCACGCGCAGAAGGCCGACCGCAAAGGCAACGTGCTGGTCGAGGGCATTATCGGCATCCAGAAGGAGGCTGTTCTTGCCGCAAAGCGCGCGGTGGTGACGGTCGAGGAAATGGTCGACAGCTTCGACGACCTCCACCCCAATCTCACCGTGCTGCCCAGCTGGACGATCGCGGCGATTTCGGTCGTGCCCGGCGGCTCGCATCCTTCCTACACGCATGGCTATTACGAGCGCGACAACGCCGCCTATCTCGAATGGGACGAGATCGCCGCCGACCGCGGTCGCTTCCAGGCGTGGATGCAGCAGAACGTCATCGAGAGCAGCCCGGATGACTTTGCCGGCCGCGTCGAGCACCTGAGGAAAGCCGCATGAGCGACGCGAAGGACATTGGTTTCACCCCGAACGAGATGATGACGATCGCCGCCAGCCGCGCCTTGAAGAGCGACGATGTCTGCTTCGTCGGCATCGGCGCGCCGTCGGCCGCCTGCAACGTCGCGCGGCTGACGCATGCGCCGGATATCACCTTGATCTATGAGAGCGGCACCATCGGCACGGCGCCCGACTTGCTGCCGCTGTCGATCGGCGACGGCGAATTGTGCGAGACGGCGGTCACCACCGTCGCGGTGCCGGAGATGTTCCGCTATTGGCTGCAGGGCGGCCGCATCTCGATCGGCTTTCTGGGCGCCGCCCAGCTCGACAAATTCGGCAATATCAACACCACCGTCATCGGCGACTATGCGCATCCCAAGACCCGCCTGCCTGGCGGCGGCGGCGCGCCGGAGATCGCCACTTCGTCAAAGCAGGTCTACATCACCATGGCGCAGTCGAAGCGCGGCATGGTCGAAAAGGTCGACTTCTTCACCTCCTTCGGCCATGGCGATGGCGGCGATCATCGCAAGCGGCTCGGCATCGATACCGCCGGGCCAACGCTTTTGATCACGGACCTCGCCATCTGGAAGCCGGACCCTGTGACCAAGGAATTCACAGTGGTGTCGCTGCATCCCGGCGTCTCGCGCGAGCAGGTACAGGAGACCTGTGGCTGGACGGTCAAGTTCGCGGAGGCTCTTGACGAGACGCCGGCGCCGACGGAACTCGAGCTGAACACATTGCGCGACCTGCATGTCCGCACCAAGGCGGCGCATCAGGGGATCGCCGAGGGGAAAGCTGCCTAGATGACTGAAGCCTTCATTTGCGACTACATCCGCACGCCCATCGGCCGCTTCGGCGGTTCATTGTCCTCCGTCCGTGCCGACGACCTCGGCGCCATCCCGTTGAAGGCCTTGGTCGAGCGCAATGCCGGCGTCGATTGGGCGGCCGTCGATGATGTCGTCTATGGCTGCGCCAACCAGGCCGGCGAGGACAATCGCAACGTGGCGCGCATGGCGCTGCTGCTTGCCGGCCTGCCGCAGGACATCCCCGGTTCGACAGTCAACCGCTTGTGCGGCTCGGGCATGGATGCCGTCACCATCGCCGCACGCGCCATCAAATCGGGCGAGGCCGAGCTGATGATTGCCGGCGGCGTCGAATCGATGAGCCGCGCGCCTTTCGTCATGCCGAAGGCCGACGCCGCCTTTTCGCGCAACGCCGAGATCTACGACACCACCATCGGCTGGCGCTTCGTCAACCCGCTGATGAAGAAGCAATATGGCGTCGAGTCCATGCCGGAGACCGGTGAGAACGTGGCCGAGGATTTTTCCGTCAGCAGAGCCGACCAGGACGCCTTCGCGGTGCGCAGCCAGGACAAGGCCGTTGCCGCTCAAGGCAGCGGCCGGCTGGCGAAAGAGATCACGCCCGTGACGATCCCGCAGAAGAAAGGCGATCCGGTCGTCGTCTCGAAGGACGAGCATCCACGCGCCGGCACCACCGTCGAGATCCTGGCCAAACTGCCGGCGCCATTCCGCCAGGGCGGCAGCGTCACTGCCGGCAACGCCTCAGGCGTCAATGACGGTGCGGCGGCCCTCATCATCGCTTCGGAAGCGGCGGCGAAGAAGCATGGCCTGACGCCGATCGCCCGCATCCTCGGGGGTGCTGTCGCCGGTGTGGCGCCGCGCATCATGGGCATCGGTCCGGCCCCGGCCACCAAGAAGCTTTGCGCCCGCCTCGGCCTGACGCCCGAGCAATTCGATGTCGTCGAATTGAACGAAGCTTTCGCCTCGCAAGGCATTGCCGTGCTGCGCCAGCTTGGCATCGCCGAGGATGCCGCGCACGTCAATCCGAATGGCGGCGCGATCGCGCTCGGTCACCCGCTCGGCATGTCGGGCGCGCGCATCACCGGCACGGCGGCGCTCGAGCTGCGCGAGCGCGGCGGCAAGCTGGCTTTGGCCACCATGTGCATAGGCGTCGGCCAGGGCATCGCAATTGCGCTGGAGCGGGTCTGACCGGTCGGATCAATAAGGCAGACCGACGTAGTTTTCGGCCAGCGCCGTGGAAGCGGCCTTGGAATGCACGAGGTAATCGAGTTCGGCTTCCTGGATGCGTTGGCCGAATTCACCGGTCTCCGGAAAACGGTGCAGCATCGTCGTCATCCACCAGGAGAAGCGCACGGCTTTCCAAACCCGCGCCAGCGCCTTGGCCGAATAGGCGTCGAGCCCGGCGTCTGATTTTTCGCGATAGAATTCACGAAGCCCGGCAAACAGATAGCGCACGTCGCTGGCCGCGAGGTTGAGGCCCTTGGCGCCGGTCGGCGGCACGATATGGGCGGCGTCACCGACCAGGAACAGCCGGCCGAAGCGCATCGGCTCGGCGACGAAGGAGCGCAGCGGCGCGATCGACTTCTCGAACGATGGGCCGGTGGTGACTGCGGCAGCCGTCGCCGGCGGCAGGCGGCGGCGCAACTCGTCCCAGAAGCGGTCGTCCGACCAGGCCTCGACGCGCTCGTCGGCGGGAACCTGCACATAGTAGCGGCTGCGCTGCGGCGAGCGCATCGAACAGAGCGCGAAGCCGCGCTCGTGATTGGCATAGACCAGCTCATGGTCGGCCGGCGGCACCTCGGCCAGCACGCCCAGCCAGCCGAACGGATAGTGGCGCTCGAACGTCTTCAAGGCGTTTTCCGGCACTGATCTGCGGCTGACGCCGTGATAGCCGTCGCAGCCGGCGATGAAGTCGCAATCGATGCGGTGCGTGACGCCGTCCTTCTCGTAGGTGACGAAGGGCGACGTGCCATCGAAACCATGCAGCGCGACATTCGACGTTTCGAAGAAGGTCACCAAGTCCGCCGCCTCGCGCTTCCGCATCAGATCGAGCGTCACCTCGGTCTGGCCATAGACAGTGACATGCTTGCCGCCGGTGAGCGCCGTCATGTCGATGCGATGCGCGCGGCCGTCAAACGCGAGCGATATGCCGGCATGTGGCAGGCCCTGTTCATAGAGCCTCTCCGCCGCGCCCGCTTCGCCGAGCAGGTCCACCGTGCCCTGCTCGAGCACGCCCGCGCGTACCCGGCCAAGCACATGCTCGCGGCTCGACCGCTCGAGGATGGTTGTCTCGACGCCAATGGTGGCAAGCAATTGGCCGAGCAGCAGCCCGGACGGCCCCGAGCCAATGATGGCGACTTGCGTGCGCATCAATGACCGAGGCTCTCGATCTGTCCGGCCAACTCGGCTGCAAGCCTGAGCGCGGCCGCCGTCGCCACGACCATTTGCGGCAGGATGAGCCATTCCAGCGTCCAGGCCGAACCCGAGCGCTCCTGCTCATGCACCAGCGCCTGGTGCATGCCGGAAAGCTGGACGGCATTGAAGCGGGCGAGGGCCACCAGGGCTTCCGCCTTCACGGGATTCTGCTTGTGCGGCATGGTAGATGAACCGCCGCCGCCGGACAGCTTGATGTCAGTGCCCGCCTGCGCCATCAGCGCAACGTCCTTCCCGAACTTGCCGAGGCTGCCGGTCACCAGCGACAGCCAGCCGGCGAACTCGGCGAGCGCGTCGCGCTGATTGTGCCATTGCGGCGCGTCAGCGAGGCCAAGCTTCGCGGCAAGCGCGGCGCGCACTGCGGCGGCCTTGTCGCCGAGCTTTTCCAGCGTGCCGGCGGCGCCGCCGAACTGCACCGCCAGCAGCCGGCCGGAGAGCTCCTTCAACCGTTCCTGGTGACGCTGGAGCGGCGCTCGCCAGGAAGCGATCCGGTCCGTCACGACGATCGGTATCGCCGGCTGCATGCGCGTCACCGCCATCATCGCCCTGCCCTTGAAATCCTGTTCGAGACCGGCGAGCCGCACGACATTCTCGCTGAGCAGCAGGCCGACATGCTCGACCGCCCCGCTCAGGCGCAGCACCAGCGATGTATCGATCACATCCTGGCTGGTGGCGCCGAAATGAACGAATGCATCGTGCGGCACGCCAACAGCAGCCTTGATCTGTCGCACCAGTTCCGGCACCACGACGCCGTCGGCGGCGACGCCGGCGCGCAGCTTCGCCGTATCCGGCCGGAACGCCGCCAGCGCCTTCGAGATCGCCGTCGCCGCATCGCGGGAAATCGCGCCGCACTCGGCCTCCGCCTCGGCCAGCGCCCGCTCGAAGCTGAGCATCGCGGCGATGTCGGCTTCGACGGAAAAATGTCTGGCCGCCTCTTCGTCGCCGAGCAGGCCGGAAAGCAGCGGGTGATCAAAGGGCGAAACGGTCATGGCGGCCACGGTCAGCTGTCGAAGAAGACCGTCTCCTTCTCGCCCTGCAAATGGATGTCGAAGACGTAAGCATCGCCCTGGCGCTCGGCGATCAGCGTCGGCACGCGAACCCGATGCTCGATGCGGAGAAGGATCGGGTCCTCGGCATTGGCCTTCTCCTCGTCGGAGAAATAGAGCCTGGTGTTGAGCCCGATATTGATGCCGCGTGCCACGACCCACAGCGTGATGTGCGGCGCCATCAGCCGCCCGTCGCGAAACGGCACCCGGCCCGGCTTGATCGTGCGGAATAGGCAGACGCCCGTTTCCATGTCGGTCGGCTGCCGGCCCCAGCCCAGGAAGTTTGGATCGGCGGCGCCGCGCATCTCGGCCGGCGAATTGTAGAGCCCATCGGCATCCGCCTGCCAGATCTCGATCAGCGCATCCTTGAGCGGCGTGCCGGTGCCGTCGAGCACGCGGATGCGAAGCTCGATGCGCTCGCCCTTGGTCTGGTCGTTGATCATCGACGAGCCGAGATCGCTCGCATAGACGCCGCCGATGCCGCAGAAATTGGGCGTCAGCCCGATATGCACATACGGTCCCGCGGTCTGCGAAGGGCTCTCCTTCAGCCGGTCGAGCGACTGTGCCATCAATTGCCCTCCGGCCTGTTCTCGAACAATGTCGAGCGGCGCCCGCGCAGCACGATGTCGAACTTGTAGGCGAGCGCATCCATCGGGATCGTCGACTGCATATCGAGCGCGGCGATCAGCGCCTCGACCGCTTCCTTGTTGGAAATGCCGCTGACGATCGGGCAACGCCAGATCAGCGGATCGCCCTCGAAATACATCTGCGTGATCAGCCGCTGCGCGAAGCCATGGCCGAACACGGAAAAATGGATATGCGCCGGCCGCCAGTCGTTCTGCCCATTCGGCCACGGATAGGGCCCGGGCCTGACCGTGCGAAAGACGTAGCTGCCGTCTTCGCCGGTGATCGTGCGGCCGCAGCCGCCGAAGTTCGGATCAAGGGGGGCGAGATAGGCGTCCTTCTTGTGACGGTAGCGGCCGCCGGCATTGGCCTGCCACAATTCGAGCAGCACGCCAGGCACGCCCTTGCCCCGCTCGTCGAGCACGCGTCCATGGACGATGATGCGCTCGCCGAGGGCGCTCTCGCCAGGCCTGGCGAAATTGTGGATCAGGTCGTTGTCGAGCTCGCCGAGCATCGCGTGCCCGAAGACCGGTCCGGTCAGTTCCGACAGCGTGTTGTCGAATGCCACCAATGCCCGTTGCGGCGAGCGCAGCACCGAGCTCTTGTAGTTCGGCGTGAAGGCGGCCGGATGCCACTGGCGGTCGCGCTGGAAGAAGGCGCCGGTCTCGGGTGAACGGTTCGAGCCTCGCTCAGCCATGGGCGGCTCCGTCCATCTGCGCGAACACCTCCTTGGCGATCTTGAAGGCGCGGTTGGCTGCCGGCACGCCGGCATAGACGGCGACGTGCAGGAAGGCCTCGCAGATGTCGTCCCGCGTGGCGCCTGTATTGGCGGTGGCGCGCACATGCATGGCCACCTCGTCGTCATGGCCGAGCGCGGCAAGCAGGGCCAGCGTCACGATCGAACGCTCGCGCTTCGACCAGCCCGGTCGCGCCCACACCGTTCCCCAAGCAGCCTCGGTGATCAATTGCTGGAACGGCCGGTCGAAATCGGTCGCGGCATCCTCGGCGCGGTCGACGTGGGGATCGCCAAGCACGGAGCGGCGGACCTCGAGACCCGTCCGGTAGCGGTTCTTCGTGACATCATCCATGGGCAGACGTTTCCTCAGGCAATGAGGTGACGAAATCGCGGATCAAGGTGACGAGCGCCTCGGGCTGCTCGATGCACGGGATGTGCGCGGCATCGCGGATCATTTCGAAGCGGGCGCCTGGAATCAGATCCGCCAGCGAGCGAACAAGATCGGGTGGCGTCGAGCCGTCCTGATCGCCGACGATGCAGAGCGTCGGCGCAGTGATACGCCGCGCCGCGTCGGTAAGATCGGCATCGCGCACCGCCGCGCATGTCCCGATATAACCAGGCAGCGCCTGCCTGGTCAGCATGTTGCGGCAGCCAGCCAGCTCGGCGGCGCGCGCTGCATGGAAATCCGGCGTGAACCACACTTTCAGCACGCCGTCGGCGATCGCCTCTATGCCGTCGCGCTGGACAGTCGCTATGCGCGTGTTCCAGCTCTCATCCGTGCCGATCTTGTGCGCGGTGTCGCTGAGGATCAGAGCCTCGACACATTTGGGGTGGCGGGTATAGAGCCGCTGCGCGATCAGGCCGCCGACCGACAGGCCGCACAGCACCACCTTGTCGAAACCGAAATGATCGATGAGACCCAGCAGGTCGTCGACATGGTCGTCGATCGAGCGCACGCCGCCGCCGATATCCGACAACCCATGCCCGCGCTTGTCGTAGACGAGCATCGGCATTTCGCCGGCAAGCCGCGCGACGACATCGTCCCAGATCCGGAAGTCGGTGCCGAGCGAATTGATGAAGATGATCGGACGCGAGGTGCCGGTCGCTTCGATATAACGGTGGTGCAGCGTCACGCCGCCTATGCTGACGAATGGCACGATTTCGATCCTCCAAAGCCACATTGCACCAGCGGTTTGGTTCGGTAAAATGATATTTTGCGGCGTTTCATTAACTCTGAGGTTATCGAACCATGGCCGAAAGCCGGATCCGCTTCCGCCATCTGCAGGCCTTTCTCGAAGTCGCTCGGCAAGGCAGCGTGGCGCGCGCGGCCGACTTCCTGCATGTCAGTGCGCCGGCCGTGACCAAGACCTTGCGTGAGCTGGAAGAAGCGCTCGGCGTCGCCGTGGTCGAGCGCGACGGGCGCGGCATCCGGGTCACGCGTCTCGGCGAGATCTTCCTCGGCCATGCCGGCTCGGCGATCTCGGCGCTGAAGCGCGGCGTCGATTCCGTGCGCCAGGACGGCGCTCTCCATCGCGACCCGATCCGCATCGGCGCGCTGCCGACGGTGTCGGCGCGCGTGATGCCGCTCGCCATGAACCTGTTCCTCGAGGAAAACACCGGCGCCGCGCTCAAGATCGTCACCGGCGAGAACGCCGTGCTGCTCGAACAGTTGCGCGTCGGCGCGCTCGACCTCGTCGTCGGCCGGCTCGCGGCGCCGGAGCACATGACCGGCTTCTTCTTCGAACATCTCTATTCCGAGCAGGTGCTGTTCGTGGTGCGGGCAGGGCATCCCCTGTCGGAACCCGGGGCAGACATCTTCGCGCGGCTCGACGACTTCCCCGTCCTGATGCCGACGCGGGAATCCGTCATACGCCCCTTCGTCGACCGGCTCTTCATCACCAACGGCATGACCGCGCCCGCCACGGAGATCGAAACCGTTTCTGATTCCTTCGGCCGTTCCTTCATGCGCCAGAGCAATGCTGTATGGATCATCTCGGCCGGCGTCGTTGCCAATGAGATCGCCAGCGGCGCTTTCGTCGCACTGCCGGTGGATACGGAGGAGACCAAAGGGCCGGTGGGTTTGACCATGCGCACCGACACCGCGCCCTCGCCCGCCTTCACCATCCTGTTGCAGACGATCCGCGAAGCCGCGCGGCACCACGCCTGACGATCGAGCTAGCAGTTCGAATTTCGCTAACCCAGCGGTTAATAAAACACCGTAAAATATCATTTTACCGAACCAAACCGCTAGTGCAATGTGATCTCCGGAGGATCGAAAGCCGTGCCGTCCGGCCGCAAGCGGAAGACCCGTTTGCCGTCGTGTCGAACGGCGACTGAGGGAGGAGCAGATGTCTCATAATATCGGCAGCAAGCCCGCCATATCGGGCATTTCACGACGCCAGTTCATTGCTACATCGATGGCCGGTGGCGCAGCACTTGCGTTCGGCCGCGGCAAGGCTTTCGCGCAGGCCGCCGACACGCTCAAGGTCGGCTTCGTCAGCCCGCGCACCGGCCCGCTCGCCGGCTTCGGCGAAACCGACGGCTATGTGCTGGACCTCGCCCGCAAGGCCCTGGCCAACGGCATCGAGCTCGGCGGCAAGAAATACAGCGTCGAGATCCTCGACCAGGACACCCAGTCGGATCCGTCGCGCGCCGGCCAGTTGGCAAAAGACCTGATCAACAACCAGGCCATCGACCTGATGCTGGCCGTTTCCACGCCCGAGGTGATCAACCCGGTCGCCGATGCCTGCGAGGCGGCCGGCGTGCCGTGCCTCTCCACCGTCATGCCGTGGGAGGCGTGGTATTTCGGCCGCGGCGCCAAGCCGGGCGCGCCCTCGCCTTTCAAATGGACCTATCATTTCGGCTTCGGCGTCGGCGAATTCTTCAAGACCTATATTTCGCAGTGGAACCTGATCGAGACCAACAAGAAGGTCGGCGTCATGTATCCGAACGACGCCGACGGCAACGCCATTCGCGCCAACCTCGCGCCGCTCCTGGCCAAGCAGGGTTTTACGATCGTCGATCCCGGCGCCTATGAGACCGGCACAACCGACTATTCCTCGCAGATTGCGCTGTTCAAGCAGGAAGGCGTCGAGATCTTCAACTCCTTCCCGATCCCGCCGGACTTCGCCGCCTTCTGGCGCCAGGCCGCGCAGCAGGGGCTGACCCGGCAGATCAAGATCGCCCAGGTCGCCAAGACCGGCCTGTTCCCCTCCGACATCGAGGCGCTCGGCGATCTCGGCATGAAGATCTCAAGCGCCGCCTATTGGCACAAGGCCTTCCCTTACAAGTCGCCGCTGACCGGCGTCTCCGGCACCGAGCTTGCCGACGGTTACGAGACGGCGAGCGGCAAGCAGTGGACACAGCAGCTCGGCGCCTCGATGTCGCTGCTCGACGCCGGCTTCGAAGCCCTGAAGGCGAGTTCCAACGCCAAGGACAAGGCGGCGGTCGCCAAGGCACTGAGCGTGCTGAAGACCGAGACCATGATCGGCAAGGTCGACTTCACCAGCGGCCCCGTCGCGAACGTGTCCCCCGGCCCGATCATCGGCACGCAATGGGTCGCCGCCAAGGAAGGCTCGAAATTCCCGCTCGACTATGTCGTGACCGAGAACGCCACCGACCCGAACGTGCCGGTCGGGGCCAAGCTCCAGCCTTACAACGGCTGATCTGTCGAGGGACTGCATCGTGAACGCCACGCCCAACGCTGCCGTCCTCAGCGCCGCCGGCATCCACAAGCGCTTCGGCGCGCTTGTGGTGCTCGACGACATCGACTTCGCCATGGGCGCCGAAGAAGCGGTCGGCATCGTCGGCCCGAACGGCGCCGGCAAGACGACGCTGCTCAGCGTGCTCTCGGGCGCCTATCCGCCGAGCGCCGGAACCATCGCCTTCAAGGGCGATGACGTGACCGCGCTGCCGGCCACGCAGCGCTGCCGGCTGGGCCTGGTGCGCACCCATCAGGTGCCGAAACCCTTCGGCGGCATGACCGTCTTCGAGAATGTCTTCGTCGCCGCCTCGCACGGCGCCGGACTCGGCCGCGACGAGGCTTATGAGGAAGCGCTCGGCTCGCTGAAGCTCTGCGGCATGCTCAGCATAGCCAACCGCCGCGCCGAAACGCTCGGCCTGCTCGACCGCAAGCGGCTGGAGCTCGCCCGCGCGCTCGCCGCGAAACCGACGCTGCTTCTGCTCGACGAGATCGGCGGCGGCCTGACCGACGGCGAGGCGGGCGAGCTCGTCGAGACCATCCGCGAATTGCGCCGCCGCAGGATCGGCATCGTCTGGATCGAGCACATCGTCCACGTGCTTTTGCAAGTGGCCGAACGGCTGATCTGCATGGACGCCGGCAAGATTATCGCCGACGGCGAGCCGCAGGCGGTGATGGCCGACCCGCAGGTGATCAGCGCCTATCTCGGCGGAGGCCCGAAATGAGCCTGCTGTCGGCCGAGGATCTCGTTGTCCGCCACGGCCTGCTGCAGGCGGTGCGCGGCGTCAGCTTCAGCCTCGAGCGCGGCGAGACGCTGGCGCTGGTCGGCGCCAACGGCGCGGGCAAGACGACGCTGCTGCGCGCAATCGCCGGCGCGCACCAGGCGGCCTCGGGCCGTGTAGTCTTCGACGGCGACGATCTCTCCGGTGTGCCTTCGCATGAACGCGTCCGCAAGGGCATCGCCCTGGTTCCCGAAGGCCGGCGGCTGTTCGTGCAGATGACGGTCGAGGAAAACCTTCTGCTTGGCCGCACTGCCGGCCGCCCCGGCGACTGGAGCGTCGAACGCGTGCTCGACACCTTCCCCAACTTGAAGCCGCGCCGCCATGCCAAGGCCGGGCATCTTTCCGGCGGCGAGCAGCAGGCGACCGCAATCGGCCGTGCGCTGATGAGCAATCCCGATCTGCTCCTGCTCGACGAGGTCTCGCTCGGCCTGTCGCCGCTGGTCGTCGACCGCGTCTATGCCTCCCTGCAGGGGTTGATCGGCTCCGGCACGACGATCATCCTGGTCGAGCAGGACCTCAACCGCGCGCTCTCCGTCTCCGACAAGGTGATCGGCATGCTGGAGGGCCGGATCGTCCTTGCCGGCGACAGCAAGAGCGTGTCGCGCGACGAGGTGACCAAGGCCTATTTCGGCCTGCACCGGAAGGGCGCCGGAGGCGTGCCGGCATGATGAACCAGATCGTCCAGGGCGTCCTGCTCGGCGGCTATTACGCGCTGATCGCCTGCGGCCTCTCCTTCATGTTCTCGGTGATGCGCATCATCAACCTGGCGCATGGCAGCCTTGCCGTGCTGTCGGCCTTCGCGCTGTGGCTGCTCGCCTCGCGCTTCCACATCTCGCCATTTCTGGGCCTGCTCGTCGTGCTGCCGCTGATGGCAGCGAGTGGCTGGGCCTTGCAGCGCTTCCTGCTCGAGCGCAGCGCGCGCGGCGGCGCGCTGCTGCCGATCCTCACAACCTTCGGCCTCGCCATCGTCATCGACAATTTGCTGTTCGAACAGTTCGGCGCCGACACGCGCTCGCTGGCGCCCTTCATCGGCAGCCTGTCCTACGATTCCTGGGAATGGCCGGGCAGCCTCTATGTCGGCAAGCTCGCGGTGATCATCTTCATCACCGCCGTCGTCCTGCTTGGTGGACTGCAACTGTTCCTCACCCGCACCGGGTTAGGCCGCTCGATCCGCGCGACCTCGGAAGACCCTGATACCGCCGGCATTGTCGGTGTCGACGCGCGCCGCTCCATGGCAATAGCCGCGGCAATCGCCATGGTCACGGTCGGTCTCGCCGGCGCCTTCCTCGGCATGCGCGCCACCTTCGATCCCTATGCCGGCGCAACGCAACTGCTGTTCGCCTTCGAAGCCGCCGTCATCGGTGGCGCCGGCTCGCTCTGGGGAACGCTGATCGGCGGCATCGTGCTGGCGCTCGCCCAGACGCTCGGCGCCAGGATCCATCCGCAAGGTTTCCTCATCGGCGGCCACGTCGCTTTCCTGATTGTGCTGTTCATCCGGCTGTACACCTCCGGCCTCGGCCTGCGCGGCCTGCTGCGCCTCTCCACGCGGAAAGCCTCATGAACACCGCCTCCCTGGTCATCGAGCGTGGCACGCCCGCTTCGCGCAGCGCCGGCATCGGCGTTTTAACCATCATTCTGCTACTTGCCATCGCGCCGCAGTTCCTGTCCGCCGGCGCGGTCGATCGCATGACCGCTTTGTTCATCTATGTGATCCTCGCCGCCATGTGGAATGCGCTGGCCGGTTTCGGCGGGCTGGTCTCGGTCGGCCAGCAGGTGTTCTTCGGCCTTGGCGCCTACTTCGCCATCCGCCTCGCCAATGCCGGGCTCAATCCGTTTGTCTCGCTCTTCGTTTCGGCGGTCATCGTCGGCGCCGTGTCCTGGCCGATCTCGTTGTTCATGCTGCGCTTGAGGAACGGCGAGTTCGCCATCGGCATGTGGGTGATCGCAGCGCTCACCCACCTGCTCGTCAATCTCGACCGGCTGATCCAGGGCGAGACCGGCACGTCGCTGATCTCGCTCAACGTCTACGATGTGTCGACACGCAGGCTGACCATCTACTGGCTGGCGCTGGCGTCGATGACCGCCCTGCTCGCGATCCTGTTCGGTCTGCTGCGCGGCAGCACCGGCGCCGCCATTCGCGCCATCCGTGACAATGAGGATGCGGCGGCCTCCGTCGGCGTGCGCGTCACCGGCACCAAGCGGCTGCTCTTCATGCTCGCCGCCTTCGGCATCGGCGTCGCCGGCGCGCTGTGGCTGGCCACCGCGACCACCTTCCAGCCGAAGACCTATTTCAACGTGCAGTGGACCGCTTACATGATCTTCATGGTGCTGGTCGGCGGCATCGGCACCTTCGAGGGCGCCATCCTCGGCGCGCTGCTCTTCTTCCTCATCGAGACCTGGTTCGGCGGCACCGGCGTCTGGTACCTGATTGGGCTCGGCGCCACGGCACTGGTCTTCTCGCTGCTCTTGCCGCGCGGCCTCTGGGGCACGCTCGAAGAGCGTTTTGGTTGGCGCCTGCTGTCGGTCGGCTACCGCGTCAGGCTTCCCGCCAGCGTGGCGGATCCGACCGGCGAGGCCATTTCACCAGCACCCACTGCGGCACACAGCGAGAAGGCATGAGCATGCTGTTCGGCAAGACGATCCTCATCACCGGCGTCGCCTCGGGCATCGGCGCCCGCACGGCGGAACTCGCGGGCCAACTCGGCGCCGACGTCATCGGCGTCGACCTGCGCGAGCCGGCCGGACATCAGGGCGTCTTCGTCAAGTCCGACATTTCGTCCAAAGCCGGCGTCGACGACCTCGTGGCGCGGTTGCCGCAGCGCATCGACGCGCTCTGCAACGTCGCCGGCCTTTCCGGCAATATGGGCGCGGCGCCGACGCTCGCCGTCAATTTCTACGGCCTGCGCGCGCTCTCGGAAGCGATGGCGCCAAGGCTTCGCGAAGGCGGCGCCATCGTCAATGTCGCCTCCATCGCCGGCTTCGGCTGGCGCGCCAATCTCAACCGAGCCGCCTCGATGGTTGGCGTCGAGGGCTTTCCCGATGCCGCCAGAGTGATCGCCGACCACGCGGTCAAGAACGAGGAAGGCTATCCGGTCTCGAAGGAGCTTTTGCTCCTGTGGACCTTCCGCGCGGCGCATCAGGACCTGTTCAAGAGCCGCGGCATTCGCGTCAACGCGGTCAGCCCCGGTCCGGTCGAGACGCCGATCCTGAAACAGTTCCGCTCGGTCCTCGGTGACGCCAAGGTCGACAGCGATATCGCGCGCGTCGGCCGCGCCGGCACATCGGGCGACATCGCGCCCGTCGTGCTGTTCCTGTGCTCCGACGGCGCGCGCTGGATCAACGGCGCCAACGTGCCGGTCGACGGCGGCCTCGAAGCGTCGATCAACGCGGAAGTGCTTGGCTTCTAATTTTGCAACGCTCCAGCGAAAGCGAGGGAGAAACCCATGGACATCGGACTTCTGATTGACGGCGACGAAAGGGCGGCGACCGGCAAAGCCTCTTACGAGCGCCTGGACCCCTTCACCGGCAAGCTCGCGACGCGCGCCGCCGCCGCAAGCATTGCCGACGCCAACGCCGCGGCAGATGCGGCGGCGGCAGCCTTCGACGCCTGGTCGAAGACCGGACCTGGCGAGCGCCGGATGCTGCTTCTGAAGGCGGCCGACGTCATGGCCTCGAAGGTCGGGGAATTCACCAAGCTGATGATGGAAGAGACCGGCGCCACCGGACCCTGGGCGGGCTTCAACGTCATGCTGGCGTCCAACATGCTGCGCGAGGCGGCGGCGATGACCACGCAGATTTCCGGCGAGGTTATTCCATCCGACAAGCCGGGCACGCTCGCCATGGCGATCCGCCAGCCGGCTGGTGTGTGCCTCGGCATCGCGCCGTGGAACGCGCCGGTCATCCTCGGCACGCGCGCACTCGCAATGCCGCTCGCCTGCGGCAACACGGTGGTGCTGAAGGCCTCCGAACTATGCCCCGGCACGCATCGCCTGATCGGTCAGGTGCTGGTCGAGGCCGGCCTGCCCAAGGGCGTCGTCAATGTCGTCACCAACGACCCGAAGGACGCGGCGGCAATCGTCGAGGCGCTGATCGCGCATCCGGCGGTGAAGCGCGTCAATTTCACCGGCTCGACCAAGGTCGGCCGCATCATCGCCGAGCTCTCGGGGCGGCACCTCAAGCCGGCGCTGCTCGAGCTCGGCGGCAAGGCGCCACTGGTCGTGCTGGACGACGCCGACATCGACGCTGCCGTGAATGCCGCGACCTTCGGCGCCTTCATGCATCAGGGCCAGATCTGCATGTCGACCGAACGCCTGATCGTCGACGAGAAGATCGCCGACGAGTTCGTCGCCAAGCTTGCCGCGCGTGCCTCCAAACTGCCGGCCGGCGACCCGCGCGGCCATGTCGTGCTCGGCTCGCTGATCAGCAGCGAGGCGGCCGACAAGATGGAAGATCTGATCGCCGACGCGACCGCCAAGGGCGCGAAATTGGCGGCTGGCGGCAAGCGCTCCGGCACGGTCGTCGAAGCAACGCTCCTCGATCACGTGACGCCCGCGATGCGCGTCTATGCGGAAGAGTCCTTCGGCCCGGTGAAGCCGGTCATTCGCGTGGAAGGCGAGGACGAGGCGGTACGCGTTGCCAACGACACCGAATACGGCCTGTCCTCCGCCGTGTTCAGCCGCGACATCCGCCGCGCCATGGCCGTCGCCGCGCGCATCCAGGCCGGCATCTGCCATATCAATGGCCCGACCGTCGGCGACGAGGCGCAGATGCCGTTCGGCGGCGTCAAGGGCTCGGGCTATGGCCGTTTCGGGGGCAAGGCCTCGATCGCCGAATTCACCGACCTGCGCTGGGTGACGATCGAGGATCCCGGACAGCACTACCCGTTCTGAGGGTTCACCCCAGCGTCAGCCCGGCCTTCCTCGCCTCCTCGCGCAAGAACGGCAGTCCGACCTCGATGACGTCGCGCGGATTCTCGGCCACCGGCCGCCACACGGCGAGCCCGCCGGCGATGTCGACATCGACATGGTTCATGCTTTCGAGCGTGATCGCGCCCTGATAGCCGATGTCGGCGATGGCCTTCATGCAGGCCGCCCAGTTCAGCATGCCACGCCCCGGCACGCCGCGGTTGGCTTCCGACACATGCACATAGCCGAGATAGGGCGCCGCCGCCTCGAAACCGGAAGCAAAGCTCTCTTCCTCGATATGCATGTGGTAGGTGTCGAGATGAATGAAGATGTTGGGCGCGCCGATGCGCTCGATGATCTTTGCCGCGTCGATGCCGCGGTTGATCAGGTGCGTCTCATAGCGGTTGCAGGGCTCGATGCCGAGCTTCAGGCCGCGCGACTTCGCCGCCTTCGCCGCGCGTTCGAGGAAACGGCACATACCGTCGATTTCCCTTTGCGTCGGCGCGCGGCCGGTGGTCTTGCCGATCGTGCCGTAGGTGACGCCGCCGAGCGCTTCCGCGCCGACCTCATTGCAGACCCGGAAAGCCGGTTCGAGGAAATCCAGCGCCTCGTCCGGCCGTTCGACCACATCGAGCGCGCGCGGCAGGCCGAGCGAGGGGACCAGTTCAACACGATAGTGATTGGCAAAGCTGCGCGTCCGCTTGGTGTCGATCTCCTCAGGCCGAAGCAAAGGGATCTCCATCAGCCCGATGCCGTATTCCTTGAGCCTGTCCATCTGCGGCTCGATGCGGGCGAGGTCCCAGACCGGTGCGATGGCGAAAGTGTGCAGTCCGAAGGTGTTCATGTCAGCCTCGTTGCTCATGCGCCGCCGCTGCGGCCGTATCGCCGCCGCCAACGATGCGGCTGACGACTTCGTTCATGTTGGTCCTGGCGGTGACGAGATCGGCGTCCGCCCTGCCGTGGCGCAGCACGACGATGCGGTCGGTGACCGACAGCACGTCGTTCAGCCGGTGCGAGATCAGGATGACGGCGATGCCTTCGGACTTCAGCCGCCGGATGAGATCGAGCACGCTCTGCACCTCGCGCACGGCCAGCGCCGCAGTCGGCTCATCCATGATGACGAGCTTCGGATCGAAGGTGAGCGCGCGCGCGATCGCCACCGTCTGCTGCTGGCCGCCGGAGAACGAACCGACCGACCGGTTTATCGACGGCAGATGCGCGCCCAACCGCTCGATCATTTTCGACGCTTGGCGATCCATCTCGCTTTTGTCGACGAAGCCGGGGAACAGGCCGAACAGCCTTTTCGTCGGTTCGCGACCGAGGAAGATGTTCGACGCCACGTCCTGTTGCTTGGCCAAAGAAAGATCCTGGTAGATCATTTCGATGCCAAGGCGCCGCCGCTGACCGGGGTCCAGCGCCAGGATATCCTTGCCGTCGAACTCGATCGAGCCGGTGTCGGCACGGTAGATGCCGGTGATGGTCTTCATCAGCGTCGACTTGCCGGCGCCATTGTCGCCGACCAGTCCGACCACCTCGCCGGCCGCGACCGAAAGATCGACGCCATGCAGCACGTCGACCGCGCCGAAGCTTTTGCGGATGCCGCGCAGCGAAAGCAGGGTCATACGCGCGACTCCTTCCGCACCTGGTACTGGTCGATGAAAACCGCGAGGATCAGCACCGCGCCGATCGCCATCTGCTGGTAATAGGATTGCACGGCAAGCAGCGTCAGCCCGTTCTGCAAGACGCCCATGATCAGCGCGCCGATCATGGTGCCGAGGATCGAGGCGCGGCCGCCGAACAGATTGGTGCCGCCGATGATTGCAGCCGTGATGGCGGTGAGCTCGTAATTGATGCCGGCGGTCGGATCGCCGGCATTGACGCGGGCTGTGAACAGCAGGCCGGCAAGCCCGGCGAGCGCGCCCGACAGCGTGTAGATGATGCGGCGGTGATGCTCGACGCGGATGCCCGCGGCTCGTGCTGCACCTTCGCTATCGCCCAGCGCCAGCGTGTGGCGGCCGAAACGCGTATAGGCGAGCACCGCATGCGCGACGATGGCCGTCAGCACCAGGATGATCACCGGCATCGGGACGCCGAACGGCCGCCCCTGCCCGATATAGACGATCTCGGGCGGCAGGCCGTAGATCGCCCTGCCCTTCGAGATGACCAGCGCCAGACCGCGCGCCAGGCCTAGCATGCCGAGTGTGACGATGAAGGCCGGCACGAAGGCGCGGGTGACCAGTTGGCCGTTGATGTAGCCGGCGATCCCGCCGGCCAGGATGCAGGCGGCGACGGCGAAGACCGACGGCCAGCCGAGATTGACCGCCAGGAAAGCGCCTGCGACGCCCGCAAGCCCCATGACCGATCCGAGCGACAGATCGAGCCCGCCCGAACCGATGACGAAGGTGGCGGCGATCGCCAGCACGCCGATCGTCGAGGTCGCGAGCAGGATGTTGAGGAAATTGCTGAGCGACAGGAAATAGGGCGACAGGAGCGCCATTGCCGTGCTCAGCGCCAGAAGCACCACCAGCGACTCCAGCCGGATGTGGAGCCTTTCGACGGATGCTCGCTGCACCCGAGCCCAGAAGCCGGGCTGTTCAGAAGCCATTTTTTCTACCCTTCGGGTAAGGCAGTAGGGGAGTAGGTTAGTAGGTTAGTAGGGGAGTAGGCAAAGATGGACGAAGCACAAACCGCGCTCCCCTACTCCCCTACTGCCCTACTGCCTTACTCCCCTACTCCCTTCCTTCCTCACTTCACATATTGCAGCATCGGCTCCTTGCCGGCGTCGAGCACGTCCTTGGTCAGCACCAAAGTCGGCACGGCAATGCTTTCCGGAACCTTCTCGCCGCCGAGCGCCTTCTTGACGTTCTCCACCGCCTGCTTGCCGACCAGATAGGGAAGCTGCGCGACAGAGGCATTGAGGCGGCCTTCCTTGATCGATTTCACCGCGTCGACATTGCCGTCGACGCCGATGATCGTCACCTGCGAACCCTTGCCCGCCGCATAGACAGACTCGACTGCACCAAGCGCCATGCCGTCATTGGCGCAGAAGATGGCGACGAGATCAGGATGCGCGGTCAGCGTGTCGGTGGCGATCGAAGCGGCCTTGCCGCGGTCCCAGTCGCCCGGCAGCGAAGCGACGATTTCGAGGCCGGGCGCCAGCTCCTTCAGCTTGTCGGCAAAACCCTTGGCACGCTTCTCGCCGGTGATGTTGCCGGACAGGCCTTCGATCACCAGCACCGGACCCTTGGCGTCCTTGCCGAGCTTGTTGGCGAGATACTCCGCGCCCTGCGCGCCGGCGGCGATGTTGTCGGAGCCGATATGGAAGGTGACCTTGACGCCTTCCTTGTCGAGCACCGCCTGGTCGAGATTGTTGTCGAGGTCGACGATCTTGATGCCGGCATCCTGCGCCGACTTCAGGCAAGGCAGGAGGTTGGTCGAGTTGATGGCGGCGGTGATCATCGCCACCGGCTTGCGCTCGAGCATGGTGTTGCAGAGGTTCAGCTGCGGTTCGGCTGCCTGATCGCTCTCGGCCGCCTGCTGGAAATATTTCACGCCGGCTTCCTTGGCGCCGTCCGCGACACCCTGCGCCATCGCGCCCCAGAACGGGTTGGCCAGTGTCTTCATCAGCACGCCATATTCGCCGTCCTCGGCCTTGGCAACGCCGACGGCGGAAAACGCAAGCGCGACGCCCACGGCAAGGGTAAATCGATTTATCCTCGGGAAATGCGATATCATTCTATCCTCCGTTGATCCTTGGCGCCGGATGCCACGGCCAGGGCCGGCGCATGCTTCCGCTCACGACAATGGGGGCTGTTGTCGGTCTCCTCCCCCGGAATGCGGACCGCTGCCTGGCGAGCCAACGGATTCCCGCATCAACACCTGGCAGGGCTCGAGCCGCGCCGTGGGTGGTCCCACATCACCCTCGACCCTGCGAAACAAAAGGTTCATCGCCTCGCTGGCAATCCGGTGCACCGGCTGCACCACGGCGGCGATCGCCGGCCATGTCACCTGCATCCACTCCGCATCGTCGAAGCCGACCAACGAGATGTCGTTCGGGCAATGCCAGCCGCGCCGGCGGAATTCGGACAGCGCGACGAGCGTGCCCTTCAAAAGCAGCGAATAAACGGCGGTCGGCCGCTCTCCCCTGGCAAAGTAATCGCGCAGCGAGGACCTCAGCGGCTCGACGCTGACTTCCGAGGTGATGACGTCGATGCGCACCGATGGGTTGAGCGCCAGGGCCTGGCTGCGAAAACCTTCCAGGCGCGCCCGCACCGTCGCCGCCTGCTCGGCAAGGCCGATGACCAGGATGTGGCTGTGCCCATTGCCGATCAGCATCCGCGCCACTTCGGCGCTGGCGGCGGCGCTGTCGGCCGAAACGGTGTCGAAAGCGTCGTCGGACAAGACGCGGTCGATCAGCACGCCGGTCATGCCGTGGGCTTTCATGAAGGCGGCCGCCGGACCATGCTCGTTGCGCACAGGCGCCAGCACGACGCCGGCAACGCGCCAGTCATGCATGCGGGCAAGGATTTCCTTCTCGCGCGCCTCCGATTCACGGCTCGATGCGGCGACCAACGTGTAGCCGCGCTGCTCGGCAAGGCCTTCGAGCTCGGTGACCATCTGGCCGAAGAACTCGCTTTCGAACTCGGGCATGATGGCGCCGATGATGCGGCGCTTGGCCCTGCGCATATCGGAGGCTAAAGGATCGACGCGATAGCCCAGATGCTCGACGGCATCGAAAACACGCTGCGCATTTTCGGGCTTGACCGTGGTGACGCCGGCCAGCACCTTGGAGACGGTGGCCGCGGACACGCCGGCATGGCTTGCCACGTCGTGGATCGACGGACGCCGCTGCCGGGTTTGGTGTTGTGCCATTGACCTCCTCCCGAGGGCAGGCAGCCGATTTTCTGCCTCGCTATTGTAATCGATAAATCGATTTTTCGTTCTTGTAAATCGTTTCATCGGGAGTAAGACTTGAATGCGTGGTTGACGCGATCCAATCGCGCCCGGAGGAAAAACATGCCCGACAAAGCCTTGCCGCTGGTCATCAGCGCGCCCGAACCGCGCACATTGGAACTCATCTTCACGCCGCCACAGCTGGCGCGCCTGCGCAAACACTATCGCATTGTCGAGACCACCCCGGAAGGCGTTGCCGCCCTGCCCGCCGAAACCCTGGCCGAGGCGCGTTTTATCATCGGCCAGCCGCCGATTTCAGCTGAGACGCTGGAGAAGCTGAAGGCGCTGCGCTGCATCTTCAACGTGGAGACCAATCTGCTCAACAACATGCCCTATGAGACGCTGTTTGCGCGCGGCATCCATGTCGTCACCACCGGCCTGGTCTTTGCTGAGCCGGTCGCGGAACTCGGCCTTGCCATGGCGCTGAACCTCGCCAGAAACATCGTCGACGCAGACCTCGCTTTCCGGCAGGGCAAGGAGTTGTGGGGCGGCGACGGCAACCAGACGGCGCGCCTGCTTTCCGGCGCCGATGTCGGCATCATCGGCTTCGGCGATCTCGGCCGCGCGCTCAACCGCCTGCTGACCGGCTTCCGCACCCGCACGAAAGTTTTTGATCCATGGCTGCCGCCGTCGATCCTGGTCGACAACGGCGTGGAGCCGGCCTCGCTGGACGAGGTGCTGTCGCAAAGCGATTTCGTCTTCGTCGTCGCTTCTGTCACCAGCGAGAATGAGGGTTTCCTGGGCGCCGACGCCTTTGCCAGGATGCGCAAGGGCGCGGCCTTCATTTTGCTCAGCCGCGCCGGCGTTGTCGATTTCCCGGCATTGATGCAAGCGGTTAAGAGCGGCCACATCGTCGCCGCGAGCGATGTCTTCCCGGAGGAGCCGCTGGCAAAGGACCATCCCGTCCGCACCCTGCCCGGCTTCCTGCGTTCGGCGCATCGCGCCGGCGCGCTCGACGTCGCCTTCAAGCGCATGGGCGACATGGTGCTGGAGGATATGGACCTTATCGACCGCGGCCTGCCGCCGCTGCGCTCCAAGCGCGCCGAGCGCGAGACGGTTTCGCGCATGCGCTCCAAGCCGGTCGACAGGAACTAAGTTCGAACAGGCCGTCTAGAGCGAACCCAGCCGAAGCGCGTCGCGCGCGATTTGCCAGGCCGTCTCCACATGCCGCCGCGCCGCCGCCTCCGCCGCTTCCGGCTTGCGTGAGCGGATCGCATCCATGATCGCATGCATTTCGGCGATCGCAGGCTCGCGGCGGTTCTGCGACAGGATCGTCATCGAACGCAGCTGGTTGATGCGGACATTGAGGCCGGTGACGATCTCCCAGGCGATGCGCTTGTCGGCGGCTTCGAACAGCACTTCGTAGAAGCTCGCCGTCGCCCGCATCACCTCGGCCGGCACGCCCGACGCCCACGCCTCGAGCAGCTTCGCCAGCGCCGCATCAAGCAAGGCGATCTGACCGTCGGTGGCCGACGTGGCGCAGGCCTTCGCCGCGATGCCCTCCAGCAGCGCGCGCAACTCGTAGATCTCGTCGGTCCGGCCAAGATCGGGCTTCGCTACGGCTGGCCCGTGCCCAGGTATCATCTGCACCAGGCCTTCGGCCTCCAGCTGCCGCAACACCTCGCGCACAACTGAACGGCTGACGCCGAGCTGATCGCATAACGGCCGCTCGACCAACCTTTCGCCGGGGTGGAAATGAAAATCCATGATCGCCTCGCGCATACGCTCCAGCGCCAGCGTCCTCAACGTCTTGGCGGAGCGGTCGATGCGAAGCGTGTCGGCAGCCATTTTCCTCAAATCCTCAGAGCAATTCCAGGAAAAGTGCGTAGCGGTTTTCCGTCCGGAATTGCGTCAAAACAAAGAGTTGGAGCGGTTCGCCGTTTCCCCGAAACGGCGAGGCGCTCGCCTCATCACAAAAACAGATTCCATGACCGGTTGACAAGGTACCCGGCACTCCATAGCATGGTATACCATAAGACAATACAGAAATTGGTGCTGCCGCGAGGCGCTCCATCCCGAGGAATTTCATGCAGCCGGCCATCCGCAAGATTGTGACCTATACCGAGAACACTCTGATCGAGGGCGGCAAGACGGCCCCGCGGCCGCTGCGTCTGATCGGCGTCGCCGCGGTGCTCACCAATCCGTGGGCAGGCCGCGGTTTCACCGAGGATCTCGCGCCCGAGATCCGCGCTTACGCGCCGGTGCTCGGCGAAACGCTGACCAATGAGATCATCGGCGTGGCGGGTTCGGGCGAGGCGATCGAAGGCTACGGCAAGGCCGCCATTTGCGGCACGTCGGGTGAGGTCGAGCATGCGTCGGCGCTGATCCACACGCTGCATTTCGGCAACCACTATCGCCGCGCCGTCGGCGCCAAGACCTATCTCGCCTTCACAAATCTGCGCGGCGGTCCGAACACGCCGATCATGATCCCCCTGATGGACAAGAACGACGAAGGCCGCCGCTCGCATTATCTGACCGTGCATTTCCAGATCGGCGACGCGCCCGCGCCGGACGAGCTGGTGGTGGCGCTCGGCGCGTCCATCGGCGGCCGCGCGCATCACCGGATCGGCGACCGCTACCAGGATCTGAAGGAGCTCGGAGATCTGCATGGCTGACGCCGCGACGATCCGCAGCAAGGCGCCCGACGGCACCGGCTTCATCCGCGCCGGTTCGGGCGCGCCGGTCCTGCTCATCCACGGCGTCGGCATGGATGCCGCGATCTGGCAGCCCCAGATCGCCGCGATGCAGGACCGCTTCGACGTGATCGCCATCGACATGCTCGGCCACGGTTCTTCGCCCCTGCCGCCGGAGAACGCCCGCCTGTCGGACTTCGCCGATCAGGCGATCCGTCTGTTGGATCATCTCGGCCTTGCCCGCGTCGCTGTCATCGGCCACTCGATGGGCGCGCTTATCGCACAGGAAATCGCGCTTCGCGCCCCGTCGCGCATCAGCGCCCTCATCTGCCTCAACGCCGTTTTCCGGCGCCCGCCCGAGCTCGCGCAGGCGGTGCGCGAACGGGCGGCAGCGCTTGGCGGACCCGGCGACCCATCGGCCATCGCCGCCACGATCGCCCGCTGGTTCGGCGATCCGATCCCGCCGGCTCTTTCGGACGCGGCCGCGACGGCCCGCGCGGCGCTTGAAGGCGTCGATCGGCAAGGCTATGCCCGCACCTACCGCCTCTTTGCCAGCGCCGATACCGCGCACGCCGATCGTCTGCCCGATCTCACAGTACCCGCGCTGTTCATGACCGGCTCGGAAGATCGCAACTCGACAGCCGCCATGTCGGCCGCGATGGCACGACTGGCGCCAGCTGGGCGATGTGTGGTGCTGAACGACGAAAAGCACATGATGACAATCGCTTCTCCGCAAAAAGTGAATCAGCACATCATAGGTTTCCTTGACCAGGTCGCGGCCGTTGGCGGACCGGCGGTGGAAGACGGCACCGCATTCGACGCCATGGAGTTCCGACGCGCGCTTGGCTCCTTCCTGACCGGCGTAACCATCGTCACCACGATCGACGAGACTGGCGATCCACGCGGCTTCACCGCCAATTCCTTCACCTCCGTTTCGCTCGAGCCACCGCTGGTGCTGGTCTGCCTTGCCAAGAAGGCGCTGGGACATCGGGCCTTCTCGACTTCGAGAGGCTTTGCCATCAACGTCCTGTCGGAAGCCCAGAAATCCGCGTCCGGCATCTTCGCCTCGAAGGCCGCGGACAAATTCGCCTCCGTAGCGTGGCAGCCCGGACAGACCGGCAATCCGCTGATCGAGGGGTCGGTCGCGGTGTTCGATTGCGGCATGGAGCAATTGGTTGATGCCGGCGACCATTCGATCCTCATTGGCCGCGTCCATAACTTCAGCCACAATGGCGCCCAGCCTCTCGGCTACTGCCGCGGCGCCTATGTCACGCCGGGCCTCAGCCAGGAAGCGCTTGCGGCGGCCGCTCCGCCCGGAACCGAGGTCGGCGCCATCCTGGAGAACGAAGGCCGCGTGCTCTTCTTCGAGACCGCCGAAGGATCCTACCAATTGCCGGCCGGTCGCGGCCTCGGCGCCGCCAACGACGCTCGCAGCCTCAGGGGAAAACTTGCCGCCAAGGCGATCGACGCAGAGCTCGGCTTCCTCTACGCGGTGTGGGACGACGCGACGGATGCCTCGCGTACCCATGTCTATTATCGCGGAACGGTGGACGCTCCCGTCTCCGGTGACGGCCAGATCCGCTTTGTCGAGATCGAACGCATCTCCGAATTGAAGATCGCCGACCCGGCTGTCAGCTCTATGCTCGCCCGCTACGCGCGCGAGCGCGCCGAGGACACTTTCGGCGTCTATGTCGGCAACGAGGTCGAGGGCGAAGTCCGGCCGCTTGCCAAGCCGGCGCCGTCGGCGCCAATCCATTCCGGCCCAATCCATTCCGCCCAACGGTGAGATCGATGAAGTTTTCGCTTTTCGTCCATATGGAGCGCTCGGATCTCGCCAAGCCGCACTCCGAATTGCTGGCGGAGCTTGAAGAACTGGTTTTGCTGGCGGAGCAGGCCGGCTTCGAGACGGCCTGGATCGGCGAGCATCACGGGATGGAATTCACCATCTCGCCGAACCCGTTCATCAACATCGCCTATCTCGCCGCAAAGACGAATACTATCCGTCTCGGCACTGGCACGATCATCGCCCCCTTCTGGCACCCGATCAAACTCGCCGGCGAAGCGGCGATGGCCGATGTTATCACCGGCGGCCGGCTGGATCTGGGCATCGCCCGCGGCGCCTACAGCTACGAGTATCAGCGCGTCTTCCCGGGGCTGGATGCCTGGGGCGCCGGCCAGCGCATGCGCGAGATCATACCGGCGATCCGTGGCCTCTGGGACGGCGATTACGAGCATTCCGGCGAGTTCTGGCAGTTCCCGCCGACGACCTCCTCGCCCAAGCCTTTGCAAAAACCCTACCCGCCGATCTGGGTGGCCGCGCGCGATCCGAACTCGCACGACTTCGCAGTGGCCAACCAATGCCAAGTCCAGGTGACGCCGCTGGCCTCCGGCGACGGCGAGGTCGCAAGCCTGATGGAACGCTTCAATGCCGCCTGCCAGGCGCATCCGGACATAGCGCGGCCACAGATCATGCTCCTGATGCACACTTTCGTCGCCGAGGACGCCGCCGACGCCGACCGCCTGACCCAGGACCTCTCGCAGTTCTATTGCCAGTTCGGCGCCTGGTTCCAGAACAAGAAACCCGTCCGCCAGGGCGTTCTCGAGCCGCTGACCGAGGATGAGATCGCGGCGATGCCCCAATATGCGCCCGACAAGATCCGGCAGAACCTGGTCATCGGCGAGGCCGACGAGGTGATCGCGAGGCTGAAGAGCTACGAGGCGCAAGGCTATGACCAGTACTCGATCTGGATCGACAGCGGCCTCTCGCATGAGCGCAAGAAGAAGTCGCTGCGGCTGTTCATCGACAAGGTGATGCCGGCCTTCCAAGAGATGGGGTCGCGATGAGCAGCACCGTCTTCAGGAACTACATAGACGGCCAGTTCGCCGAGGCGTCCTCCACTTTCGACAGCATCGATCCGTCGACGGGCCTGCCCTGGGCGACGATGCCCGCCGCTTCCGTTGCCGATGTCGACTGCGCCGTGGAGGCGGCGCACCGGGCGTTGCGCTCCGGCCCATGGTCGACGCTGACCGCAACGGCGCGTGGAAAACTGCTGGTGAATCTCGGCGATCTCGTCGCCGCCAATGCCGGCCGTCTCGCCGAGCTTGAAACGCGCGACACCGGCAAGATCATCCGCGAGACGCGCGCACAGATCGCCTATGTCGGCGATTACTACCGCTATTATGGCGGACTGGCCGACAAGCACGAAGGCGCCTTCATCCCGATCGACAAGGCTGACATGGAAGTGACGGTGCGGCCCGAGCCGATCGGCGTCGTTGCCGCCGTCGTACCCTGGAACTCGCAGCTCTTCCTGTCGGCGGTCAAGCTCGGCCCGGCGCTTGCCGCCGGCTGCACCGTCGTGCTCAAGGCCTCCGAGGATGGGCCGGCGCCGCTGCTCGCTTTCGCCGAGTTGGTTAGCGAAGCCGGCTTTCCAGCCGGCGCGGTCAACATCCTCACCGGCTTCGGCCATGATTGCGGGCACCGCCTAACCAGCCATCCGCTCGTCGCCCGTGTCGCCTTCACCGGCGGCCCTTCGACCGCCCGGCGGATCGTCGCCAACACCGCCGAGAATCTCGCTTACACCACGCTCGAGCTCGGTGGCAAAAGCCCGGTCGTCGTCTTCGCCGACGCCGATCTCGACAGCGCCGCCAATGCCGTCGTCGCCGGCATCTTCGCGGCCACCGGCCAGAGCTGCGTCGCGGGCTCGCGGCTGCTGGTCGAGCGCTCGGTCAAGGACGAATTCCTCGCGCGGCTGAAGCACAAGGCGGAAGCCATCGTCATCGGCGACCCGCAGGATCCCGCGACCGAGATGGGCCCACTGGCGACCTCGCGCCAGCGCGAAAGGATCGAGGCAATCGTGGCGGAGAGCGTGGCAGCAGGCGGCCGACTGGTCACCGGCGGCGCGCGGCCGAAGGGCAAGGCTGACGGATACTACTACGCGCCGACGATCATCGAGGCGCAGGACCAGGCTCTCGCCTGCGTGCGCGAAGAGCTGTTCGGTCCGGTGCTGAGCGTGCTTGCCTTCGACAGCGAGGCTGAAGCGCTGGCTTTAGCCAACGACACGCAATTCGGGCTCGCTTCCGGCGTCTTCACCTCGAATCTCGCCAAGGCGCATCGCATGGCGCGCGGCATCCATGCCGGCGTCGTCTGGGTCAACACTTACCGCGCCGTCTCGCCGCTGGTTCCGTTCGGCGGCTATGGCCTTTCCGGTCTCGGCCGCGAAGGGGGCCTCGACGCCATCCGCGATTACACGCGCTCGAAATCGGTGTGGATCCGCACCTCGGACGACCCGATTCCCGATCCCTTCGTCATGCGCTGAGACGGCATGGCGAGGGTGCCGACAAGAACAAGAAACGGAACAACCAATCAGAGGAGAACGACATGAAACTGATTTTCGCCGGCGTCCTTGCCGGGTTGGTGGCGACCACGGCCGCAAAGGCCGATGAAATGGTGTTTACCAGCTGGGGCGGGACGACGCAGGAAGCCCAGACCAAATCCTGGGCCGAGCCTTTTACCGCCTCTTCGGGCATCAAGGTACTGCAGGACGGACCGACTGACTACGGCAAGCTGAAGGCCATGGTCGACGCCAAGAACGTCACCTGGGACGTCGTCGATGTCGAGATGGATTTCGCCATCAAAGCGGCCAAGGACGGGTTGCTCGAGCCGATCGACTTCGCCGTCGTGCCGAAGGCCGATCTCGACCCGCGCTTCAGCAATGAGAACGCGGTCGGCAGCTTTTACTATTCTTTCGTGCTCGCCTGGAACAAGAGCGCCGTCTCCGGTGAGCCGGCTAGCTGGGCGGACATGTTCGACACCAAGAAATTTCCGGGAAAGCGGACCTTCTACAAATGGTCGGCGCCGGGCGTGATCGAGATCGCGCTGCTCGCCGACGGCGTGCCGGCCGACAAGCTCTATCCGCTCGACCTCGACCGCGCCTTCAAGAAGCTCGACACCATCAAGTCGGACATCGTCTGGTGGGGTGGCGGCGCCGAATCGCAGCAGCTGATCGCCTCTGGCGAGGCCGCCTTCGGCCAGCTCTGGAACGGCCGCGTCTTCGCGCTCGAGAAGGACGGCGCCGATGTCGGCGTGTCCTGGAACCAGAACCTCACCGCCGCCGACGTCTTGGTGGTGCCGAAGGGCGCCAAGAACAAGGACGGCGCTATGAAATTCCTCGCCGCCGCGACCAGCCCGACCGGCCAGGCGAAATTCGCCGAGGCGAGCGGCTACGCGCCGATCAACACCAAGGCCAAGGCGGAAATGCCCGCCGACGTGGTCAAGGGCCTGCCGGACGCCCATGTCGACGGACAGATCAATCTCGACATGAACTACTGGGCCGAGCATCGCGACGAGATCGCCACGCGCTGGTACGCCTGGCAGGCGAAGTAAGGACCGTCCTTTGACAGGATCGGGGCGGCGCTGGCCGTCCCGACCCGCAATCCGGGATTACCGCCATGTCGGTGGAAGCACAGCAAGGGATCGCAAGCCTTCGAATACCGGCAGGCCTTGGCGGCCTGCTTCCGGCGTTGATCCTGATCGGACTGTTTTTCGTCGTGCCGGTGCTGGCGCTTTTGCTGCGCAGCGTCACCGACCCCGCTCCGGGCCTGCAGAACTATGCGGCGCTGCTTGGCGACGGCACATACGCGCGCGTCTTCTTCAACACTTTCCTCGTCGCCTTCGTCGTCACCCTCGTCACGGTGGTCGTCGCTTTTCCGGTCGCCTGGATGCTGGCGATCATGCCGCCGGCGCTCGCCTCGATCCTGTTCGGCATCATCATCCTTTCCATGTGGACGAACCTTTTGACCCGCACCTACGCCTGGATGGTGCTGTTGCAGCGTACCGGCGTCATCAACCGGGCGCTGATGGGCGCCGGCATCATCAACCAGCCGCTGCCGCTGATCAACAATCTCACCGGCGTCACCATCGGCATGGTCTACATCATGCTGCCCTTCATGATCCTGCCGCTGGTCGGCACCTTGCGCGCCATCGATCCGATGACTTTGCGCGCCGCCGCTCTTTGTGGTGCCAGCCCGCTCGCCGCCTTCAGGCGCATCCTGTTGCCGCTGTCACTGCCCGGCATAGCCGCCGGCGGCCTGATGGTCTTCGTCATGTCGCTCGGCTATTTCGTCACGCCGGCTCTGCTTGGCGGCACGTCGAACATGATGCTCGCCGAAATGATCGCGCAGATGATCCAGTCGCTGCTCAACTGGGGCCTGGGGAGTGCTGCCGCTTTCATCTTGCTCGTCGTCACCATGGCGCTTTATGCGTTGCAGCTGCGCCTGGTCGGGTCAAAACGCCCGGCGGGAGGCGCCTGAGATGCTGCTCGATTATGACCGCCTCGGCTGGTTGAAGGTCGCGCTCCTTGCCTTCACGGCATTGGTCGCAGCCTTCCTGCTGCTGCCTGTGGTCTTCATCGTGCTTCTCTCCTTCGGCTCGTCGCGCTGGCTGGCCTTTCCGCCCCCCGGCTGGACGCTGAAATGGTATCAGGAGCTGTTTGCCGACCCGTCCTGGATCGAAGCGGCCCTCACCAGCGCGCGTATCGCCACGATGACGGCGATCCTCGCCGTCGCCATCGGCCTGCTCGCCTCCTTCGCGCTGATTCGCGGCCAGTTCCGCGGCCGCGAGGTCCTGCGCGGGCTTCTGCTCACGCCAATGGTCCTGCCGGTTGTCGTTTTCGCTATCGCCATCTACGCCTTCTTCCTGCGGCTTGGCCTCGGCGGCACCACGATCGGCTTCGTCGTCGCCCACACCGTATTGGCGCTGCCCTTCGCCATCATTCCGATCGCCACCGCGCTCGAAGGATTCGACAAGTCTATCGAGGATGCGGCCATCGTCTGCGGCGCCAGCCCGCTGCAGGCTAAGCTCAGGATCACCCTGCCCTCGATCCGCATCGGCATCTTCTCCGCCGCGATCTTTTCCTTCCTGGCGTCGTGGGATGAGGTCGTGGTCGCTATCTTCATGGCGAGCCCCACTTTGCAAACCTTGCCTGTCAAGATCTGGGGCAGTCTCCGCTCCGACCTCACCCCCGTCATCGCCGCCGCATCGAGCCTGCTGGTCGCGCTCACGCTCGCCCTGATGATCGTGACGGCACTCTTGCGCCGAAAGCTGCAGACATGACCCAACCCTTCCTCTCGATCCGCAAATTGCGCAAGGCGTTCGGTGCCTTCACCGCCGTTCGCGATGTGACGCTGGATATTCCGAAGGGCGAATTCCTGACCTTCCTCGGGCCGTCCGGTTCCGGCAAGTCGACCACGCTCTACGCCATCGCCGGCTTCCAGGATCCGACCTCCGGCGACGTGCAGCTGCAGGGCAAGTCGCTGCTTTCAGTGCCTTCGCACAAACGCAACATCGGCATGGTCTTTCAGCGCTACACGCTGTTCCCGCATCTGAGCGTCGCCGAAAACGTCGCCTTCCCGCTTCGAGTCCGCCGCCGGCCGGAGACCGAGGTCAGGCGCACGGTCGCCGACATGCTCTCCCTGGTGCGGCTGGAAAGCTTCGCCGAGCGTCTGCCCGCGGCGCTCTCGGGCGGCCAGCAGCAGCGCGTCGCGCTTGCCCGCGCGCTGGCCTATGATCCGCCCATCCTCCTGATGGACGAACCGCTATCGGCATTGGACAAGAAGCTGCGCGAGGAGATCCAGGCCGAGATCCGCCGCATCCACCGCGAGACCGGCGTCACCATCCTTTACGTCACCCACGATCAGGAAGAAGCTCTGCATCTGTCGGACCGCATCGCCCTCTTCAGAGATGGCCGCATCGAACAGATCGGCACGGGCGAGGACCTCTACCTTAGGCCCGCAACCGATTTTGTTGCCGGCTTCATCGGCAACTCGAATTTCCTCGCCGCCGAGCATCTGGAAACGGTGGGCGGCGCCTCGACCATCCGCCTCGCGGACGGCGCGCTTGTCTCCGGCATCAATTCCAATGGCAGCTTCGCGCCCGGACAGAAAACCAGGCTGATGATCAGGCCGGAAGCGTTTCGCCTGGAGCGCTCGCCCAACAATGCGGAGCTTGCGGTCGAGATCGTCGATGTCGCCTTCTACGGCGAGCGCCGGCGTATTGTGGCGCGCACGAGCGCCGGACAGGAAATCGACATCCGGCCGACATCTTCGGCAGCGGCAAAGCATGATGCAACGCTGGGCAGGCGGCAGATATTCTTCGATCCCGGCGGTGCCTTCCTGTTTCCCGCCTCGGGCAAAACCGGTAAGGAACTGACGTATTAATGATCCGACCAAGCTTGAGCGCTCGGCAAGCAGATCGGCGTGCGCGAGACGAAGAAGGCCGATAAGAACGAGAGTATCGCCATGATCACGGGCCTGCAGCGCCTGCCTAAACGACGAGATCGCTCCTTGGCGTTTGCATGGCCGGCCCTCCGAAATTGGCCTCGAGCCAGGCAATGGCGCTCGCAACATCCTCGATGGCGAAGCGCGCGGTGGTCTCGCCCTGCGGCTTGACCCGGATCGAAATTCCCCCGGCGGCATTGACCGTTTCGAAGCCGTTCTCGTCGGACGTGTCGTCGCCAAGGAACACAGGACGCCTGCCGCTGAACGGACCAGTCTGCATGAAGCGCCGGATCGCAGCGCCCTTGGCTGCCTCAAGCGGCATCAGCTCGACGCCGGCATTGCCGGCGATCACACGGTAGCCTTTGGGCAGGCGCTCAAGCGCTGCCTCGACCAGTTCCGTCGCCCGTGCCAGAAGCTGGGGCGCTGCTCTCGTATGGATGGCGAGCACAGGTCCCTTGCGCTCGACATAGACGGCCTTGCTTGCCAGCTCCAGTTCGATCTCGTCGGCGAGCGCCGCCATGTCCGCCGGCTCGTCGGCGGCCTCGATCCGGCCATCCGGCGCAAGCCTGTGCTCCAGCCCGTAGAGGCCGGCGATCCTGAGCTTCAAGGGATCGAACAGATGGTCTACGGCCGCGATCGAGCGGCCGGTGATGAAGGCGAGCGCTCCGTCCAGCCGCCGCTCGATCGTCTGCAGCAATTGCCGCAACTCGGCGCTGACCGACACGCTGTCGGGATGCGCCGCGTGCTCCAGCAAGGTGCCGTCGATGTCGAGGAAAAGCGCCCACCGGCCTTCGGGAAGCGGCGGGGTAAGGTCTGCCTGACTATTCATCGGAATCCGACTGCCTGTTTGCGTTCGAACATGGAGACGACATTGTCGCCGGTGGGACTTGCCGGTCGGTCGTATAGGGCCGTGACCCGGTCGAGGTCGCCGCGCTTCCTGAGCCGCGCCGCGTCGAGCAGCATGCTGCCGGCCCAGCGATAGACATTGTTGTCGCGCACGATGTCGCGCATGCGCCGCATGCGCTCGTGCTGCTCGTCCGGCCCCATGGTCATCGCCTGCAGCATCGCCTCGCTCATCATCGCCGCGTCGTACGGATTGACGATCAGCGCCTCCAGCAATTCGCGCGAGGCGCCCGCGAAGGTGCTGAGCAGCAGCACGCCCTGCTCGTCGTCGCGCGACGCCACGAACTCCTTGGCAACGAGATTCATGCCGTCATGCAGGCTGGTGACGAGGCAGATATCGGCGGCGCGATAAAGCTCATAGACTGCGGCTTGCGAATGGTGCTCGGCCACCATGACGACCGGCTGATAGGATTTGCTGCCGTAGCGCTGGTTGAGCTCGTCGGCATAGCGCAGGCATTCATCGTGCAGCTGCTTGTAGGCAGGCAGCGTGCCCCGGCTTGGTGCAGCGATCTGCAGGAATACCACATTGCCGATCGTTTCTGGATGACGGATGAACAGTTCCTCAAGCGCATGGAAGCGATCGAGGATGCCTTTGGTGTAGTCGAGGCGTTCGACGCCGACGCAAAGCTTGGCGCCAGCTGGAATTCTGAACCGCTTGCGCACGCGCGCCCGGCACTCCTCGACGCTCGGAAGAGTTTTCAGCAGCTCGACCGGCCACTCGATCGAGATCGGATAGGAATGCACGAGCGTCACCTGGCCGCCATAGGAAATGGCCGCGTCGGCTCGCTCGATCCGGCTTTCCATGAAACGGTCGACGCTTTCGGTGAAGTTGTTGGCGTGGAATTGTGTGTGGAAGCCCACGATCGAGCTGCCGAGCAGGCCGTCGAGGATACGCTCGCGCCACGGGCAGATGCTGAACACTTCCGAGTTCGGCCACGGTATGTGCCAGAAGGTGATGACGATCGCCTCCGGCAGGCGCTCGCGGATCATGCGCGGCAGAAGCGCGAAGTGGTAGTCCTGGACCAGCACGATCGGCCGCTCGTTGCGCGCCTCGGCAACCACCGTCTCCGCAAATTTGCGGTTGACGGCCTCATAAGCCTCCCAGTCGGATTCGCGGAAGATCGGGCGCGTGAACGCGATATGGCAGAGCGGCCACAGGCCCTCATTGGCGAAGCCAAGATAGTAGCCCTGATATTCGTCGTCGCTCAGCCAGACGCGGCGCAGCGTGTAGGAAGGATTGCCGGGCGGCACTTGCACGCGGTCGTTCCTGTCCACCACCGTCCGGTCGGCAGTGCCGCCGCCATAGGCGATCCAGGTGCCGGCGCAAGCGCGCGTGATCGGTTCCAGCGCCGAGACCAGTCCGCTCGCCGGCACGACAAGCTCGACGTCGCCGTTCCTGGTTTCGTTGTGGATATAAGGCTCGCGATTGGAGACAATGATGACCTGCGCATCCGGCAACTCGTCAGCGAGGATCTTGCGCAACGTCTCCGGCGACCATGTGACCAGGGCCGCGTCGACCGACTGCCCGTTCTTTTCGAATTCGCGCAGCACCTTGCGCGCGGCCTCTGTGGCGAAGTCGTCGCCGGGGCCTGCCACAGCCGAAATCCTCGGGTGATTGCGACGGTACCGGGATATCGAAATGAAAATGGCAAATGCGGAAAGTCCAAGGCTTACGAGAATAAGGACCAGTAACAGAACGCTGTATTGTGTCATTGAAATGCCAGGCTGCCTCCGGCTGTCCGCTCATTATTTTCGTTCTTGCCGGCTGCGGACGGCAGACCGGTCCACCTGTGCAACGCACAAGCCGGCCATGAGTTCCGACATTTTTCGATTGTTGAACGCGGTCTTGCGACGCCTTCTTCTAAGTCCGCACGATAAGCGGCACCTGGCCTTCATGACGATCGGAAAGGAAGGCGGCGACACGGTCGCCGACCCGCTGGAAGGTCACATCGACGACCTTGTCCCCGACACTCAGATGCCGGAGCATCAGGGTGTCGATACCGATCGGCAGCCTCGGGCGCGTGACATGCAATTCGCCTTTCCAGCCATCGATTTCCAGGCCCAGACAGGCCTGCATCAGCATGAAGGTTGAGCCTGCCGACCAGGCTTGCGGCAGGCAGGCCACCGGATAGGCGATCGGCGCTTCGCCCGGCGCCCGGGCGAAGCCGCAGAACAATTCGGGCAGCCGCATATTGAAATGAACGGCCGATTCGAAAGTGCCGCTCATCAGCCGCACAACGCTGTCGCGTTCGCCGTAGCGCGCGAGGCCCACGCCGCAAAGCGCAGTGTCGTGGGGCCAGATCGAGCCGTTGTGGTAGGACATCGGGTTGAAGAACACCGCATCGTCGGCGAGCGTCCGCAGTCCCCAGCCGGAATGGAAGGCGGCCGACAGCAGCTGCTCGGCGACCAGCTTGGCGCGGTCGGGCTGCGGCAGCCCGACAAAAAGCAGGTGCCCGGCATTTGTCGTTCGAACCTTGCAGGGCTGCCCCTCGCCATCGATGGCCAAGGCGTAGAAATTCATGTCGTCCAGCCAGAAATCGCGTTCCACGGCGATCCGCATTTCCTCAGCGCGGCCCTCCCAGTGCTCGGCGTCGGCGAATTCGCCGCGGCGGCGTGCGAGCGCCGCCATGCCGCGGAAGGCGGCAAAGACATAGCCCTGCACCTCGACCAGCGCGATCGGCCCCTTTGGGATGCGCCCATCAGCGTGGAAGACCGAATCGAAGCTGTCCTTCCACCCCTGGTTGGCGAGGCCGGACTCGGCGGCGCGCTGGTAGGTGACGAAACCGGTGGCGCGGCTCGCCTCCTCCGTCCAGTCGGCAGCGGCTTTCAGCGAAGGCCAAAGCTTGTCGATGAAGGCCATGTCGCCGGTGCGGTCGGCATAGGCGGAAGCCAGATGGATATAGAGCGGCGTGGTGTCGACGCCTCCGTAATAGCGGCCGAAAGGAAGTTCGCGCAGCGCCGCCATCTCGCCCTTGCGTGTCTCATGCATGATCTTGCCGGGCTGCGAATCCGAAAAGGGCGACGTTTCGGTCGCCTGGTGCTCGGCCAGAAAAGCAAGCACCCCGCGCGCCAGGCCGGGATTGAGCCAAAGCATCTGCAGGCTTGAGATCACGCCGTCGCGCCCGAATGCGGTCGAAAACCACGGGATGCCGGCATAGGGATAGGGGCCGGTCGGAAGCTCGGTGGTAAGCAGCGCCACGTCGGCGCGGGCGCGCTCGACCCAATCGTTGAACACGCGCCCCGAGCTGTGCACTGTGGCGCCGTGCCTGCGCTTGGCGCGCATGCCGAACCGCGCGCGCGCCGCCGCGGCGCGGAAGCGGTCGCGATCGGGCGGGTCGGCGATCGCGGGGCCGACCTCGACATAAAGCACCTTTCGGCTGCGCTTGGTCACGGCGATGAGGAAATCGGCGCGATTGTCGCTCAACTGGTCTGGCGCCTGCGAAAAGGAGATTGCCGAAAGTCGCGGCAAGCCGTCCAGGCCATCATAGCCGAGCAGGACCGTGGTCTTGTCGGTCTTGGCGATATGCGTGGTGCCCCGCTTCACCCGGGTCGAGCCGCGCACCTCGAACATGTCGCGAAAGTCGGCGGCGAAATGCAGCGACGCGGTTATGGTGGAATGCTCGCGGCTGTAGTTGGAAAGCGTGATGCGCTCGAACAGCCTGTCCTGCCAGATCAGCCTGACGCGCTCGATATGGATCGCGCCCTGCGGCATATCGCGGCCGGCAGCGCTTTGAATAGGCAGGTTGGTCAGGTTGGACGTGAACAGCACATTGTCCTGGCTGAGCGATGCACCGAGCAGCGACATCGGCCTGCCGCCGATGGTCAGCCGGAATTCGGACAGCACGCGCGTGTCGTCGCGGAAGAACCCGTCGCCCGAACCCCTGATGTCGCCATAGGCGTCGGCGACGGCGAAGCAGTCGCCCTGCTTGAGGGCAAAAAGCCGGTGCGGTTCTCGCGGCGCCGTCTCGTCGAGCGAGGAAAGGGCCACGGCAGGATCGAGCTTGCGCTCGTCGAGCTCCGTCATTCGTCACCTCTTCGGTTGCCCCACCCTAGAGCATGATGCCGAAAAGTGTGAGGCGGTTTTCGGATGACATCATGCTCTATCTCTTTGATTTGGAGCCGGATTCAGATTTCAGGTCGACCAGACCTGAAATCATCCGGCTCTGGGCAGTCGGTCAGGAGGCCCTGGCCTCCGGCATGCCGGTCAGACGCATATAGGCAGAAAGGTAGTCGCGCGCCATTCTTGTCGCCGAGAACCTTTTCTCGAAGACCGCCCTCACCTGCCGCCGGTCGAGTTCGAGAAGCGCGGGCATCGATGCGACCGCATCGTCGACATTGTCGACGACGAAGCCGGTGATGCCATCGTCGACGATCTCCGGCAGGGCGCCGTTGTCCCAGGCGATCACCGGTGTGCCGCAAGCCATGGCCTCGATCGCGACGAGGCCGAACGGTTCCGGCCAGTCGATCGGGAACAGCAGGCCTGCCGCGTTGCCCAGGAATTCGGCCTTCTCGTCTTCCGTGATCTCGCCGACATAGTCGATACGGTCGCCATCGATGAGCGCCTCGATATTATCGCGGAAATAGGCGCGGTCGTCGTCGCCGATCTTGGCCGCCAGCTTCAGCTTCAACCCGGACCGGCGCGCGATCTCGATGGCGCGGTCCGGCCGCTTGTCGCGCGACAGGCGGCCGAGGAAAGCGAGATACGGCTCTTCCCCATGTGGTTCATAGGTCGGCCGGTAGGCATCGAGCGGCAGTCCGTGATGGATCGTGGCCAGCCAGTTCGCATCCGGCAAACCGCGCTTCTGGCTGTGCGAGATCGAGATCATGGGGAAACGCGGGAAACGTTTGTAGGCAGGCGCCAGGTCGACATAGTCGAGCCTGCCATGCGGCGTCGTCACCGTGCGACCCGCGATCTGCTCGAAGAACGGAAAATGCAGGAAATGGCTGAGATGGAAATGAATGACGTCGAATTCGCCGGCGCGTTCGCGCACATCGGCGAGCATCGCCAGATGAGCGGCGATTTCCGATTTCTTCGGCCGCGGATCGAGGCGTATCGCCTGGTCGCGGCCTGGCACCAGTCGCGCCGATGTCTCGCTGTCACCGCTCGCGAACAGCGTGACGTCATGCCCGAGCTCGACGAGTGCTTGGGTGATGTAGAAGACGATCCGCTCCGTGCCGCCGTAAAGTTTCGGCGGCACGGATTCAAAAAGCGGCGCGACATGGGCTATGCGCATCTGGTCCCTCAGCTGTTGACGCGAGGCAAAATGCGTCAGCCGCGAGATCGTTCCTGCCCAATTGGTCGCGGGTTAGCCTCAGGACTTACGGCTGCGCCGTGCCAAAATGTTCGCCACCAGCAAAAGCAGGATGGATAGCGCCATCATTAGGGTCGCCGCGGCAGTGATGGCGGGCGAAAGTTTTTCGCGCAGGCCGATGAACATTTCGAGCGGCATGGTGCGCTGGCTGGCGCTGGCCAGGAACTGCACGACGACCACTTCGTCGAAGGAGGTGACGAAGGCGAAGGCCGCGCCCGAAAGCACGCCGGGCAGAATCAGCGGCAGCATGACGCGGAAGAACGACGTCAGGGGTTTGGCGCCGGAGATCGCCGCGGCTCGCATCAGGTTGCGATCGAAGCCGGTCAGGCTAGCGCCCACCGTCACCACCACGAAGGGGCTGGCCAAGGCGGTATGCGCTAGGATGATGCCGGCATAAGTGCTGGCGAGCCCAACGCGGGCGTAGAATAGATAGGAACCGACGGCTGTGATCACCACCGGCACGATCAGCGGCGAAAGAAGCAGCGGCATGATAATGCGCCGACCCGGAAACTTCTCGTCGGAAAGCGCGATCGCCGTTAGTGTCCCGAGCGTCGTCGCGATCACCGTCGTCCCGAGGGCGATGATCAGGCTATTGCCGATCGCCGACTGCCAGCGCTGGGTGCCGAGCACGACCTCGTACCAGCGCGTCGAGATGCCCTCCAGCGGGAAGATGAAGAAGGCGCCGCTGTTGAAGGAGAGCGGCACCGGGATGAGGATCGGCACCAACAGGAACAGGATGACCAGCCCGCACCAAATCCACAGCAGTGTGATGCGGATGCGTTCGCCTGTTGTGGGATAGGGAGAGAGCAGCATGGGCTACACCAGCTTCAGGCGGTCGAGGCCGAGGACGCGGGCAAAAATGCCGAACAGCGCCAAGGTGAAGACGAGCAGGATGAAGGACAGCGCCGCCGCCATCTCCCAGTTCAGTTCGACATTGACGTAATTGGCGATGAAATTGCTGATGAGTTGGTCGCCTGCCCCGCCTATCAGCGCCGGCGTGATGTAATAGCCGAGGCACAGGATGAAGGTGAGCATGCAACCGGCCATCACGCCCGGAAACACCTGCGGGATGTAGATACGGCGAAACGCGGTGAAAGGCCTGGCGCCTAGCGAATAGGCGGCCTTCATCTGCGAAGGCGGGATGGTGCGCATGACGCTGTAGATCGGCAGCAGCGTGAACGGCAACTGGATATGCGTCATGGCGATGACCAGCCCGATGCGGCTGTACATCAGGTCGAGCCGGTCGCTAGTAACGCCGATAAGAAGCAGGAAATCATTGACCAGGCCGAACTTTTGCAAAAGCACGGTCCAGGCCGCGGTGCGCACCAGGATCGAGGTCCAGAACGGCAGCAGCACCGCAACGATTAGGATGGCGGCCAGCCCTTTCGGCACGTTGGCGATGAGATAGGCGAGCGGAAAGCCGAGGATCAACGTTGCTAGCGTCACCGACGCCGCAACGAAGAAAGTGCGCAGGAACACCTGTATGAAGATCGCCTGCTCGGGTGGCACCCGCTCGATGCCGCCATCGGCGTTCCAGCGCAGATCGAGCGCGCTGAGCAGGTAGAACGAGGTAAGGCTGCTTGTGCCGCTCCGGATCACCGGCCAGGTCGATGGTACAGACCAGAACGGCACCGATTTCATGGTGTCGAGCGCGGCCTGACCGTCGGCGCTTTCCAGCTTGCGAACCGTCTTCAATACCTGGCTGCGGGCTCCAGGCAGCCGCGCGTTCAGGCTCTTGGCCAGTTCATAGGCTGTGCCCTTGGCCTGGTTTTCCTTGAGGTCCGCCGCCAACGCGGCGAAGGCGTCGTCGCCGGGAAGGCCCTGGCCGTTCCAGCCGGCCAGGGCCGCGGTCGTCTTGGGAAGTGCGTCCGCGATGGTCGGGTCATAGACCGCGCGCGACAAAAGCAGCACGATCGGAATACCGAAACTTAGGGCCAGAAGGACGAGCAGCGGCGCTGCCAGAAGCAACGAGCGCATCCGGTCGCCGAGTTCGGCGCGGCGGAGCGCCGCCGACACGGATTTCAGATCCGCGTCGGCGGCTGACCGGTCGCGGGCCAGCGTCGGCCGGTCGATTTCGCTGGGCTGGAGCGCCGACATCCCGCCTTCCTACTGAGCAAGCCAGGCGTTGAAGCGCTTGACAAGGTCCTCGCCATAGTCGCCCCAGAACTCGGTGTCGGCGACGAGATAGGCGCCGGCGAGATGATCGGGAGCATTGGGTAGTTTCGGCAGCGCGTCGGATGCGACGAAGGACGCCGCGTCGGTACGCACCGGCCCATAGGTGATGTAGCTTGCGAGCTTGGCGTTGTTCTCGGGCTTGCTGATATACGCGAGATATTTGTAGGCAAGCTCCGGATTGCGCGCGCCCTTCGGAATGCTGATCATGTCGTATTCGAGGATCTGGTTGTTCCAGACGATCTTGAACGGCTTCTTGTCGGTGTCGATCGCGTTCTGGATGCGGCCGTTCCAGGCGGTGGTCATCACCACTTCCCTGGAAGCGAGAAGCTGTGCCGGCTGCGCGCCGGCGTCCCACCAGACGATGTCCTTCTTGATGGTGTCGAGCTTCTTGAACGCACGGTCGACGCCTTCCGGCGTGGCCAGCACCTTATAGACCTCGGCGGGTGCGACGCCGTCCGCCATCAGCGCCCATTCGAGGTTCTGCGCCGGGAACTTGCGCATGGCGCGCTTTCCCGGGAATTTCGTCGCGTCGAAGAGGTCGAGGACCGAGGTCGGAGCTTCCTTCAGCACGGTGGGGTCATAAGCAAGGATATCGCCGTAAGCATCGAGACCGACTCCACAATCCAGCGCCGAGCCTTCGATGAATTTGTCGCGCGGCCCGATCTTGGAATAGTCGAGCCGCTCGAGGATGCCGGCGTCGCAACCCTGCAGCACCGTCGCGGTCTCGACCGTCACCAAGTCGATCGGCACATTGCCGGTCTCAACCATCGCTTTGACCTTGCCGAGATCGCCGAGATACTCCTGCTCCAGGATTTTCGCGCCGGTCTCCTTGCTGAAGGGCTCGAACCAGGCCTTGCGCTGCGCGTCCTGCCAGGCGCCGCCGCTCGCCATGATCGACAATTCGTCTGCGAAGGCGGCGCCGGTCATAGCCATGCAGGCTGTGGCGGCCGCGAGCGCGAATAGGCGTGTTCTCAATTGTGTCATTGCATTTTCCCCTGTTTTGGAATGGCGCCGCCCGTTCCGGCATCGGCCGGGAAGGCGCGGCAATCGTTGGGCGCGCAGGAGACCGTCACGGTCTCGCCGTTCGCCATCGTCGCTTCGGGGCCGACCTTGACGGTCAGCACCTGGTCGTTGGCGAGCCTGGCCAGCAGGCGCAGGTGATCGCCGAGATAGATGCGCCCATCGACGGTCGCCGCCAGCGCGTTGCCGCCACTGGCGGCAGCCGACAGGCTGAGCCGCTCGGGCCGGACGGCGACGTGGCAGGCGGCGCCTTGCGTCACCCCGACCGCCAGCGCGGTGATCTCGCCGCCGCCGCTCAGCCGGACACGGCATTCCTGGCCTGAAACGCGGTCGACCACGCCTTCCAGCGTGTTGTTCTCGCCGATGAAGCTCGCCACGAATGAGCTTTGCGGGGTGTTGTAGAGATCGTCGGGCGAGCCCAGCTGGGCGATCCCGCCATTGTTGAACACCGCGACGCGGTCCGACATCGTCAGCGCCTCGCTTTGGTCGTGCGTGACATAGACGATGGTGACGCCGAGCATGGTGTGGATCTGCTTGATTTCGAGCTGCATATGCTCGCGCAATTTCTTGTCGAGCGCGCCGAGCGGCTCGTCCATCAGCACCAGGTTCGGCTGAAAGACCAGCGCGCGAGCCAGCGCCACGCGCTGCTGCTGGCCGCCGGAAAGCTGCGTCGGGCGGCGATCGCCGAATTGCTTCAGCCGAACCATGTCGAGCGCGCGGCCCACACGGGCCGCGATGTCGGCCTTGCTCACCTGGCGGACGGAAAGCGGAAAGCCGACATTCTCCTCTACCGTCATATGCGGGAACAGCGCATAGTTCTGAAACACCATGCCGATATTGCGCTGGTAAGGCGGCAGCCGATCGACCGGCTGGCCCTCTAGCGTGATCGTGCCATGCGTCGGTCGCTCGAAGCCAGCGAGCATATTGAGCGTGGTGGTCTTGCCGGAGCCGGAGGGGCCGAGCAGCGTCAGGAACTCGCCGCGCGCGACGGCAAGGTTCATCCGCGTTACCGCGAAGCTGCGTCCGTCATAGGACTTCTCGACGTCGGCGAATTCGACAAAGCCTTGGTTGGCGCTTGCCGACACGACGGTCTGGCCGGCGCTCATCGCGCGCCTTCCCGGCTGCCGCGGGGCGATTCGGTCTGCTGCTTGCGATCCATGCCTCGTCCTCCCGGAACCGGCCCGCTGAACAGGAAGCGTCCGGCTTGTATGGTCACACAATAAGGCTGAAAGTGACCATAGATGCGGACAACTTTCACCGTCAAGCGCAAAAATGCGATGTTGTGTGATAATTTTGATCGAATTGAGTGCCGTACAATCTCTATTGTATGGATCGTTGTCTTATGCTAGATGCCCGACAAGTGAGACGTCAGCCGCAGTTCGAATCCCTCATGCTCGAAAACCTTCGCCTCACCGAGGATGACAGTCCGGTCTATCGCCGTCTTGCCGACGCGATCGCCGAACGCATTGCCGAGGGCACGCTTGCCGTCGGCGACCGGCTGCCGCCGCAACGCGAGATCGCCCGTGCATTGGGCATCAATGTCACGACCGTGACGCGGGCACTGTCCACCTTGCAGGAGCAAGGCTTGCTCGAGGCGCGCCCCGGGCGCGGCACCACGGTCGCCGCCCGCGACATTGTCGAGCGTCCGGGATTCGTGTCGGCGCCGAGCGACCAGAGCGGTATCGTCGATCTTTCCGTCAACAGGCCGCCCACGTCAGCCTATCTCGACGCCGTCGCGGCGCTGATGCCGCGCCTTTCCAAGGATCGTCACTACGCCTCGCTGCAGGATTATCATCCGCCAGAGGGGCCGCTTTGGGGCCGTGTCGCGGTCGCCGATTGGCTGAAATCGGTCGCCGGCGATGGCGATCCCGGCCGTGTCGTGCTCGCAGCCGGCGCCCAACACGGCCTCGACTGCGTGCTCGGCGCCGTCACCAGGGATGGCGAAGTGATACTTGCCGACGAGGTGACCTATCAGGGCATCAACGCGCTGTGTCGCGTCCATGGTCTCGATCTGCGTGGCGTCGCGATGGATCGCGGCGGCATGCGTCCGGATGTCTTCGAGGCAGCTTGCGTTCAGCTCCGCCCCCGTGCCGTTTTTCTGGTGCCGACACTGCACAATCCGACGACGATCACGCTGAGCGAGGAGCGCCGGCATGAATTGGCGGCCGTCGCACGCCGTCACAACGTGCTGATCATCGAGGACGACGTCTACCGTCCATTGGCCGACGATCCGCCGCCCTCCTTCGCCAGCCTCGAGCCGGAGCTGACGATCCATCTCGGCGCATTGTCGAAATGCCTAGCGCCCGGCCTGCGCCTCGGCTTCGTCATCGCCCCGCGCCCGATCGCCGGCCAGGTCGCCGCGGCGCTCCGCATCAATTGCTGGAGCATCAGCCCGCTCACGGCGTTGATCGGCGCCAGGCTGATCGAGGAAGGGGCTGCCGCCCGCATCATCGACATCCAGAAGCAGGAGTTGCGCCAGCGCCAGGCGATCTTGAGCGAAATCCTCGGCCGTTTCGACGTTCAAAGCAACCCGATCTCGACGCATGCCTGGCTGCGCCTGCCCGAGCCCTGGCGTGGCGCCGGCTTTGCCCGCACCTGCCTGGAGCGCGGCGTCGCCGTGCTGCCGGGCGACGCTTTCGCCGTCGGGCGCGAGCCGGTGCAGCACGGCGTGCGCATCAATGTCGGCGCGGCGCGATCGCAGGAGGACCTGCGTTCGGCGCTGACCATCATGGCCGAGCTGCTCGCCGCTGGCCATCTGCAATTGCCGGGCTTCGTCTGAGGCCATGACCTCCGCGCCGAAATCAGTCGAGATCGCCATCATCGGCGCCGGCGTCGTCGGGCTGGCTACGGCCTTGCGCCTTGCAAGCGAAGGACGCGAGGTCCTGGTCATCGACCCGAACGAGCCCGGCTCGGGCGCTTCGTTCGGCAATGCCGGCACGATCGCCGAATATGCCTGCATGCCGGTCGGTAATCCTGGTGTGCTGCGCGCGCTGCCGAAACTGCTGCTCGATCCCGACAGCCCGTTCTCGCTGCGCTGGGCAGCACTTTTCCAGCTCGCGCCATGGCTGGTTCGCTTTGTTCGCCAATCGCTGCCGGCGGCAACCCGAGCCAATGCGCTGGCGCTAGCCGGCCTCCTCGCCGAAGCCCTGCCGGCCTGGGGCGAAATGGTGCAGGAGGCCGGGCTTCAGGATCTGATGCGCCGAAACGGCTGCCTCTATGTCTACCGTCGCGACAGCGATTTTGCCGCCTCCGAGGGCGGACGGGCTTTGCGGGCCGAACTCGGCGTCCATCAGCAGGTTCTGACCGCCGATGAGGTGGCCGCGCTGGAGCCGCGGCTCGCGACGTTCGAGGCCAAAGGCCTCTATTTCCCGGATTCGATCAATGTCAGCGATCCCAGGACGGTGATGGCGCGGCTGGCGGCAGCCGCTGCCGCCAAGGGCGCTCAATTCATGCGCGCGAGCGTGACCGGCCTCGCAGCGGGTGCCGGCGGCGTGCGGCTGAGCGGCCCAGGGCTTGTCATCGCGGCGCAAAAAGTGGTGATTGCGGCTGGCGCGCGATCCCGCCCGCTCGCGGCCCAGGCCGGCGACCGCATCCCACTGGATACCGAGCGCGGCTACCATCTGGAGTTTCCGACCACGGCCCCTTTGCTCAACCGCCCGGTCTGCCCGGTCGATCTCGGTTTCTATATGACGCCGATGGACGGCAGGCTCCGGGTTGCCGGCACTGTCGAGCTCGGCGGGCTCAATGCGCCGCCCAATCCGCGCCGGCTGGCGCTGCTCGGTCGCGGCGTGCGGCAGTTTTTCCCCGACATCGGCAAGCCTTCGTCGCAATGGCTGGGCTTCAGGCCCTCGCTGCCGGACTCTCGCCCAGTGATCGGACCCTCGACGAAATCGCCTGATGTGATCTATGCCTTCGGCCATGGCCATCTGGGGCTGACGCTGGCCCCGGTGACAGCACGCTGGGTCGCCAGCTTAATCGCCGGCCGAGCCCTGCCATCGGCCGCCGATTTTTCCGCGGCGCGTTTCGGCTGAACGGCCGAGCCTGGCAATCAATTCCGATATGTGGAAATGCGAGCCTGTGGAGCGGCCTAAGCTTTCGGCCAGCCGATAATCAAATCAACTTGATTTTCTAAAGTGGCATTCTAGGGTTGCCGCGGCTGGTAACTATCTCATGATCCCCAAGAAAGCCATCTCCGGCACAAATCTCGAGCAGGCGAAATCGCACAACCGGCGTGTGGTGATCGAAGCGATCCGCATCAACGGCGCGCTGTCGCGGGCGGCGATCGCGAGGCTGACGGCGCTGTCGTCGCAGACCATTTCCAACATCGTCGAGGAATTGGAAGCGGCCGGGCTGCTGCAACCTGAAGCAACGCTGAAAGGCGCGCGCGGCCAACCCGCCGTCCCCTATTCGATCAACCCCGATGGCGGTTATTCGATCGGCCTGCAGCTCGACCACCAATTGGCCGTCGGCGTCGTCACCGATCTCTCCGGCACCGTGCGCGCGCGCATCGAGAGAGATGTCGACCGCCCAACCCCCACGCAGGCCATGCCGCTGCTAGCCGCGATCTCGAGCGACCTGATCGCAACCAGCCGGCTGGACCGCACGAGACTGCTCGGCATAGGGATGGCGATGCCCGGGCCGTTCGGCGTCGAAGGCATGACTTCTGTCGGGCCGACCGCCCTTCCAGGCTGGCAGGACTTTCCGGTGGCCGAAGAACTGGAGCGCCTGACCGGCATCGCCGTGATCGTCGAGAACGACGCCACAGCGGCGGCAGTAGGCGAGCGGCTTTATGGCGTTGCCCGCAAGCTCGACAGCTTCGTCTATCTCTTCATCGGAACAGGCCTCGGCGCCGGCCTCTTCCTCGACAGCCATCTCTACAAGGGCAGCCGCCACAATGCCGGCGAGATCGGCCACATCATCGTGCGGCCGGGCGGCCTGCCCTGCGACTGCGGCAAGCGCGGCTGCCTGGAGCGCTACGTCTCGCTGCGCGCCGCCTATGACAAGCTCGACCTGCCGGATCCGGACCATGCCTCACCCGACCTGCTGGAAGAGCTTCTGGCAACCGGCGACAGCCGCTTCGAAGCATGGCTCGCCGAGGCGGTCGAGCCGTTGCGGCAGGCGATCGACGTCCTTGAAATGGCGCTCGACCCCGAGACCGTCGTGCTCGGCGGCTTCATGCCGCTGCCGGTGATCGAGGCACTGGCCGGCCGGCTGGAACCGCTCCATCTCTCGGTGAGCTCGACCAGCGCCCGTACCACGCCGCGCGTCGTGGTCGGCGCCGCGGGAAAGGACACATCCGTCCTCGGCGCCGCGGCCCTGCCGATCTTCTCGGAAACCAACCCGCAATTCGACGTGCTGCAGAAACCGTTGGGCTGATACGTCGGCGTTGAGCCAGGTTCCTACGAGGAGCCGGGTGCCGCAGCGGTCACCCGCCACACCGTGTTGCCGACATCGTCGGCGATCAGCAGCGCGCCGGATTTATCAACGGCAACACCGACCGGGCGGCCCCTCGCCTCGCCCTTGTCGTTGAGGAAGCCGGTGACGACATCCTGCGCCATGCCGTTGGGATGCCCGCCGCTGAACGGCACGAAGACGACCTTGTAGCCGTTGAAGCGGGAGCGGTTCCAGCTGCCATGCTCGCCGACAAAGGCGCCGCCGCGATAGGATTGCGGCAGGTTGTTCGCGGTGTAGAAAGCAAGCCCGAGCGGCGCGACATGCGAGCTCAGCGCGTAGTCCGGCGGGACGGCCTTCGCCACCATGTCCGGCCGCTGCGGCATCACGCGCGGATCGACATGCTGGCCATAGTAGCTGTAGGGCCAGCCATAGAAGGCGCCGTCCTTCACCGAGGTCATATAGTCCGGCACCAGGTTCGGCCCGAGCTCGTCGCGCTCGTTGACCACCGTCCAAAGCGCCTTGCTTTCAGGTTCGAACGTCAGGCCGTTGGGATTGCGCAGCCCGCTGGCGAAAATGCGCGAGCGGCCGGTGGCGCGGTCGACCTCCCAGATCGCAGCGCGGTCCTTCTCGGCCTGGATGCCGTTCTCGGTGATGTTGGAGTTCGAGCCGACGCCGACATAGAGCAGCGAACCGTCTGGGCTCGCCACCAGGCTCTTCGTCCAGTGGTGATCGATCGGCCCGCCCGGCAGTTCCGTCAGCACCTTGCCCGGCGCCGTGATCTTCGTGTCGCCCGGCTGATAGGGATAGCGCATGATGGCATCGGTGTTGGCGACATAGAAGTCGTTGCCGACCAGCGCCACGCCGAAGGGCGCGTTGAGATGGTCGAGAAACACGCCCTGGTAATCCGGCTTGCCGTCGCCATTGGTGTCGCGCAAGATCGTGATGCGGTTGCTCGGGCCGGTGTCGCCGCCAGAGGTGACCCAGCTTTCGACCAGACCCATGACGATGTCCTTCGGCCGCTTGACCGACGCTTCTTTCGGCGCCTTGGACTCCACCACCAGGATGTCGCCATTGGGCAGCATGTAAAGCGAACGCGGATGCTGAAGCCCCTTGGCCATCGCCTCGATCTGCAGGCCTTGCGCGACCGTCGGCTTTTCATCGTTCTTCCAGCCGACCACCGAGGCAAGATGCATCGGCGGGAATAGGTATTGCGTTATCTCCGGCAGTTTCGGATTCGGGCCGATCTGTGCGTTCGGGTCGGTGTTGTCATCGCTGCAGCCGGCAACGCCCAGGGCCATTGCGCAGCAAAGCGCCACGGTCGTCCATTTGATTGCGCTGTCAAGTCGCCTCATCGGCCACTCCTACATGATGGCGATAGACCAGAGCCCAGCCGAGCCAGCCGGTGAAGATCAAGATAATCACCACCAGCGCCGACAAGATCAGCCCGGTCGGCACCACGGACGTCCAGGCATCGCGCGTGTGGACGAGCATGTTGAAGAAGGACAGCACGAGCACGACGAGGTTACCTCCCATGTGCAGCCATGCGGTCGGCTGAGCGCGTATCTTGCGGTCCCCAAGAAAGTCGGTAAGTCCTGCAATGGCGGCCAGGATGGCGACAATGACACCCACGGTCAGCAGCCAGGCCGAGAAATTGGCCCAGGTCATTTCCGCTGTCCGCCAGTAGGCAATATCGGTGAGCAAGGTCCCGACGAAACAGGCGATCGGGATGGTGACAAGCATGGGATGGATGGGATGGCCGGCAATGCTCGCCGTGGATTGCGGATTTTCCATGCGGAAGCTCCTTTCCGCGCTGCAGCTTGGATGTAACAGCGCAAAAAGGCGAATGTTCCGCCGGAATTTCTCGCGCTCACCGGAAGGTGAACGTCCGATTGTCAGCCCGCAGGCTACCGCTGGCTAGGCCTTCGCGGCTTGGTCAGCTCCGCGGGTGGACCTGCGGTATCGCCTCGTCGAGCGAGCGCTCGAACGCATCGACCAAGGCGTCGACCTGCGCCTCGGTGATGATCAACGGCGGACAGAAGGCGATCGCATCGCCCATATTGCGCGAGATGACGCCGTTCCGCTGCAGCAAGCCGTTGACCAGCGCGCCGAGCGCTGCCGGCTTGCCCCAGGGAGCCTTGGTTGCCTTGTCGGCGACGAGCTCGACGGCGGCGATGAGACCGACGCCGCGCACCTCGCCCACCAGCGGATGCGAGGCGAGTTGACGCAACCTCGCCTGCAGATGCGCGCCGACCTTGCGCGCATTGCCGACCAGGTCGCGCTCCTCGATCAGCTTGATATTCTCCAGCGCGACGGCGGCGGCGACCGGATGACCGCCGCCGGTGAAGCCGTGGCCGAAGGTGCCGATGCGGTCGCTCTCGTCGGCGATCGGCTCGAACACACGATCGTTGATCAGCAGCGCCGAGATCGGCAGGTAGGACGAGGAAATCTGCTTCGACAGCACCATGATGTCTGGCTTGATGCTGAAGGTGTGCGAACCGAACATCTTGCCGGTGCGGCCGAAGCCGCAGATCACCTCGTCGGCCACCAGCAGGATGCCGTATTTCGCCAGCACCGCCTGGATCTTTTCCCAATAGCCGGCGGGCGGAACGACGACCCCGCCGGCGCCCATGATCGGCTCGCCGACGAAGGCGGCGATCGTTTCGGGTCCCTCGGCGAGGATGAGCTTTTCCAGCTCCTCGGCGAGTCGCGCGGAAAACTGCTCCTCGCTCTCGCCAGGCTCGGCGTCGCGCCAGTGGTGCGGTGTCGACGTGTGCAGGATATTGGCGATCGGCAGGTCGAAGGAGAGATGGTTGTTGGGCAGGCCGGTCAGGCTTGCCGACGCGATGGTGACGCCATGATAGCCGCGCTTGCGGCTGATGATCTTCTTACGCGCCGGCTGTCCAAGCGCGTTCGATCGATACCAGATCATCTTGATCGCGGTGTCGTTGGCCTCGGAGCCGGAATTGGTGAAATAGGCCTTGTTCATCGGCACCGGCGCCATCTGCACCAGCTTCTCCGCGAGATCGATCAGCGGCGAATGCGCCTTGGAGCCGAAGTCGTGATAGAAGGGCAGCTTCGACATCTGTTTTGTCGCCGCCTCGACCAGCCGCTTTTCCGAGAAACCGACGGCGACGCTCCACAGGCCCGCCATCGCCTCGATGTAGCGGTTGCCGGCAATGTCCTCGACATAGATGCCGTCGCCCTTTTCGATGATCAGCGGACCGGTTTCCTGATGCTTGCGGGCGTTGGTATAGCCATGCATGTGATAGCGGATGTCGCGGGCTTCAGGCGAATTCGGTGTGGCATCCATCATGATGGCTCCTGTGTGCAGGCGTCAAAGCGGAAATAGGACCGCTCCTCTGATCGAGAAGTCCGAAGATTCCGCCTTGCATTGTGGCGGTTGATGCCTCATCGCGCTGGCTGATCGCAAGAGCCGCGACGTCGGGATCGATAGCGCCAACAAGCTTCGGCCTGTCTCGGCAATGATATAAGTGACGCGCAGCAGGATCAGGACGTGGAGCAGGTCGATTGCATCATCGCGGGCGCCGGCGTGATCGGTCTGGCGATTGCGCGCAAATTGGCGGCGCTTGGCCTCGAAACCCTGATCGTCGAAGCGGCGGACGCCATCGGCACCGAAACGAGTTCGCGCAACTCCGAAGTCATCCACGCCGGCATCTATTACCCGCAGGGTTCGCTGAAAGCCCGGCTCTGCGTCGCGGGACGCGATATGCTCTATCGCTACTGCGCCGGCCATTCGGTCCCTCATCGCCGCTGCGGCAAGCTGATTGTTGCGACCGACGAGACGCAGGAACCGGTGCTGGCCGCCATTCGCGCCAACGCCAACACCTGCGGTGTCGATGACCTGCGCTTCCTGACCGCTGAGGAGGCGCAAGCGCTGGAGCCGGCGCTGCATTGCACCGCAGCACTACTCTCGCCCTCGACCGGCATTGTCGACAGCCACGGGCTGATGCTTGCCCTGCTCGGCGATGCCGAGGAGAGCGGCGCAATGCTCTCGCTCAATACCCGCATCGTCTCGGGCCGCGCCGAGGCCGACCGCATCGTTCTGCGGACGATGGATTCCGCGAGCGGCGCAGAGTTCGAGGTCGCCGCACCGCGCTTCATCAACGCGGCCGGTCTCGGCGCGGTCGCGCTTGCCGGCTCGATCGAAGGCTTCGGCCGGCAATTCCTGCCGGCGCTTCGCTACGCCAAAGGCAATTATTTCTCGATCGCCGGGCGGGCGCCGTTTTCACATCTGGTCTATCCCGTGCCCGAGCCTGGCGGCCTCGGCGTCCATCTGACCCTCGGCCTGGCCGGCATCGCCCGTTTCGGGCCTGACGTCGAGTGGACGGACACAATCGACTATCGCGTCGATCCAGCGCGCGGCGAGCGCTTCTATGCCCAAATCCGCAAATACTGGCCCGATCTGGCCGACGACAGCCTGCAGGCAGCCTATAGCGGCATCCCGCCGAAATTGTCAGGGCCGGGCGACGCCAACAGCGACTTCATGATCCAGGGTGCCGCGACGCATGGCGTCGACGGCTTGATCAACCTCTTCGGCATCGAAAGTCCCGGCCTGACCTCCAGCCTGGCGATCGCCGACCATGTGGCGCGCATCCTGACGCCGAAAATCACCCAAGGCAGCGGGCATGCCATTTCAGGTGATCGTCCATGAAGGTCGAGATGAAGTTGTAGGAATGGTCGTAGCCTTCCTGCATGCGCAGGGTGAGGTCGATCCCTGCCTTCTTGCAAGCTTCTTCGAGCAGCCATGGGCGCAGGCCGTCCTGCAGGAAGCCGTCAGCGGTGCCCTGGTCGACGAGGAATTCCGGGAAGCGCTTCCCATCCTCGATCAGGAGCGTGGCGTCATAGGCGCACCAGTTCTTTTCGTCCGCTCCGAGATACTTTTCGAAAGCCGGCCGCGACCACCCGGCCGTCGACGGCTGCACGATCGGCGCGAAGGCCGAGCAGCTCCGGTAGCGCTCGGGGTTCTTGAGCGCGATCGTCAGCGCGCCGTGCCCGCCCATCGAATGGCCGAAGATGGCCTGGCGTGACATGTCGGCGGGAAAGTTGGCGGCGACGAGCGCCGGCAATTCCTCGGCGACGTAGGAATACATCCGGTAGTTCTTGACATAGGGCTCTTGCGTCGCGTCGAGATAGAAGCCGGCGCCGCAGCCGAACTGCCAATTGTCCTTTTCGTCCGGAACGTCGGGTCCGCGCGGGCTGGTGTCGGGACACACGACGACCAGCCCGAGCTCGGACGCCATCCGCCGGTACTCGCCCTTGTCCATGACATTTGCGTGCGTGCAGGTCAGGCCCGACAGGTACCACAGGACCGGGAGCCGCCCGTCCTTGGCCTGCGGCGGCACGAATACCGCAAAGGTCATGTCGCAGGCGCAGACTTCGGAAGCATGCGAATAGACGCCCTGGATTCCGCCATGCGATTTGGAGATGGAAACGACCTTCATCAGCCCTGCCTCTCGCGGGAAAATCTCAATCCGGCATAACCGCCGGTCGGAGCCTGCGCAACCGTACGCTTGGCAAAACTGTCGAGGCGATGGAACAGCCCGGCGCTCGTTAGCCCCGCCGGAGCAACAGCGGCCTGTGCCGCCGCCCATCGATGCATCGCCGAGGCAAGACGCGCGTTGCGCGTCCGATTATCTGAACACCCTTCTGGCTTTCCTTGTTTGAGGTCGCCGCCAGCGGGAGTAATAGTCGCGTCGGAATTCATGAGGAGGAGATGATGACGCTGAACTTCGACCCGAAGGCGAAGGCCGCCATGCTCTACCATGGCGAATTCCGGCCGATGTTCATCGGCGGCAAGTGGGTCGCGGCGCAATCCGGCCAGCAGATGCAGGCGCTGAACCCGGCGACGGGCGAAGTGCTGGCGACGGTGCCGCGCGGCGGAGCAGCGGATATCGACGCTGCAGTGGCCGCGGCACGCGCGGCCTTCGAAGGCCCGTGGTCGAAATTTTCGCCCTACGAGCGGCAATGCGTGCTGCTCAGGATCGCCGACCTGTTCGAGAAGCATTGGGAAGAGCTCAGCGTCTCCGACACGCTCGACATGGGGTTGCCGATCACCCGCACGCTGGCCAACCGGCGCCGGGTCATCGGCATGCTGCGCTTTTATGGCGGCATGGCGACCGCGCTGCACGGCGAGACGATCGACAATTCCATCCCCGGCGAGATCGTCACCTTCACCCGGCGCGAGCCGGTCGGCGTCGTCGGCGCGATCATTCCCTGGAATGCGCCCACTGCCGCCTCGATCTGGAAGATCGCGCCGGCTCTGGCCACCGGCTGCACCATCGTGCTGAAGCCGTCGGAGGAGGCATCGCTGACGCCGCTCTTGATCGCGAAGCTGATGCAGGAGGCCGGCGTCCCCGACGGGGTTGTCAACATCGTCACCGGGACGGGCGCCGAGGCTGGCGCGCGGCTTGCCGAGCACCCGGATGTCAACAAGATCGTCTTCACCGGCTCGACGCTGACCGGCCAGGCGATCGCGCGCGCCGGCGTCGCCAACCTCAAGCGCATCTCGCTGGAGCTCGGCGGCAAGTCGCCGATCATCGTCTGCCGCGACGCCGATATCGACAAGGCCGTGCCGGTCGCGGCGATGGCGGTGTTCGTGCATTCGGGCCAGATCTGCATCGCCGGCTCGCGCCTGTTCGTGGCGCGCGAGATCCATGACGAGTTCGTGCGCCGGGTCGCCGAGTTCGCCGGCAAGTTGCGCGTCGGCCACGGCATCGAGGCCGAGACCGAAATCGGGCCGCTGATCAATGCCAGGCAGGCCGGCAAGGTGGAAGGCTACATCAAGGCGGGCAGCGACGAAGGCGCCAAACTGGTCGCCGGCGGCTCGCGGCTGACGGGCGAGCTCTATGACGGCGGCAATTTTATCGCCCCGACCGTCTTCGGTGCGGTGTCTGACAAGATGACGATCGCGCGCGAAGAAATCTTCGGGCCGGTTATCTCAGCCATGCCCTTCGACACGCTGGATGAGGTTGTCGCGCGTGCTAACGCGACGCCTTACGGCCTCGCGGCCGGCATCTTCACCACCAATCTCGGCGCCGCGCACAAGCTCGCACGTCGCGTCAAGGCCGGCTCGGTCTGGGTCAACATGTATCACGCCATCGACCCGGCCGTGCCGTTCGGCGGCATGAAGATGTCCGGCTACGGCCGCGAAGGCGGCGTCGAGCACCTGCACGAATATCTGGAGACGAAGGCGATTTGGATCCAGACAGACTGATATTCAGGTGAGGCCGGCCTGCGGCGGCTCGGTTTTCAATCCTGCGACGCTCGGTTTCTCAGGCCTGCGGCGGCTCGCCGGCATAGGCGCGCGCGATAAGAGCCCGGATCGGTTCCCGCTCCAGCACCCGCGGATTCCAGTACGGATTGGCCAGCGCGCGGTCCGCCGCGATGTCGATCCCGTCTGGCGGCATGCCTATCTCAGATAGAGCGCGTTTAGCTCCGATCCGGCCAGCGAGATCGTAGAGAGCCACGGCAGGATCATCCGCCTTCAGCACGGCCCGCAGGGTTTCCATGACGGCCGGAACCGCGGGCGCGTTGTAGGCCAGCGCATGCGGCAGCACGATCGTATGGGTCTCCGCGTGCGGCAGATCGAAACTGCCGCCGAGCGTGTGGCAGAGCTTGTGGTGCAGCGCCATGCCGACCGAGCCGAGGCAGATGCCGCAGAGCCAGGCGCCGTAGAGCGCCTCGGAGCGAGCGTAGCGGTCATGCGGGCTCCCGGCGATGACCGGCAAGGCGCGCACCAACGCGCCAATGGCCTCAACGGCCATCAGATTTATCACCGGATTGCTTTCCCTGGCATAGAGCGCCTCGACCGCATGGGCGATGGCGTTCATGCCGCTTGTTCCCGACAAGGAAGCAGGAAGCGTCATCGTCAGGTCGACGTCGTAGATCACCACTTCCGGCAGCACCTTCGGGCTCGACTGGGTGACCTTCACGCCATCCTTCGTCTCGCCGAGGATCGGCGTCATTTCCGAGCCGGCATAGGTCGTGGGCATCACGATCTGCGGCAGGTCGGTGCGCAAGGCGATCGCCTTGGCGAGGCCCGTCGTGGAGCCGCCGCCCACCGCAACCAGGCCGTCGGCCTGGAGTTCCTTCACGACCCGCAGCGCGTCCTCGGTCACCGATACCGGCGTATGCATCGTCGCCTTGGCATAGACGCCGGCGGCCACGCCGCCCAGCGATCCGGCAAGACGCCGGACATCAGCCTCGCGCGGCGGCGTTGCCAGCACGAGCACGCGTTTCAGCCCGAGCCGGTCGATCTCTTCCGGCAATCTTGCGATGGTGCCAGATCCGAAAACGACGCGTGCCGGCTGGCCGTTATAGACGAAGCTTTTCATCGAGCCTCTCCTCCGTCAGCCGCGATTCTCGACACGCAGCAGGAAGGGATTGATGCCGACGCTTTGCCAGACATTGGCGGCATTGAACGGATCGGTCAATTAGTGTCCAATATGGACAGACGCTAGCCGGATGCCGTCGTGACGGCTTGCGACGAAGAGGCGCGCGCTGACCGGTAGCATGCGCGGTCCGGGATTGCTCGCCACCGGAAGCGGACATCGACCGGTCGCACCATGCCGTCGGGAACAAGCGCAGCCGCGATATCGCCGTAGTCTCAGGCGATCCGCTGCTCGAACTGCGCGATGTCCGCGCTCTTGCGCAGACCGGTCGCGACGACGGACACGCGGAACTTTCCCGCCAATGCGTGGTCGAAGATAGCGCCGACGATGATGTCGGCATCCGCGTCGACTTCTTCCCTTATCCGTGTCGCGGCTTCGTCGACCTCGAACAGGGTCATGTCCATGCCGCCGCAGATTGACACCAGCAGCCCCCTGGCGCCGGACATGGAGGCTTCATCGAGCAGCGGATTGGCAATCGCCGCCTCGGCTGCGATCTTGGCGCGCCCCTCCCCGGAGGCCTCGCCGGTTCCCATCATCGCCCGGCCCATGTCGCGCATCACCGACTTCACGTCGGCGAAATCGAGATTGATCAGGCCTTCCTTGACGATCAGGTCCGTGATGCAGCCGACACCCGCGTAGAGAACGCGGTCCGCCATGGCAAAGGCGTCGGCGAATGTTGTCCTGGCGTCGGCGACCCTGAAGAGGTTCTGGTTTGGAATGACGATCACCGTGTCGGCGCTCTCGCGCAGCCGTTCTATGCCTTCCTCGGCCGCCTGAGTCCTGCGCTTGCCTTCGAACACAAAAGGCTTGGTGACCACGGCCACCGTCAAGATGCCGGCATCGCGCGCGGCACGCGCGATCACGGGCGCCGCACCGGTCCCCGTGCCGCCGCCCATCCCGGCGGTGATGAAGCACATATGCGTTCCCGCCAGGTGATCCATGATCTCGTCGATGGATTCCTCCGCTGCGGCACTGCCAACCTGGGGTAGCGATCCGGCGCCCAGGCCCTCGGTCACATGCGCCCCCAGCTGGATCAGCCGCGACGACTTCGACATGGTGAGTGCCTGCGCGTCGGTGTTGGCGACGACGAACTCGACGCCCTGCAGCCCTTCGGCGATCATGTTGTTGACGGCGTTGCCGCCGGCGCCGCCGACCCCGACAACGGTGATCTTGGGCCTCATCTCCAGGATTTCCGGCTTGGCGGTCATTTTCTCATCTTTCTACCGTGGGTACCTGCTGCGCCGCCGCACGATCATGCGGAACCGGAACAACAAGCACACGAATCAGGCGATCCCCACCAACCGCAGGGAATCAGAGCGGGCGCCTCCCTGCAAGGTCCGCTGACATTCTGCAAGCGCAAACGCCTCGGCCAGGAGCCGGAAAGCGTCTGGACGCTGGGATGATTCGAGCCGTTGCAAGAAATTCTATTGCGTCACCGAAGTGGAGGTGCCCCAGGTGTCCGACAGCACGTAGCCTTGCGGATAGGGATCGGTCGGATCGAGATAGTAGTTGTGCTCTCCTGTGATCCAGGCCCTGCCGGTTATCTGCGGCACGATTGCCTTGCGCCCGGCGACTTCGGCGAGCTCGAGGATCTTGCCGGTGAAGCGCGAGCCGATGATCGATTCGTGGATCAGCACCTCGCCTTCCTTCATCTGGCCCCGCGCCTGCAGCACAGCCATGCGGGCCGAGGTGCCGGTTCCCGTCGGGCTGCGGTCCGAGCGCCCGGGCGAAACGATGCAGGTGTTGCGCGTGACGTTGCCCGGTCCTTGGAACGGCATGGCGAATTGCACGATGGACACACCGCGCACATTGTCGAACTGCGGATGCACGACATCGAGCTGCTCGCGCGCCGCGCGGCGGACTTTCTCGCCGACCACGGCCAAGTCGCGCGCCTCGTCGGGCGTGACCGAGAAGCCGAGCGCGGGCGCATCGATAATCGCGTAGAACATGCCGCCATAGGCGATATCGGCCTTGATCGTGCCGAGCCCTTCCACCTCGATGTCGGCATCGAGGCGCTCGGCGAAGGCGGGGGCATTGCGCAGCGTGATCGACAGGCATTTGCCGTCGCTGCATTCGGCGCGCACCTCGATGACGCCGCCGGGCATATCGAGCTTGAAGCGCGTCTCCGGCTCCTGCATCGGCACCATGCCGGTCTCGAGCAGCACGGTGGCGACGCAGATCGTGTTGGAGCCGGACATCGGCGGATATTCGGTCGGTTCCATGATGATGGCGCCTGCGGCGCAATCCTCGCGCGTCGAGGGCAACAGGAGATTGACATGCCGGGCAACGCTGCCGCGCGGCTCGCAGATCAGCATGCGCCTGATATGGTCGTGATCGCGTTCCATCGTGATCATCTTCTCCATCATCGTGCGGCCGGCAGGCGGCAGCACGCCGCCCACGATGACATCGCCGATCTCGCCCTCGGCGTGGCAGCCGACGACGCGGATGCTGGTTCTGGTGCGCATTGCTTTCTCCCCGTCCGCCGCGACTATCGGCCTGTTTCATGTTCCGGCGGATCGGCGCCGCAACCCCGACCTGACACGCCCGCTTGAGCCTGCCTGCCGATGGCGGCCCGAAGGATACCATCGCCCATTGGCGGCGCCATTATGTCTTTACGGATTTAAGGGCCGGGCGCGAAGCCGAGCCCGTTTGGAAGTCAAGCCAGCCCGAACCGCTCGACGGCGCGCATGATGCCGCGCAGTTCGGCGAGGCCCTTGAGCCGGCCTATCAGCGAATAGCCCGGATTGATCCTTGTCTTGCCGATGTCGTCGGCGAGGAGGTGCCCATGGTCTGGCCGCATCGGAATGCGCCAGTCGGCGCGGCCTTCCTTGCGGCGGCGCGCTTCTTCCTGCATCAGCGCGAGGATGACATGCGCCATGTCGGTGCCGCCCTCGAGGTGCTCGGCTTCATAAAAGGAGCCGTCGCCCTCGATGGTGACGTTGCGCAGATGGACGAAATGGATGCGCTCGGCGAACTCCTTGACCATGGCGACAATGTCGTTGTCGGCGCGCGTGCCGTAGGAGCCGGTGCAGAACGTCAACCCGTTGGCCGGGCTGTCGACGGTATCGAGGATGAAGCGCGCATCCTCGGCGGTCGAGACGATGCGCGGGAGGCCGTAGAGCGAGAATGGCGGATCGTCGGGATGGATGCACATGCGCACCCCCTCCTCCTCGGCCACCGGAATGATCTCGCGCAGGAACCAGGCCAGGTTCTCGCGCAATTCCTTCGGTCCGATTGCATCATAGTCAGCCAGGGCCTCGCGAAAGCTGTCGCGGTTGTAGGCGCGCTCGGTGGCGGGCAGGCCGGCGATGAGATTGCGCTCGATCCTGTCGATCTTCTCGTCGCCGAGCTCCTTCAGCCGCGCTTCCGCCTCGGCGATGCGGGCAGGCGTGTAGCCGTCCCGGGCATTCCGGCGCTTCAGCACGAACAGATCGTAAGCCGCGAAATCGATCGCATCGAAGCGCAGCGCATAACCCGTCGTCGGCAGGCGGTAGGCCAGATCCGTCCGCGTCCAGTCGACCACCGGCATGAAATTGTAGCAGATCGTCGCGATACCGGCCTTCGCCAGGGCGCAGATCGTGTCCTTGTAGAAACCGACATAACGGAGCCGCTCCGGCGAACCGATCTTGATCGAGTTGTGGACCGGAATGCTCTCGACCACCGACCAGGTCAGCCCCGCCGCCTCGATGATGCGCTTGCGCTCGAGAATGTTTTCCAGCGGCCAGACACGCCCGTCATAGATGTCGTGCAGGGCCGAGACCACGCCTGTCGCACCCGCCTGCTTGACATGATCGAGTGTTACCGGATCGTCCGGGCCATACCAGCGCCAGCACTGTTCCATTGCCGCTTTCCTCCGCGAGGTGGGCAACTTATTGTTGGACGACAACGAGAGTCAAATAGGCCCGCGACAGGCTGGCGTACGCCTATCTGACGAGCCGCTATCTCGATTTCGGCCTGCGGTTCCAGACGGAAGAGCCGGCTTCCGAGACGTGACCAAAGGAGTTCGGCAATGAAGGATTTTGACGGCAAGGTCGCGCTGGTGACCGGAACGACCGGGATCGGTCTCGCAACTGCCAGGCGCCTCGCCGCCGGAGGCGCTGCGATCGTCGCCTGCGGCATCGACCGTTCGGCCAATGCCGCGATGCGAGCGCAGTTGGAAAGCTCCGGGGCCGGCGCGCTGGTCGTGGACACCGACGTCTCCGTGCCGGACCAGGTCCGCGGGGCCATCGCGGCCGGAGTCGAGCGTTTCGGCGGCCTCGACGTGATCGTCAATTCGGCGGCGGTCCATCCCTATGGAACCGCGACGACGACCGACTGGGAAACCTGGAACAAGGCGATGACGGTCAATGTCGGCTCGATCTATCTGACCGCCCATTTCGGCATTCCGGAAATGATCAAGCGCGGCGGCGGCGCCATCGTCAATGTCGCCTCGGTGCAGGGTTTCGCCTGCCAGCAGAACGTCGCCGCCTATGCCACCACCAAGGGCGCCATCCACACGCTGACGCGTTCGCTGGCGCTCGACTATGCGGCAGCCGGCATCCGGGTCAATTCGGTCAGCCCCGGCTCGATCCGCACGCCGATCCTCGAGAAGGCCGCGCGCGGCGACAACGGCAGCGATGCCGATGTCGAGGAAGCCTACAGGCGCTTCGGCGCGGCGCATCCCCTCGGCCGCATCGGCGAGCCCGAGGAAGTGGCGGAGCTGATCGCCTTTTTGTGCTCTTCCAAGGCCGGCTTTTGCACCGGCGCGGACTACAAGATAGATGGCGGCCTGACCGCCGGCATCGGCGTGAAGTGACCATGAAGATCGATCTTGGCCTTTACCGGGAGTCGCGCCAAAGAGCAGCGTTCCCGGCTCTTTGCGCACGTCGCCGATCTAGTCGACGACCTTGCCACGCCGTGGCGCGTCAGCGTTGCTGTTGCTGCACCCCGACTGTCGGATCAGGCCACGAGTCGGCGCTGCCGACCGACGCCAACCGCCTTCACCCGCTGGCTCCGGCTGGCGGTGGTCCGCCTGTCAGATGCCTGTGGGTCTCGAAAATGCGTAACTTTTCAGGATATCCCAGCCGCAGCGTCGTGTTGCAGCGGGGGCATCTGAAAGTGGCAATGACCTTGAACCATGAGCCCTTGCGGATGATTGGATGCTCGCATCTTGGACAATCAAATCTGAGATATTCGTGATTTAAGCTGTCTGGGATCGGCAATCAAAACACCCCCGATTGATGCAGATCCCCCATCGCAGGTGATGGTGGGCATCCACGAGCTGGCAATGAAGAGACTATGCTCGCCAGCACCCACCAATGGACTTCTCTGGAAGATGTTTCGTGGCCGGGACCTATGAGTTGCCTGCTAAGACGTTGGTCTCACGCAAGGTCCGACTGACGGACAAGGCACAGCTGTTCGCGCAACAGCGCAGGCTCTCCCTCGTTGCCAAATCGCCTGCCGCACACATTGCCAGTTTCCGCATTCCTGGGCACTCAGTACCAGCCGTCGGCTTCGGTCACGGGCTCTTTGTTACGCCGAATTTTAATCATGGGAAGCATTGCCTCTCTTGATGGTGCAGCACTCCCAGCTGTAGAAGAGCTGCCCGACGTCCTTCGTTCAAAGGGCGTAACCATTAGCCAGAGTTGATATAGAGGCCGCCAGCCGACTTTTTTAAAGTCGGTTAGGCCCGGCGGTTCATCCCGATCCACCCCAAACGGCGGACTGTCGGGCCGCTCTGGTCGGCAGCGTCTCAAGAGCGGATATGACGGGGAGTGTTGTCGAACAGCCCACCTTTTCGGCATATCCAGTTTACCGGACCGCGGCCCGGCCTTTGACAGGAATAGAGCCAAATGAATTTGACGGTGTTTGGGATTGGCTATGTCGGTCTCGTGCAGGCCGCTGTGCTGGCCGAGGTCGGCCATGAGGTGGTGTGCGTCGATATCGACGAGAAGAAGGTGGAGCGGCTTAACCAGGGCTTGGTGCCGATTTTCGAACCGGGCCTGGAGGCTCTCGTCAGGGAAAACCACGCGGCCGGCCGCATCCGCTTCACCACCGACGCGGCGGCGGCGGTCAGGCATGGCCAGATCCAGATGATCGCGGTCGGCACGCCGCCCGGCGAGGATGGCTCGGCCGATCTGAAATATGTGCTGGCCGTCGCCGAGACCATCGGCCGTGAGATGGACAGCGCCAAGATCGTCGTCGGCAAGTCGACCGTGCCGGTCGGCACTTGCGAGAAGGTGAAGGCCAGGATCGCCGAAACGCTGAAGAAGCGCGGCCGCGAGGATCTCGCCTTCGACGTCGCCTCGAACCCCGAATTCCTCAAGGAAGGCTCGGCGGTCGCCGATTGCATGAAGCCGGACCGCATCATCGTCGGCACCTCCAGCGAGGACACCGAGATGGTGATGCGCGAGCTCTACGCGCCGTTCAACCGCAACCACGAGAAGATGATCGTGATGGATGTGCGCAGCGCCGAATTCACCAAATACGCCGCCAACTGCATGCTGGCGACCAAGATCAGCTTCATGAACGAGATGGCCAATCTCGCCGAGCAGCTGGGCGCCGACATCGAGGAGGTGCGCAAGGGCATCGGCTCGGATCCGCGCATCGGCTACCACTTCATCTATCCCGGCCTCGGCTATGGCGGCTCGTGCTTCCCGAAGGATGTGCGCGCGCTGATCAAGACCGCCGAGGGCGTCAAGTTCGACGCCAAGCTGCTGCGCGCCGTCGAGGAGCGCAACAATGCGCAAAAGTCGGTCCTGTTCGACAAGGTCAACCACTATTTCAAGGGCGCGCTCAGGGGCAAGACCTTCGCCGTCTGGGGGCTGGCCTTCAAGCCCAACACCGACGACATGCGCGAGGCGCCGGCGCGCACGCTGATGGAAGCGTTGTGGGCGGCCGGCGCCAAGGTGCAGGCCTACGATCCCGAGGCGATGCAGGAGTGCCAGGCGATCTACGGCCTGCGCGAGGATCTGCTTTTGTGCGGCACCAAGGAAGCGGCGCTGCGCGGCGCCGACGCGCTTTTGATCTGCACCGAATGGAAGAGCTTCCGCGCGCCGTCCTTCGACGCGCTCAAGGACGCGCTGACGACGCCGGTCATCTTCGACGGCCGCAATCTCTACGATCCCAAGGTGATCGCGCGCTACGGCATCGAATACTTCTCGATCGGCAGGATGGCGGCATGAGGGCGCCAACCAGGCATCTTACTTCAACATGTCCGACAGGGCAGCTGTAGTTCCTATCGTTGTGGGCCGGAGCGCTTCTTCGGTTGCGCAGCCCACGTTCTGCTCTCAATCCGGCACGGGATCCCTACTTCCAAGCGCCTCGAGCATCGTTGAGAAGATGCTGCCGACCTCCTCCGAGATCTCTTCTGATCGAATTCCAGCCTTTTTTGCGTCGCTGGTTAATCGCCTTGCAAGCTCTTGCGCTAAGATCGTGTCAGATGATGAATGATGCGGCAGATTGCTATCCATCCACTCCTGAAGGAATTTCAGGCCTCGTTCACTCACTGTAAAACCATTCCAGGATTGTATCCATGATTAAGTGCAACCAAGCTTGACCAGTTTATCCACGCTATAATTTGTCACCGCCGGGATCGTTCCCTATTCAAACTCGCATATGGCTCATATTGTCCGCACATGGAACGACGGCACGCCATCCGGCGGGGAATGGACAGGCTTTGGGAAGTCTACGACGTAGGCGACCAAAAAGTTTTGCTCGTTGACGGAATTCCTTTGGCGCATTTGCGGGTCGAAGAAGCGCTGGACGCTCTGGACCTGCTAGAAGGCGGCTTCCTCGTTCCAAGTGACACTCCCCTGGTAGGGTGAAGTGATTGTCGACAGCCGTTTCTTCCACGAATATCTCCGCGCCAGCTGCACACCTGCCACCCCGAGAGCACGCACAGGGTAGCAAATTTAGATACCCACGTGGTTCGTTCGCATGTTTCGCCCACAATTGGTCCGAACGGATATGTTCGTTCTGGCGAGATTGCGAAAACCGTGCTGGCTAGGCCCGGCGGCTAGCTGCTGCCACCCCGCTGCTCCAGACGCCGTGTTCCCCAAACCGTTGCGACTCTCCTCTCGTACATAGCGCAACTAAACACCTGGCTAGGTGAACCTTTTCACATGCGGATGATCGGGTCCGCTGCGGCAACGCAGGCACATCCCGGTGTTATTAAACCCAATGAGCTTTCACCTCCGAGGCCCTCATTCATTTAGCCGATGCGCCGGCATGGCGGAGGTTCTAAGCGGGAGAATTGATGAGGTTAATTGCCGCGACTTGAGAAAGCTTCAGCAGGCTTGATTGAAGGACTGACGCGTTTGCCGGCAACGGACACCTGCTCGCTGGTGGCGAGAATGACCTTTCCATTCGCGTTGGTGGGAATTGTTTTGTTAGCTCTGCTGCCCGGCGGTATCCTCGATATGCTGGGCATGGGTTTCACGTTCAGCCACGACAAGCTTAATCATGCGGTCGCCTTCACGACTTTGGGGGTCCTCGGCGGTCTCGGTTGGCCCAAGCAAAAATTGAGGCTGGTTGTATTCGTCCTTTTTGTAGGGGCGGCGATCGAGGTTCTTCAGGCCACCCCGCTGGTGGCGCGGGACATGGACATGTTCGACTGGATTGCTGATTTTGCAGGCGCGATCTGCGGACTGGCCATCGCCGCGTGGACAAACAGGATCGCTGGCGGAACTCGCTAAGTGCCGTCGATGCAAAACCGGTCGTATCGCCGGTCGTATAGATTGCGGTATTTCCAAAGGACCGTCCGAAGGACAGCAACCGAGTCGATCGCGCGCTGCGCGCTGTAACTATCGTCAAAATTTTCTCGGTGGATATCGTGTAAGCGAGTGGCTGAGCGCGACATGCCTTTTGGCAACACAGACCGTGGCGCTAGACGAGCCATTTAGAATGCAAAATCTGCCCCGCCCCGCGCCGCGGCATCAGCTCTCCAGGTCGCACGGCTGTTCTTTAGTCTGACGCCCCGCCGCCATGAGGCGGGCGCGAAATTTTTCGATGTACACCTCTAGCGTCGCCAGCATCATCAGAATGATCGATGAAATGGTTTGGGCGGGCGGCGATAACTGACGCTATCCATAGCGTGAGCCCGTCATGTCACCAGCCTACTCAGGATCGGAACTCGCGATTGAATATCCGCGGACGGATTCTCAATCGGCGGCAAATAACAAATGGACGAACGTCCCGGAATACGCTCTCGACCAAGGCGGCCCTGTCTTGCGCCCCTATCAGCGGATGGACGCTGATTATGCCGATGTCGCCATTGTCGATCATTTGAAAAATGTGGCCAGTCAGTATCCCGAAAAGCTGGCGATTACCGACGCAACCAACCGCTTCACTTATTCGGAACTCGTCTCGGCTGTCGAAGCACTGGCTAGCCGCATCCTCGCCATCACTCCCGCCGAAAACGCCGTCGGTATTCTTCTTGCGAATACGGCCTTCTTTCCATTGGCGATGCTGGCGAGCATGGCCGCAGGGCGGCCTTTGGTACCGCTGAACACGAGGGATCCGGATACCAGGATCAATGCGATCGTGTCCGAGGCGCGGTTATCGACCATCATAGGGGATGGAGATGTCCGACCCACGGGCCTGCCGCGAGCTGTCGGCTGGATAAATGTCTCGCCCCGCGGCGAACCGAAGAGCGATCGCGTTCCCAAGCTCCATCCGGTATCCGTGGATGCCCCCGCGATCGTCCTTTACACTTCAGGCAGTACAGGTCGGCCAAAAGGCATCGTTAACAGTCAACGCAGCCTGCTATGGCGTGTTCAGCAATATGTAAATGCCTGTCACATCAATGCGCAGGATGTATTCCTGCCTCTTACGGGACCGGCCACTATCGCTGGGTGTCGAGAGGTGCTCGCCGCCCTTCTTACCGGCGCCACATTGCATCTTCTTGAGGTCGAAGCCGTAGGCTTGCGCGCGGTTTTACACCGGATGCAAGCCGAGGGAGTGACTGTCACTTACCTGGTGCCGGCCCTCCTGCGTGCGCTTATGGCGAACAAATCAGAAGACGCATTCCGCAGTCTCAGGGTGGCTCGGATCGGCGGCGAAAAGGTGTCATGGTCTGACATCAAGCTGCTACGCGACGCCGTTTCAACCAACTGCCTGGTGCAGATCGGCTACTCGTCAACCGAGACGACAGGATCACAATGGTTTGTACCGACCGATTGGCCGGAGCAGGCTGCCTCGGTTCCCGTTGGATGGCTCCTTCCAGGGATTAGTTTCGCGATCATCGACGAGCAAGGACGCCCGGTGCCGCCCGGCGGGACTGGAGAGCTTGTCATAAAAAGTCCGTATGTCTTGCTTGGCCATTGGGAGAACGGCGTCGTCGTGCCCGTGGCTGCAGACCCCGAGAACCCGTCCGTCCGCATCTTTGAAACGGGTGATCTCGTCCAACTGGACAACCATGGCCTGCTACAGATCATGGGTCGCAAGGGACGTCAGATAAAAATCAACGGCCGACGCGTTGAGCCCGCGGAGCTGGAGCGGGTTTTGCGTGGCGCGCCTTCCGTTGAGGACGCTGTAGCGATTGTGACGGCGTCAACGGAGCTCATCGCCTTCGCCGTACCTCGCGGGCCGGCCACTTCCAACTTCGCGGACGATCTCCGCCATCTTGCCCGAACGACACTGCCGCCGCCTCTGTGCCCATTGAGACTGCACGCCATTGCCGAAATTCCACGCCTGCCGGGCGGGAAGGTCGACATGGCGAGGCTTGCCGAGTTGGACGGCGCAAGCGTGAGGCAAGACCGCATTGTCCAGGCTCCGAATACAGGACCCGAACGGACTATCCAGCAGATCGTGCAACGTGCCTGGACCAAGATCCTGAACACGCGCGTTGCCGCGGGACGTTGGGATGACGCCGGCGGCGATTCGCTGAAGCTGCTGCATTGTGTCATGGAGATCGAAAGCGTCCTCGGCCTGGAGATCGACCTTGAACCTTTCACCGTCGGAATGAATTTCGACGAAATGGTGAAGGCCGTCGCGGCCGCGAAAGCAGGTAACGAGCAGGCCAGCTCGCGCAAAGAGCATCCGCCAATTCTCTTCCTGCTCCCCGGGTCCGTCGGCTATGGCCCTAGCCTTGCCGCCTTCGCGGCCTCCATGGGTAGAACCGCCCGGGTTGTCCCGATCAGGTATCCCGCCCTGGCAATGATATTGCAGGGAAAAAACTCGGTAGCAGATATGGCCGAGGCCGCGCTCGACCAGATACGCCGCGCCCAGCCTGAAGGTAACGTACGACTTCTCGGCCATTCGCTTGGCGGCGTCGTTGCTTTTGAAGTTGCTTCAAGGCTGCTGGCTGTCGGGCGAAATGTGAAATTTCTGGGCATCCTCGACACCAGCCTGCTCGGTGAACGGAGCACTTACCGAGAGACGGTCGTCCGCACAATTCATCGAATCCGAACCAATCGTATTACCGCCTACAGAATGGCTTGCCGCGCCCTTGCAAAAGTCGTGGTCCGAATGGGCTACGAGATGCAACTGGCCCGCTTGCTTGATCGCTATGCCCAGGAGAAATTCAACGCGACCAGCTTTAGGGCCAAGCTGGAGCTTCAGGAAGTTTTGAGGGCAAAAGCGTTTTTTCAGTGGCTCCAGACGCCAAGACCCCGACTGCCGATCACCGGTACCCTATTTCGCTGCGCCCGTCCTGGAATGCCTCGCGCCATCGGGTGGGACAATGCTTTCGCAGACCTGGATGTAATCCCAATCATTGGCACCCACATCGACATGGTCTCAGAGCCTAACGTGGCCTTCAACCGACCGCTCATCGAGGCGGCCGTGGCCCGAACTTATCTGCCAGAAGAATCTCGCCAGGGGGAGGAACGGTCATCGACGTGATCTCCGGGTTTGGCAAGGATGCCCTGGTGCTCGACGCTCGTGCCGAGGTCGATCGCATCGTAGAAGCCTTGCGTCGACAGGTCTTTGGTACACTCCGGCGCCGAGGCGTCGTTGTCGGCCTCTCTGGGGGCATCGACAGCTCCGTTGTCGCAGCACTCTGCGTCGGCGCGTTCGGGAAAGATAAGGTCCTCGGCCTATTCATGCCGGAATCCCATTCTTCCGGCGACTCGCTGCGGCTTGGCCGAACGGTTGCGTCGCAACTTGGTATCGATTCGATCGTTGAAGACATCACGCCTGCCCTGGAGGGCATCGGTGCCTATTCACGTCAGATCGAGGCGATACGGACCGTCGTTCCCGCCTACGGTCAAGGCTGGAAGTGCAAGCTGGTGATGGCGTCGGTTCTGGAAAGCAACGGCATCAACATTACCAGACTGACGGTCGAGGATCCGGATGGCAAAGTCGACACGGTCAGACTGCCACCCGCAACCTATCTGCAGATCGTCGCCGCCACCAACTACAAGCAACGCGTGCGAAAGATGACGGAGTATTATCACGCGGACCGTCTCAACTACGCGGTGGCAGGCACGCCAAACCGGCTGGAGCACGACCAAGGCTTTTTCGTCAAACAGGGCGATGGAATCGCCGACGTGCTGCCGATCGTCCACCTCTACAAGACGCAAGTCTATCAACTCGCGGAGTATCTCGGGATAGATCCTGAGGTGCGGCGCAGGCCGCCAACCACGGATACGTTCTCCATGGCGCAAAGCCAGGAGGAGTTCTATTTCGCATTGCCATATCACCTGACGGATTTGTGTCTCTATGGCCTGAACCACGGCATTTCTGCCAACGAGATCGCAGCGGTCGCCGGCCTCACTCCCGACCAGGTTCAGAAAGTCTTCAAGGACATTGAAAGCAAGCGGCGCGCAGCGCGTTATCTTCACGCGAGACCCCTGCCCGCCGTCGAGATGGACGAGGGCTGAGCGTGTGCGGCATAGCCGGAATCGTGGCACTGGACGCTACCGCGGCGCGGCCTTCGCGCGAGGCGCTTCTGCGCATGGCGGGGTCGCTCGTGCATCGCGGTCCGGACGAACACGGCCTCTACCGCGACAATCGCGCGGGGCTGGCCCACGCACGCCTTTCAATTGTCGACCTTTCGAATGGGCAACAGCCGCTTGCCGACACGAGCGGCAAGACCTGGATTGTCTTCAACGGCGAGATTTTCAATTACGTTGAGCTTCGCGAGAAGCTGGTCGCGCTCGGTCATCGCTTCCGCACCCGCAGCGACACCGAAGTGGCAGTTCATGCATATCGCGAATGGGGCGACTCCGCTTTTGAGCGGATGAACGGGCAATGGGCAATCGCGATCTGGGATTCGCTGGCCGGCCGCCTCGTGCTATCGCGCGATCGGTTCGGCATATGCCCCCTGCATTTTTGCGAGCACGCTGGGCGCCTCTATTTTTCCAGCGAAGTGAAGGCCATTTTCGCGGCCGACGCGGCTTTGCCGCGAGCCTTCGATCCAGCCGGCATTGATCAGACGTTCACTCTCTGGACGGTGGTCCCGCCGCAAGGCGTATTCAAAGGGGTCTGGGAACTCAAGCCTGGCCACATTCGGGTCTATGAGAACGGAACCGTTCGTGAGCAGGCATTCTGGAAACCCAGCTATCCGGAGGCGTTCGACGAACGCCATGAATTCCCGGGGTCGCTCGATGATGCCGTGGACGAAGTGCGCGAGGCTCTGCAGTCCGCGACGGCGCTGCGGATCGACCAGGCCGATGTGCCTGTTGGCTGCTACCTGTCTGGCGGACTCGACAGCTCGCTTGTCGCCATGATGGCAAGCCGCATCGCCGGCGACCGCTTCCAGACGTTTTCGCTGCGGTTTGCCGATGCTGAATATGACGAGACCAGCTACCAGCGATTGGTGGCAGGCGCGACCGGCAGCGAGCACCACGAGGTGACGGTTTCTCGCAGCGATATCGCCGATGTCTTTCCGGAGGTGATCTACCACACCGAACGTCCGATCCTGAGGACCGCGCCGGCGCCACTGCTTCTGCTTTCAAGATTGGTACGCGAGCACGGAATCAAGGTCGTGCTGACGGGCGAAGGCGCGGATGAAATGTTCGCTGGCTACGACCTGTTCCGGGAAGGGAAGGTGCGCCGTTTCTGGGGGCATCAACCATCCTCGACGAGACGCGCGCGATTGCTGGAACGCCTGTATCCCTATCTCACTCGTTCCCCGGTGCATCAGCAAGCAATGGCGCGTCAGTTCTTCGGACATGATATCCACGCCCATGATGCGCCAGGCTTCGCACATGGCACCCGTTGGCGCACGACCAGCGCTCTCAAGCGGTTGTTTTCTGCCGACATGAAAGCCGAGACGGAACCGTACAACGCGGCCGCCGCGTTCCTTGCGCGCCTGCCCGACGAATTTTCGCGCTGGGACTCTCTGGCACAGGACCAGTATATCGAAATCCAGACTTTGATGTCCGGCTATCTGCTCTCCTCGCAGGGAGACCGAATGCTGATGGGCAACTCTGTCGAAGGGCGGTTCCCGTTCCTCGACGATGACGTTGTAAAACTCGCGAACTCGCTTCCAGCCAAATACAAGCTGCGCATTCTGGACGAGAAGCACGTGCTGAAGCGGGTGGCCGAGCCGATCCTGCCGCCGGAAATCATCGCCCGCAAGAAACAGCCCTACAGGGCGCCGAACGCTCAATGCTTCGTTGCCGACAATGCACCAGCCTATGTGCGCGAGGCACTTTCGGAAAGAGCGTTGCGCGACGCAAACGTCTTCGATGCGGAGTCGGTCGCGCGCCTGTTGGGCAAGTGTCGAGCCCGGACCGTGGACCAAGACCTTTCCAATTCCGACAACATGGCGCTGGTGGGCGTGCTCTCTACCCAGCTTCTTCACCAGCAGTTTATCGCAAGCCGCCCCATCGGCAGGCAGAAGATCGAGCTCAGCGTCGACGTTGACCATGAGATCAAGGAAGAGGTGTTGGCATGATGCATGGAGCCATACCGCTGTTGCACGACTATCTCAGGCACTCGGCCGATCGGCTGGGTGACAAGGTGGCGCTGGTCTGCGGCGGGCAACGCGTGACCTATGCCGAGATCGAGACTCGTGCCAACAACGTTGCGCAACACCTGGCTGACGCCGGAGTGACGCGCGGCGATCGCGTGATGATCTTCGCCGACAACACCGTCGAGACGGTCGTCAGCTTCTGGGCCGTGCTCAAGGCGAATGCCGTGGTGTGCATCGTCAATCCGCTGACCAAGAGCGACAAGCTTCATTACCTGCTCAACGATTGCCTGCCAGCCGCGCTGATAACGGACAACCATCTGACCTCGGTCTTCAGTGAGCCGGCCCGCAACTGCCCGTCACTGCGCCGGATGATTGTCTCCGGGCCTATAGATGACGCCGAGTTGATGCAACTGCCTCATGCGGTTCGCTGGGATGTTGCGATTGCCGGCAACGGGGAGGCACCGGCGCGCCGATGCATCGACATTGATCTCGCCGCCATAATCTACACGTCAGGTTCTACCGGCGAGCCCAAGGGCGTGATGCTGACGCACACAAACATGATGGCGGCTTGCACCTCGATCGCATCGTATCTTGAGCTCGGCGAAGACGAAGTGATCCTCAATGTCCTGCCCTTGGCATTCGATTACGGCCTGTACCAGATGATCATGGCGTTCCGCACTGGCGCCCGTCTGGTGCTTGAACGCTCGTTTGCTTTTGCAGCGCAGATCCTTGGACTGATCAAGCAAGAACGGGTCACAGGTTTCCCCGGCGTGCCTACTATTTTTGCGGCGCTCTCGGAGCTCAAATCGCTGAAGGATCAGGATTTTTCGAGCATTCGCTATGTTACGAATACCGCGGCCGCCCTGCCGTTGAAGCATATTCTCATGCTCCAGGATCTTTTTCCGAGCGCGCGCATCTATTCAATGTACGGGCTCACCGAGTGCAAGCGTTGCACCTACCTGCCGCCAGAGGACCTTGAACGAAAGCCGTCGAGCGTCGGGATAGCGATCCCGAACACGGAAATGTGGATCGTCGACGACGACGACAAGCGGGTCGGCCCCGACGTCGTCGGCCAGCTCGTCATCCGCGGCGCGACCGTGATGAAGGGCTACTGGGGCAAGCCAGAGGCGACCGCAAGGAAGCTTAAACCTGGTCCTCTGCCCGGTGAACAGGTCCTCTACACCGGCGACTACTGTCGGATCGACGCGGAAGGGTACCTTTATTTCGTAGGTCGTGGCGATGAGATCATCAAATCCCGTGGCGAGAAGGTCGCGCCCAAAGAGGTTGAGAACGCGCTTGTTGGCATTCCAGGGGTGCGGGAGGCCGCCGTGATAGGCGTTCCGGACGAACTTCTTGGGCAGGCGGTGAAGGCGTTCGTCGTGATGGAGCAAGGGAGGTCCATCGACGAGAAACAACTGCAGAAGGAATGTCAGAGGCGCCTGGAAAATTTCATGGTCCCAAAATCAATTGTCATTGTACCCAGCCTGCCAATGACAGATACGGGAAAACTTAAGAAGACGGCTTTGTCATGAGGCGTTTTCCGCGAGACTTGGCGTCAATTTTCTTGTTTTAATCGGGGAAGCAAAATGTTGTCCAGCGAAGACAGGATAGAGACTTACAGCGAGAAAATTCGGGGATTCCTAGCGTCCAACTTCTATGTTGCTGACGCTGAGGCTCTGGAAAACAATACGTCACTGCTCGACCAAGGTATCGTCGACTCGACGGGAGTCCTGGAGGTCATCGGATTCATTGAGGAAACCTTTGGCATTGTCGTCGAAGACAGCGAGCTTCTGCCTGAGAACCTCGATTCCATCCAAGGGATTGCACAATACGTCATCCGAAAAAAGAACTGATCATAGCTGTCTCCCGAACGACAGCATTGGGAAAAGCGGGTTGTCGTGAGCCAAGAAATCAGCGTCGAGGATGCCTACAGCAAAGGGCGCACCATCTTCATGGGGCTGGAGTTGCTCGTGGCACCTGGCGCGCTTGTGCCACGCCCGGAGACGGAACTGCTGGGCACAGCCGCCCTCGGCGCCTTGGATCAGTTGAGGACTGCAGAACCCCGCGTTATCGATATGTGCTGCGGCGCCGGCAATCTGGCATGCGCCATAGCGCACTATACCCCCACCGCGCGGATCTGGGCGAGCGACCTAACGGATGGGTGCGTTAAAGCCGCGCGCCGCAACGTCGACCATCATGGACTGGCAGGGCGCGTTTCGGTGCTGCAGGGCGACCTGTTTGAGCCTCTCTCCGGCCCGGAACTTGTCGGCAGGATCGACATGATCGTCTGCAACCCGCCATACATCTCGGAAAAGCGGCTCGAGGGCGACCGCTCTCACTTGACCGAGCACGAGCCGCGCGAGGCGTTTGCGGCTGGCCCTTACGGCCTGAGCATCCACATGCGGGTGATAAGAGACGCGCCGCAATACCTGCGGCCAGGTGGCATACTGCTGTTCGAGGTTGGCCTTGGCCAGGACCGGCAAGTCGTGAGTCTGCTCAACCGCGCAAAGGCGTACGAGAATATTGGCACGATCTCGAACGAAGCTGGCGAGGGCCGTGTCGTTGTCGCCCATATGAAGAACCCCGATGAACCACGCGCGTCGAATGTCTGATCAGGTCACTTTCCTCATCCAACAGACATCAAAACGTGATCCGACAAAGGGCAAACCCCGTCGACCTTCAAATGGTCAATAAACGCTCGCTTTCCAGGGTCGGTTATCCCCAGCTTGTTCGTGGCGATTCACGATTTAGCGTCTGAGCGTCACGATTTTGCTGCATTTTGATAAAATTTGACGAATGTTAGCTTGATGTAATGTTCGGGGTGGGCGGGTCACAACGAAAGGTAAGATCTTGTCCTACGCTGACAGCGTCCACGAGGCCGTGCGACAATCTCGAGTGAGAGATCGCGCGTCGTGAGGGAACATCGTACGCAACATTTGCTCTCAGCCATGTCGGGTTGTTGGTCCGGGCTGGTTGGCATTGGTCTCTTTTCGGCGGTGATAAACATTCTAGCCCTGACCGGCTCCGTCTACATGCTGCAGGTGTATGACCGTGTGCTTCCCTCGCAGAGCGTTCCGACGCTCGTGGGATTTACGGTCGGCATGCTGGGCCTCTATGCCATATACGGGCTGCTCGATTTCGTGCGGCTTCGCTTGCTGGTTCGAATCGGCAATCGCCTGTACAGAAATCTGCAGCAGAAGGCCTTCACCATATCGCTGTCGGTGCCCCTGGTCGCCGGGCAGGACGCGAACCGGGTGCAGCCGCTTCGCGACTTGGACCAGCTGCGCGGCTTTCTCTCCGGCCTGGGGCCGACGGTTTTTTTCGACGCCCCGTGGATGCCGTTTTACATGGTGGTCATCTACCTGTTGCACCCTTCCCTTGGGCTACTGGCAACCGTCGGCGCCGTTGTTGTCGTGCTTTTGACCGTGGTCGCAGAAATTGCCGGCCGCGGCCCCGCAGCCCGAACTTCCGAAACACTGGTCGCGCAACGCGTCCTTGCCGATGCCGGCCGCCGCAACGCGGAAGTCGTTCAGGCGATGGGTCTCTCCGCCAGGCTTGGCCGACGCTGGGGAGAAGTCAGCCATGCCTATCTCAAGAACCAGGAACGGCTCTCCGACATCGTGGGCGGAACCGGATCATTGTCGAAGACACTCAGGATGGCCTTGCAATCGAGTGTACTCGGGCTGGGCGCTTATCTGGTGATCGGGGGGGACGCTTCCCCGGGTGTGATCATCGCGTCTTCGATATTGCTTGGCCGCTCTTTGGCGCCGGTCGACGCCGCGATCGCAAACTGGAGAGGATTTCTGGCCGCGCGCCGAAGCTATTCCGACTTGACTGCAGCGCTGGATGCTTTCGGTAGCCAAAGCGCTCCTATGGAGCTTCCCAGCCCGCGGGGGCAACTCTCCGTCGAGGAGTTGACGATAGCCCCCCCAGGCGCACAACGGCCGACGGTTCTAAATGTAAGCTTTCGCCTGGCGAGCGGCGCTGGGATGGCAGTCGTCGGCCCTAGCGGTTCCGGGAAGACAACGCTGGTGCGTGCCCTGGTCGGAGTATGGAAGCCAATTCGGGGAACGGTTCGATTGGACGACGCTGCTCTCGATCAGTGGAGTTCGGAACTGCTCGGTGCTCATATCGGCTATTTGCCGCAGGATGTCGAACTGTTCGATGGAACGGTTGCCGACAACATTTCGAGATTTGGTGGCCAGAGCGACCCAAAAGGCGTCATGGCAGCCGCTCGAGCGGCTGGTGTCGACAAGATGATCATGCGATTGCCTCAAGGATTCCAAACACGAATCGGCGAAGGCGGGACGGCCCTGTCGGCCGGGCAGAGGCAACTGGTCGGCCTGGCCAGGGCACTTTATGGCGATCCGTTTCTTGTCGTGCTCGACGAACCGAATTCTAACTTGGATTCAGACGGTGATGTTGCGTTGGCGGGGGCGATCCTGGCGGTGCGTCAGCGTGGCGGTATCGTGATCGTCGTGGCGCATCGCCCCTCTGCGCTCGTCAATATCGATCAGGTATTGGTCATGTCGAACGGGATGGTCCACGCATTTGGCCCGCGAGAAGATGTTCTCTCAAATGTCGTCCGCCCCTTCCCCCAGCCGGCAGTCGTTCCGCTGCAAAAAAATGCCGGCAACGCTTGAGGTTCTATTCCGTGTCTGACGCGACGATTTCTTATGCTCGTGTCGACGACGCAAGTCGTTGGCTCGGAACCAGGCTGATCAATGATCCGGATGGCATCCGTGCCAACCTGGTTCTGGGCTTGGCAACCACCGCCTTTCTGCTCGTTGGCGGAGGGACGTGGTTGGGACTAACCAAGATCGCCGGCGCTGTGATCGCGCCAGCGACTGTTGTGGTCGAAAGCAGTGTAAAGAAGGTCCAGCATCGGACCGGCGGCACCATCGGTGGAATCTTCGCCCAGGATGGTGATCATGTGCGTGCCGGCGCCGTGTTGGTCAGGCTTGACGACACGCTCACACGCTCAAACCTGCAGATTGTCAGTGAAGATCTCGACCGGGTCACCATCCGTCTGGCCAGGCTCGAGGCAGAGCGGCAAGGACTGCCGGAAATGCAGGTTCCACCCAGTCTGCGCGTGAGGATGAGCGACCCGCGGGTGGCTGCCCTTGTCAACGGGGAACGTGCCTTGTTTGAAAGCCGGGCTACGGCATTGGCTGGCCAAAAGGCGCAGTTGCAGAGCCGCTCGATGCAACTCCGACATCAGATTGACGGTCTCAAGGCTCAGCTTGCCGCGACGAATGACTCCCTGGATCTCCTTACCCGCAGCCTTGCCGACGTCCAAGCTCTTTACTCCAAGAAATTGGTGTCCAAAGAGCGACTGAGCAATGTCAGCCTGGAAGAGGCTCGTTCTCGCGGAGAGTCGGGGCGACTTGTTGCAGCAATCGCTGAGGTGCAAGCCCACATCAGCGAAACGGACTTGCAGGTGCTTCAGCTCGACGAGCAGATGCGCAGCGACGTGACAAGCGAGCTCCGCGAAAACGAAGCGAAGCGCACAGAGCTCGAAGAGCGCAAGATAGTGGCCGACGACGAGCTCGCAAGGACGGATATCCGATCTCCCCAGACCGGGACGGTACAAGAATCCTCTATCCACACCGTCGGAGGCGTAGTTGGACCGGGGGAGGTGCTCATGGTGGTTGTACCCGACACCGACAACCTTGTCGTGGATGCGCTCATTCCGCCGACCCGGATGGATGATGTCCAGCCCGGGCAGCGGGTATCAATCCGCTTTCCCTCTTTCGACGTCGGAACGACACCCGTCTGCGAGGGTTCGGTGAAGCGTATCTCTGCAGATCTGATCAAGGATCAGGAACGCCAGCTTTCCTATTTTTCGGCTCGCATCCACGTCGACAACCAGGCCACCTGCCTGAAGGGCGAGAAAATCCTAAAGCCAGGCATGCCTGCCGAAGTTCACATAAGCACCGAGGAGCGCAGCGTCTGGTCGTATTTGCTTAAGCCATTGACCGATCAGATTTCCCGGGCCTTCAAGCAATAGCGGGACCGCAAACGCGGCCCCCTACTGGCTTGCTGCACGTCCTAGATCGCTGCTGAACCTCACCTCGATCGTATCTCCCGGAAGCACTTCTGAATCTTCTTCGACGAGTTGTTTGCGCCATTCTTCACCAATCTTGCGCACGATGGTGATCTGGGTCTGAATGGCTTCTCCGCTTACCGGCAGCGGCAGAGCGGACGCGCCAGCGGGTTGTAATTTCTGGCTGGTGGCGTGGAGCCTTGCGGTGGTGTCGGCAAGACGGACATCGGTATCTTTCAACTCGGTCAGCAACCCAATCCTTCGCAGGTTTTCATTGCGCTCGCGTTGCCTGAGATAATCTTCCTGCTGGCGTCGCGCCCGCATGAGCTCGACCGATGTCTGAAGCTGCCCATTGGAAGAGAGAAGCGCGGAGCGCCTGACGTCAGACAGCCTGGCGTTGGTCAGATTGCCCGCTTGAAACAATTTCGTCACCCGAGCCAGGTCATCCTCATCCGCCTTGACCCCGTCGCTCTCGACCTGCTGGCGCTTGGTCAGAACGTCGATCTGCGCCGCGGCATCCTTTGCGCCCTGATCAACGTAGCTTTGCTCCTGCTGGAAGTTATCGAGAGAGATCTTCAGCGCCTCTCTTTCGGCGTCGGCAATGGCCGAGCTGAAGGCGGCAGACAGTGGTGACCCTTGGGGGGGCTTGGTATCGAAACTTGGCTGATCCTGCAGTTCGGCGCGAATGCGAGCACTGTGGTAATAGTCGCGGGTGTATTCCCCCCAAAGCGATTCATAGTCGCGCTGAAGGTCAACCGGGTCAGGACCAGTCTGATTTACTCGTGAGCGCAAAAGGCTGAGACCGCCAGACACCGCAATCGCCTGTCTCACCGTCATGAGAGGCCGATATGCCTGCTGGCCGGGAGTGAGCACCTCGCCAGTCACGTAGATCGGACGATATTCCGCGACGATCGCGGTCACGTCGCCAGGTTGGACAACGATCATCTGCTCTCGCCCATCGGGCAAACGCTGCTGAAATATCTTGGTAGGCAAGATCGTTTCCATGCGGGCCTGCAGCTCGGCCGGCGTCAGACCGCCGATGGATATCTTCCCGACTTGGGGAAGCGCGATCGTACCGTCCATCTGGATTACCGCACGTTGAGTTCGTTCCGGTATCGAAGAGATTCCTATTTCGACGATGTCGCCGGGGGAGAGATGGTAGGCTGGCCGGTCGTCCGCCGCGGAGGCAGCATCAACCGCAGCCAGCACACCTATCGCTGCAAGGAGATTTCGGTTCATGAATGCCATCGGTGACATCTCCATTCAGTTCGACTTCGCCTCTTCCGACCAGTCGACGCGGGTGACGAAGTCATAAACAGGTCCGCCGGGCACACCCCAGTTGCTGGACCAGATTACCTGCGAGCCATCGGGCGATGGCGAGGCATGGGTCTCGCTGCGGTAGTCGAAATCAACGCTGCGCGTTTGCGCTATGCGCCGAACCTCTCCGCTGCCATCGAGGCGCAGCGCGATAACCTCTCGTGCATAGGGTGCCATTTCCGGACGGGCCGAAACCACATTCGGGTCGCCACCGTAGCTCAGGAACACCCAGCCAGGTTTGTTCAAAGCACGCAGAGAAGCATGCGAGGCCTCTCCGTATTTCATAAGCGAAGTTACTTTCCCGTCAGACAGCCGGCGTTTGATCACCTGATAGCTGTCCGGATAGGATTTGCTGATGCCGACGTAGATCTCGCTCCCATCGGCGTCGACCGTCATGTCGCCATGCCCCGGCCGATGATGCTCTGTCCACTGCTGGCCTGGAGCGCCGTCGATCGAAAAAATAAACGACTGTTCGGTGCCGTCCGCCAGTGCCTGGATGCAAAGAATATTTTCGCCCAGAGGAGAGATCGAACAGTTCTCATTGACCCCAGCAAGCCGCCCAAGTGCGATATCGGCAAACTTGCTATGCTGCTTGAGATCGTACGCGAAGACGACCTCGGCACCGTCCGATCGAAGTGCACGCACTGCCAGGCGATTACCGTCTCGGCTCGGGTTACCTTTGCCTGGTCCGAAGTGCAGATCCCGATAGTCCTTTGAATCGAACAGCACATCCTCGTGATTGGTCCGCGGCGCCCAGGTCGATATTCGCCGGCCTCGAACGCAGATCATCAGATCCGCATTTTGGGGATGCCATTCACATTCGCCCGATCGATCGCGCATCAGCAGCGGTAGGAATGTGTGTCCGTCGAAAAAGCACATCCCGTTGCAGCCGTTGGTTATAACGAGAAGGCTCTGGTCCGCATTCCAGGCTTGGGCGCTGGAATAACGGTGGCTGCAATAATCTTTTATACACGCGACCCCATTTCCAAGCGGCCCGGATTTTGTGATCCGGGTGAATGTTTCCCCAAACGCGGGATCGACCGTAGGACGCAGATAGTCGGGCAACTGCATCGCCGGCGTCGCAACAAAGTGCGTTGACGTATTGCCCGCCTGGCTTGCGGCAGCATGCGGACCAAGGCACGCGACAGCGAAGATCATAGACAACACATGCCGGCGACGACAAGTCATGTCATGTAGCCCATTTCCCGGCGCACCCGCCCCTCGCTAAGACGCCCTCTCCACCACGATATGGTGCGCTCCAACCCATCTCGCAGATTGGTACGGGCTCGCCATCCGGTCTGCATTTCGAATTGCGTCGAGTCTGCAAGCAGCGCGCGAACCTCGGAGTTCTGTGGGCGCAAGCGGCTTTCATCTCGATAGACAGGCTTCTTCGATCCGCTCAACTCGACCACCAGGTCCAGGACTTCCGCGATCGTCGCGGCACGCTGGCTTCCGGCATTGTAGGCCTGGCCGAATTTGAGTTCCGCCACGCCTGCGGTCAGGAATGCCGCGGCCGTGTCTTCAACAAAGGTTAGATCGCGGATAGGGCTCGTATCCCCGACCATGATAGCCGAACAGTTCTTGTCGAGGGCCTGCCTGATTATGGTCGGCACTATCGCCCTCTCGCTCTGGCGTGGGCCGTAGGTATTGAATGGGCGCAGAGTTACGACGGGAACGTCAAATGACCTGGCGTAGGCTTCGGCCATCATGTCGGCCCCGATCTTGGATGCCGAATATGGAGACTGGCCCTGCAGCGGATGAGATTCCTTGATAGGCATGGTCAGCGCCGTGCCGTAAACCTCGCTGGTCGAGGTGTGCACGACGCGTTCCGTGTCCCACTGACGCGCTGCCTCGAGAACATTCATCGTACCCATGACATTGGTTTCTACGTATGACTGGGCAGCCGCATACGAATATGGAATCGCGATGAGAGCAGCCAGATGGAAAACCACAGCTTGGCCGCGCATGATCCTGTTCAGGAACGCGCTGTCGCGCACGTCGCCACGCACGGATTTCAGGTGGCCTCGGATGTTGTCCGGCAAATCATCAAGCCAGCCGTGACTGTCGAACGAATTGTAGAGCGCCAATGCTGTGACATCCGCTCCGTTGCGGACCAGCGCCTCGGTGAGATGCGATCCGATAAATCCATCGGCGCCCGTGACCAGTACCTTTTTGCCTTTGTAGTCCATGACCAATCGTCCCTCTTGCCATGTCCACTCTGACGGTGACACTCACCGGAGTGTCAGCCCGAACGCGCTTTAGTCGCGATCGGCGACGGCGGTACCCGGCCGACAACGGCTAGAAAACCGCGAGCCATCCAGACGGCGTCAGCCACCAGAGTTCGCTGCGGATAATAGGAAAGGTCGATCCTGGCCTTGGCGGGAAACAGGGTCTCGCGATAGTACTGCACCGGATCCGTGAACTTCGGATAGAAATTCGCTTCGTTGCGGAAGAGAACCTGGCTCGGACCGAGCAAGCCAGGCTTGTACTGCAAAACAGCCTCGGCGCCGCCGTGGAAACAGTCGGCGAACGCCAGGCTCTCCGGCCGCGGTCCGATGATTGCCATGTCGCCTATGATCACATTCCACAGTTGCGGCAGTTCATCGAACTTTGTCGCGGCGAGCACGCGCCCTATCGTTGTCATGCGCTTGTCGTCGGCGACCGTCAGCGCGAGGCCGTGGGGATCGCATCGCACATCGAACTTGCGGAACTTGTACATGCGAAAAGGCTGAGCCCCGGCGCCCAGGCGGGTCTGTGCAAACAAAACCGGCCTACCGCCCTCGGCCAGAAGGGCGATGGCGATCAGCAGCATCAGTGGAGCAAACAAGACCGCAGCAACGCTCGCAATGGCAATGTCGATCAAACGCCGCGCAGACCCGTGGGCCGAGACTGCAACGAAGCGTCGGTGGAGGGATTGATCTGTCGCATTCATGCGGCCGTTCCTGCTTTGGTACAGCCGTTCACCGCAGTTGCCAGAGCCTCCACAACCGCTTCGACCACCGCTGAGGTCATCTGCGGGTGAAGTGGAATCGTCAACTCCCGCTGAGCAAAGTCTTCTGTTCGCGGCAATTGGGTCCCGGGAAAAAGCTCGCTGTACAACGTCATCCGGTGCACGGGCGGATAGTGGATCGTTGTTTGGATTCCCTGGTTGCGCAGTTCGTCGATAACGGCTTGCCTGTCGGCATATCGCGGTAAAAGTATCGGCATGATGTGGTGCGCCGATCGCCGCGATTCACTGAATGGAACGATTATTGCCGGGCAGTGCATTGCGATGAGTCGCCGATAAAGGACGACGAGGATACGCCTTACTTCGTTCCATTCTTGCAAGTTTCCTAACTGGACAAGTCCGATTGCGGCCCGCATCTCGTCCATACGATAATTGAACCCAAGCATGGTGACGTCATACTGCGGCGTGCGGCTGTTCAGCCGCTGGTGTGTGCCGGTGGTCATCCCGTGCCCGCGCGCTTGGCGAATCCTTTCGAGCAGTTCATGGTCTTGGGCGATTACGGCGCCGCCCTCGGCGGTTGTCATGTTCTTGTTGCCGTAGAAGCTGAAGGCCGCGGCAACGCCGAAGGTCCCTACTTCTCTCAAGCCAGGAGCATGCGCCGCGTCTTCAATGATGTGCAGTCCCCGAACACGAGCGAACCTTTGCCATTGTTCTCGATTGGCCAGATACCCGGCGAAGTGAACGAGAATAATGGCCTTCGTTCGCGGCGTGCATCGAGCCTCGGCTTCCGCAAGCGACATCAACGGCAAGTCGGCTGACTCAATATCGACAAAGACGGGAGTTGCACCGACATAGAGCACTGAGTTCGCGGTCGCCACGAAAGTTAGCGACGGAACCAGCACCTCATCGCCCGGACCAATGCCAAGTCCGTGCAAAATGAGATGAAGCGCCGCGGTACAGGAACTCACCGCAACGCAATCGTCCGCGCCATGCATGCGGGCAAACGACTCTTCGAACAATCGAACCTGCTCGCCCATGGTCAACCAGCTGCTATCAATGACCTTTGATAGAGCCGCCTTCTCCGGAACACCCAAAATCGGGGCACTGACCAAGAGCATGGTGACCTCACTCCCAAATCATCATTCGTGTTTGAGTTTCTCGCCGTTTGTCAGGCAGCCGCTGCCGCGACTTCGATCGAAGCCGACTGCTCTTCCCAGGAAATGGCTTGAGCATTCTGGAAATCGTCGACGCGGCCGATATCGAGCCAGAGTCCCTCATGCTTGTAGACATGGACGACCGTGCCTTGCTGCATCATCTGCAGCATCAGGTCGTCGAATCCGAATGGAATGCCGGAGGGAATAAAACTCAGAACATCCGGATTCATGCAGTAGATGCCCATGCTAACGAGATGAGAAAGCGTCGGCTTCTCGCGGAACATCTGCACTGCATTGTCGACTTCGTCGATGACGCCGAAATCCATCTTGATAAGACGGTTGGCGGTAGCGATGGTCACCGGATCCTTGTGCTTGCGGTGAGCAGCTGTGAATCGGCTGAGGCTAAGATCGGTGAGAACGTCGCCGTTCAGCACGATAAAGGGTTCGGTTAGTTCATCTCGGATAAGCGACAGTGGCCCGATGGTGCCCAGCGGCTCCATCTCCTGAGTGTACCGTATTTTCAGGTTCCATTGCGAACCATCACCGCACACGCTGCGGATGAGATGGCCGAGATACCCGGTCGTGATGTAGACCTCTTCAATGCCATTGCGTCGCAGCCACTTGAGAAGCAGCTCGAGCACCGGCCGGGCACCAATTGGCATCAGCGGCTTCGGCAACACCGACGTAAAGGGACGAAGTCGTGTTCCCATCCCACCGCATTGAATAACCGCTTTCATCCGATCCTCCATAGTTCAACGCCGCTTCAATGGTTGGTGCCTGGGTAGACGTGTTCAGACCTCTTCCGACTATGGATCGGATAGAAAAGTCGCCACGTGTCCGTCCCGAGCATCTTATGAAGAACGGTAAGTGAGCGTTCGAAGGATGTCGTCGTGCAATCGAATGGCACCAATCCATTGCCTCCGCAGGTTCAGCGACTAGGCCGGTCCGCCCTGTCCGCCGCGAGGCACGATGGCGCCGAATATGCCGACCTGCATCTGCAAAATTGCTTGGCCACGAGACCTTCAAATGCCCCAGTGCGGACCTCAGAATCCACCTGCTGGAATTTACGTCTCGCTACTGCTCAAACAGCTGATGTCACATGGAATTTGGTAGTTGGCCATAGACGCGCCTGATCGCGATGTTGGCTTTCTGACAAGGGCAGAGACGGTGCGATTCAAGCCGGTTGAACGGTCCTCGGAAAAAAAAAGAGATTTTTCCGCCATAGAGGAATATATTAGCAATACGGCGCGCAAGTGGTGCGGATTTCTGGGCGTTCGACGAGTGGTTGGCCACCGCCAAGGCCATTCCCCGATTGATCGTTTAGCCGCATTAGGCGTTTCAGGGCCCGCTTTGTAGGGCCTGCGTTGGGGTGGAATGCAAATGTATCGAGTCGTCATTGCGGACGATCACGGTCTGTATCGTCGTGGGCTGAGTTTGGCGCTCAAGGCCGAGCTCCCGGAACTGGAAATATTCGAAGCTGGATGTTTTGATGCCGCTGCCAGTGTCCTGGCTCAGCGGGACATCCATCTAGCCATTCTGGATCTGAACATGCCGGGACTGTTCAACCAGCAAGTGCTCGGCGACGTTTTGTCAGCGTATCCGGACACCCGTTTTGCAATCGTTTCCGGCAATGATTCACGAGCGGAAATATTGAAGGCCCTGTCGATCGGGCTGCACGGCTACATCGTGAAATCTCAGACGGACCAAGAAGTGGTATCGGCAGTGCGCGAGATTCTGGCAGGCCGCATCTATGTGCCGGCGCTGTTGTCTCGACCTTCCGGGGGTCCCGGGTCACACGCACCCCAATCGGCGAGGGCATGGACCCAACGGCGGATGGGAGCGGCCAGCCTTAGCAAGCTGACTTCAAGGCAACGTGACGTGCTCAAGCTGATGGCGGAAGGCTTTTCAAACAAGGAGATAGCTCGCGATTTGGACATTTCCGAAGCAACGACAAAAATTCACGCCGCTGCGGTAATGCGTGAGCTGGGAGTACGCAACCGCACCGAGGCAGCCGTCGCGCTACAAAACTGGCGTTCGAAATATATCGACTAGGGCGCGATTTCACGTCGAGACAGCCGCAGCGAGTATCTTAGACCGCCTTCAAATATTTCCAGCTTCGAGGCATGGCCGATAAGCGGCGCGGTGTTGACGCCCAATATCATCGAACCAATGCCATGGCCGATGTTCTTGGCCTTCCTGCGTCTTCCCGATTCTATCCAATCGAAGACGACGTCATCGCTTTCTCCACTATCGGCCCATCTAACCTCAAGGCGCCCTCGGGAACCGCCAAGCGCGCCGTGTTTGACAGAGTTCGTCGTAAGCTCGTGAACAACCATTGCGAAGGTTTCGGCAGCGCCGCTTGACATCATGACGTCAGGGCCATGGGTCTTTATCTTTCGCGTTTCCATGTAGGGCAACAGTTCCTGGACCACGAGATCCCGGAGCAATACCGAACTGTTGGTGCGACCGGAGATCATCATATGCGTGACTTCAAGCGCTCGTATCCGATCGATCAGGTCCTCCTTGAACTTCATGACATTGTTCGCCGGAGCACCAACCATTTTGACCAGCGCTATCACGACCGCGAAAAGATTGCTGAATCGATGGCGCTGTTCGATCAAAATACGATCCCGTCTCCTGACCGTGGCGCGCAAAAGCGTGGTCTGCCGACGTTCGGTCAGGTCAGCTGCTATCCCGATCAGCAGCTGCTGATCATGATACCGCTCCTCCCGTCCGCGCAGAGCGACCCAACGAATAGGTCCATCCGGACGTCGCACCCTTATCTCAACGTCGTAATTCGTGGTCGCGCCGGATTCTTTGGGGAGTGCAAGCTTTGGCCAGTCCGCGGGATAGACGACTGCAGCTAGCTCGTCTATCGGCCGGCTGGTGGCGCGCGGCAGGCCTAAGATTTCCCAAAATTTGTCGGAACCCGTGACGACGCCGCTTTGGAGGTCGACTTGCCAGGTTCCCAACCGCCCCGCCGAAAGCGCCAGATCAAGCCGTTCCTTCTGGACCCGGATCGCTTCGCGCGCCGTCCGTCTTTCCGAGATATCATCGACAACGATGATCGCGCTCTCTGAAAGGAGGCCGTCGGAACGGTACGACGATAGGTTCAGGCGAGCCCAGAATGTGGACCCGTCCTTCTTCTTCAATCGGGCTTCCATATCGAATGGCATCGCGGACTTGCCTTGATCGGCAAGCGCTTCAACAACGCTATCGCGATCATCGGAATGAACAAGCTGCGCAAGCGGAAATTGAGCAAGCTCGGCTTCGGTATATCCCGTCAGCTCACAAAGACGTTTGTTGGATTGCAGAAGCTCGCCTTTTTCATTCGTGTTCGCAAAGCCGAGGGCCGCACGCTCGAACACCGAACGGAAGCGGCTCTCGGTGGCCTCGACGGCGGCCAGTCGAGTTTCGGCGACCTTCAGGGCCTCGCTAAGGTCCTGCCGCAAGCGGTGGAACATGAAGGCGATCATGAAGCCGGAAACCAGGAGAAAGATTGCTCGCGGCCAGTCCTCTGCGGGAATCGAACCGCGCAGAAGTCGTTCGGCCCCGAGGCTGGCGGCGACTGTCACGAGAGTTGCAATGATTGCACCGCGACGGCCAACAAGATATGCAGCGACAATTATAGCTGGAATAGATGATATGAAGGTTGCTTCAGTTTCCGTCTGAATTAAGTTTGTTATTACGAATATTAGCGTGAAAACTAGCACCAGCATGGAAGCCATGTGAGCTAGCGAGATGCCCTTCAAGGCCGAAACCGTTCTACGCAGATGCAGCCCCATACCTCACAGACTACAACTTTCGGATTAGTCCGTCGAGCCTAGAACTCCACCGCCTGATCTAATACCACTGCCGGATTGCGGCCCTCAAATCCAAGCTTACTATCATTTACGAAGAGCGTCCGGTTCGCCTGGACTCTTTGTAAGAGAGCATGAAGAAACCGATGCAAGCCTCTGAGATCAAAGATTTTTGGCAGAGAAATCTGTCTTGGAGTCAAGCGTAACGATTGGAGATCTTAGCGGTTTTCGGCCAACAGGGGTGGGAAGGCAATGTCTTTCATTGATAGGCACAACGATACCGTTGCGAATAAGCGCCATATTGAATTGAGCACTGCTTACGGCGGTGTCGCTCGCCTGGCACGCTACACGTCGGACAGGCAGGGCACAGCATGCGCGTCAAAGCGTCGGAGCCTGGAATCCGTCACCGGCATGCTGGACCGCATTGGCTGTGGCTTCCTGGTCCTCAATCGCGAGAAAAAGGTGGTGGAGTGGAACATTGCCGCTCAAAGCACCTTTGAACGACAGGGTGAGACGGCCGGCACGGCTCCGGAGCTTACGGCTGCGCTGAGGCGGCTGGTCGCGAACGTTCCAACCAACTTCCTGCCAGGCTCGTTGTCGTGGGTGGTGATCCGCACCACTGACGATCGGCCGGTGATACTCAATGAGGGCGGGGTGATTGCGCCCGACGGAACAAGTATCGTCGCGTTGTTAGACCGGGAGACCCGGTCCTCGGCTAATCCGCAGACATTGCAAAAGATGTTCGGCCTCACGAGCGCTGAAACTCAGCTTGCCATGAGGTTAGCTCAAGGGGACGCACCATTGGAAATCGCCCGCAGCTGGCATCTCAGCCGCACCACGATCCGGTCCCAGCTTGCCTCGCTTTTTGCCAAAACAGAAACCAAGCGCCAGGGTGAGCTGGTAGCTCTGCTCGGACGAATTTCCGTATTGCCGTGATAATGCCGCCTCGACCGCGAGGCGGCGCGTGTCCGGTATGTTGGTTTGGCATTGCGTCTGTGCGAGCGCATTCCCTGCCTGATCCAGATATAGCCGAGGATCTCGATGCAGAAAATTCGAAGCGGGGCAATTCGTCATGGCCGGACATAATCCCAAGACCGCGGGCATGCTTGACGCACAACCTGACAAATCCAGTTCAACAGGAACGAAATACGGTCGATCCAGTCCGGATATGGCGGTTATGCAGCTGGCACGAAAAGGTCCTGTTGTAGTCACCGGCGCCGCAGGCTTTATCGGGTTTCATGTGGCATCGCGGCTTTTGCGTCACGGTGCGCGGGTCATAGGCGTGGATAATTTCACGCCCTACTACGATCTAAAGCTCAAGGAAGCGCGTTTTGCGCACCTCTGCGCGGAGCCAGGTTTCACTCCGATGCGTATGGATCTGGCGGACCGATTGTTGGTGCAAGCTTTGTTCTCCGACTTTCAGCCGCAATATGTCGTCCACTTGGCTGCCCAGGCGGGCGTGCGTTACTCTCTTGTCGACCCGCATGCCTATGTTCAGTCCAACATCGTGGCGTTTCTCAATGTTCTGGAGGGTTGCCGGCACTTCGATATCAAGCATCTGGTCTACGCTTCGTCCAGTTCGGTTTACGGCGCCAACCAAACCATTCCTTTTTCCGAACATGGCGGCGCTAACCATCCAATAAGCTTCTATGCCGCCACCAAGCGCTCGAATGAAGCCATGGCGCATTCCTATAGTCATCTATTTCGCTTGCCGGTGACAGGATTGCGGTTCTTCACCGTCTACGGACCATGGGGCAGGCCCGACATGGCTGTCTACGCGTTTACCCACGCCATCGCCGAGGGACGCGTGATCGAGGTGTCCAATGCCGGCCGTGTCTGGCGAGATTTTACCTACATCGACGATATCGTCGAAGGGGTGGTTCGAATACTCGCAACGCCACCGTGTGCCGACCAGAATTGGGACGGTCACGCGGCTGATCCAGCCACCAGCTCAGCCCCATATCGCCTGTACAACATTGGCAATGACCGGCCAGAGGAGATCAATAGGCTAATCGCGATTATAGAGACAGCCGTAGGTCGCAAAGCTCTCAGGAGGGATGTGCCTTTGCCTCCAGGTGATGTTCTCGAGACGCGCGCCGATGTAGGCGATCTTCGCCGGGCCGTAGACTTCGCGCCGGCGACCACGCTCCAGGATGGCGTTGCCCGTTTCGTCGAATGGTATCGACACTTTCATGGAAGCGCGACGGTCCCTGAGACGGAGCAACAAACGCTCGTGTCAGCGTAGATTGCCGGCAGTTCGCGCTGCTCACTCAGACCCGCGCGATCGGCTCACTGGCGTCGCCTGAAGGTGCGGCCCCTCTCAACGCGCTCGCCTCGCTGATCGGCAAGAACGAGGCATTCTCTGCGTCTCTTTCGTTTGGCGTTTCATCGAGACGCCGATACGCAAGCCCGCCAATCCGTACGTACCTTGATGCCTGCGTTAGAATGGATCACATCGCGCCAGCCGGGGTCTGTCGCCGGTCACCAATCCCAGAGCATCGAGTCAGCGCAAGAACCAAGTCCGCTGGGTGCTTTCGACCGTGCGGCGGTTAAAGGACGTAATCGCGTAGATCAGTCCGGGCGTGATCTTCAGTCGCTTGCGAATATAAATCGCCATGGCCACGTTCCAGACGACCAGGGCAAGCGCCAGCCCTATTGCTGCGCCCAGCGGACCGTAGATCTCTACTCCGATAGCACAGCCGACGACACCAAAAGCTGCCCCGAGGATCATCGTCACAGCGGCCGCCCATTCGTTTCCGGTCATGGTCAAGAGATTGAGCTGCGGTCCGCACAGGGCCACGAATACGTAGCCGAGCATCAGCACCCGCGCGATCGGTGCTCCAGTTCCGAAATCCTCACCGAACCAGCTTAAAAGCGGCCGAACAATCAGGAGCAACGGGATTGCCATTGCTATTGCGGCACCGGAGGAAAGCAGGGCAGCTCGTGAAAACAGCTCTTGCAAACCTCTTCGGTCGTTTTTTGCGTAAAGCGTAGCTGCCGTCGGCGAAAACATTGTAGAGACGGCCACCAACGAGAGACCGACAAGCAACGCGACATTGAGCCCCAGGGCGAAAATGCCTGCGTCGCGTATGTGGCCGGTCCAGCCGAGCACCATTACCCCCGCTCTGTTGATGAAGACGTCAAGACCCGCCATCAGCATGATAGGGGGGACCGCCGACCACCAATCCTTCGACGCATCGGCAGGTTCAGCATGTCGTAAACCCGGCGGCTGAAATCTTGCCAACAGGACAAAGACGAACGCGACTGTTACGGCCGAACTCGTCAGCACCGCTTGCATGACCAACGGTGCATTCAGAGTCCACGAACCGGACAAGGCGGCGACACTTAGCAATGTGAGCAGCAGTCCATCACGCACAATGCGTTCTGGCAGAAGGGCAGAAACACCGCCGCCGAAGGCACGGATGAGAGCCGCGCCCAAGGCTGAAGTCGTGACCAGCGGAACGGCGGCCATACCCAAGAGCTGGCTGATCTCAAGTTCCCTGTTGTGTGAGGACGAAGACAGAAAGATGTAGGTCGCCCCTGCCAAGCCGAATAGAGACGCCACTGCCAACGAGCGTTGAAAGGCAAATCTGATTATGCCGTGGGCCAGGTCCAGGCGCCCCTGGGCCCTATAGGCAGATACAAAGCGCAACAACGATACGTTGAAGCCAAGGGTTGCGAGATATGCGAGCACCGATGTGGTTGAAAGGACGTAGGAGTAGATACCATAGCTGGTAGAGCCTACGATACGAGCAATCAGCAATTGCGCCAGGCTGGTTAGACCTGCCCCGGTCACATAGATCATGAGCGCAAAAACGGTGGCATAGCCCAGGCTACGGTTTATTTCTTGCTTCCCGAGCGTTACCGCATCGTTTCCGCCTGGGGGATTTAGGGAGTTCTGTATTGTTATGGTATCCACGCCGTCATCAAGGTAGGCATTGTCTACCGTCAGCGGTTGCGATGAGTGGGCAACTTGATGTCGGTACATGGGAGTGACCTGATCGCGGGCCATCTTGAAGGCGATCTTGCGGCTGACGAGTTCAACGCTTTTCGACAACGATCGGTCGTCGAGGGTTTCAACGGAGATTGTTTTCCTGTCGGTTGCCACAAGGATGTCGTTGATATTTTGAAACACTCCGAAAGCTCGCATGCTCGCTTCGAAATCCGCATCGAGAATGCGTTCGGCCGGAGCCGCTTGCATCATCCGCTCCCGCAACCGCGCCTCGGCTGCTGCACGAGGCAATACCACTCGCAAGGTAAAATCCGCGGTAGGAGTGACCTTCAGCGCTCTTGCAATCGCAACGTTGTCGACGCACCCGTGAAAAATCGACAGTGAAGCAACAGCCTGCACGTATCCCTGGTCGAATATTGTAATCTCTCTGCACTGTCGCGCTTGGTCCCAACGATTGGAAAGGTTTATGATTTTTTGCCAGACCCGAGCTCGCCAAATAAATTTCCTTGGCTCAATCGCCTTTAGCATCGACGACGCGATCGACAGATATTTTATCAAATCCGACGTATAGAAGAACAGTTTTGCAGTTGAAAATATTGCAGAAAATACTCTATAGATAAACATAAATATCCCAAGATCTACACTCCTTGACCTTCTACTTGCTTTATGACTGAAGACCACCTTCGTAGCGTAGCCCTGCCCACGCAACGATTTGGCAAGCGCATGGGCAAAGACTGCTTTACCAGCACCAGGCGGTCCAAAGAGTTCGATAATCATTTCTCGCGACCCAGTGGGCTTGAGGGCTTTATCGTTTTCCGAACAGCAGAAGATCGCCACTGTCCCCAAAATGATATTTGGCGTGCTGCTTGAGATTTACTCCAGTGAGAGCAATCCCTACCGGAGCGGATCTCGAACCATCAGGCTGCAGCGATTCCAGAATACCGCGCGCGACACTGCGCGGTGTCTTGGCCCACCGGACAGCAAAGATAACGGCATCTGCCCAACCGCTGAGCAGTCGGGATTCCGGACCGTGCAACCCTGGCGGCCCGTTGAGAATGACGAGATTGTACACGGCGCCCAGCTTGTCCGCGAAGTGTCGCGGCACATCGACGTCGACCAACAGCTTCAAAAGATCGTCCGAAACTATGGGTGAGGCCATGAAATCGATGCCGATACCGGGCATGCTCACAACAGCCTCGTCTAACTCGCAGCGGCCCCTCACATAATCCGCAAACGACTTATGCGGCTTGGAAATGCTGAATTCGCGCACAAAGTCGTTGGTCAGTTGCTTATCCTGCGGGTCAAGATCGATGAACAGGACATTGCTGCCCAGGCGTGTGGCCGAGAGCGCCAAGCTCCATGCCAACTCTGTTTTCCCATCACCTTTATCGCTGGAAGTGACGAGCACCATCTGCGACGATCGTCCGGGGGCCGGTTCGGGTGCCACATTGATCAATAGCGACAAGGCAGCGCGGCCATAGGCGGAATTTTTCTGGCTTAGAATGAGGGTCTGCAAGCGCTTCGCACTCGCTCTTGATGCCCTGGGCAATAGCCCAACGGAAGGGAAGCCGAGCGCTGCTTCTGTCTCAGCCTCCCCGCGCATTGTGCGGCTCATGCGATTTTTCAAGAGAACCAAGACGCCCCCGATGAGGCCGAATACGACCATACCCGGCGGGATGAGGAAGATTGGTGAAAGGCTCTTCGGGTTGCTCGGTGGCCATGCCGCCGAAATTATCGAAACTCCCGCAGACGGAACCGCGATGCGGTTCCTCAAATCCTGTTGCCTGTTCAGAAGATCATTGTACCGCTGCGTCAATATGGTGACTGCCGGCTCCAATGCGTGAAGCCCGGAAAGCCTGCCTGCCGTGTCGGCTACGACCGCGTCAAGCACATTCTTGCGCGCCTCCAGAGCGGAAACCTGCGCGCGATAGATGTCGGCTTCCGACTTGATGCGTTCGATGCTCTGTTCGATTTCGCGCTTGACCGCAACATTCAGATCCGCATCGGCCGCCGCGCCGCCCTGCCGGGCGATCAGATCGCTCAGCGTCGGCGATCCGATTGCGCTCGCAAGCGTGGCGTTCGTGGCACCGGACCGTTGCAATTCTTGAATATGCTGAACACGGGCCTCGGCTGTGGAGAGGTTTGCGCGAGACAATGACAGTTGCTGATTAAGCTCGGCCGTGTCGCGGACAGCATTGTCAACGGCACCCTGGTCGACAGTCCCGTGACTTAGCCGGTATTTTTCAAGGCGGTCGGTCGCTTGTGCGAGATCGGACTGCACGCCGGGCAGCGCAGCGACGACGGATTCGAGCTCCAACCTATCAGCGGCCTGAGCAGTCCGCGCGAGATCCTGGACATACACTTGCGCGAATGTGTTGGCCACGAATGCCGCCCGGACGGGATCCGGATCGGTAAAGCCGATGGTGATGACTCGCGATCGCAGTTCCTGCCCGACCCTGACGTAGCGCCTCAACGCCTTCAGCCTCGCAGCCTCCCTGCCCTCTGGGGTCATGTCAGCGTGATCCGGCCAAATCCCGGCCAAGAATGCACCTGCAAACGATTGCGATTTGGCTGGGGAAGCGGCGTTTTGCGCCGCGGCGCCATTGAGGTTGGCCTGCCGATCGGGCGTTGCCTTATAAATTGCGTCAATTACCCGACGCAGATGAGATTGTGAGGCCAGCATCGTCAGATGGTTGTCAATGCTGGTATCGAGCATATCCTGGCCGCCCGTCGTCTGAGGAGTGCTTCTGGTCGGACTGTCGACGATGATTTGCGTGGTGGCCTCATACAGCGCCGGCCTGGCGAAGCCGGCTAGACCCGCAACCGCACCGCCCAAAACGACCATTGCGACCAAAAACCATTTGCGCGCCGCCAAGGTAACCAACAATTGGCCGAAAGGGGTCAGGTCTTCTCGAGGGTCACGTAGCGGACGCCGCATGCGCGGATTGGGCTCTCGCACTTCGACGCGCATCTCTGTGGCGCGCGGTAGCTTTGTTCGCCTAGCTATCGAACCTTCCATTTTAAACTCCCGTCATTTCAAGCATGCGCGACTGTCTCGCGGGCACTGGAAGCCGGTTGGCGTCGGCGCGCCATGCCAGGAACATCAATGTTGCCCAAAGATCCCGGGAATGATCCCGCTTTCCGTTGACATGATCGCGCCAGCACGTCTGGACCTTATCGATGTCCAGAAGCCCATCCCCTGACTGGCGCATGTCGGCGAACAGGTCACTCGCCCATGCACGCAACGGTCCTGTCAACCAGACCGCAATCGGAACATCGAAACCCTGCTTAGGCCTATCTATCAGCCGCCGGGGAACGTAGCGATGCAACAACCGTCGAAGCAGCCACTTGCCTCGTCCATGGCGGACCATTGCATTCGGTGGCAGCCGCCAGGCGAATTCAACGACGCGATGGTCGAGCAGCGGGCAGCGGCCTTCCAGCCCGTTCGCCATGCTGGCTCGGTCCAGCTTCACCAGGATGTCGCCCGGCAAATATCCTGCCATATCGTTGTAGAGGAGCCGGGACAGCAAATCGTCGAGTCGCGGAGTTCGCCGAGTTGACGTCCGGTGGCCAAATCGGGTCAGGCTTGTCGTCGATGACCCTGTCAGGCGCTGGTACAGTTCTTCCTGGTCCGAAGCGGCGAGCAATTGAGCCAATCGCTCCAGCCGATCACCGCGCAACGCATGGCCGAAGAGCGCCGAAAGTGGCAGCCTGCCAAAAAAATCGTAACGGGTGGCGCGCGCCACAAGCCCGATGCTTGCGGCAACTGAACCACGCAGCGACGAAGGCAAACGACGACGCCGATTTGCTTGCGCCGCCATCAGATGGCGAGCGTAACCGGCGAAACATTCATCGCCTCCGTCGCCCGTCAGCGCCACAGTGACGTGCTGGCGAGCAAGTCGCGCCACCAGCAGAGTGGGGATTTGCGATTCGTCGGCGAACGGCTCGTCCCAGGCACTGGGCAATTCCGGAATGACGTCGCGTGCGGAAGCAGGGGAAAGGTGCAGCTCTGTGTGATCGCTGCCTATGTACTGAGCAACCGCAGCAGCATGAGGAGCTTCATCGAATCCGTGCTCCCCGAAGGCGATCGTGAAAGTGCGAATAGATTTTCGGGATTGGACCTGCATTAGCGCGGCTACGGTCGAGCTATCTACGCCGCCCGACAGGAAGGCGCCGAGCGGCACATCCGCGCACATGCGCTCTCGAACAGAAAGCCGAAGCAGCCGATCGAGTTCATTCGTCAAATCTTCATCGCTGCCGACGATCGGGTCTTGCCGGCCCTTCGTTGCGACGTCCGCCAACGACCACCAGAATCGAACTTTGTTTCGAACGGTTCCCGTACGGCGCGCTTTTGCGAAATCCGCTGCAGTTAAGGATAGGGCCGATCCCGGCGGCAATTTGAAAACGCCGCGCCAGATACAACTGTCGTCCGGCACCCAACCTTGCGACAGCATAGCCCTTACGGCGCTGGGATTGAGTTCTGGACGGAAATCCGGGAAACACCGAATGGCCTTGAGTTCGGAGCCAAAAACCAGGGCATGGCGGGTCGGGGCGACGTAGATCGGCTTTTCCCCCATCCGGTCGCGGGCCAGATGAAGAGTTCTCGTTTTTGCGTCCCACAATCCGAACGCGAACATGCCGACAAATCGCTTAAGCGCAGCTTCGAGCCCCCACTGCTCCACGGCCCCAAGCACAACTTCTGTATCGCATGTTCCGCGAAAGCTGTGGCCGGCATCCTCAAGCTCTCGGCGCAAGTCCCGAAAATTGTATATCTCCCCATTGAAGGTGATCACGTACCGGCCGCTGTCCGAGCGCATGGGCTGGGCGCCGGTTTCCGACAAATCCACGACTGCCAGACGGCTGTGGCCGAAAGCGATACCAGCCTCCACATCTTTCCAGAAGCTTTCGCCGTCGGGCCCTCTGTGACGGAGGGCTGTTGTCATCTGCGCTATAGCTGCGAGCGGCCTTGTGCTGGGCGAGTCTGGCGCAAGAAGGATCCCGGCGATTCCGCACATATCAACGGCTCCTCGCTCCTGCAGTTGCCGCGATAGACTTGGGCTGCCCGGCTACGAGGCAAAGTGTGATCGAGAACCAAACGATCGGGTGGCGAATGACCAAATGCGGGAAGCCGAAGATGCCGATCGACAACGCAAGTGCCACCAGAGCGTCGAGCCTTGCACGCCAGGCAGAGATGGCCGCGAGGCCAAGGATCCACAACAGGGCGAGAACCGCTAGAATGCCTCCTTGAGTATACAAGTCCAGTAGCGTGCTGTGAGCCTCGAAAGGCAGGTCGATAAACTCCTTGGTCACGACAGATCTGTCGACATGTGGTCCCGGGCCGAGGCCCAGCGAAGCAGACCCCAACCCCTTGCCCAGAGCATTGGTCCAGATATTGATGCGCAGATTGGCTGTCTCGGCTGTCGCCTCACCACCCTCGCCTTTGGTCAGGCTCTTGGCGAAATTTTCAACAGTGCTCGTTTCCGCAAGCACATAGGGTGTTGCGGAGATTGCAAGAGGGACCAAAGCAAGCAACAGCAAAAGGCTGATTTGACGACCAAGAGTGACCCTTCCGCCAACCGCGACCCATCTCCGGACGCGCAACATCAGGAAAACCAAACCGGTTATCACTATTGTCAATAGATAGGTATCGCTCTTAGTCAATCGTCCGACGTACACTATGAGAACAATACTTACTATGCCAAATGTCCTGGCTATCTTATTACTTGTTGTCATTGAAAGGTATAGTGCAAGGGGACCGAACAGAGCGCAATAAAGTGCCAGTTGGTTTGGGTTGTCCGACCATCCTGTGAACCTGTCCCAAAACCAAGGGTTCACTCCGGACTGGTGGAGTAAGCCGAATCCAAGCGCCAGCTGGAAAACAAAACACGCGTTCGCAATGACGATCACCCACCACGCGGTGCGACGCAGATGGCGATCCGCCTGAGGATCAGCCGCAAGCAGACATGTAACGAATGCCAGCAACAGATAGGCAATCATGTCGTGAACCGGCGCGTCCATGTACTGAACGCTCGTAAGCATGCCGACAATCATGCCTAGCCCGAGAGCGAATGCCATGATCCCCCAGAGGGCGGCAAAAATCGACAGGGCCGGCGTGGCTTCAAGTCGACCACCGGCAAGTACGCGGCCAATCGAAATCAGTATCCAAACGGCCAACAACAATTCGCTGATTCCGAACGGCGCGCCTGGAATTTCGAGTTGCGATGCATAAGCCATTGCAACGCCGCCGGCCAACAGGACGTCTCGGATCATTGGCGCACCTCGCCCAACGGACCAAATGCGGCATTCTTTTCGGTCTGCGAGGCCTGAACTGAGGCGCCAACGGCTTTGGCATCAAGAATATGCCGGTAAAGATCGCAATACTGGGCGACCACCAGCGGCAGCGCGAAATGCTGCTTGACGAATTCGATGGAACGAGCGCCCATGGCCGCCCCGGTGGGGCGGTCTGCCAAGACTTGATTTATCCTGGAAGCAAATGCCTCGGCATCGCCAGGCGGAACCAGGTATCCGTTCCAACCGGGCTGGACCACTTCGTTGCAGCCCGGCATATCTGACGCCACGATAGGCAGCCCAGCCAATCCCGCCTCGAGCAGGACGCGTGGCACTCCCTCCCGATATTGTGTCGGAAAGGCAAACAAATCCGCCATGCCAAGAAGGGCAGGAACATCGCGCCGTGGACCCAGGGCAATGACATGAGGGGAATGGCGTTCGATTTCCGATTTGTCGACGGCGAACGGCCCCTCGGATTCCCATGGACCGACAAGCACGAAACGCGCATTCGGCCTTTTTTCAAGAACGCGGGGTACTGCCTTGAGCAGCGTTGGGATGCCCTTCTCGCGCGTCAGCCGGCCGACAAAAATGATCACTTCAGCCGATGACAGCCCGAGCTGCTCGCGCATCGCCTGCGATGACGGAGCGCTCTGTCTTGCCCTGGTAAAGCCATCGATGTCGATGCCGGAACTGCAGATCAGGCGACCAGTCCCGCGCCCGATGAGCCGGTAGCGCTCGAAGAACGCCTTGTCATCACGATTTTGGAAAACCGTGGCAGCCGTCCAGCGCGACGAAAGCCACTGCAGCCCCGAGAAGATCGGGCGCAGCGCCATGGCCCTCGGCTCACGGGAAGAAAACGTCCAGCCAAGACCATTGATGGTGCGGATGACCGGAACGGCCCCCCTTATCGCCAACGGCGTCAAGAGATTAGGCTTGGTATCAAAGCTCTGTACAATGTCCGGGCGCAGGTCCGAGATCAGTTTTCTGATCGTCCTTACGGCGCCTCCACTCCCGCTGGAAAATCGGTCGAAGCCGTAGCGTCGATGCGGAATGTCGTGCTGTGAAAATGCCGTATCCGAACTGCTCGACACCGCAGTGACTTGGAAGCCCTTCTGACGCAGCGACAGCAAAAACGGAATCCTGAAGGCGTGGTCCTCGCCTCCAACACACACAAGATGCGGATTCATGCTGTCTCCCCCGACCGCCCGTCAGACTTGGGTCGCGTGCACTGGTCAGCATTTCTTCGTGCTTCCATGATCCTGGTTCGCTACTCAGATACATGTTTTGCGCCAAGGTTCACGGTACGGGCAGGCTTGCCCAATGTCCTCGTCCGTTTGAATGAGCGGACCGATCTCGGGGTGCGCGCGGCTGCGTCGGAGCGCGAATTGAATGTCCATTTCGGCGAGGGGAATTCGGGGCTCGGCTGCCTCTGAGCCGGTGACAAGGCCTCAGCTTGAATTGCGTCGGTTCAACCGTTCCTCAAGTCCAAGTTCGGCGAACGCGGTTGATCGCAGAACCCCGGATCTGACGAGCTATCGACGAAGATACGTTCCTAGCAAAATGCCTAGAGGAAGAGAGCACCCAAGCGAAGTGTCCTTCGCTCGAAAAAAGGGAGTGCCTCGCACTGGGCACACCCGAGAAAATTTCAAGTTTTCCCAAAAAACCGGGAATTGATCCTGACAACCGTTTCCTTATTGCTGTGGTCTGTACCCAGCATCAATGATTCTACCGGTATCGGGTTGTTTTGGTTCCAGCAGCGTTTCGCTCGCCGCATCGTCGGTCTTTGTGGCCTGAAGGTTGAGTAACGGAATCGTGTTATCCCCGGCTAATTTGATGCATCATCGAACACCGAAATTCGATCCAAATCACTGTAAGATTAGGCCTTTTTGGTGCTGGTAAAGTACTCGATCAATCATTCTATCAACATATTTCCGTATTTGATTTGGCGCTAATGTACCCTCTCGGTTAGGCAGGGGTGGGGCGCTTATCAATCAGAAGAAGGATGTTCGCATGGCTACCATGCATTACGCCTATGGCGCCCCCGCCTCCGGCGCCATAGCTAATGGCTTCAACTTGATCGACCTTCAGTACGCGTCATCGGTCAACGCGCTGCCTGACGGCACCAAGGCTTTGATATATCTCAACGAAAGCAGCGGGGTGACCCAGTCTTTCATAGACAAGGTGACGCCCCTCCTCGGCAATTCCAAGGTTTTTGGCTTTTATCTCACTGACGAGCCTGACCCCACGGGCAAATACCACACACAGGTCAGCGCTGCGAATCTGAAGGCTGAATCCGACTGGATTCACTCTCATTTCCCGGGTGCGAAAACCTTCATTACGCTGATGGACATGGGGTCGTTCACGGCCTCCGATTATACCAACACGTACAATCCCGCCAACACGGGGATCGACTATTACGGGCTCGATCCCTACCCCGTGCGCTCGACCGCGGTCGACTTCAACTACATCGACAGAGCCGTCGCTGCAGCGGAGAAGGCGGGCATTCCGCAGAGTGCGATCATTCCTGTGTTCCAGACGTTTGGCGGCGGCGGGTGGTCGACCAATACGGGCGGGTCTTATGTGATGCCTACCACCGCCCAGGAACAGACCATCATGGACCATTGGGCAAAGCTCGTCCCGTCGCCAGCCTTTGACATGGCCTATAAGTGGTCCTCGCAAAATGGCGAGACCTCGCTTGGCAACACGTCGTCGATGCAGGCGTTTTTCCTGGATCACAACACCCATACCAGCACCAGCACCAGCACCAACACCAGTACTGGTAGTAGCACTGGCACCAGTAGCGGCACGACAACCCCACCTCCCGTCACGGCCCCGATCGCCGACATAAAAGGCACCAGCGGCAACGACGTTTTACGCCCGGCCGACAACGCCGCACACACGATGGCGGGCTATGGGGGCAATGACGACTTCTATGTCAACAATGCCGCCAGCAAGGTGGTCGAGGCCGCTGGCCAGGGCCAGGACAGGGTGTGGACGTCGGTGAGTTATGCGCTTGCTGCCGGCTCGTCGATTGAGGTCCTCGGTACCCAGAAGGATGCCGGCACGACGGCAATCAATTTGACCGGCAACGAACTGCGTCAGCACATCATCGGAAATGCCGGCGACAACGTCATAAAGAGCGGCGGCGGCGGCGATTGGCTGACCGGCAATGGCGGCCACGACACCTTCGTTTTCAACAGCACCCTCAGCAAGAGCAATGTTGCCACGGTTACCGACTTCAGCCCGTCTGTGGACAAGATCCACTTGGATGACGCTGTCTTCAAAGGGCTCAGCGTTGGGGCGCTCGCAAGCAGTGCTTTCTATACCGGTACCGCCGCTCACGACAGCACCGATCATATCGTCTACAACAGCACGACCGGAGCGCTCTACTTTGACAGTGACGGCGCAGGCGGCGCGGCTCAGATTCAGTTCGCCGCCCTTTCCCCGCATCTTGCGGTTACGGCGAGCTCGTTCGCTGTGGTCTAGGACGGGCACGCTCTGGCGGTCTAGCGCAGACGCGTACCTGCCATAAGATCGCCGTCGATAGGAGCCTGCAAGCTCCGCAAAGCAGGGCATTACCGGCGACAATGTTCGCCGGTAATGCCTACTCCACCGTCACCGACTTCGTCAGATTGCGCGACTGGTCGACGTCGGCGCCCATGAAGACGGCGCTGAAATAGCCAGCATCTGGATCTGCAGCGCATAGATGATTGCATGGATGCCACCACTATACTGGCTTGGCAGCAGCTCCGCCTCGAAGCTGGTCCATCGATCGAACAGATGAAGCCGAATTTTTCCGTACAGCCTAAAAAGGAGACCGGTGCGGGGCGATTTGGTGGATAGTTGGAGCATGCCGACGAGTTTAACGTGCGGGTATGGCGCAGCGGTTCGAGCCGCGCAATCCATCAAGTCGGAACCCGTCGCGCCAACAGCTTGGTCGCCAAAGTTCACACGCATCAGCAATCTGTGCATATCGGCGTTGCTCATGATGCTGATCTGCAGCCAATCGGCGCTGTCTGCGAGTGGAAACGGCAAGACGCTTCACTACACCTCCGGTGGGCCGGGCGCTGCAATCGCGAGCGCGGGCTTCGACCTCGCCGATGTACAATCCGTAGAGCAACTCAATGCCTTGCCGCCAGGGATGAAGGGGTTGATATGGCTAAATGAATCCAGCGGCGTGACGCCACGCTTCATCGCCAAGGTGAGGCCATTTATCGGCAATCCGCGGCTGTTCGGTTTTCGCCTCTGCGATGAGCCGGACATCACCGGCAAATACCATTCTCCAGCAGTTAGTCCGGCGGCCCTGAAGGCCGAGGCCGAGTGGATCAGAGCCAATGTCCCCGGGGCAGTTACATTTGTTACTTTGATGGACATGGGGTCTTTCGAAGCCCCCGCTTTCATGAATACCTTTAATCCCGCCAACACGGGGATTGATCTTTTCGGCCTGGATCCATATCCGGTCCGCGGCAAAGCTTTCGATTTGGACTTCATCGATCGAACGGTCGAGGCAGCCGTTGCCGCGGGCATTCCTCTCGACAGGATTGTGCCCGTATACCAGGCGTTCGGCGGCGGCAATTGGAAGACCCGTACCGGAGCGGCTGCGGACGTCTATGTACTGCCGACACCGGACCAGGCAAAGCAGATCTTCGCGCGCTGGGCCACCTACTCTCCGGCTCCTGTATTCGACTTTGCCTATGCCTGGGGTTCACAAAACGGAGACACCAAGCTAGGCAGCGCCAGCCCTGAGGCGCTCGAACTTCGCTTGGCGTTCAAAGCGCACAACACGGCGCCGTAGCAACTGCCGCGATCATTTCACCGAAGATACCCCAGCTGTGCAGAACGCAGATCCCCATTGCTGCGCATTAGCCATTCAACAGCTAGAGCAATTCCAGGAAAAGTGTGAGCGGTTTCCGTCCGGAATTGCGTAAAAACAAAGAGATAGGGCGTTTCGCCGTTTCCGTGAAACGGTGAAACGCACTAGCCGAACAGACGATGAACTTGGCCGTTCAGCTGTATGCCGAGTCCTCGGCTGCGAAACTTATTGACGATTGACCTCTTCTCTTGCCAGCGACGCTTCTCAGCTTGGCGCCCGTGGAACCAAAGGACACCGCCAGCAAGAAGACAACATACGCCAATGCCGAATATGAAGAGAGGATCGCCCTGTTCGCCGCCACCAAAGAATATCGCCGAGACGATAAACACACCGCCCGCGAGCGCGCCGACCCAGGCTGCTATGCCGCATCTGGAAAGCCCATCGTGCTGGCCGCAAAGAAAGCGGTAGCGCTCAGCGAGGCGCGCTTCGTCTTCGCTCAGATTTAGCGCGCAGTCTCCGTTGGCTTCATGCAGCATATTTCACCCCCTGCTTTCTTGCATACGGGGTATCGGCGACAAATGTTTCATTCAAGCGAGGGACAAGTTGCAATTTTTCGCACCGTTATGATGCCGTCGCGATGCAATGTGCAATAACTGGGTCAGCGGCAATGCTGAGCGTGGCTGGGCCGCTCTACGGAAGTCGCGACAATCCGTATGGCACTTTACTTGGCCGTGATTCAGGGGCGGTGTTATTGAGAGCGGTCCTTCATTCGCACGGCGGAGGCTCCATCGAGATTTGTTATAACAACATCAGCCGGCGCCCTGTATCTAGTCCGTGCCCCCGCCGGTCAGGCCCGGCCCGTGGGCTCCCCCGTTCTCGTGCCGGGCCGCTCGCTTATTGAGCAGCGAATACGCAACACCGGGCCGATTTCTCAAAGGTCGACCAGGCGCGGCGGTTCAACCAACGCCACTCCAGCGGGCGAGTTGTCGAGCCGCCTTTCGCGGTCCGGCTTGCGATCAGCCAAACGCCGCTGAGTGCTTTTCGAACAACGCCAATTTGTCGGCATACCCGATGCGGTTCGCAGCTCCGCAGCCCTCGCATTTGAAGGTCGAGATCACCTTGAACCACGACCCTTTCCTTTTGAAGGCATGGTTACATTCCAAGCACTTGAATTCCAAGTCGGCATCATTCAGCGCCGCGGACAGGGGCATCGCTCACCTCCAAAGACGTGTTCCTCATTCGCAATCATGCTGCCCGAAGACTATGAGCAAGATCACATGTTGATGCTGGGCCTGTTGCGGCTTGATGACAGGACCTCAGTCCCAATCGGCGTGCCCGCTGGCGATTGATGCCGCTCTCCTATCGCCCGATCAGCGTCAGCCCGAAAAGGATGGCGAGCCAAAGCCCGGTTGCCGCGACGGCGAGCCGCGGCAAGGTGCCTGTCAGATGCATGAACAGCAGGGCGATCAGGACCGCCTTGGCGGCCGCGATCGCCAGGTTGAGGGCGACATTGAAGCCGCCGAGAGCGAGGAAGGAGGAAGCCACCGTCAGCGCCAGCAGCGCGAGCAGCCCGAGATAGCCGAAGGTGAGTTTGCGCAATTCGCTCATCGGTTGATCAGGTAGAGAACGGGGAACATGAACACCCAGATGACGTCGACGAAGTGCCAGTAGAGGCCGACAGCAACCACCCGGCGCAGGCGGCTGGCAGGGCTGGCGGGCCGCCAGAGCGCGATCATGCCAGCGATGACGACGATGCCGCCGATCAGGTGCAGCGCATGCAGCGAGGTCATCGCGAAATAGAGGCCGAAGAAAAGCTGGGCGTGCATGGGATCCGGTCCTGCATAGCGGAACGGCAGGCCGAGAAGCGGGGCCAGTCCTTCGCTGATCTCCTTGCCGTATTCGATCCCCTTCACAACCAGGAAGCAGACACCCAGCACCGAGGTCGCGGCCAACGCCCAAATTGTCGCGCGCCAACGTCTCTGCAGCGTGAACCTGTGCGCCAGCGCCATGGTGAAGCTGCTGGTGAGCAGCACGGCCGTGTTGAAGGTGCCGAGCGGCAGCGAAAGATGCTTGGAAGCCGCCGCGAAGGCGGGGCCGAAATCGATATGGGCGACGAGGAAGACCAGGAAAATCGCGCCGAACAGCATCGCCTCGGAGCCGATGAACACCCACATCGCAAAATTGTCGGCGCGCCATTCGCGCTGGGGCGTGTCGAAAGCGATGCTTTCGGTGCCGCTCATCGCGCCGCTCCCTCCCGGTGCGGGCTGAAGCGCTCGTGCTCGAGCCCCTTCATGTCGTAGGCATAGGCCGGTCGCGTCACGACCGGCATGGTTTCGAAATTATGTGGTGGCGGCGGCGAGCTCGTCTGCCATTCGAGCCCCGTGGCGTTCCACGGATTGTCGGGCGCGCGGGCGCCGCGAGACAGCGACCAGCCGAGGTAGAACAAGGGCATCAGATAGCCGATCGCCAGCACCACCGCGCCGCCCGAGGACAACACATTCCAGAACTGGAACTCCGGCGGATAGGTATGATAGCGCCGGGGCATGCCGTCGAAGCCCAGCACATATTGCGGGAAGAAGGTCAGATTGAAGCCGACGAAAGTGACGGTGGCCGCTATACGCCCCGCGGTTTCCGAATACGTGCGGCCGGTCAATTTCGGCCACCAGAAATGCAGGCCCGCCATGTAGGCCGTCACCATGCCGCCGACCATGATGTAGTGGAAATGCGCGATGACGAAGTAGGTGTCGTGGACATGCACGTCGACCGCCAGCGCCGCAAGGAACAGCCCCGCCAGCCCGCCGAAGGTGAACAGCGCCAGGAAGAACAGCGCATAGAGCATCGGCGTCTCGAAGCTGATCTCGCCCTTGCGCAGCGTCAGGCTCCAGTTGAAAACCTTGATCGCCGACGGGATCGCGACGCAGAAGGACAGGAACGAGAACACCACGCCGGCATAGGCCGACTGTCCGCTGACGAACATATGGTGGCCCCAGACCAGGAAGCCGAAGACGGCGATCGCCATCGACGACATCGCCACCGCCTTATAGCCGAACAGCGGCCGGCGGCTGAAGCAGGGCAGCACCTCCGAAACCACACCCATGCCGGGCAGGATCATGATGTAGACGGCCGGGTGCGAGTAGAACCAGAAGAGATGCTGGAAGAGCAGCGGATCGCCGCCGAGATCGGGATTGAAGATGCCGATGCCGAACACGCGCTCCAGCACGATCAGGATCAGCGATGCGGCGAGCACCGGCGTTGCCAGCACCATCACCAGGCTGGTGGCGTAGAGGGTCCAGACGAAAATCGGCAGTCGGAACCAGGTGAGCCCCGGCGCGCGTAGCGTGTGAACCGTGACGATGAAATTGATGCCGGTCATGATCGTCGAGAAGCCGACAATGAAGACGCCGAAGGCCGCGGTCGAGACGAAGCCGTTGGCATAAAGCGTCGACAGCGGCGTGTAGAAGGTCCAGCCGGTATCGACGCCGCCGGCCACCACCGCAAACAGCGCGAACAGGCTGCCGAAAATGAAGACGTACCAGCTGGCGAGGTTGAGCCGCGGGAAAGCGAGATCGCGCGCGCCGATCATCAGCGGCAAAAGGAAATTGCCCATGGTCGCCGGGATCGACGGCACCAGGAAGAACCAGACCATGATGATGCCGTGCAGCGAGAACAGCCTGTTGTAGACATCGTCGGAGACGAGGTCGCCTGCCGGTGTCGCCAGCTCGATCCGCATCAGCACCGCCATGGCGCCGCCCAGGAAGAAGAAAGCCGTCAGCGAAATGAGATAGAGCCATGCGACGCGCTTGTGGTCGGTGGTCAGCAACCACGCGCGAGGCCCGCTCCCCTCTCCCAGGTAAGTGCCAGGCATCGCCGCGTTGGTCATGGCTTGGCTCCGGCCGTTGGTTGAGGCGAAAGCGACTTCAGATAGGCGAGCAGCATCTGCAGCTCGCCTTCATCGATCAGTCCGTCGAAGCTCGGCATGACCGGCTCGTAGCTTGCGGCGATCTCCTTCTTCGGGTTGAGGATGGAGTCGCGCAAATAGCGCTCGTCGGCGATCACCGTCTGCTGATTGTCGAGCGCCACCGGCCGGCCGAAGATGCCGTCAAGTGACGGCGCCCTCACCTTGCTGCTCGCGCCATGGCAGCCGGAGCAGCCCAGCGCGCGAAACAGTTTCTCGCCGCTTCCGGCAAGCGTCTCGCCTCCGCCCTGGCTGTTCAGCCACGCGGCATATTGCTCGGGCGCCATCACGGTCACCCAGCCGCCCATTTCGGAATGCTGAGTGCCGCAATATTGGGCGCAGAACAGGTGGTAGCGGCCGGGCTCGGTGGCAATGAACCAGATATGGGTCGTGCGTCCAGGCACCGCGTCCTGCTTGATGCGAAAGGCCGGCACGTAGAAGGAGTGGATAACGTCCTGCGAGGCGAGCGACACGACAATCGGTTTGCCGACCGGAACGTGCAGCTCGTTGATCTCGCGCTGGCCGCCGGGTTGCCTGAACTCCCACATCCATTGTTTGCCCAGCCCGGTGATCTCGAGCGCGTCCGCCGGCGGATGATCGCGGCGAACGAAAAGCACTGCGCCCCAGCCGAAGAAGATGAAGGCGATGACCAGGCTGGCGACGGTCCAGCTCATCTCCAGCCACAGGGTACGGGAACGCTGTCCGGTGCGATCCGCCGGCGACCCGACGCGGTATTTCACCGCGTAGCCGACAACCAGCCCGGTGAGCGCCAGCCCGAGCACGGCTGAGAAAACGAGCAGCGTGTAGAACAGCGCATCGACATGGCCGGCTTCCGACGAGGCTTCCTGTGGGAAGAAGGGAACGCCGAAGCTCACCTTGCCCTCCCGCGCGTTTGCCAGAGCACCGCCGCGGCGAGGCCGAGCACCGTGGCCAGGCTTGCCACTTTCAGCGCCGCCCAGATAGCTGGGGTGTACTGGCCCTTCGAACTGTCGAATCCTGCGCAGAGCAGGAAGATGTGATCCGCGATGGAGCCGAGTTTGTTGGCCGATGCCTCGACCAGTGCAAGCTCAAGATCGCGCGGCGTGAATGTCAGCGCAGGCAATACCTGTGAAATTCGGCCGGAAGGCGTCAGCGCAATGACCGCGATCGGATGCACGAACTGATCGATACTCTTACGTCGGTCGAAAGTGATGCCGGCCTCGTTGGCCAGCGCTGCACCGGCGCCATCACTGCTTGTCAGGAACCGCCAGGCGGACAGTCCCGTCGGACCGGCGGCGGACGCGATTTCGGCTTGCGCCTCTGCGGCGTCGGCGGACGTCTCATCGGGGTCGATCGAGATGAACAACGCGCGATAATCTGCAGGGCGAAGCGATGTCTTCTTCAGGTCGGACGCGACGGCCTGTTGGGTGACGCCGCAAAGGTTCGGGCATTTATCATAGCCGAAGATGACAAGCGCCGGACGTCCGCCAAGCGTCTCGCCAAGCGTCAGCTTCCGGCCGCTTGTATCGACCAATTCTCGCTCAAGGCTGAGCTGCGCGGCGGGCTTTGGATCGAAGCTCGGTCGCTCGGCGGCAAGGGCCGTGCCGGCAACGAGCAGACAAAGCGCAGCCAACAAGCTTTTCATCGCCCTGCCCCGCTTTGCTGTTGGCAATTCCGGGCCCGCGGCGCACGGGGAACCGCCGCCGTGAGCAGGGCGCAATCAGGCTCCGTGGCCACTGCCGTCGGTCGCGACCAATCCGGCAGGCCGTGGCTGACCACCGCCCACATGGCGTCGTCGATCGGGATGCGCGCGATGCCGGCGTTGCGATCCACCCAGCCAAGGGTCTTGAGCTGGCGATCCTCCTCGGCGCGGAACGCGGTCAGATCCTGTTGCGGCGTGGTCTGCAGATCCGGGTTTTCGGGACTGGTGTTGGCTGACAGCGGCAGCCAGGTCGGCGCGGTGTTGAAGATGAACTTCACGCCGATCGCGGCTAAAGCAATGAACAGCAACAGCCCGCCGCCGAAAGCGAGCAGCACACGCGGCTGGACATCGCGCGTCTCGGGGTGACGGTGCGCCTTAGCCATGGGCGATCTCGCGCTTCCACCAGACGATCTTGTCCGGTCGGCGGAGCAGGAAGAGGAACAGCGCGAGCCACAGCCCGCCCACTCCAATCCAGGCGGCCGCATCATGCCACAATGCCGGGACGCCGCCGGAAAAGAGTGGCGGGCGGATACGCCAGAACACATCGGCGAAATGGCCTGCCAAGGCAATTCCGGCGAACCAGACCAGGCCGGCGTGGCTGCGCTTCAGTCTTCGGCTGAGCAGGCCTGCGAAAGCCGAGACGTGCAAGGCAATCAGCAGCCAAAGAAGATATAGCCAGCCGCCCGCGGAGCGCATGCCGTACCAGCGGATCTCGTCGGGCAAGTCGCCGCCCCAGACGACGACCCACTGCATGAACATGAGATAGATCCAGGTCAGCACGAAGCCGAGCAGCATGTTGGCAAGATCTTCGCTGAGCGCGACGTCTTCCTCGCCGCCGGGCATGACTTCCACTGCCCGCCTTGCCGCCAGCACCAGGACGGCAACTGCGAATGCCCCGACCACCTCGGCCGAAGCTTCGCAAAGCGCATAGATGGTCGAGGTGAATTCAGGCTCGAGCGACAGCATCCAGTCGATGGCAAAGACGCTGACGGCAAGCGCGTGGAGAACGAGGCCAAGGGCGAATTTCTTGCCGTTGCGTTCATTCGAATTGGCCGGGGCGTCGGTCGTGCCGAGCACTATCCAGGTAAGGACGAGCCAGATCGCCGCGCAAACCGCAAAGCGCAGCAGGAAGAACGGCAGGTTGAGATAGACAAGCTTTTCATGGACAGTCTCCTGCAGTTTCGCTGTGTCGGCGCCGGCCCACGGAAAGACGAGGTCGAGCCTTATCAGGACGGGCACCAGGGAAACCAACGCCAGCGGCAGCAGGGCCGTCATGGTGCGGAGCGGCTGGCGGACCGCTTCTCCCCAGCGCCCGCCGGTCAGCCCGTGCACCATCAGTATGGTCAGCGCGCCGAGCGGCAGGCTGAGCGCGAAGAGAATTGCGGGGAGCCAGGCGCTCAGCATCGCCTTGGCATCGAGCGATACGCCCAGACCGCAGACGACAAGTCCTACGGCGCCCGCCGACAGAAAGCCTTGCTCGACGCGGCTCATGGCGATGCCTCCGCTTCGAGCCGCGCACGCAGGCTTTGCGGAAGCTCGGCGACCGGAGCGTCGCGCGAATATTGCAGCGCACGGATATAGCCGACGATCGCCCAGCGGTCCTGCGGCGGCACCCTGGCCGCATAAGAATACATGGCGCCGTAGCCGTTGGTGATGACGTCGTAGAAGTGACGGTCCGAGGCCTTGCGCAGCGCATCCTGATGGTAGCTTGGCGGCGCCGGAAAGCCGCGCTGGACGATCATGCCGTGACCATCGCCGGTGCGGCCGTGACAGGGCGAGCAGAAGATGTCGAAACGCTGCTGCCCGTGCTGCAGCAGCTCGATCGTGATCGGATAGGGGATTTTGTCCGGGACCGGCGTCAGATCGGCGTCGTGCGCGACAGTACCCGTCACGGGTGTCCGCGCCGACATGCCGTCGGCGAACTGGTTGCTGGCCTCCAGCGGATCGTAGCGCGGCTGGTCCTCCATATCCTGCCGGCAGCCGGCGACGGCCAGCGCACCCAACATTAGCGTGAGGCCGAGGCGGCTCACGCCTCGACCTCCTCGACGAGCTCGGCGCCGAGCCGCGTCAGTTGGCCCTTGGTCACGCCTTTGCGGTATTTGGGATCGGCCGCTTCGATCAGCAGATAGAACTTGCCGCCGCGCGCGTAGCTGAAGCTCTTGGCGTCGAAGACCGGATGGTGATAGCGGGGCAACCCGTTGGCCGCGAGCACGCCCAGGAACCCCGCGAAGGCAGCGCCCAGAATGCCGGCCTCGAAAGCGATGATGGCAAAAGGCGGCCAGGAATGCAGCGGCCGGCCACCGACATTGATGGGATAGTCGACTTCGACAGAGTACCAGATCAGAGCATAAACGAGAGCCGCGCCGGCAATGCCGCCGGCGAGCACGGCCCAGGGCAGGCGCGTCTTCGGTATCTCCAATATCCCTTCCAGTTCCTTCATCGGGAACGGCGAGAACGCATCCATGCGCCGATAGCCGCGCTCGCGCATGCCGCGCGCCGCCGCGATGAGCGCTTCGGGACCGGCAAACACCGCCATGAGGCCGTAGAGGCTCATCGGATCTTGCCCTCCTCTTCTGCCAGTTCCTCGACCTCGAAGATGGTGATCGCCGGCAGGATGCGGATGAACAGGAAGACGAGGGCAAAGAAGGTCCCGATCGAGCCGAACAGGATGCCGAAATCGAGCCAGGCCAGCGACTGCTCGCCCCAGGCAGACGGCAGGTAATCGCGGCTCGGCCCCGTCACGACGATGATGTAGCGCTCGATCCACATGCCGACATTGATGGCGACGGCGATCGCGAACAGCAGCGGCATGTTGCGGCGGATGCGTCTGAACCACAGCAATTGCAGCACGCCGCAGTTCAGGCTCAGCATTATCCAGAACAGCGGCGCATAGGGACCCAGCGCACGCTGCGCCATCATGGTTCGCTCGTAGGGCTCGCCCGAATACCAGGCGAAGAATGCTTCCGAGAGATAGCCATAGGCGACGACCATGCCGGCGGCGATCATCAGCTTGGCGGCATTGTCCATATGCCTGAGCGTGATCAGGTCCTTGACCGAGAAGGCCCACCGCAATGGAATGGCGATGGTGAGCACCATGGCGAAGCCGGAGAGCAGCGCGCCGGCGACGAAATAGGGCGGGAAGATCGTCGAGTGATAGCCCGGCGTGATCGCGAAGGTGAAGTCGAGCGAAACGATCGAATGAACCGAAACGACCAGCGGCGTGGCGAGCGCCGCGAGCAGGAAATAGACGACCTGGTAGCGCGCCCAATGATAGGCAGAGCCGCGCCAGCCGAGCGCCAATATGCCGTAGAAGAGCTGCGCCGGTCTCGACCTGGCACGGTCGCGCAGCACTGCAAGGTCCGGCAGCAGCCCCATATACCAGAACAGCAGCGAGACGGTCGCGTAGGTGGCGATTGCCGCGAAGTCCCAGACCAGCGGGCTTCGCCATTGCGGCCAGTGCATATGCACATTGGGCAGCGGCAGCAGCCAGTAGAAGAACCACGGTCGCCCAAGATGCAGGATGGGAAACAGGCCGGCCATGGCGACGGCAAACAGCGTCATGGCCTCGGCGAAGCGGTTGATCGAGGCGCGCCAGGGTTGGCGCAGCAGCAACAGCACCGCCGAGATCAGCGTGCCGGCATGACCGATGCCGATCCACCAGACGAAATTGGAGATCATCGTGCCCCAGACCACCGGCATGTTGATACCGAGGCCGCCGACGCCGACCGCGATGAGATAGGTGATCGAATAGAGCAGCAGCAAAACCAGCAGGAAGCAGAGCAGGAACGCTGTCCAGAAATGGCGCGGCAGGCGGCCGTTGAGCACAATGGAGCCGATGCGGCCGCTGATCTCGGGAAAATCGTGACGGCCGCGCAGGACAGCCGGGCTGTTCGCGCTCGCTTCAGCCATCGGTCGCCTCGCCCGGCTTGGCAAGCTTGCCGTTCGGATTGGAGATCTTGCCGAGATAGGTGGTGCGCGGCCGTGTGTTCAGTTCCTCCAGCAGCGCGTAATTCTGCGGCGCGCTTTTCTCGCGAACGACCTTTGCATCTTTCTTGTTGCGGTCGCCGAAGGTGATGGCCTGGGTCGGGCAGGCCTGCTGACAGGCGGTGACCACTTCGCCATCGGCGATGTCGCGGTTCTCGATCTGCGCCTGGATGCGCTTGGCGCTGATGCGCTGGACGCAATAGGTGCATTTCTCCATCACACCGCGCGAGCGTATGCTGACATTGGGGTTATGGGCGCCCTGCTCCGGACCTGCGTCGTCCTTGTCGAAGGATTGATGATCGAGGAAGTTGAAGCGCCGCACCTTGTAGGGGCAATTCTGCGAGCAGTAGCGCGTGCCGATGCAGCGGTTATAGACCTGCGCATTCAGCCCATCATGCGTGTGCACGGTGGCGTTGACCGGGCACACCACTTCGCAAGGCGCCTTCTCGCAATGCATGCAAGGGACCGGCTGGAAAAAAGTGTCGGGCGCATCGAGCGGTCCGGCATAGTAGCGATCGACCCGCAGCCAGTGCATCTCGTGGCCGCGCTCGCATTCCTCGGGCCCGACCGGCGCGATGTTGTTCTCCGCCTGGCAGGCCGAGACGCAGGCCATGCAGCCGATGCAGGCCGAGAGGTCGATCGCCATCGCCCAGGCTTCCTGGTCGTAAGGCCAGTCGGGATAGAGCGATTCCGTCGGCGCCGGCGGCGCATTCTTGCGCACGAAATCCGGGTTCTGTCGGAATGCATCGAGAGACGCGTGGCGCACGATGGCGCGGCCTTCCATCGCCTGGTGATGCTGCGTGGTGATGACGCGCATGCTGTTCTTGCGGGGCGCGATGGCCGCGCCGGTCGCGAACCATTCCGAACCACGGCGCAAGTGGAAGGCGTCGTAGCCTTGCGATAGCGCAGCAACGGAACCGACCTTTCGCCCGAAGCCGAAGGACAGCGTTATCGTCTCGTCCGGATGACCAGGCACGATCCAGGCTGGTGCATCGACATCCGCCCCATTGGAGGCGACATTGACGACCTCGCCATTCCCGATCTTCAGTCGCTTGGCGGTGGCGGGCGAGACGAGCGCAGCGTTGCCCCACACAATCTTCGTCAAGGGTCGCGGCAGTTCCTGCAGCCATGAGGCGTTGGCAAAACGGCCGTCGCGCAACCAGGGGTCCGCGACGAAGCGGATATCGATGCCGTTGCCTGCCTTTGCTGCCGACTTCAGTCCCGCCAGGTCCGGCGGCACTGTGACGGATACCGGCTTGGCAGCACTGTCCGCCATGACGCCGTCGCGCAGAGCCTTTCTCCAGGCATCGTCATCGAGTTGCGTCCAATGCTGCCGGATAAGCGAAAGCGGATCGGCCTCGAACCCGCCGCCAAGCACGGCAAGAAGCTGATGCGCGCTCTTGCCGTCGTAAAGCGGCTTGATCAGCGGCTGGACCAGGGAGGTGCTGCCGTCATAGGCGCGGATGTCGCTCCAACTCTCGAGCTCATGCGTCGCCGGCACATGCCAGTGCGCCAGGAAAGCGGTCTCGTCGCGATAGAGGCCGTGATGGACTAGCAGCTTCAAACTGGAGAACGCCTTGCGCACATCGAGGCCTGCCGGCGCGGTGTGCAGCGGGTTTGCGCCCAGTGCCACGACCGTATCGATCGCCTCGTGGCCAATCGCTTGGCACATCGCCTCCAGGTCGCCATCGACATGCAGCGCATCCGGCGCCTCGATCAGCTCGACCGTGTTGCCAAGCGCGCCAAGCTTCGCACTGGCGGCAAGTGCGACCGCATGAACGAAGGCGCTCTGCTGCGCTCCGGCAATGACCAGCGCATCGCGGCCTGCCGCTTTCAGATCGTCGACCAGCACCGTCATCAAGGCCTGGTCGATCGAGCCGGAAGCTCCGGTTTGGCCGGTCAACGCCGCGTTCAATCCGGCAGCTACGGCTTCGACGTCGCTTGGCTTGATCGCGAGCCGGTGGTCGGCGGCGGCTCCGGTGATTGTCGGCGTCGACTCCACCGCATAAAGCCGGCTCATCCGGTCGGACGGATCGCGTACACGTCGCCGCGCGGCAAAGTCGCGCGCATAAGCGAGCCGTCCCGGTCCTTCGCCGAGGAAATCGGCGTCGAGGCTGACGATCGCATCGGCCCGATCAAAGCGATAGATCGGCGTCAGCGCCGACCCGAACAGGGCACGCGACGCCTCCATCGCGGCCGGCATCGCCAACGGATCATGGCGATAGAGTTTCAGCCTCGGATAGCGTGTCCGCAGCGCATCCAGCTGCGCCGCGAGCGTCGGCGAGGTGGTCGCTTCAACCAGCAACGCCCCGCCCTGCCCTTGCGATGCCGTCCATCGCGAAACGAGCCCCGTCATTGTCTTCAGGAAATCGCCGTAAGATGCCGGCTGGCCATCCTTGAGCGGCGTGCGTGAACGGTCCGGGTCGAACAGCGTCAGCACGGCTGCCTGCATCACCGCGTCGGTGGCGCCGCGCGAGGCCGGATGGTCGGGATTGCCTTCGATCTTGGTCGGCCGCCCTTCATGGCTTTCGACGATGGCGCCGATACCGAAGCCGTCACTCGACAGCGTCGTCGCATAGTAGACAGGCTTGCCTGGGACCAGGATTTCCGGCTGGCGCACATAGGGCACGATGTTTTCCGCCCTGCTGCAGGCAGCCAGCCCGGCAAGCGACAGCGAGGCGCCCATCAGCTTCAGCAGCGTGCGCCGGTTCGGCTTTGCCGGCAGGCGTTCCGCAATTGCCGGGAACTCGGCCTCGACGAAGCGGCGGAAATCGGCAGCGCCGGCGATCTCGTCGAGGCTGCGCCACATTTCACCGCCATGCGCCAGCCGCTTGCGCAGAGCCTCGATGTCGATGGCGGAACCAGGCCTGTCAGCGATGGCAGACATAGCAATCCGTCATCGTCTCGGGATGGATGTCGAGCACGCCGATCAGCTGCCGCCTGATCTCAGCGATGTCCGCGGGCGGCTGCCAGTGCATCAGGAACACGTCCTGCAGGGGACGTAAATTCGGCTCCGGGTTGCGATGACAGCCGAGGCACCACTCCATGCTCAGTGTGCGCGCCCGCATCGTCAGCGGCATCTGGTCGACCTCGCCATGGCAGGTCTCGCAGGCGACGCCCTTGTTGACGTGGATCGCATGATTGAAGAAGACAAAATCCGGCACGCTGTTGACGCGCTGCCATTCGATCGGCTTGCCGCCGGCCAGGCTTGCACGCACCGGCGCCAGCATGCCGGCATTGGTGAAAAGCTGCGAATGGCAGGTCATGCAGACCTCGGTCGCCGGCAAACCCGCCGAAGACGAGGTCTCGACGCCATTGTGACAATAACGGCAGTCGATGCCGAGCTGGCCGACATGGTGCTTGTGACTGAACGGCACCGGCTGCGCCAATGGCTCACCTACTCCCGTTACCAGGTCCGAACGGGGAAGGATTGTCCCGATCGCGGCTGCGATCAACAGAACCGCACAACTTCCCCAGATGACAAAGCGCGCAACGCCATTGGCGTTTTTCGAGAAGATTTGCGGCATCCCCTCGCCGATTCTGCTGAAGGCAAACCCAGAGTTGACGCCCCCTAACGGTGCTTTCGCCGCCAAGGTTCCGCGCCCGCGTCGGAATCACAGAATGGTGACTGCAACCGGGAACAGGTCGCGGATTCAATCCGCAACCACCGCCGCTCCCATGCGTTCGGCGGCCACCACTTCACGGAAACCAAGGTCGGCACGAAGTCATCGCCCACGCCGACCAGGTGACAGAGATCGGCCACCCGGGCTAAAGACTTCAGCGCTTCAGGTCGTTGCGACGCCGCCCCGTCGGCTGTGACGGACCGCCCTTCCGCTCCGCCGGCCGCCGGCTTCGGCGCTTGGCGAGGAAATACATCCAGATCAGAATGAGGATCAGAGGGATACCCGCGATGGGCAGCATCCACACCCCAAGGTGAAACATGGGTTTCGCCCTATTAGAGAAAATGCGCATGCATCGCAGGCATGCTCAAGCGAGCAACTGCTCGATCCTGATCGGCAAATCGCGGATGCGTTTGCCGGTGGCATGGTAGACTGCGCTGGCAACAGCCGCGGCCGTGCCGACATTGCCCAGTTCGCCCAAGCCCTTCACGCCGGCCGGGTTGACCGCGTGGTCGACCTCCGGGACCAGGATCACCTGCAGGTCCTTGATGTCGGCATTCACCGGCACGAGATAGTCCTGCAGGTCGCGGTTGACATAGCGGGCATAGCGGCTGTCGACTTCCGTCGCTTCATGCAGCGCCTGGCCGATGCCCCAGATCATGCCGCCCATCAGTTGGCTGCGCGCGGTGCGCGTGTTCATGATGCGGCCGGCCGCGAACGCGCCGACGATGCGCGGCACGCGGATCTCCCTCGTGTAGCGGTTGATGCGGACTTCGACGAACTCGGCGCCGAAGGCGTATTTCACCGAATCCTCATCCTGCTCGCCACCGTGGAATTCCGGCATGCCGGCATAGAGCTTCTTCAGCGCTTCGGGCGTCGCACCCTTGGGCGCGAACTCGGCATATTCCTCGATTGCGCCAACCTGCATGGTCTTCAGGACATCTTCGACCTTTGCCGAAGCGCCGCCCTTGGCCACGATCTTTCCGTCGGCGAGGTCGAGTTCCTCGTTGTGAGAGCCCGCCAGCGGCCCGCCCTCGGCGGTCGCGCCGGCATAGAGCTTGGCGCGGATGGCATCGCAGGCCTTCAGCACTGCCGAGCAGACGCTCGCGGTGGAGATCGAGCCCCCCGAGACAGGAGCGGGAGGCAGGCTGCTGTCGCCCATTTCGACGCTGATCCGATCGATGCTGACGCCGAGGCGTTCCGACGCCATCTGACCGGCGACGGTGCGCACGCCGGTTCCGATCTCATGCGAACCGCATTGCAGCCGCACATCGCCATCGACGGTCAGGCGCACCCGTGCCGCGCATGGCGCGACTGCGGTTGGATAAATCGCCGTCGCGCAGCCCATGCCGACCAGCCAGTCGCCGTCGCGCATCGCTCCCACTTTCGGGTCCCGCTTCGCCCAGCCAAAAGCCTCGGCCGCTTGGTCATAGCACTGGATCAGCGAGCGGCTGGAGAACGGCTTCTTGCCGATCGGCTCTGTCTTCGGTTCATTGATCCGGCGGAATTCCACCGGGTCCATGCCGAGCGCTACCGCCATTTCGTCCATGGCGTTTTCCAGCGCATAGACATAAGGCGTCTCGGGCGGCGAGCGCATATAGCCGGGCGTGTTGCGGTCCGCCTGCACCAGCGAGACATGTGTCAGCACAGAACCGTAAGCATACATGCGGCCGGTTGCCGACGTGCCGCCCACGACATAGGAGTCCGGCCGCGAGGTGACCTCCCAGCCTTCATGCGCGAAAGCAGTGATGCGGCCGTCCTTGCCGGCGCCGATCCGGATGCGGTGCCTTGTCTCCGCCCTATAGGTCTGGGTGCCGAAGGCCTGCATCCGGCTGGTCACGCAACGCACCGGTCGGCCGAGCCGCCTGGCGGCAACCGCGACGATGGCGGTGCGCGGCGTCATCGGTCCCTTGGAACCGAAGGCGCCGCCGATGAAGGGGCTGACGATGCGCACCTTAGCGGGATCGATCTTCAATTGCCTGGCAAGCTCGACCTTCCAGCCGGTCACGTTTTGCGACGGCTCGTGGACGATCAGTTGGTCGCCCTCCCAGAAGGCGGTGGTTGAGAACAGCTCGATCGGATTGTGGTGCTGCGTGGGCGTCGAATAGCGCGCGTCGATCTTCACCGCGGCCTCTCGATAGGCGGCATCGAAGTCGCCGGCCTTCACGTCTTCCTTGAACAGAGGACTCTTGCCGGCGGCGGGAATGGTCGCCGCGCCCGGACTGTCGAAGCTCGCCGTGGGCGTCTCCGCATCATACTCGGCGCGGATCAACTGCGCCGCCTCTTCGGCGGCTTCGAATGTCTCGGCAACCGCGAGCGCGATGATCTGGCCGTCATGGAAGATCGTCCGGTCATGCAGCGGCCCGATCGAGGTGGCGCCGGAATTGCCGAATTTCGGCTTCTCGACAATGTCCATATCGCCGTAAGTGACGATGTCGAGCAACCCGGGCACGGCATGGGCGTCGTCGAGATGAAGCTTGGCTACCTTGCCCTTGGCAATACTGCTGGTGGCCAGCGCGCCGTAGGCGATGTTGGCGGTCGGCAGGTCGGCTGGGTAATGCGCCTGTCCGGTGACCTTAAGCCGTGCATCGACGCGCGGCAGCGGTTGGCCCTGGTTCTCTTTCGGTCTCGGAGCGGCAGTGTCCATGGTCACACCTTCATGTCGCGGGTTTCGAGCAGCGCGCGCACCAGCGTTCGCTTGCCGAGCTCGATCTTGAATGCATTGTGCTGGCGCGGCTCGGCCCCGGCGAAGGCGGCATCCGCCGCCGCTCCCGCGGAAGCCTCGTCGAGCGTCTTTCCTTGCAGGGCTTCCTCCGCCGCTTTGGCGCGCCACGGCACGGTCGCCACGCCGCCCAAGGCAATGCGCGCCTCGCGTACGTTGTCGCCGTCCAGGTCGAGCGCAACGGCCGCCGAAGCCAGCGCGAACGCGTAGGATTCGCGGTCTCGGATCTTCAGATAAAGCGAGCGCCGCGCCCATGGCACAGCCGGCACTTCTATGGCGGTGATGATCTCGTCAGCAGCGAGATCAGTCTCGATCTCAGGTGTATCGCGTGGCTGACGATGCAGCTTGGCGAGCGGTATCTTTCGCGCCCCACGCGAGCCTTCGGCATGCACGACGGCATCGAGCGCGATTAGCGCCTGGGCAAAGTCGCCGTGATAAGTCGCGATGCAGGCATCGCTGCCACCCAGCACCGCATGCTGCCGGTTGAAACCCTCCATCGCAGCGCAGCCCGACCCTGGCACGCGCTTGTTGCAGTGCCAGGATGTCTCGCGAAAATATTCGCAGCGCGTGCGCTGCAGGACATTGCCGGCGAGACTTGCCATGTTGCGGATCTGGCCGCTTGCGGCCAGCCGCAAGCTGTCGGCAATAACGGGATAGCCGCGCTTGAGCTCAGCGTGATCTGCTGCCTCGCCCATCCGCGCCAGAGCCCCGAAGCGGATGCCCTCGTCGGTCACCCGGATTTGCCTGAGGCCTGGATCCTTGAGCCGGTTGAGGTCGACCAGCCGGTTCGGCTCGGCAACGCCGAGCTTCATATAATCGGCAAGGTTGGTGCCTCCGGCGATGAACTGCGCATTCGCTCGCGTCGGCTGGTCGTCCTCGGTCGTGAAGCGAGATGCGATCGCGACGGCCGCGGAAATGTCAGTCGGCTGTTCGTAGACGAAGGGACGCATATCAGGCTCCCTTCATCTGATCGCGTGCCTGCAGGATGGCAGCAACAATGTTTGGATAGGCGGCGCAACGGCAGATATTACCGCTCATATAGTCGCGGATGTCGTCTTCGGATTTTGCGTGCCCTTCATTGATGCAACCAATGGCCGACAGGATTTGGCCCGGCGTGCAGTAGCCGCACTGGAAGGCATCGTGGTCGATGAAGGCCTGCTGCATCGGATGCAGCTTACCGTCGCTAGATGCCAGGCCCTCGATGGTCGTCACATCTTTGCCGGCATTCATCACCGCGAAACTCAGACAGGAGAGCACGCGTTTGCCATCGACAAGAACCGTGCACGCCCCGCACTGTCCATGGTCGCAACCCTTCTTGGTGCCGGTTAGTCCGATATGATCCCGCAAGGCGTCAAGCAGGCTGGTTCTAGTGTCGAGCGACAGCTCATAGGCCTGCTTGTTGATCCGCATCGACGTCACCACTGGCTCGCGAAGTTCCGCGCCAGCGGCGGCAGGCGCTTCGGCTTTCGCCGATGAAACGAGCAATGGTGCCGCGGCAGCCGAGACTGTGCCTGTCATGAAATTGCGCCGGCTGAGGCCAAGCGTGGATGGGAGGGAAGACTGGGACATGGCTCGCTCCTGGCTGGCTGCTCATCGGGGGCTAACCATTCATGCAGGCCATTGTTCCGGCCTGGCCGGCGCGGGATCCTAGGCCTCACAGAAGTGTGATCCCGCCCTTCGAAGATGCTCATCATGCGGGAACATGCATGCCGGGTTCGAGTTCTACGGCCAATACCAACGCTGATGGCGGGCCGATATGAAATCGAAACTGGTCGCACAGACTTCTGGACAAAGGACATTCGTGGTTGTGCTGGACCCAGGCGAGGAAGCATTTGCTGCCCTGTCCGACTTCGCCGACGAGCAAGGAATTGCCGGCGCCTCGCTGACCGCGATCGGCGCATTCGAGAAGGCGACCGTTGGCTGGTTCGACTTCGGCTCGAAATCTTACCGCAAGATCCCGGTCGGCGAGCAATGCGAGGTTCTGAGCGCTGTTGGCGATATCGCGGTCGACGACGGCGGCAGACCGAGCCTGCACATCCATGCTGTCCTGGGTCTAAGCGACGGATCGACGCGCGGCGGCCACCTTGTTGAAGGCATCGTCAAGCCTACGCTCGAAGTCACGGTGACGGAATCGCCCGTTCACCTGCGGCGCACCAAACGCCCCGGCCTTGGCATCGCCTTGATCGATCTCGACGCCTGAGGGCCGACGATGGCAGCGGCCGCGACCGACGCGTTTCCTCTCCCCCTCGATACATCCCCGATGGAGGCTCGGATCGACGAAAAACTGCCGCAGGACAAAGGCGTCTGGCAGTTCGAACCGAAATGGGATGGGTTTCGCTGCCTCGCTTTCAAGAATCGCAAAACGGTCGATCTCAGGGCGAAGTCGGGCAAGCCGCTTGGGCGTTACTTTCCCGAACTCACAGCAATGATGCAAAACCTCGAAGCCAAGGATTTCGTGGTCGACGGCGAAATCGTCATCGAGATCGGCGGCGCCGCATCCTTCGACGCGCTGCAGATGCGGCTTCATCCGGCCGAGAGCCGCATCCGCAAGCTGAGCGCGGAAACGCCGGCGCGGCTGATCCTGTTCGATATGCTGGTCGCGCCGGGCGGCAAATCGCTGCTCGAAGTCGCATTGACGCAAAGACGCACGGCAATTGAAGACTTCGTCGCGCAAGCAAACACGGACGCTCTTCAGCTCTCGCCCTGCACCACCAGTTTCGCGACCGCCAGGCGATGGCTGGAGGACGCCGGGCATGGGTCTACCGACGGCGTCGTCGCCAAACGGCTGAACGATCCCTATCAGCCGGGCGAGCGCGCGATGATCAAGGTCAAGCGGCTGCGCACTGCCGACTGCGTGGTCGGCGGCTTCCGTTATCTGAACGGCAAGTCGCAGGTCGGATCGCTATTGCTTGGCCTCTACAATGAACGGGGCTTGCTTGACCATGTCGGCTTCACCTCGACAATCGCCAACGAGGAACGAGCCACGCTCACGAAGAAGTTGGAGGCGCTGCGTGGCGGGCCCGGCTTCACCGGCAAGGCGCCGGGCGGGCCGAGCCGCTGGAGCACCGAGCGCAGCGGCGAATGGGAGCCGTTGCGGCCGGAACTGGTCGTGGAAGTCCGCTTCGACCACGTCACCGGCGAGCGGTTCCGGCATGGCACTCGATTCATTCGCTGGCGGCCCGAAAAAGCGCCGCGCCAATGCACGTTCGAGCAGATCTCGTAGCAGCGCCCCTCCGGAACAACCGACCACATCAAACGGTTTATGGTTAGAACAGCCCGCGTCACGGACGCACCTATCTTGGAGACGAGAAAATGGATCCGCGCGACAAACAGCGAGCCGCAAGGCGGGATGAAACCGAAGCTCCCGGCATCGAACAACAGGACTGGGACACTCTTGATAATGGTCGGGTGCCGCCTGGCAGCGTCGCCGTAAACGGCGATCCGGAGGACGATGCCGAAGCACAAGGCGTCCTCCCCGAAGAGGATGACGACAACCCCTATCAGGAGAGCGACGAAGCCTTGCCCGACGACGAGGAAGAACGTGTGCTGTCGCGGGATCCTTCCAAGGAAGGCAGTCGTTTTGACGAAGCATAGCGAAAGCTAGCGTGCCGTTGTTGATGGCCGGTGGTGCAGAGCACCTTTGAGGACTGTGGACCAGCTTCACTTTTTGGGGCCAGTTCGCGTCCCGACATTTCGGCATCGCCACATCGGTAAGAGCAGCGATGGGACTTTCCCGCCTTCTATGGCCTGCAACGCTCCGCGGGCTGCGGGATAAGGCATCGCCGCAGAGCAAGGCGGTCGCGGCGCCACATCAGAAGACCGGCCATTGATCAGGTGGGATCACTACCCCATGGGCCGACAAAAATCGGGGGCGCAAATCGGCAGTGAACCCTTCACTGTTTGTAACTGGGGGGAACAACGGAGTGTGGGACAAGTTTTTGATCAAGCAAGCCGCCTCATGTTTGACCTGCAACCATGGCCGAGAAACGCGACAACAAATCCACAGCCGCTCTTCTTAGGCGGCAATTCTCGAATGAAACCATGCGTCGATATCTACGCAGCTTGCCCTTGTTCCACGTAAACCGCTGGCTTCCTGACAAACTGCGCGAATCACTCAAGCGTCTCGACCGCAAGCGTAAGTGAAACCAACCGCAATCCAACACAAGGCGCGGGCCACGCTCTTGCCGTTTCAGACGAACGCGCCATCAGCTCTCCTTCACATTACGATCACAGTCCTTCGAGAGGGGCAGAGACTATGCATCCTTGCTTAAGCGTCCGCGTTTGTAATTCACAAATCCGGAGTTCAAGTCATGAAGGTCGACACTCTCCCTGTGCCTACAGTCAACCCAGACCAGGTCGATATCCTCGTCAACAAACCGGGACACTTCGTCGAGGAGTGGATCGAGGGGCATGCGGTTAGACCGGCCGCCGAAGCATCCCCGGAAGCCGCGGCAGAAAGACTGGCGAGAGCTTGCATCGCGGACGCGGAGCGGGAAGGCATCCTCGCGGAAGAAATCAGCGATGAGGTCGGCGATTTGAAAGAGTACCTCGCCGACGCGCTCCTCGCCGAGGCCGGCCGCGAAACGGGCGTCGACACCGCTCCGGCGGCGCAGGCATTGGGTGACACAAAGGCTTAGCTTTCACGGCAGGGAAGTTTGGATCGCGATGACGCCAATCTCAACACGAGCCGTCCACATTTGCGTTGACATGCAGATGATGTTCTTGCCGCCTGGGCCATGGGCGGTTGAGTGGCTGCCCGCCATCCTGCCGAAGGTGCTTTCGCTTGTCGATGGCAGACCAGAGCGAACGATTTTCACCAGGTTCATAACGGCGAGAAGACCTGGCGAAGGCCAGGGCCATTGGCGTCAATACTATGAGCGCTGGTCGCAGATGACTATCGAGTGTGCCGGCCCGGGGAGCCTCGAGCTGCTGCCCGAACTGCGTGATTTCGTGCCGCCGGCTCGCGTTTTCGATAAGCCCGTTTACTCTCCATGGCTGACCGGCGAGCTCCACCGGAGCCTTCAGGCGGAAGGTGTGACCGAGCTTATCGTCAGCGGAGGCGAGGCCGACATGTGCGTGTTGGCGACGCTGCTCGGAGCGATCGACTTCGGTTACAGAACGATCCTGGTCGAGGATGCGATCTGCAGCACATCGGACGAAGCCTACGAAAATATACTCAAGCTGTTCACGACGCGATATTCGCATCATGTCGAAGTCGCCGCTGCGGAGGAGGTTCTGGATTTCTGGCGCTGACCCATCGCTCATCTCGCCCGGCACATGCCGGCCAAGGTGCCGCCGGCAACGGATGAGCAGCCGTCCCTCGAACGCTCAGTCGTATCAGCGGGTGCGGTCATCGGATCGGCATCCCGGCACGATCTGCAGTAGACACTCACTGAATTCTCAGACCGGGAATTCTCAGACCGGTTGCCGATGCTCAGCTCCTACCAGCGCACGCTGAAGCCGAGCTTTGCGCCGATTGCCCGGCTGTCGCCGAAGTTTTTCAGGCTCGATTTGGCGAAGGCTTCGCCGTAGACCGTGTAGCGGTCGTCCGCCCAGGAGAGCGATCCGCCGACACCTAAACCGCCCCAGAGCGGTTGGTCGTGCTCATGCAGCGCCGTGCCCGACACATCCACGTCGTTGCCGTCCAAGAAATCATAATAGAGGTTGGCGATGCCGTAGAGGTGCGAGCGGCTGACCTTTCCTTGCGCGCCCGTCCAGGCATCCTCATAGTCCAGCGACAGGCCGGCGCGGCCGATCAGAACATCGCTGCCGCTCAGCGATACCGCCGCATCGAACGGGTCGGTGAAGCTGCTGAAGCGCACCGAGGAATAAGCAAGCTGAGCCTGCGGCGTCAGCGTCCATTTGCCCTGCAGCGCAAGCTTCTGGCCGGCCTCTATGCTCAGCGCATAGCCAAATCCGTTGCTGCCCTTGACAAGCTCGCTGCCCAGCGTGGCGGACTTGAGATCGCTGTCATACCAGGTCACCTCGGCTTGGCCATCCGTGTAAAAGCCATTGTCGACATACCAGGTCAGCGTGCCGCCCAAGCCATATCCGGTGGCCCGGATGGAGCCGACGCCGTAGATCGACGATATGTCCGACGACGCCGTCCCGTAGTGGAAGGTGAGGCCGCCGAGAAGAACGCCGGTGGCATCCTCGTAAAGCAGCCCGTCGATGCCGGACTGCAGCTTCCAGGTGGTGACGTCGTAGTCCGAGACGGTGGTGGCGCTGTCCGGGCTCTGCCTTGTATGCGTCGCCTCGATACGGGCCCAGATGGCGCTCTGGGTCGGGACGCTGCCGATCTCGTCGGCGCCCTGGCCTGCTCCAGGCCACGAGCGGTTGCCGACGCGCTGCTGCAGGGTGCCGAGTTCGTTCAGGCTCTGCAGCACGCCGGGATAGGCCTCGTAGATCGGTACGGCCGGCGAATAGAGCGGATTGTTGATCAGCGCGGAGCGGAGATACCAGTCGCCGTCGGCCGGCGTGCTCACGCCGTTCTGATAGAGCCGATAGGCATAGGCGCCGCTGACCACGGCCTGGTCGCCCTGGAAGACATAATCGCCGGCAAGCGTGAACGTGCCCGCCGAGCTGCCGTCGACGTCCACGATCTTGATCCCTTCCACAGTCTGGACTCCCACCCCTCCGACGTTGGTGACGGAAAGTACAGAGGTGCCCGAAGTGCTGCCGTGCACCACCAGCCTATCGGTGGTCGAAGTATCGCCATCGAGCGCGGCATTGAGGAAAATGGTGCCGCCGGCGCCGGTGTGGTCGCCGTTGATGGTCAGCATCGTGCCGGGCGCGACGCCGAGACGCACCGAGCCGCTGTTGTTGAGCGAGGCGACGGCCTGATTGAAGCCGCCGAGATCGAGAGTCGCGCCGGAAGCGACGGTGAATGCAGAGCCGGAGCCCAGCGCGTCCGCCGCGCCCGCCGCGAGCGTGCCCTGCTGGACAGAGGTCGGTCCGGCGAAGGTTGAGCCTGCCGCCGTCAGAACAAGCGTTCCCTGTCCTGTCTTGTTGAATGCGCCCGACCCGGTCACGGCCCCGTTCAGGGTCAAGGTCGTGGCGGCCGCTGTCGAGATGGTGCCGGAGCTCATCACGCTGGCCGCACGCGAGCTGGCAAAGCTGCCGGTCGTGTCGAGCGTGCCGCCGTCGAAGGAGAGCGCGCCGGCGGCATCGCCCAGATTGGCGTCCTGCGAGACCCGCAGCGTGCCGCCATTGATTGCCGTGCCGCCCATGTAGCTGTTGATGCCGGTCAGGACCAGCGTGCCGCGATCCGACTTCACCAATTGCGTGTCGCCCGAGAGAGCCGAGGCGATCGTTGCGGTCATCCCCGCGCCCGCCGTGCCGTCGCCGACGACGATGCTGCTCGACGGGCCGGTGAGCTCGATCGCGTCGCCCTTAACGAGGTAGCCGTCGGTCATGAACTGCATGCCCGATGCAGCCACCTGGCCTAGACCTTTGTCCACCGTCACCGTTCCCGCCTGGCCCGCGAAGATCGCGAAGGATGCGTCGGCGAAGCCGGCATTGGCCGTTCCTGCCTCATTGGTCCAGTTGTCGTTGCCGGCGGCCGCCTCCCAGACGCCGTCACCGCCATTGACCGCGCCATTGTTCTTGGGGCCGACCTTGCCGTCCCAATAGTTGAAGGTGAGCCCTTGCGTGTTGACGATGTTGACCTGGTGATCGATCGAGGTCTGGATATAGCCCGATGATGGGATCGAGCCGACCACCAGGCCATTGTTGGTCAGCGTGCCGCCGTAGCTGAAGATGCGGTAGACGCCTGGCCCGAAGGTGCCGCCTGCGCTGACGCTGACGTTTAAAATGCCGTCGAGCACCAGATTGCCGCCGACTGTGGTCAGGTCGTTGAGCGCCCCGCCGACGACGTCGGCCTGCCCGAGGGAGTAGTTGAGGACCGAGCCGCTAGACAAATTGAGATTGCCGGCGATCGCCAGCGTTCCGGGCGTGCCGTCGGCAGAGCCGGGCGACAGGGTTGCGCCGTCGGCAACCGTGACATCGCCGCCGATCGAGCCCTTGCCGCCGATGGTCGCACCGCTTCCGACAGAGACCGAACCGGCGACCGCGCTGTTGTCGCCATCGACATAGAGGCCGCCGGCCGTGACCGTGGTTGACCCTGCGTAGCTGTTCGCACCGGTCAGCGTCAGCGCGCCGGCGCCGGTCTTGTTGAGGCCGCCGGCGCCCGTGATCACGCCTGACAAAGTGAGATCCGCATCGGCTTGGAAGGTGCCGGTGCCCGCGGTCAGGCCAATATCGCGCGACGAGGTGAAGGCCGCGGTGGTCTTAAGCGTCGTACCGTCATCCAAGCTCAAGCCGCCGGCCGCATTGCCGAGATTGGCGTCGGCCGAGACCTGTAGCGTGCCGCCATGAATGGCGGTGCCGCCGGTGTAGTTGTTCGTGCCGCCAAGCACCAGCGTGCCGAGATCGGTCTTCACCAGTTGGCTGGTGCCGGTGAAGTTCGCGGCGATCGTTGCCGTGTAGCCCGTGCCCGGCAGGGTGCCGTCGCCTACGCGGATCGTCGCCTGTGACCCGACCAGCTCGATATCCTGTCCCTGGACCAAGTAGCCGTCGGTAGCGAACTGCATGCCCGCGGCCTGCACCTGGCCGTTGGTGTTGTCGACCGTCACCGTGCCAGCGCTACCTGCCAAAATTGCGAAGCTGCCGTTCGAGAAGGCGGCGTTTATGTCGCCGTCGGAGCCGGTCCAGTTGTCGTCGCCGGCCGCCCGCCAGGTGCCGTTGCCGCCGTCAACGCCATCATTGGCCTTCGGCCCGGCATCGCCGTCCCAGAAGTTGAGGGTCATCGCGCTGATGTCGACCAGGTTCACCTGGCCTGCGACCGAGGTCTGCACGACGTGATCGCTCGACGTGGTATCAAGCCCGTTGTCAGTCAGAGCGCCGTCATAGCTGATGACGCGATAGATGCCCGGTCCGAAATTGCCGCCAGGCGCTTCCGTCACGTTGATCGTGCCGTCGAGCGCCAGATTGCCGTGGACGACCGTGAGGTCGTTGTAGGCGCCGCCGACCACGCCGGCTTGGCCGAACGAGTAATCAAGGTTCGAGCCGTCGGCCAGTTCGAGGTTGCCGTTGATGGTGAGGGTGCCGGGCGTGGCGCCGAGGTCGCCGGGGGCCAGCCGGCCCGCAACGTCGACGAACACATCGCCGCCGATGATACCATTGCCGCCCAGCGTGCCGTTGTTGACGTTGGTCAGCCCGGTCGCTGCGCTCTGGTCGCCATCGATGTAGAGCCCGCCGCCGCCGACAATCAGCGTGGTGCCGGTGTACGTGTTGTCGGCCGTGAGCACGGTATCGCCGGTTCCGTCCTGGGTGACGCCGCCGCTGCCCGAGATCGTGCCGCCGAAGGTATAGAGGTCGGAGCGGTTGAAGCTGAGGGTGCCGTTGTCGACCACATCGCCGAGGATCGACCCGGTCGTGCCGCCGGTGCCCAGCATCAGGATGCCGCTCGCAATCGTCGTGCCGCCGGCATAGCTGTTGTCGGCGCCGAGGATCAGCGCCCCGGTTCCCGTCTTGGTGAGCGCCCCTGCGCCGTCGATAGCGCCTTCCCACTGCACTGTGCTGTCGATCTGGAACGTTCCGCCCCCCGCCTGAAGCGTCGCGTCGCGGCCTGTGACGATGCTGGCCGCGCCCTGCTGGTAGAGCGTGCCGCCATTGAAGGTGACCTTGCCGGCTGCGTCGCCGAGATTGG
>NZ_JAIUHH010000014.1:0-154147 GCF_020165015.1 Mesorhizobium sp. CA7
CAAGGAAGCTCCTGGTCGTCCTCAACGCTATCATTCGCGACAAAACCGCATTCGCGTGAACACAGTTGCCATGCCGTGACGCTAAGGCGTTGCTGCGGTTACAGAATTCTGCACCGTTGCACTCTACGGCAAGGGCCACGGCATGGATACTCGGGTCAAGCCCGAGTATGACGACGACACGGGGGTTTCGGCTAATCTCCAACGCAGGCGCTAGCCGCGCCCGCTTAGCCACCGCCATCTTCAGCCAAAGCGCCTTTTCCGAGCGTCGAACCAGCCCGGCATGGGCCGCGCGATCAACCTCGGTCAAGCACGCCCGCAGGGCTTTTTTGTTGCGCCCACCGCTGCACGTTTCCCGAAGCTACTTCAGCCCTTCGCCGGGATGGTCAGGCCCCTCTTCACCGCAGGCCGTGCCAGGCCGCGCTCCAGCCATTCGGCAACGGTCGGGAAATCGTCGAAACCGACCAGGTCGCGCGCCTCGTAGAACCCGATCAGGTTGCGCACCCAGCCCAGCATCGACACATCGGCGATGGTATAGTCGTCGTCCATGATCCACTTGCGACCCTTCAGGCGCGTTTCCATGACGCCGATCAGCCGCCGCGACTCGTCGCGGTAACGCTCCAGCGGCCGCTTGTCGGCGATCTCGCGTCCGGCGAATTTGTGGAAGAAGCCGACCTGCCCGAAGATCGGGCCGATCGCCGCCATCTGGAAGAACACCCATTGGATCGTCTCGTAGCGGCGCGCCGGATCGGCGGGAATGAGCTTGCCGGTCTTGTCGGCCAGATAGAGCAGGATGGCGCCGGATTCGAACAGGCCGATCGGCTTGCCGCCCGGACCGTCCGGATCGATGATCGCCGGTATCTTGCCGTTCGGATTGAGCGACAGGAATTCCGGCGTCCAGCTCTCATTCTTGCCGATATCGACATAATGCGACTCATAAGGCAGGCCGATCTCCTCCAGCGCGATCGACGCCTTCACGCCATTGGGCGTCGTGGCGGAATAAAGCTGCAGGCGCTCGGGCTGCTTGGCCGGCCAGCGCTTGGCGATCGGAAAGGCGGACAGGTCGGTCATCGCAAACTCCGGATGCGGATCGGCAGCGGGCGGCGCTCATGGCGGGTCAGGGAGAATTAGGATCCCGGCCGGCCGGGATCAATACACCGGCAAGCGGCTTGGCATGGACACACAGTCAACCAGTGGGCCGCGGTCAAACCGTCTTGAAGGCCAGCACCGCATTGGTTCCGCCGAAGGCGAAACTGTTGCTGAGCGCCGCGCGCACCCTGCGCTCGCGCGCCGTGTTCGGCGTCACGTCGAGATCGCATTCGGGGTCCGGCTCGCGGTAATTGGCGGTCGGCGGCACGATGCCGTCGCGGATCGCCATAACGCAGGCGAGCATCTCCAGCCCGCCGGAAGCGCCGAGGCAATGCGCATGCATCGACTTGGTCGAGGACACCGAAAGCGAACGGGCATGCTCGCCGAAGACGCGCTTGATTGCCGCGGTCTCGATCTGATCATTAGCCTTGGTGCCGGTGCCGTGCGCGTTGAGATAGTCGACATCTTCCGGATTGAGCCCGGCATCCGCCAGGCAAAAACGCATTGCCGCTTCCGGTCCCTCGATGGTCGGCGCGACGATGTCGGAGGCATCGGCAGAAAGCCCGACGCCGGCGATCTCGGCCAGGATGGTGGCGCCGCGCGCCATCGCGTGATCGTAGCTTTCCAGCACCGCCATGCCGGCGCCTTCGCCGAGCACCAAGCCGGCACGGTCGGCCGAGAACGGGCGGCAGGTGTCGGGCGAAAGCACCCTGAGCGCCTCCCAGCCCTTCAGCACGCCCCACACCAGCGGCGCTTCGGTGCCGCCGGCGACCATCACGTCGGCGCGGCCGAGCCTGATCTGGTCGACGGCCGAGGAAATCGCATGGTTGGCCGACGAGCAGGCCGAAGTGGCCCCGAAAACAGGACCGCGCAACCCGAGATTCATGCTGACCTGGCCGGCGGCCGCGCCCGGCATCACTTTCGGCACGGTGAAGATGGCGGCGCGGTTGCGCCCTTCGAGCAGGATGGCGCGGTAATTCTCCTCGATCGTCTCGAAGCCCGCGACGCCGATGCCGACGATTGCGCCCATCCGGTAGGTGTTGTCGGCATGTGCGGTCAAGCCCGATTGCTGCATGGCTTCCCGCGCCGCGATCACGGCCAGCAGGCTGAAGCGGTCCATCGACACGACCTGCTTGCGGTCGATGCCATGGTCCGGCAATTGCTTGATTTCGCAGCCGGTCTTGACCTTGAGGTCATGCAGCGACGGATTGTCGATAGGGCCGATGGCCGAGCGGCCGGCGCGCATGGCGTCCCATATCGCCGCCGCATCGTTGCCGAGCCCGCAAATCCCGCCAATACCGGTGATGACGACGCGTTTTTGCATGCAGTCAGGCTTTTTTCGCGATCAGTTCGCGAACCGCCTCGACCATGTCGCCGACGTTCTTGAGGTTGCTCCAGGCATCGACCGTGTTCATCTCGATCTCGATGCCGTACTTTTCCTCGAGATCGAAGATGATCTCGGTCAGCTCCAGCGAATGGATGCCGAGCGTGCCGAGATCGGTGCTGGCGGTGATTTCCTCGCCGCCGGTATCGGCATGCGCCTTGATCTTTTCGATGATCTCGGTCGTCAGCTGGTCAGCCATTCGGTTCCTTCCCTGTCGTTGCCCGACGCCAACTGATCAGCGCCTCTTTTTTTGATCCCCGGACCCAACAAACGCCGTTGCCTTACCTCGCCAGGCACCGCGCGACCGCTCCAAGGTGGCTTCCCTCTATAGAAACCGAAACGATGTCAAGCAACAAGCGATATCGACAAAGCCGCCGGAGTGCTTAACCTGGGATCATGGACATGATCGGCAACACTTTGACATCCCAGCCTGCCTCGCCTTTGGCCGCCCCTTCCTTGCCTGCCGCGCAACGCGTTGCCGGCCTAGGCAGGCTTATCTGCGGCAAGAGCGGCGGCCGGACGCGCCTGCGGCGGCTCTATCAGGACGGATCGGCCAAGATCCGCCTGCCGGCGGTGCAAGGCGATCCGCTCGAGGCGGTGCTGATCAACACCGCCGGCGGGCTGACCGGCGGCGATCGCCTCGGCTGGACGGTCGAGGTCGGCGCCGACGCCTCCGCCGCCGTCACCACCCAGGCCTGCGAGAAGGTCTATCGCGCCGCCGCCGACAGGGCCGAGACAAGCGTCAACCTGCGGGTCGGTCCGGGCGGCCGCATCGCCTGGCTGCCGCAGGAAACCATCGTTTTCGACCGCGCCGCCTTCGCCCGCACGCTGGATGTCGAGCTTGGCGACGATGCCGAGGCATTGGTGCTGGAGGCCGCGCTGTTCGGCCGGCTGGCGATGGGCGAGCGGACAACCAACGGCAGTTTCCATGACCGCTGGCGGGTCCGCCAGGGCGGCGCGCTGATCCATGCGGAGGATTTTCGGCTCGGCCCGGACATCGCCGCAACGCTCCAGCGGCCGGCGGCGACCGGCGGCGCGCTTGCCGTCGCCACATTGCTGCTGGTGTCGCCGCAGGCCGAAAGTCTGCTGGAGCCCGCCCGCGCCATCATCGGCGACCCCGCCATCGGTGGTTGGGGCGGCGCCAGTTTCTGGCGCGTCGGCCGATCTGGCAAGCTTCTTGCGAGGCTCTGTGCCGGCGACGGCTACCAGCTCCGCAAGCGGCTGGTTCCGCTCGTCGAACTGCTCAATGGGCGGGCGGGCCTGCCTAAATTGTGGTCACTCTGATTTCGATTGCCGGGAAGTTGCATGAACCTGACGCCGCGTGAAAAAGACAAACTGCTGATCGCTATGGCGGCGATGGTGGCGCGCAAGCGGCTGGAGCGCGGCGTCAAGCTCAACCATCCCGAAGCCATCGCCCTTATCACCGACTTCGTCGTCGAAGGCGCGCGCGACGGCCGCCCGGTCGCGGAACTGATGGAAGCGGGTGCGCATGTCGTCACCCGCGCCCAGGTCATGGACGGCATCGCCGAGATGATCCACGACGTCCAGGTCGAGGCGACATTTCCCGACGGCACCAAGCTGGTGACCGTGCATGAACCGATCCGGTGAGGAGGAAGACAGATGCTGGAGCTCAGGCCGAATTGCGAATGCTGCGACAAGGATCTGCCGCCGGAAGCGGCCGATGCGCTGATCTGCACCTTCGAATGCACCTTCTGCGCCGACTGCGTGGACAATGTGCTGGGTGGCGTCTGCCCCAATTGCGGCGGCAATTTCGCGCCGCGGCCGATCCGGCCGGCGGCCAAGCTGACGAAATATCCGCCGTCGACCAGGCGCGTGCTCAAGGCCGAAGGCTGCGGCCCGCGCAAGGCCGCTTGACCGGCTCAATTGGAAGGGCAGAAAGATGATCCCCGCTTCGACGAAACGTACCACGCTTGCCGCGATCCTTTTCCTGGCGGCCGCCATGCCGGCCTATGCCCATGTCGGCATCGCCACGACCTCGTCCTTCGCCGCCGGTTTCGCGCACCCGCTGTCCGGTCTCGACCACATGACGGTCATGATCGCCGTCGGCCTTTGGGCGGCGCTGAAGGGCGGCAAGGCTATCTGGGCCTGGCCGCTGGCCTTTGTCGGCGTGATGCTGGCCGGCGGCGCGCTCGGCATGCTGCATGTGCCGATGCCTTTCGTCGAGCCCGGCATCCTCGCTTCCGTGGTGACGCTTGGCCTGCTGGTGGCGCTGGCGATCGACCTGCCGGTCTCGACCGGGATCGCGGTCATCGGTCTGTTCGCGCTGTTCCATGGTCACGCCCACGGCACGGAAGTGCCCGAAAACGCCGGCGGGCTGGAATACATTGCGGGCTTCGCCGCCGCGACGGCCCTTCTCCATGCCGTGGGCATCGCGGCGGCCCTCGGCCTCGGCATGCGCTTCCGCAGCCTGGCGCGCGCTGCAGGTGCGGCTTGCGCGGCGGCCGGCGTCGGCCTCGCCTTCGGCGTGTTGTGAGGGCGCGATGATTCCCGGCGAAATCATCGCGGCCAAGGGCGAGATCGAGCTCAACAATGGGCTGCCGACCGTCACGCTCAAGGTCGCCAACAGCGGCGACCGGCCGATCCAGGTCGGCAGCCACTATCATTTCTACGAGACCAATGAGGGCCTGAAATTCGACCGCGAGAGCGCGCGCGGCATGCGGCTCGACATCGCCGCCGGCACCGCGACGCGCTTCGAGCCCGGGCAGGAGCGCGACGTCACGCTGGTGCCGCTGGGCGGCAAGCGCGAGGTCTATGGCTTCCAGCAAAAGGTGATGGGCAAGCTGTGACGTCCGCCGGCGCGCTCACATCACTTCGGAGGCTTGGCGGCGGCATAGATGACGACCTTCCCCGGATTGTCGAACTCTACGGCGAGCACGTCCTCGGCCTGCACGCGCCGCGAATCGATCGCGTTGAAGAGCAGGGCGTTCGCCTCGATCTCCTGGCGCAGTTCGGCGACATCCTCCTGATGCTGCTTCACCTTGTTCTCTATCGCCGGCGGCGGCCCGCCCTCGCTGCGCGCCGCGTCGGTCAGGAACACGATGTCGACCGTATCGAGCTTGGTTGTCTTTCGCACCGTGCCGATGTTGTCGCGGGTGCGGTCGATGGCAGTGATGACCTTTCCGGCCTCCGTCGAGGAAAGCGCCTCTTCCTGCCGGACATCGGAATCGACGATTGCCGCGGCAGGCCTGTCGTTGTCCAGCGGCTGCGCCGCGGGCGCTGCATGCGGCCCGGCCACGAAAAGCGTGGCGGCAACCGCGGAACTCCATCTTTTAAAACGCGGGGCTTTCGCCATCGCTCGCTCCTGACTGAACTCGTGGCGGGGCGACAACAGCGAAACGGTCCTGCTTGGCCGGAGGTTCCCTTCAAAAGCCGGCAGGCGGACCGTGACGCGGCCCGCATTCCCTTCAAAATAAGGCAGGCGGACCGCAAGGCGGCCCGCCTGGGCGTGCAATTAGCTCGCCTTCTTGGTGATCAGCGTCAGCGCGCCATTGGGCTGCATGCTTGCAGCGATCACTTGCGCGGAGCTCATGCCCTTGGCTTCGAGCGCGGATTTGACCTTGGGCGTGGCGTCGATCGACTTGCGCAATGTCTGCAGGCCGGCATCGCCGCGCTGCGCCACGATCTGGTTGACCTGCGTCTGCGTGTCCTTGGGCAGTTCGGTGATGTCGACGACATTGACGCTTTGGATAGCGGGCGCCGCGGACTGGGCCTTCGGCGCGGCGGGCGCGGTCGGCGCGGGACTGGGCTGCGGCGTCGGCTGCTGCTGGGCATTGGCAGTGCCCGCCATCAACGTAGTGGCGGTTGCGGCGAGAAGAATCGCTTTGAGCATGGATATTCCTTCCATCGGTTTGGCAAACGGTCGTTCTGGGCTGACCGGGGCACCTCAACCGCCAAATGGGAGCGCAAGGTGTCGCCGAGCGGGTCATTGCGTGACCATTGGGTGGCGACAATGTGCACCTCGCGTTCATTCAACCTGAATTTCGGGAGCAATCGCTGATGGCCAGGATAAGCCGTGCCGCCTATGCGCAGATGTATGGACCGACGGTCGGCGACAAGGTGCGGCTTGCCGACACCGAGCTCTTCATCGAGGTGGAGAAGGATCTCACCGTTTACGGCGAGGAAGTAAAATTCGGCGGCGGCAAGGTCATCCGCGACGGCATGGGCCAAAGCCAGGTGACGCGGGCCGGCGGCGCCGTCGATACCGTCATCACCAATGCGCTGGTCGTCGATGCGCTCACCGGCATCGTCAAGGCCGATATCGGCCTGAAGGATGGCCGCATCGCCGCGATCGGCAAGGCCGGCAATCCGGACACGCAGGGCGGCGTCACCATCATCATCGGCCCCGGCACCGAGATCATCGCCGGCGAAGGCAAGATCCTGACGGCCGGCGGATTCGACGCGCATATCCATTTCATCTGCCCGCAGCAGATCGAGGAAGCGCTGATGAGCGGTGTCACGACAATGCTGGGCGGCGGCACGGGCCCCGCGCACGGCACTTTGGCCACCACCTGCACGCCGGGACCCTGGCACATGGCGCGCATGATCCAGTCCTTCGATGCCTTTCCGATGAATATCGGCCTGTCGGGCAAGGGCAATGCGTCAAAGCCGGCGGCGCTTGAAGAGATGGTGCTGGCCGGCGCCTGCTCGCTGAAGCTGCATGAGGACTGGGGCACGACCCCGGCCGCCATCGATTGCTGCTTGTCGGTCGCCGACGCCTACGACGTGCAGGTAATGATCCATACCGATACGCTGAACGAATCCGGCTTCGTCGAGAACACGGTGGCGGCCATCAAGGGCCGCACCATCCATGCCTTTCATACCGAGGGCGCCGGCGGCGGCCATGCGCCCGACATCATCAAGGTCTGCGGCCTGCCCAACGTCATCCCTTCCTCGACCAACCCGACCCGGCCATACACGGTCAACACGCTCGCCGAGCATCTCGATATGCTGATGGTGTGCCACCATCTGTCGCCGTCGATCCCGGAGGACATCGCCTTTGCCGAAAGCCGCATCCGCAAGGAGACGATCGCCGCCGAGGACATACTGCACGACATCGGCGCCTTCTCGATAATCTCTTCCGACAGCCAGGCCATGGGCCGCGTCGGCGAGGTGGCGATCCGCTGCTGGCAGACCGCCGACAAGATGAAGCGCCAGCGCGGCGCGCTGCCGGACGAGACCGGCGACAACGACAATTTCCGCGTCCGCCGCTACATCGCCAAATACACGATCAATCCGGCCATCGCGCATGGCCTGTCGAAGGAGATCGGCTCGATCACCGTCGGCAAGCGCGCCGATCTCGTGCTGTGGAATCCGGCCTTCTTCGGGGTCAAGCCGGAGATGGTGCTGGTCGGCGGCTCGATCGCCGCAGCACCCATGGGCGATCCGAACGCCTCGATCCCGACGCCGCAGCCGATGCACTACCGGCCGATGTTCGGCGCCTATGGCAAGGCCTTGACCAATTCATCGGTGACCTTCGTCTCGAAGGCCGCCTTCGACGCCGGCCTGCAGGGCAGGCTGGGCGTCGACAAGGCGATGATCGCGGTCGAGAACACGCGCGGCGGCATCGGCAAGCATTCGATGGTGCTCAACGACGCCACGCCGCATGTCGAGGTCGATCCCGAGACCTACGAAGTGCGCGCCGACGGCGAGCTGTTGACCTGCGAGCCCGCGACCGTGCTGCCGATGGCGCAGAGGTATTTCCTGTTTTGACAGGCGGCTGATCGGTGAATGGGCAAATATCGTTGCGGCTCGCGCGCGCAGACCGCAATATGCGGCAAAGCAGCAGCCGCATTGTGATTACGCATGCCCACCGAAATCGCCTCCCCGCACGACATCTTCCCGCATATCCGCATCGTCATGGGCATGGTGATCGGCCTCGGCGTCACGCGTCTGCTTTCGGGAACTGCCCGCATCGTCCAGCATCCAGGCCAGTACCGGCTCTATGCGGTGCATCTCGCCTGGGTCGCTTCGGTGCTGTTGATGCTGGTGCATTTCTGGTGGTGGGAATTCGGCCTCTACGCGATCGAGAACTGGACCTTCGGCAAATATCTTTTCATCATCTTCTACGCCATCACACTGTTCCTGCTTTGCGCGCTGCTGTTTCCGGATTCGATGCTCGACTACACCAGCTACGAGGATTATTTTTACTCGCGCCGCGCCTGGTTCTTCGGGCTGCTGGCGGCTACCTATCTGCTCGACGTGATCGACACGCTGCTCAAGGGCCCGGAGCATTTCGCCCGCTTCGGCAATGAATATCTGATCCGCACGCCGGTCTTCGTCGCGCTTTGCCTGGTGGCGATCCTGGTACGCGACCGCCGTTTCCACATCGCTTTCGTCGCGGCTGCGCTTGTCTACCAGATATCGTTCATCCTGCGGCTCTTCGACACCATCGTCTGAGCGCCATTGGGCTGATACGGGCGATGGTCTAAGGTTTCGGAAAAGCAAGGTTAACCATGTACAAGGCCGTCGGATCGCGCGGATCCCGGGTCAGCCGGGTGCTCTGGATGCTCGAGGAGCTCGGGCAGCCCTACGAATTCGTCGAGGTGAAGCTGCGCTCGCCGGAGGCTTACGCGCTCAACCCCTCCGGCAAGGTGCCGATCCTGATCGACGGCGACCTCCAGGTGACCGACTCGGCGGCGATCTGCGTCTATCTGGCCGATAAGCACGCCGACAAAGGCATGGGCGCCAATCCGGGTCTTGCCGGCCGTGCCGAGATGGATTCCTGGATGCATTTCGCCCAGAGCGAGCTGGAAGCGCCGCTGTGGAACAAGCTGCGCCACCGCTTCCTGCTGCCCAAGGATGTGCGGGTCGATGTCGGCCCGGCCGCAGCCTATGATTTCGCATCCGAAATAAAGGCGCTGGAACGGCGGCTTGGCGACAAGCCCTTTGCGCTGGGCGACCGCTTCTCGGCCGTCGACGTGCTGCTCGGCGATATCGGCGGCTGGGCGCGCGCCGGCCGTTTCCCGATCGATTCCGAAAGGGTAAATGCCTATTTCGACCGTGTCCTTCAGCGCCCCGCCCGTGCAAGGGCGCAAGCCAATGGCGGAGCCATGAAATGAAGCTCAACATTAACACCGATTTCACCAAATTCCCGCGTGCCGTTTCGGTGCTCGCCGCCGACGATCCGGCTTTGACCGAGCCCTACGACAAAGCCGTGCTGCCGCATGACGAGCGGCACCTGCGTCGCCGCGCCATCGAGACGGCCGGTGGCGAAAAGGTGCTGGTCGACCTGCCCGAGCCGGTGGCGCTCGGTAATGGCGACCGGCTGGTGCTGGAAGACGGCCGCCAACTCGAAATCGTCGCCGCGCCCGAGGAGGTCTACGACATCCGCGCCCGCGACGCGGTTCATCTCACCGAACTTGCCTGGCACATCGGCAACCGTCACCTCGCGGCGGCGATCGAGGCGCACCGCATCCTCATCCTGCGCGATCATGTCATCAAGGCGATGCTCGAAGGCCTCGGCGCCACGGTGAACGAGGTTTCGCAGCCCTTCAGCCCAGTGCGTGGCGCCTATTCCGGGCATAGCCGCGACCACGGCCATTCGCATGATCACGATCATGACCACCACGGCCATGATCACGATCACCACGATCATGCGCACGACCACCACCACCATCATGACTGAGGAGCTTTCCAGCGTCGCGCTGCTGCGGCTGATGGCCTGGCTGTCGCCGTCCTTTCCGGTCGGCGGCTTCTCTTACAGCCACGGCCTCGAACGCGCCGTGCAGGACGGGCTGATCGCCGGTCGCGACGATCTTGCGGGCTGGCTCGAAACGCTGGTCGAGATCGGCTCGGGCTGGAACGATGCCGTGCTCTTCGCCGAAAGCTGGCGCCGCGGACGTGACGGCGGCGATCTCAGCGAGGTTGCCGCGCTGGCCGAAGCGCTTGCCGGGTCGCAGGAGCGGCACACGGAAACCATGCTGCAGGGCACAGCCTTCCTCCAGGCGGCGTCGGCCTGGTCGTCTCGAGCGCTGGAGCGCCTGCCGGCCGATTGCCCCTATTGCGTAGCAGTCGGCGCCCTTGCGGGCAGCAGCGGCATCGGCCTTTCGGAGGCGCTCTCCGCCGTTCTGCAGGCTTTCTTCTCCAATCTCCTGCAAGCGGCAATCAGGTTGGGTGTCGTCGGCCAGGTCGACGCCGTCGCATCATTAGCCGGCTTCGAACCTCTGGCGCTGGCAACCGCATCGCGCGCCGCCGCTTCCAGCCTGGACGATCTGGGTGGCGCGGCCTTCATGTCCGACATCATGGCGATGCAGCACGAGACGCAATACTCCAGGCTGTTCCGCTCATGATCGTGCTTGCCGTCATCCTCTCCTTGGTCCTGCTCCTGATCACAACGCTGCACGTCTATTGGGGCATAGGCGGTATCTGGCCGGGCACGGACCAGGCATCCTGCGCCCGCGCCGTCGTCGGCTTCCGCGGTGTCGATGAGATGCCGTCGTCATTCGCGAGTTTTGCTGTCGCCGCTTGCCTCGCGCTCGCGACGCTCTGGCCACTGGCGCTCGCGGGTGTCTTTGCGACGCCCTTTCCACGGGAAGGCCTGGCTGCCACGGCTTTGATGATCGGCCTCGTCTTCCTCGGCCGCGGCATCGCCGGCTTCACGCCCTGGTGGCGCCGGTTTGCGCCCGAACAGCCTTTCGCGCGGCTTGACCAAAGTCTTTATTCGCCGCTTTGCCTCTTGATCGGGGCAGGCTTCTCAATCCTTGCCATCACGGAGTTTCCGGCATGACATCGAAAAACGGTCCTCTTCGCATCGGCATCGGCGGGCCGGTCGGCTCCGGCAAGACGACGCTCACCGAAAAGCTCTGCAAGGCGCTGCGCGACGACTTTTCGATCGCCGTCGTCACCAACGACATCTACACCAAGGAGGATGCGATGATGCTCGCGCGGCTACAAGCATTGCCCGAAGAGCGCATCGTCGGTGTCGAGACCGGCGGCTGTCCGCACACCGCCATCCGCGAGGATGCCTCGATCAATCTGCGCGCCATTGCCGAGCTGAACAAGAAATTCCCGGATCTCGACATCATCTTCATCGAATCCGGCGGCGACAATCTCGCCGCCACCTTCTCGCCGGACCTTGCCGACTTGACCCTCTACGTCATCTCGGTCTGCCAGGGCGAGGAGATCCCGCGCAAGGGCGGCCCGGCCATCACCCGCTCGGATTTCCTGATCATCAACAAGAGCGATCTGGCGCCCTATGTGAACGTCAACCTCGACGTCATGGAGAGCGACGCCGGCCGCATGCGCGGCAAAAGGCCCTTCGGCTTCACTGATCTGTCGCGCGGCAAAGGCTTGCAGGAAGTGATCGACTTTATCGTCGAGCAAGGCGGCCTTCAGTCGACGCGCCCGGCGGCTTGATCCGCTGAGCCAGCGTTTATCGGTTGCTCGCAGCCGCCATGCGCGGCATTCTCGGAAAACAAACCCAAGCGGAGGATTTTCGATGAGCCTTGCCCGCCTGCACAAGGAACCGCTGAGCAACCTGCCTTACTATGAGGAGCGGGTCGATCTCGCCGCCGCCTTCCGCTGGACGGCGCGGCTCAACATGCATGAGGCGGTGGCCAACCATTTCTCGCTGTCCGTCAACGACGAAGGCACGAAGTTCCTGATGAATCCCAACCAGGTGCATTTCTCGCGCATCAAGGCGAGCGACCTGCTGCTGATCGACGCCAACGATCCCGACACGCTGTCCGGCCCCAACGCGCCCGACCCGACCGCCTGGGGCCTGCACGGCGCCATCCATCGCAACGTCCCGCATGCGCGCTGCGCCATGCATGTCCATTCGATCCACGCCACGGTGCTTGCCTCGCTGGCCGATTCGACGCTGCCGCCGGTCGACCAGAACTCGGCCATGTTCTTCAACCGCCATGTCGTCGACGCCAATTATGGCGGGCTGGCTTTCGAGGAAGAGGGCGAACGCTGCTCACAGCTTCTCACCGACCCCAAGGTCAAGGTGATGGTCATGGGCAATCACGGCGTGATGGTCATCGGCGACACCGTCGCCGACACCTTCAACCGCATGTTCTATTTCGAGCGCGCCGCCGAGACCTACATCAAGGCGCTGTGGACCGGCCGTCCGCTGCGCACGCTCTCCGACGAGATCGCCGAGAAGACCGCGCGCGAAATGGACGATTATCCGGGCCAGGCCGAGCGCCATCTGGCGGAGCTGAAAGCGATCCTCGACGAGGAAGAGCCGGTCTATAGGAACTGATGCTGACCCCTTCCTTCTCCCCGGTTACGCTACGCATAGATCTTCTGTGACTGACTGATCGGGCCCCGGCTTGATCGCGACGTGGTTCCCCCAATCCGTCGCTGCTTCGCAGCGCCACCTTTCCCCCCTCCGGAGGGAAAGGAAGGGAGCGTTGCTGGACGATGTCGACGACAAAAAGCCTGGCGCCTTTCCTCTCCCCCGTCGATCGGGGGAGAGGTGGCTCGGCGAAGCCGAGACGGAGTGGGGGTCGACCAGCGCCACATTGGACAATGCATGCGCCAAGCTGCTCGAAGGTCCAATGAGGGGCAGGGCCGATCTTGGCGGTCCCGTTAGAGTCCAAGCTCTTTCCGCAGCTCCTCGGCGCTGCTGATCACGATCGCGCCGGCCGGACCTTCCATTGGCGCTTCCGGCCAGAAGATCGTCTTCATGCCGGCCGCCAGTCCGGCCATGGCGCCGGTCAGGCTGTCGTCGACGGCGAACGCGTCCACCGGCTCGACGCCGGCCAGGTAGGCGGCGCGCAGGAAGGGCTCGGGCAGCGGCTTGCCGTCGATCACATCGTTGCGGCTGACCGTCAGCATGCCGGGATAGGTGAGGCCGACGGCGCGCAGATTGGCGTCGACGATCAGCCGGTCGGAGTTGGACACCACCGCCTGCTCGACGCCGAGCGCGCGCAATTCGTTGAACACTTCGATCGCGCCGGGGCGTGGCTTCAGCGTTTCGGCCAGCGGCAAATAGTGATCGTATTTGCGCACGATCCAGTCATCGAAGGGCAGGGCGAGGCCGAATTCGTCGCGCAGCATCTCGTAGACCGGCCATGCCGCGATGCCCAGCACGCGCTCATGCAGGTCGTGCGGCGGGGCGATGCCGACGCTGCGCAGCGCCGCCGCCAGCGCCGCCGCGTGCAACGGCTCGCTGTCGACCAGTGTTCCGTCCATGTCCCAGAAAACGGCTTTTGGCGTCATGCGCGGCTCCTTTCGCCGATCCCCTTAATCGGTTTCCGGGTGGAGATAAACCATCCCGCCGGCAAATGCTTGGGCGGACGGCTGACTGGTCCGTCGAGAGCCTTCGACACGTGCAAGCAATTGCTCTTTCGATAGACAATTGCGCGACGCGATATTCGCTGTAAGCTATGGCGCCCGTTTCAGCATTCTCGCGGGCGGGGAGGCAGGACGTGTATTCGCGACAGGAAACCGGCAGCACCAGGTTGGACGACGCCGCGCGCGCCGGCTGGCTCTATTACGTCGCCGGCAACACGCAGGACCAGATCGCCGCCAAGCTCGGCATCTCCAGGCAGACGGCGCAGCGGCTGGTGTCGCTTGCCATGTCGGAAGGGCTGATCAAGGTGCGGGTCGACCATCCGATCGCCAATTGCCTCGACCTCGCCGCGCGGCTGAAGTCGCGCTTCGCGCTCGACCTTGTCGAGGTTGTGCCGAGCGACCCGACCTCGAACTCGACGACGATCGGCATCGCCGAGGCGGCCGCCGCCGAGATCGAACGCCGGCTGCGCTCAGAAGCCCCCATCGTCATGGCGATCGGCACCGGGCGCACGCTGAAGGCCGCCATCGAGCAGCTGCCGCCGATGGACTGCCCGCAGCATAAGGTCGTGTCCTTGACCGGCAACATCTCGCCCGACGGTTCGGCCGCCTTTTACAACGTCATCTTCACCATGGCCGACCGCGTCAAGGCGCGGTCTTTCCCGATGCCGCTGCCGGTCATCGCCTCCTCGCCGGAAGAGCGCGAGATGCTGCTCAACCAGCCGATGATCCAGCCGACGCTGGCGCTGGCCGCGGAAGCCGACGTCACCTTCGTCGGCATCGGCGATCTCGGGCCCAAGGCGCCGCTCTACGAAGACGGCTTCATTTCAGAAGGCGAGCTGAAGGCGCTGCAGAAGGCCGGCGGCATCGCCGAGATCGTCGGCTGGGTGTTCGACCGCGAGGGCCGCATGATCGAAGGCATCACTAACGACCGCGTCTCTTCCGCCGCGCTGCCGTCGCGGGAGAAGTCGCTGGTCATCGCCTTGGCCATGGGCGAGCGCAAGCTGCCGGGCATCCTGGCGGCCGTCAACCGCCGGCTGGTCAATGGCCTCATCACCGACGAGCGGACTGCCGAAGCCCTGCTTGCCGGCTGATTGCCCATAAAACAGCCGGCTTATTGGGAGGGGCTGCGCGGGTCGTTGCCGTCGAGAAAACCCATGTCGCGCTGCAGATGCTCGGATAGTTCCCGGACATCGATATAGCCGCGCCTGCGGCCCGAAAACCGTGCAAATCCGCGCATAAGCGCGTAAAACCAGCCGTGCGCCGGGGTGGAAACGAGTTTTTCCTGAAGCGTGACCATGATCGTCAGCCTTGAACTGGATTGATCGTTGATCCCAAATATCGGTCTGGCCGGTTCGTGCTTCCAATTAAACCTCGATCATGACCCATAAGGAGGCCTTATGCCCGATCTCAGCCCTCCGCAGCTTGCGCCGCTGCCGCCGCTGCAGGCGATCCGGGTGTTCGAAGCGGTGGCAAGGCACCTGTCCTTCACCAAGGCGGCGCAGGAACTGGGCATGACCCAGGCGGCCGCGAGCTACCAGATCAAGCTGCTGGAGGAGCGCATCGGCGCGCCGCTGTTCCTGCGCAGGCCGAAGCAGATCGAGCTGACCGAGCCCGGCCGGCGCCTGGCGCCCGCCGTCAGCGAAGCTTTTTCCATCCTGGGCCAGGCCTATGCCGCGGCGCGCGGCGGCGCCGACGGACTGCTCTGCGTCACCACCGTGCTGACCTTCGCCTCCAACTGGCTGGCGCAGCATCTGGGCTCGTTCCAGCTCGCCCATCCGGCCCTTGCCGTGCGGCTCGACACGTCGAGCCGCCTCACCGATTTCACGCGCGAGGATGTCGACCTCGCCATCCGCTCCGGCGGCGGCAAGTGGCCGGGCCTTGAGGCGCACAAGCTGCTCGACGCCGACTTCACGCCGATGCTGAGCCCCAAGCTCGCGGCGAGCATCGGCGGCGTCAAGGAGCCGGCGGACCTGTTGCGCCTGCCGATCCTCGACCCCGGCGACATCTGGTGGACGCAATGGTTCGAGGCCGCCGGCGTGACCGGGCACGACCTCGCCAAACGGCCGGGCTCCAGCATGGGCGCGCAGGCCTATGAAGCGAACGCGGCCATGGCCGGCCATGGCGTTGCGATCCTGACCAGGTCGTTGTTCAAGAACGAGATCGCCGACGGCCGCCTGGTCCAGCCCTTCGACCTCGTCGGCGACGACGGCCATGCCTATTGGCTGGTCTATCCGACGGCGCGCCGCAACGTGCCGAAGATCCGCGCCTTCCGCGACTGGCTCCTGGCCGAGATCGCCTGCCCGTAAGCCAATCGCCCTGACGTTCCTCCTCCCTAGGATACCGGCGCGTCGCCCAACCGGGTCGTGCGGCGTCATTTCTGCTGCGCTGCAGCACAGATTCAGGGTTGACATAATTCACGCCAAGTGAGTAATTGCCCAGAGCCAAGGCAAATGCTCATCTTGGTTTATGGGAGGAATTTGATGAAACTTCGCACGCTCACCCTGGGCCTGTTGTCGGCCAGCGCCCTCGCTTTCGCCGCGAATGCCGAATCCATCACCATCGCCACCGTCAACAATGGCGACATGGTCCGCATGCAGAAGCTGACGGACGACTTCACCAAGGCCAACCCCGACATCCAGCTCAACTGGGTGACGCTTGAAGAGAACGTGCTGCGCGAGCGTGTCACGACCGATATCGCCACCAAGGGCGGCCAGTACGACGTCATGACCATCGGCACCTACGAGGTTCCGATCTGGGCAAAGCAGAGCTGGCTCCTGCCGCTCGACAAGCTCGGCGACGACTATGACGTCAAGGACATCATCCCGGCCATCGCCGGCGGCCTTTCGGTCGACGGCAAGCTCTATGCCGCGCCCTTCTACGGCGAGAGCTCCTTCGTCATGTACCGCAAGGACCTGATGGAGAAGGCGGGCTTGAAGATGCCCGACGCGCCGACCTGGGACTTCATCAAGCAGGCCGCCGACAAGATGACCGACCGCGCCAATGGCGTGAACGGCGTGTGCCTGCGCGGCAAGGCCGGCTGGGGCGAGAACATGGCCTTCCTCACCGCCATGTCGAATTCCTTCGGCGCCCGCTGGTTCGACGAGAACTGGAAGCCGCAATTCGATCAGCCCGAATGGAAGAACACGCTGCAGTTCTATGTCGACCTGATGAAAGCCGACGGTCCGGAAGGCGCTTCGTCCAACGGCTTCAACGAGAACCTGGCCCTCTTCCAGCAGGGCAAGTGCGGCATGTGGATCGACGCCACGGTCGCGGCGTCCTTCGTCTCAGATCCGAAGGCCTCGAAGGTCGCGGACAAGGTCGGCTATGCGCTGGCGCCCGACAACGGCCTCGGCAAGCGCGGCAACTGGCTGTGGGCATGGTCGCTCGCCATTCCCGCCGGCACCCAGAAGGCCGATGCCGCCGAGAAATTCGTTTCATGGGCGACCTCGAAGCACTATCTCGAGCTCGTCGCCTCGAAGGAGGGCTGGGCCAATGTTCCTCCTGGAACGCGCTCCTCGCTCTACGCCAATCCTGAGTACCAGAAGGCGGCGCCCTTCGCGAAAATGACGCTGGACTCCATCAACGCCGCCGATCCGACGCATCCGACCGTCAAGCCGGTGCCCTATGTCGGCGTGCAGTTCGTCGCCATCCCTGAATTCCAGGGCCTCGGCACCACCGTCGGCCAGCTCTTCTCGGCAGCCCTTGCCGGCCAATCGAGCGTCGACGACGCGCTGAAGCAGGCTCAGGACGCCGCCACCGCGGCGATGACCGAAGGCGGCTACATCAAGTAAGGCTCCTCCCGGTGCCGAACGCCGGTAGCGCATCATGACCGGCAAGGGGCCGCCCGAAACCCAGTTCGGGCGGCCACCCTTCAAAATCGGGAAAATTCTGGCACGACTCTGAAAATCCGGCTGACCTTGGGAGGGTGACCGTCATGGCTACTCAGCAAACCCGTTCGCTTGCCCGTTTCATGATGGCGCCATCGGTGATCCTGCTGTTCGTCTGGATGATCGTGCCGCTGCTGTTCACGCTGTGGTTCTCGTTCCAGCAATACAATCCGCTGAACCCGATCCGTAACGGCTTTGTCGGCTTCTCGAACTACGCGCTGTTCTATTCCAACCCGGCCTTCCTCTCCTCGATCCTCAACACGCTCATCATCGTTGTCAGCGTGCTGGTCATCACCGTGGTCGGGGGCATCCTTTTGGCGTTGTTGCTCGACCAGCCGATCTGGGGCCAGGGCATCGTGCGCATCCTGGTCATCTCGCCGTTCTTCGTCATGCCGCCGGTCGCGGCGCTGGTCTGGAAGAACATGATCATGCATCCGCAATACGGCGTCTTTGCCGATATAGCGCGCTTTTTCGGCGCCGAGCCGATCGACTGGTTCGGCCAGCATCCGCTGACCGCTATCATCCTCATCGTCGCCTGGCAGTGGCTGCCCTTCGCCACGCTGATCCTGCTGACTTCGCTGCAATCGCTCGACGGCGAGCAGAAGGAAGCGGCCGAGATGGACGGCGCCGGCTTTATTAGCCGGTTCATCTATCTGACGCTGCCGCATATGTCGCGCGCCATCACCGTCGTCATCCTGATCCAGACGATCTTCCTTTTGTCGGTCTATGCCGAGATCCTGGTCACCACCAATGGCGGCCCGGGCTACGCCTCCACCAACCTGCCCTTCCTCGTCTACCAGAAGGCGCTCCTGGAATTCAAAATCGGCCAGGCGTCCGCTGGCGGCGTGATCGCCGTCATTCTCGCCAACATCGTTGCCTTCTTCGCCATGCGCGCCGTCGGCAAGAACCTGGACAAGTAGGGGGAGACGATGCCGCTTGCGCTGAACCACCCCCACTCCGTCCCGCTGCGCGGGACACCTCTCCCCCTGCCCGGGGGAGAGGAAACGCCTGCATCGAAGCCGCGCCCTTCCTCTACCCCGTCGATCGGGGGAGAGGTGGTTTGCGCAGCAAACCGGAGTGGGGGTCGACCCTGCTGCCAACATCGCCGATACGGGAGGACCTGATCATGGCACGCGCAGTCACCACCCAGCACAAGACCATCGCCACGGCCGCGGCCTGGATCGTCGCCCTGCTGATCTTCTTTCCGATCCTTTATACGATCATCACCTCGTTCAAGTCCGAGCAGGAAGCGATCCAGGGCTTTGCACTGATCCCGTCCGGCACCATGGAGAGCTATGCCGAGGTGCAGGCGCAGAGCGGCTATTTCAAGTTCTTCCTGAACTCGGTGATCCTGTCGGTCGGCTCGACGCTGCTTGCGATCCTGATTGCGGTTCCGGCAGCCTGGTCGATGGCGTTCTCTCCGACCAAGCGCACCAAGGACATCCTGATGTGGATGCTGTCCACCAAGATGATGCCGGCCGTCGCGGTGCTGTTCCCGATCTACCTGATCTTCCGCGACACCAGCCTGCTCGACAGCCGCATCGGCCTAACCGTCATGCTGATGCTGATCAACCTGCCGATCGTGGTCTGGATGCTCTACACCTATTTCCGCGAAATCCCGGGCGAGATCCTGGAAGCGGCGCGCATGGACGGCGCCTCGCTGTGGAACGAGATCATCTATGTGCTGACGCCGATGGCGGTTCCCGGCATCGCCTCGACCATGCTCTTGAACATCATCCTGGCCTGGAACGAGGCGTTCTGGACCATCCGGCTCACCACCACCAATGCCGCGCCGCTGACGGCCTTCATCAGCTCCTTCTCCAGTCCGCAAGGCCTGTTCTGGGCAAAGCTGTCGGCGGCCTCGACGCTGGCGATCGCGCCGATCCTGATCATGGGCTGGTTCAGCCAGAAGCAGCTGGTGCGCGGCCTCACCTTTGGCGCCGTGAAGTAGCAACGCCCAAGCGGCGGACGACGAAGACCATCCCCGGGAGGAAACCATGGGAAACATCGCGCTCAAGAACGTCTCCAAGTCCTTCGGGTCGACGACGATCATTCCGAACATCGACCTCAACATCGAGGACGGCGAGTTCGTGGTGTTCGTCGGCCCGTCGGGTTGCGGCAAGTCCACGCTGCTCAGGCTGATCGCCGGGCTCGAGGACACCAGCGGCGGCGCCATCAGCATCGATGGCCGCGACGTCACCCGCGAGGCGCCGGCCAAGCGCAAACTTGCCATGGTGTTCCAGTCCTACGCGCTCTATCCGCATATGACGGTCGCCAAGAACATCGCCTTTCCGCTGAAGATGGCCGGCGAAGACCAGGCGACCATCGACAAGAAGGTGAAGGACGCCGCGCGCATCTTGAACCTCACCAACTATCTCGAGCGCCGCCCAGGCCAGCTGTCCGGCGGCCAGCGCCAGCGCGTCGCCATCGGCCGCGCCATCGTGCGCCAGCCTTCGGCGTTCCTATTCGACGAGCCGCTGTCCAACCTCGACGCCGCGCTTCGCGGCACGATGCGGCTTGAGATCAGCGAGCTGCATCATCAGTTGAAGACGACGATGATCTACGTCACCCACGACCAGGTCGAAGCCATGACCATGGCCGACAAGATCGTTGTGCTCAATGCCGGCAATATCGAGCAGGTCGGCTCGCCGATGGAGCTCTACAAGACGCCGAAGAACCTCTTCGTCGCCGGTTTTATCGGCTCGCCCAAGATGAACATGATCGAAGGCGCGCCGGCGGAGAAATATGGCGCCAAGACCATCGGCATCCGGCCCGAGCATCTCAACATCTCGACCTCGGCCGGCGACTGGAAGGCGACGGTCGGCGTTGCCGAGCATCTCGGCTCCGACACTTTCCTCCACGTCCAGGCGGACGGCATCGGCACCATCAATGTCCGCGCCGACGGCGAGGTCGCGGTCAAGCATGGCGACACCGTCTACCTGACCCCCGACAAGACCAAGCTCCATCGCTTCGGCGCCGACGGCAAGGCGCTGGTGCAGTGAGGCTGAAAGGCAAATCGGCGCTGATCACCGGATCGGCGCGCGGCATCGGCAGGGCCTTCGCCGAAGCCTATGCGCGCGAAGGCGCGACGGTCGCGATTGCCGACATCGACCTGGAAGCGGCGGAAGCGACGGCGAAAGCGATCGGTTCTGCCGCCTACGCGATCAGGCTCGACGTCACGGACCAGTCCTCGATCGAGGCGGCGGTGAAAGCGGTCGAGGCCAGGACCGACGGGATCGACGTGCTGATCAACAACGCGGCGATCTTCGACCTCGCGCCGATCGTCGAGATAACGAGGGCGAGCTACGAAAAGCTGTTCGCGGTCAATGTCGCCGGCACGCTGTTCATGCTGCAGGCGGCCGCCCGCTCGATGATCGCGCGTGGCAAGGGCGGCAGGATCATAAACATGGCCAGCCAGGCCGGACGCCGCGGCGAGCCGCTGGTCGCGGTCTACTGCGCCACCAAGGCCGCCGTCATCTCGCTCACTCAATCGGCCGGGCTCGACCTGATCAAGCATCGCATCAACGTCAACGGCATCGCGCCGGGCGTTGTCGACAGCGACATGTGGGACCAAGTCGATGCGCTCTTCGCAAAATATGAGAACCGGCCCAAGGGCGAGAAGAAGCGGCTGGTCGGCGAAGGCGTGCCTTACGGTCGCATGGGCAAGCCGGAAGATCTCGCCGGCATGGCCGTGTTCCTCGCCAGTGACGAGGCCGAATACATCGTCGCCCAGACCTACAATGTCGACGGCGGCCAATGGATGAGTTGAGGGGGAGGCGCTTCTCTTCTTTCCTCCGGAGAAGACGCCATGGGGCAGGTGAGGGGCAGCATACTGGAATACCGGGTGTTGCCCCTCATCCTCGCCCTCCGAAGGAGGCGGAACAGTCGGGCTGCAGATCGGCCAAAGGGTAAATGAGATGACCGTAAGACTCTCTTCCTCGAACCTCGCCATGCTGCCGGCAAAGGTCGCCGGCCCGAAATATGACCGCTCCACCCTGAAGGCGGGCATCGTCCATTTCGGCGTCGGCAACTTCCATCGCTCGCATCAGGCGGTCTATCTCGACGACCTGTTCGGCACCGGCGAGGCTTATGACTGGGCGCTGGTCGGCGCCGGCGTGTTCGAAGGCGAGAAGATCGGCCGCTCCAAGCTCGAAGAGCAGGACTGGCTGACCACCGTCGTCGAGCAGGATCAGGGTCATATGAGCGCCCGCGTCACCGGCGCCATGATCGATTTCCTGATGCCCGGCGACGCGGCTACGATCATCGAGCGGCTTGCCGATCCGGCGATCAAGATCGTGTCGCTGACCATCACCGAGGGCGGCTATTTCATCGACCCGGCCTCCGGCAAATTCAACCCGGCCCATCCCGATATTGTCGCCGACGCACAGCCGGGCGCTGTGCCGAAGACCGTCTTCGGCATCATCCTTGCCGGACTGTTGCGCCGGCGGGCCGACGGCATCGTGCCGTTCACCGTCATGTCCTGCGACAACATCCCCCATAACGGCCACGTCACCTCCGACGGCGTCATCGGCCTTGCGCGGCTGATCGACGAGGACCTCGCCAAATGGGTGGAGGACAAGGTCGCCTTCCCGAATGGCATGGTCGATCGCATCACCCCTGCCACCACCGAGCGCGAGCGCAAGATCCTCGCCGACGATTTCGGGCTGGAGGACAACTGGCCGGTGTTCTGCGAGCCGTTCAAGCAATGGGTGCTGGAGGACCATTTCACCGCCGGCCGCCCGGCGTTGGAAAAGGTCGGCGTGCAATTCGTCAAGGATGTCTCGCCTTACGAGTTGATGAAGATACGCATCCTCAATGGCGGCCACGCCACCATCGCTTACCCGGCTGGCTTGATGGACATCCATTTCGTGCATGAAGCCATGCAGGAGCCGCTGGTGCGCGCCTTCCTGTCGAAGCTCGAGCATGACGAGATCATCCCGACCGTGCCGCCGGTCCCGGATACGGATCTGGAGGACTACTATCAGCTTATCGAGCGGCGCTTCTCTAATCCCAAGATCGGCGACACCATCCGCCGGCTTTGCCTCGACGGCTCCAACCGTCAGCCGAAATTCATCATCCCGACGATTGCCGACCGGCTGAAGGCGGGCGAGGGTGTCGCCGGCCTCGCGCTGGAATCGGCCCTGTGGTGCCGCTATTGCTTCGGCACCACAGACAGCGGCGCCGTCATCGAGCCGAACGACCCGAGCTGGAACCGCATGCAGGCGGCCGCGAAGGCGGCGAAGGACGATCCGCAGGCCTGGCTGGCGATGGAGGACATCTATGGCGATGTCGGCCGTTCGTCCGTCTTCGCCGAGGCCTTTGGCCGTGCGTTGAAGGCGCTGTGGGCGGACGGCGCGCGCGATACCCTGACGCGCTATCTCGCCGGCAAGCTCTGACGCTCACTGGAAGCAGATCGCGATGCGGCCGGAACTGGTCATCTTCGACTGTGACGGCGTGCTGGTCGATAGCGAGGGGCTTTCGGTCTCCGCGCTGCTCGGCATGATCGAGCTCGCCGGCGGCACGGTCAGCGAGGACGCCGCCTACGAGCATTTCCTGGGCAAGAGCATGAAGAGCGTGCGCGAGATCCTCGGCCAAGAGTTCGGGCTCGAGATCAGCGACCGGCATCTGACCGCCATGCGCGTCGACTTGATGCGCAAATTCCGCGAGGAATTGAAGCCGATCTCAGGCGTCAAGGAGGTGCTGCCGAAACTCGGTCGGCCCTGCTGCGTCGCCTCGTCCGGCACGCTGGAGCGTATCCGTTATGCGCTCGACGTCACCGGCCTGCTCCCGCTGCTGGAGCCGCATCTGTTCAGCGCCACCATGGTCAAGCGCGGCAAACCGGCGCCCGACCTTTTTCTCCACGCCGCCGCCGGCATGCGAGCGCATCCGCGCGAATGCCTTGTGATCGAGGACAGCCCCGCCGGTGTCGCCGCCGCCCGCGCGGCGGGGATGCGCGTCTTTGCCTTCACCGGCGGCTCGCATGCCTCCAATCCCGCCCTGAAGGCGCGGCTTGCGTCGACGGAACCGGACTTTATATTCGCTGACATGCTGCAATTGCCCGATTTGATTGCAGGCCTGGGAGCGAGAGAAAAAGCATCTTGATCAAGAGTTTCGTTTGCGCGGTCGATGTCGGCACCGGGAGCGCGCGCGCGGGCATTCTCGACGTGCGCGGCAACCTGCTCGGCCGCGCCGATCATCCGATCGCCATGCATCAGCCCAAGCCCGATCATGCCGAGCACGATTCGGAAGATATCTGGTCGGCGGTGTGCAAATCCGTGCGGTCCGCGCTCCAAAAATCCGGCGTCGCCGCCGGCGATATCGCCGGCATCTCTTTCGACGCGACCTGCTCGCTGGTCGCGCGCGACAGGCAGGGCGGCCAGCTCAGCGTCTCGGTCACGGGCGAGAAGCGCTGGGACACGATGGTCTGGCTCGATCACCGCGCCATCGCCGAGGCCGATGAATGCACCGCAAGCGGTCACGCCGTGCTCGATTATATCGGCGGTGTGATGTCGCCGGAGATGGAAACGCCGAAGCTGATGTGGCTGAAGCGTCATCTGCCGAGCACATGGAATGAAGCCGGCTATCTATTCGACCTTGCCGATTTCCTGACCTGGAAGGCATCGGGCTCGCTCGCCCGCTCGCAATGCACGCTGACGGCGAAATGGACCTATCTCGCGCATGAGGAAAAGAGCTGGCGGCGCGATTTCTTCGAGCTCGTCGGGCTCGGCGACCTGTTCGAGCACGGCAATCTGCCGGAAAAGGCAAGCCCGGTCGGCGCCGATATCGGTCCGCTGACGGCGAAGGCCGCAGCCGAGCTCGGCCTCACCGAGAAATGCCGGGTCGGCGCCGGCGTCATCGATGCCTATGCCGGTGCGCTGGGCGTTCTCGGCGGCTTTGCCGGCGACGAGAAGAACATCAGCCGGCATTTGGCGCTGATCGCCGGCACATCGTCCTGCGTTATGGCCATGTCGCAAGACCCGCAGCCCTTTGCTGGCGTCTGGGGCCCTTATTACGGCGCGGCTTTGCCGAGGCTGTGGCTGTCGGAAGGCGGCCAGTCGGCCACCGGCGCGCTGCTCGACCACATCATCCGTTGGCATGGCGCCGGCGGCGAGCCGGACGCGGCCATGCATATGAAGATCGCCAGGCGCGTCGCCGAGCTGCGCGCCGAGGATGGCGACGCGCTGGCGGCAAGGCTGCATGTGCTGCCGGATTTCCACGGCAACCGTTCGCCGCTCGCCGACCCGCACGCCGTCGGCGTCATCAGCGGCCTGACGCTCGATTCCTCCTTCGACAGCCTGTGCAAGCTCTACTGGCGCACCGCCGTCGCCATCGCGCTCGGCGTGCGCCATGTGCTCGAGGCGCTGAACGAGAACGGCTATCTGATCGACACGCTGCATGTCACCGGCGGCCACACCAAGAACCCGCTTTTGATGGAGCTCTACGCCGACGCCACCGGCTGCACGGTGGTCGAGCCGCTGGCCGACGAGGCGGTGCTGCTCGGCACCGGCATGGTTGCGGCGACCGCCGCCGGGCTCTACCCGGACCTCAAGGCGGCCTGCGTCGCCATGCAGCAGGGCGGCAGGACGCGCGCCCCCAACAAGCAAGCCGGCGCCCGCTTCGACCGCGACTACCGCATCTTCCTAGAAATGCATCGCCAGCGGCAGGCGCTCGACGCGATCGGGTAGCTTCCATCAACGCAATTCCGGCTACGCCATGCACACATCTTCTGTGACTGGCGTGACGGATCAGGCCGAGGCTTGATTGCCACGTGGTTCCCCCAATCCGTCGCTGCTTCGCAGCGCCACCTTTCCCCCCTCCGGAGGGAAAGGAAAGAGCGTTGCTGGACGAGCGTTGAAAGCTTGGCGCCTTTCCTCTACCCCGTCGATCGGGGGAGAGGTGGCTCGGCGAAGCCGAGACGGAGTGGGGGTCGACCAGCGCTACATAGGACAATGCATGCGCCAAGCTGCCATGCACGGTATCGCCAAAGGCCAGCCGCTTGGAAATGTGTGCATCCCCCAGGCAATTCCGGGCGGAATCGCCCTACTGCTTGCGCAGCGACTTGCCTGTCTCCGCGTCGAACAGATGGATGCTTTCCTCGTCGAAGCTGTAGCGCACGGGCGCGCGCAGCTCCGGGCATTCGCGGGCCGGCACCAGCGCGCTGATCTCCTTGCCGCCGGAGCCGAAGGTTACCAGCGCGTCGTTGCCGTGGAACTCGATGAGATCGGCGGTGCCTTGCAGGACGTTGCTTGCGCCCACGCCAGCCAGCGCCAGGTCGGGCGGCCGGATGCCGAGCACGGCGCGATCGCCGTGCTGCAGGTGGAAACTCTGGCCACCGAGCGACAGCACCGTCCCCGCACCGGTCAGCGTCCAGCCATCCTTGCTCTTGCCGACCGTCACGTCGATGAAATTCATGTTCGGCGTTCCGATGAAGCCGGCCACGAACAGATTGCCTGGGCGGCGATAGATCTCCGCCGGCGAGCCGATCTGCTCGATCACGCCGTCCTTCAACAACACGATGCGGTCGGCCAGCGTCATCGCCTCGAGCTGGTCATGCGTGACATAGACGGTGGTGGTCTTCAGCGACTGGTGCAGCCTGGCGATCTCGACCCGCATGTGATTGCGCAGCTTGGCGTCGAGGTTGGAGAGCGGCTCGTCGAACAGGAACACTTTCGGCGTCTTGATCATGGCGCGCGCGATCGCCACGCGCTGCTGCTGGCCGCCGGAAAGCTCTGTAGGCTTGCGGCCGAGATAGGGCTCCAGCCCGAGCGTCTTCGAGACCGCCTCGACCCGCTTCCTGATCTCGTTCGCCGGCACCTTCTGCCGCTTCAATCCGAAGGCGATGTTGTCGAAGATCGTCATATGCGGATAGAGCGCATAATTCTGGAACACCATGGCGATGCCGCGGTCGCCCGGCTCGAGATCGTTCACCACCTTGCCGCCGATCGACACCTCGCCGCCGCTGATGTCCTCCAGCCCCGCCAGCATCCGAAGAAGCGTGGACTTGCCGCAGCCGGACGGACCGAGGAACACGACGAACTCGTGCTCCTCGATCGATAGGTTGAGGTCGCGGATGACGGTCGTGGCGCCATAGGCCTTGTCGACATGGGAGCAAACGATCGCGGACATCTTTATCCCTTCTCCCCGGTCAGCAGGATCTGCAGCTTGACGTCCTGCGGCCTGCCTTGCGCCGCGCGCTCGAACGCCTTGATGCTCTCGGAGAAATCATAGGTGCCTGTGATCAGCGGCTTGAGGTCGACCTTGCCGGAGGCGATCAACTGCAGGGCGCGATCGAAGATGTTGGCGTAGCGGAACACGGTCTCGATGCGCACTTCCTTGGAAATCGCCGCCGGCACGTTGAGCTCGACCGTCTCCACCGGCAGGCCGACCAGCACCACAGCGCCGCCCGGCCGCACCACGTCGAACAGGTTTGCGAAGGCCTTCGGGCTGCCGCTCGCCTCGAACACGATATCGGCGCCCCACTTGTCGGTCGCCGCCCGCACCGCATCGACCAGCGACTGCTTGCCGATATCGACCGGCACGATGCCGGGATACTGGGCGGCGATCGCAAGCTTCGGCGCGGAGAAGTCCGAGATCAGCACTTTGGAGCAGCCGCCCGCCAGCGCGGCGAGCGCGATCATGATGCCGATCGGGCCGCAGCCGACGACGACGGCGACATCGCCGGGCACGATGCGGGCGCGCGCCGCCGCCTGCATGCCGATGGCGAAGGGCTCGACCATCGCGCCCTCGGCGAAGGAGACATTGTCCGGCAGCTTGTAGGTAAAGGCCGCCGAATGGACGGCGTAGGGCGCGAGCACGCCATGCACCGGCGGCGTTGCCCAGAAGCGGACGTCCGGGTCGACATTGTAGATGCCGAGCTTCGTCGCTCGCGACGCAAGGTTCGGCACGCCGGGCTCCATGCAGACGCGGTCGCCGACCTTGAGATTCGTGACATTGGCGCCGACCTCGACGATGGTTCCCGAAGCCTCATGGCCGAGCACCATGGGCTCGCGAACTATGTAGCTGCCGATGGCGCCGTGCGTGTAGTAATGCACGTCGCTGCCGCAGACCCCGACCGTGTGGATGGCGATCCTGACGTCGTCCGGTCCGACGTCTTGCGGCAGCGCGATCTCGCGCAGCGACAGTTCGCCTTTTTTCTCAAGCACCAGTGCCCGCATCGGGTATCCTCGCATCAACTTTTCTTTTGCCGGAAAACGGAATTCAGGAAGCCGCTCAAAACGCCGAGGAACAAAAGCGGCGGCAGCGACAGAAGCACGACCGAGGCGTTGAGGATTCCCCAGGGCACGTTCATGCCTTGCTGGGAGAGCTCGGAAGCCACGATCGGCAGCGTCTTGGCGTTGGAGCTCGACAGCATCAGCGCAATCAGGAACTCGTTCCAGACCAGCACGAAGCTGAAGGCGATGGCGCCGACCAGCGAGCGCGCCGCGACGGGAAGCGCGATCCGCCAGAAGACCGAATAGGCGCCGTAGCCGTCGACGAAGGCCGCTTCCTCGATCTCTTTCGGCACGCCCTGGAAGGCGGGAATGGCGAGCCACATGATCACCGATATGGTCAGCAGCGAATAGGTGACGATCAGCGCCGGCAAAGTGTCGTAGAGCCCGACCTGCAGCCAGATCACCATCAGCGGGATCGCCACCGCCACCGGCGGCAGGAAACGCAGCGACAAGACGAAGAACTGGATGTCGCCGGCGAAGCGGTTGGGATAGCGCGCCACCGCATAGGCCGCCGGCAGGCCGAGCACGACGCCGATCAGCACCGCCGAACCGCAGGCAACGACCGAGTTGTAGAGCCCGGTCAGCACGCTGTCGCGGCCGAGGATGTAGCCGATGTTGGCGAGCGTCGGCGTGAATATCACCTTCGGCACGCGGGTGATGATGTCGACATTGTTCTTCAGCGCATTGAGCGCCGTCCACAGAAGCGGGAACACGGCCAGGAACCCGGCCAGCGCCAGGATGGCCTTTGCGATCAGGCGGCCCGGTCTTATCGGATATGGCTTCATGCCTGCACCCGCTTCCACAGCATGGTGAAGGTGATGACCGTCGCGATCATCATCAGCACCGCCATGGCCGAAGCGTAGGAGACCTTGCCGGACTCGATGAAGCCTTGCGAGAAGGCATACATGTCGAGCGTCTCGGTCGCGACGCCCGGCCCGCCGCGCGTCATCACATAGATCAGGTCGAAGGAGCGCAGCGACTCGATCATCTTGACGAACATCAGGCTGATCAGCGGCGCCTTCAGCATCGGCAAGGTGACGTAGGCGTGGATCTGCCAACGCTTGGCGTGGTCGAGCCTGGCCGCCTCGATCGGCTGCGGCGGCAAGGTTTCAAGCAGCTTCAGCACGATGACAGCGAAGAAGAGCCCCCATTGCCAGACGTCCACTGAAGCGACGGCGAACAATGCGGTGCCGGGCTTGGACAGCGGATCGAAGATCAGCCCGCCGGTGATCAGCCGGTAGGGATAGGTCGCGATACCGTAGAGCGGGTGATAGGCGAACTTCCAGACGAAGGCGGCCGAGACGCGCGGCAAAAGCACCGGGATGATGAACAAAAGGCAATAGAAGTTGCGCAGGCGTGGGCCGGCGACCTCGAACATCAGCACGCCCAGCCCGATCGCCACCACCATCGTCGCTACCACGGTGACGATCTCCCATTTCACCGAAACCCAGACGGCGTTGAGGAAGCGGCGGTCGAGGAAGAGATCGGCGAAGTTCGAGAACCACACCCAGGAGTAACCGGTCGTGCTCAACTCGCGGTTCTGCAAGGCGATCACGATGGCGTAGAGCGTCGGCACCATCGACAGCACCAGGAGGATGGCTAAAGTCGGAACCAGAAATGTGACCGGCAGGGAAGAGCGTCGGCGCATGGCCTCCTCGGATTTTTTACTGCTGTCTGGTGAAGGTCCCGCGGCGCACGGATCCCGGCATTCCTTCGAATGCCGTGGATCGCGCGCCGCAGGCGGGAGGATTACTTCTTCTTCACCAGCTCATTGGCATAGGCCTCGAGCTCGTTGAGGCCACCCTTGATGTCGGTGCGAGTGCCGGTGACCAGTTCCTCGAGGATGATGCCCCAGCGGTCGCCGAGATCGGGCCAGCGCGGATCCTGCCAGAAGTTCACCGCCGTCACCTTGCCGGTTTCGGCCAGCGCCTTGCCGAGATCGGCGCCGTAGATGTCGGCGAATTCCTTGCTGGAGAGCACACTGGTGCGGTTCAGCTCGCCGAACTGGTGCGCGTCGAGCCGGCGCTTCTCGTTCTCCTTCGACGTCGCCCAGGCGATGAACAGGCCGGCGCACTTCTTCGCGGCGTCATCCGCATTGGCCTTGGTGCCGATGGCGAGCCCATGCCCATAGCCGCCGCCCGGCAGCGGCGAAGGCGGCGGCAGGAAGCCGACCTTGCCGACCACCTGCGAGGTCTTCGGGTCCACCGCCATGCCCGACAGCGGCGTCGATTCGACGAGGATGGCAACCTGGCCGGAGAGGAAGGCGCCGGTCGATTCGTCCCAGCTGCCGGTCTGCGTGCCGGGGGCCGAGTCCTTGAACAGCTTCAAATAAGCCTCGGTCGCCTTCACGGCGGCGTCCGAATTGAAAGCCGGCTTGTCGCCGTCGAACCACTTGCCGCCATAAGCCTTGAAGAACGGCATCCAGCGCCAGACATTGGCGCCCGAGCCGCGTGCGCCGCGCAGCGCGATGCCGTACATGCCCTTGTCGGCATTGGTCAGCTTCGGCACGTCGGCGATCAGCTCGTCCAGCGTCTTGGGCGGCTGGATGCCGGCGGCCTCCAGCACGTCCTTGCGATAGACCATCAGGTCGCCGCCGCCGGTCAGCGGCGCGAACCAGACCTTGCCGTCATAAGTAGCGACCTTCTGGCGGCCCGGATCGAAATCGGCGAAATCGTATTCAGCCGGATAATAATCAGTCAGCGGCGCGATCCAGCCCGAGGAAGCGAACAGCGCCACATTAGCCTCGTCGACATAGTAGACATTGTAGTTGCCGACGGTCGAGGCGTCGGCCCGCGACTTGGCGCGGCGGTCGTTCTCGTTGAGATAGTCGATCTGGAACGAGGCGCCGGACAGCTTCTTGAACTCGTCCTTGGAGTCCTCCAGAAGCGTCAGCCCGTCGCGCGGCTGCGCCAGCACCTTGACCGGCGCCGAGCAGACCGGCGCTTGCGCCAGTGCTGCGGTTGAAACGGAAGCGGTAAGCACGAAAGCTGCACTGAGGCTGGCAGCGAGCCGGGTTGATTTCATTGATGTTTCTCCTCCAGGAACAAGCAAGTCCGCGGGCTAAGCGACCCTCACCGTCGCCCGCATGACTGCGACCCGCCGCCAAAATGAGGAGTTGGAAGGGGCGAGACTAGAAGCCCCGTTGCAGCAGACCTGTACTTTTATGCATTGTGCGGCGCAAAAAATGGCACCGGCAGAGTCTGCTCGTCACACGAGTATCAGTACGATTAGAGCAATTCCAGGAAAAGTGTGCAGCGGTTTTCCGTCCGGAATTGCGATGAAACAAAAAGCTAGGTGGCGAAATCAGGCCCGCAGCGTCAGCCGCTGCCGCGACAGCTTGCGGTAGGATGACGGCGTCATCTTGTGCTTGCGCAGGAAGGCGCGGTTGAAGTTCGAGATGTTCATATAGCCGACCTGGAAGCAGATGTCGGTGATCGGGATCTCGGTGTCGGCAAGCAGCTTGCAGGCCTGCCAGAGCCTGAGCTTGGCGACGTGGTCGCTGAACGAATTGCCGGTGTTCTTCTGGAAGAAGCGCGAGAAAGTGCTTTCGCTCATCCCGGCCAACGCCGCCACCTCCGGCAGCTTCAGATCCTCAGCAAAGTGCTGGAACAGATAGGTCAGCGAGCGCTGGATAATATCCAGCGATTCCGCGTCGAGAAACGGAGAAAAATCCGGCGACGACAGAAGCTCGTATTCCTGGGTGGTGGCCAGAAGGTCCAGCAGTTCGAGGAACATGCGGAACCTTGCCAGCCCATGCACCTCGCCCATTCGTTCCATCAGCTCGGCGCCGTCGAGCGCCGTCTGGCCATGGAAGACCATTCCGCGCAGCGAGCGTTCCAGGAACGGCTCCAGCTCGCGCAGCTCCGGCAGCAGCCCCGAGGAGCCGCGCAGCCGTTCGGGATCGAATTGCAGCACGATATCGCGGCCTTCGATCAGCTCGCCGGGTTGCACCGCCGTCACCCAGTCATGCGGCAGCCCGCCGCCGACGATGGTCAGATAGCCCGGCCCGAACTCGCCGATATGGTCGCCGACCAGCACGACGCCGGACGATTTCCGCAAGAGATGGATTTCGTATTCGGGATGGAAATTCCAGACATTGCGCTCCCACGGATAATCGTCCAGCCGCCACAGGAAGCTCTCGCTGGCCTCCGTCACGATGTGCTCGAAGGCAGGTACCGTGCGCGGGATCGCGGCTGTGTTCTTTCTGCGCCTGAACGGCATTCGTTCCTCCCGGCATGGCGCGCCGGCTGCATATGCCCGGGCATCCGTAGCAGCCCCCGGCCGGCAAATGAAAGAGGCGTCGCTGAATCCCGGCTCCGCCTGGATCAATCGCTAGCCGGGCCTCGTCCCTTGCCAACATGTCGCATTTCGTTCACAAGGCGACGCAAATGGCGCCATTTTGCGCCATTGTTGTGCGGCTTCCGGCCCTTTGGCCGACGCGCCGTGTTCTGAAAGAGCGGAACAATGTCTGCGATCGAAGCCGGCGCTCGCGCGCCGGAAAACCTTTGGCGTCAGGAAATCAGGGCAACGATCGCGCTCGCCTGGCCGATGGTGCTGACCAATCTCGGCCAGACCGCCATGACCGCGACCGACGTCATGATGATGGGCCGCCTCGGGCCCGATACGCTCGCCGCCGGCGCGCTCGGCTCCAATCTCTATTTCATGCCGCTGATCTTCGGCCTCGGCCTGATGCTGGCGACCTCGCCGATGATGGCGACCGAGCTTGGCCGTCGCCGCCATTCCGTACGCGACCTGCGCCGCACCGTGCGCCAGGGCCTGTGGCTGGCGATCCTCATCTCGATCCCGATCTGGATTTTTCTCTGGCATGGCGAAGCGGTGCTTTTGGCCATGGGCCAGAAGCCGGAGCTCGCGCATGAGGCCGGCATCTATCTGCATTGGCTGCAATGGGCGGTGCTGCCCTTCTATGGCTATATCGTGCTGCGCTCCTTCATCTCGGCGCTGGAGCGGCCCGGCTGGGCGCTGATCATCGTTTTCGTCGCGGTCGCCTGCAACGCCTTCTTCAACTGGGTGTTCATGTTCGGCAATCTCGGCGTCAAGTCGATGGGCATTGCCGGCTCCGGCCTCGCCACCACTCTGTCAAGCATGCTGATGTTTGTCGGCCTGGCGGCGGTGGTGATCAGGGAGAAGAAGTTCCGCCGTTACCGTCTGTTCGGCCGCTTCTGGCGCTCCGACTGGCCGCGCTTCCGCGGCCTGCTCAGGCTCGGCCTGCCGATCGCCGGCATCCTCGCCTTCGAGGTGACGATCTTCAATGCGGCCGCCCTGCTGATGGGCCTGATCGATGCGGATTCGCTCGCCGCCCACGCGATTGCCATCCAGATCGCCTCGATCTCCTTCATGGTGCCGCTCGGCCTCAATCAGGCGGTGACCGTGCGGGTCGGCCTAGCGCATGGCGCCGGCAATCCGGAAGGCGTTTCGCGCGCCGGCTGGACGGCCTTCGTCATCGGCGTGTCCTTCATGGCGCTGATGGGGCTGGTGATGATTCTGTGGCCGCATGCGCTGATCAGCGCCTTCATCGATCTCAGCGATCCGGTCAATGCAAGGGTGATCACGCTTGCCGTGTCGTTCCTGGTGTTTGCGGCGCTTTTCCAGATTTTCGACGGCGCCCAGGCGGTCGCGGCCGGCATGCTGCGCGGCCTGCACGACACCAAGGTGCCGATGATCTACGCCGCGATCGGCTATTGGGGCGTCGGCCTGCCGCTCGGCGTGCTGCTCGCCTTCCATTTCGGCCTGAACGGCGTCGGCATCTGGATCGGCCTGGCCTCGGGACTGGCCGTGGTGGCGGCGCTGCTCCTGGCACGCTGGCTCCGGCGCGACCGCATCGCGCCGCAGCTCGCCTTCGGGCATTGATCGACAAAGGCTGCGGTCCGGTCGGCGGCCTTTTGGCGGCTCAGCGCGCCCCTGCACGCTGCTCCAGCCGCCGTGCATATTGCGTCAGCGGGAAGCACATGACGAAGAAGATCAGCGCAACCAGCCCGTAGACTTTGAACGGCTCGAAGGTCGCGTTGTTGATCGCGTTGGAGGTCCTGACCAGTTCCTCGAAGCCGATGATCGAGGTCAGCGCCGTCGATTTGATGAGCTGCACCAGGAAGCCGACGGTCGGCGCGCGGGTGATGGCGAAGGCCTGCGGCAGGATGATCAGCCTGAGCTCCTGCAGATAATGCAGCCCGAGGCTGGCGCCGGCGTCCCACTGGCCGCGCGGCAGCGCGTCGACGCCGCTGCGCCAGATCTCGGCCAGATAGGCGCTGGCAAAAAAAGTGAGCCCGAGCGCCGCTGCCGTCCACGGTTCGATACGCAACCCCAGCATCGGCAGCCCGAAGAACATCAAAAAGAGCTGCATCAAGAGCGGCGTGCCCTGGAACAGTGCGATATAACCGGAGGCGATCCGCTTCACCCAGTTGTTCTTGGCGATGCGGAAGAACAGCACCACCAGCCCGACCAGCGCGCCGCCGACGAAGGCGGCGAGCGACAACAGCACCGTCCAGCGCGCGGCGAGCAGCAGGTTGCGAACGATGTCCCAGAAGGTGAATTCGATCATGACACGCCCGCCCCCAGAACACGGCGGCCGCCGCCGACCAGCAGCCGGCGCAGCCCCATGGACAGGCCGAGATACACCATCGTCACCACGAAATAGGTCTCGAAGGCGCGAAAAGTGCGCGCCTGCAGCATGTCGGCCTCGTAGGTCAATTCGCGCACCGCGATCTGCGACACCACGGCCGATTCCAGCATCATGATGACGATCTGGCTGGTCAGCGCCGGATAGATCACTTTCAGCGCCTGCGGCAGCACGATCTTGACGAACACCTGGCGGGGCCTGAGGCCGAGCGCCAGCGCGGCTTCACTCTGGCCGCGCGGCACGGCGTCGAGCCCGGCGCCGACGATCTCGATCGTATAGGCTGCCATGTTGAGCGTCATCGCCAACATCGCGGCAAGGATCGGGTCGAGCCTGATCCCGAGCGTGGGCAGCCCGAAGAAGATGAAGAACAGCTGCACCAGGAATGGCGTGTTGCGCATCACCTCGACATAAATGCCGATCGCCAGCTGAAGCGGCTTCGGGCCGTTTCTCTTGCCGGCCGCGCCGAGGATGCTGAGGAACGTGCCCGCCAGCGTGGTGACGGCGATCAGAAGGATCGTCGTCGCCGCGCCGCGCGTGATCGCGCCCACGGCGCCCGCAAGCCAGCCGAAGTCCAGGCTGTAGCCCATGGCGATTGACCTTGTTGGAACAGTCGGAGCGGCTCAGCGCTTGTCATGGCTGGGCCGCTCTCGAGATCAATCCTTCAGGTTGTCCGGATTGAGCGGCGTTTTCAGCCAGGCCTTCGAGCTCTCGTCTAGCTTGCCGTCGGCCAGCATCTTGGCGACGGCGTCGTTCACCGCCTTCTTCAGCCGGTCTTCATTCTTGTTGAGGCCGATATGCGAGGGCGAGGTGAGCAGCTGGAATTTCTGCTCCGGCTTCAGCGCATCCTGCTTGGCCAGCACCTGGGCGCCGACATCGTTGCCGACCACCATCAGCTGCGTCTGGCCGGAGATGAAGGCCTGGATGACGGAATTGTAGTTGTCGAAGCGGCGGATGTCGGCGGAAGCCGGCGCCGCCTGGGTCAGCGAGGTATCCTCAAGCGTGCCGCGATTGACGGCGACCGACTTGTCGGCGAGGTCTTCCTTGCCTTTGACGGCAAGCTCGGCCGGGCCGATGACGGCGATGTAGTAGGGCGCGTAGGCGGCGGCGAAATCGATCACCTGCTCGCGCTCCTTGGAGTAGCCGACGCTCATCAATATATCGACGCGCTTGTCGGTGAGATAAGGGATGCGGTTCTGGCCGGTGACGCTGACCAGGTTGAGCTTCACCTTGAGTGAATCGGCGATCGCCTGCGCGACGTCGATGTCATAGCCCTTGATGCTCATGTCGGCGCTGGCCGAGGAGAAGGGCGGGAAGTCGGAGAAGATGCCGACATTGATGGCGCCGGCCTTGGTGATGTCGTCGACGGCGTCGGCTTTCGCCTGCGTGGCGAGGCCGGCGGCGCTGAGTATCATCGCCGCTGTGATTACGGATTTCAGTGCGTTGCGAAGTAACATTGTTATTCCCCTGCTGGAAGCTTGTTGTTGAAACCGGCCGCCGGCTCCAGCGCGGCGGTCGTGTTGGGAGAGCAATTCCGGAAGACGCGGTTTAGGCTTGGCGCCTTGGCCATAGCGTCCGTCTGGAATTGCGCGAGGCATCAGCCCTTCTTGATCGCTGGGCTGAACACCATCAGGCTCAGGATCTCGAACAGGACCTGCGCGCCGACATGGGCGGTGTTGGTGGTCGCGTCATATTGCGGCGCCACCTCGACCACGTCGCCGCCGACGATGTTGAGACCCTTCAGGCCACGCAGCAATTCGAGCACCTCGCGCGTCGTCAGCCCGCCGACTTCCGGCGTGCCGGTGCCGGGCGCGAAGGCCGGATCGATGCTGTCGACATCGAAGGAGATGTAGGTCGGGCCGTCGCCGACGATTTTCCGAGCCTTCTCGATGATGGCAGGAATGCCGAGCCCGGTCACCTCCTCGGCATGCACGACGGTCATGCCGGACTCGTAGGTGAACTCCCACAGATATTCCGCCGAGCCGCGGATGCCGATCTGGATCGTGCGCGATGGATCGAGCACGCCGTCCAGCACCGCGTTGCGGAACGGTCCGCCATGGTGGAACTTGGTCATGTCGAACAGCCCGCTGGTATCGCAATGGGCGTCGATATGGATCATGCCGACCGGGGTCTTCTTGCCGACCGCCTTCAGGATCGGATGGCTGATCGAATGATCGCCGCCGACGGAGAGCGGCAGCACGCCGGCGTCGACGATCTGATTGGTCCGCTTTTCAATGTCCTCGTGGCTGATCTCCAGCCGGTAGCGGCTGCGGAACGGCGTGTCGCCGATATCGGCAACGCGAAGCTCATGCGTCGGCGCGCATTCCAGCACATGATTGTAGGGGCCGATGCGCTCGATGGCGCGCAACGCGCGCGGCCCGAAGCGCGAGCCGGGACGGTTGGTGACGCCGAGATCCATCGGCACGCCGATCATCGCCACCTGCAGGTCGCCAAAATCCGGATTGTCGGCCGCGATTTCGCGGTAGGGCGCGGCGAGGAAAGTCGGGATGCCGGAATAGGGGGCGAGGCGTGTGCCCGACTTGTTGAAGATCTTGTCGGCGACCTTGCGGAATTTCGGGTCGAACATCTCGCCGCCATGGCTCTCGCCATATTTGCGGCGCAACGCTTCGAGTTTGCCGCGATCGTAACCCATGTCCGGTCCTCCTCTTGCCTACCTGCAGCGCTGCCCGCATGGACGATTTGCCAAGCCAGCCTGCTGTCCGGCTGGATCGCTGTCCGCCGCTGCGTTGCGGATTCCACGTCTCTTGAAAGCTGTTTCCGGGCAAAAGTGTCGGGCAGCCGCATTGAAAAATCAATTGATATTGTTAGGGTCTTGGCTGTGAGAAAATCTCACAAAGGAGGAGCCCCTCATGGCCAAGCGCCTGCCGCCGCTGAACCCTCTGCGCGCCTTCGAGGCCACGGCGCGGCACGCCTCACTGACCAAGGCGGCGGGTGAGCTCAATGTCACGCACGGCGCCGTTAGCCACCAGATCAAGGCACTCGAGCAGTCGCTGGGCGTAAAGCTCTTCGAGCGCAGCGGGCAGCGCGTGAAGCTGACGCCGCATGGCGCGGAGTTCCTGCCGGCGGTCTCGGCGGCCTTCGAGGGCATTGCCGCCGCCACCCAGCGCATGACGCGGCCGGCAAGCGCCGGCGCGCTGTCGGTCTCCTGCGTGCCGGCGTTGCTCTTGCTCTGGATGACGCCGCGGCTCGGCTCCTTCACGGCGCAATATCCGGACATCCAGCTGACGCTGATCCCGTCCAACGATCCCAAAGACATCCGCGCCGCGGACATCGACGTCTGCGTGCATTATGGCGACGGCAGCTGGAGCGACTGCTGGATACGCAAGTGGTCCGGCCTGGAGCTGTTTCCGGTTGTCAGTCCGACGCTGATCAACAACCGCCCGATCCGCAGCGTCCGCGACCTCGCCGACCACGTCTTCCTGCATGGCGACGATGGCCGTGAATGGCACACCTGGCTGGCCGCCGCCGACGCGCTCGATCTGGAACGCGGCCGCCGCCACCGTCTGGGCGATGCCCGCATGGCGACGGAGGCCGCCGTGCACGGCCATGGCGTGGCGCTCGGCGATTCCGTCACCGCGCGCGCCTTGCTCGCCAGGGGCATGCTCGTGGCGCCCTTCAGTTTGTCGGTTCCGGCGGTCGACGATTTCTATGTCGTCTGCCGCAACGAGATGCGCTCGGCGCCGATCGTGCAGCTCTTCATCGACTGGCTGTTCGCCGAGAAGGAACAGGACGAGGGCCGCGCCGATGCGCCGGTCGCCGGCCGCGTGCCGAGCCGCAGAAAACGCCCCGCCCTCAAGGTCATAGGCGCCAGGACCGCGTCCTGACGGCTGGACTTGCATAGCTGCTTTTTGTCGGGCCAGCTTGCAAAGCAGCAAGCGCGTTCGGAAATACGGTGCTAAGAGGCAATTGCTAAAGCAATTCCGTGCAACGGGGTTCCGGCCGGAATTGATCGAACAAGGATTTGAAGCGTGGCGCCCGCGTTCCCGTGCGTTGTGCTTTATGGGTGAGCGAGCATGGCAAAGACGGATATAGCGCGGCGCGTCTACAACCACACCTGGAAGCTCGATCCGATCGTCCGCAGCCTACTGGACACCGACTTCTATAAGCTTCTGATGCTGCAGATGATCTGGGGCATGTATCCCAAGGTCGATGCCACCTTCACGCTGATCAACCGCACCACGTCGGTGCGGCTGGCCGATGAGATCGATGAGGGCGAGTTGCGCGAACAGCTTGACCACGCCCGCACCCTGCGCTTCTCGAAGAAGGAAATGATCTGGCTGGGCGGCAACACCTTTTACGGCCGCAAGCAGATCTTCGAGCCGGAATTCCTCGCCTGGCTCGAGGATTTCCGCCTGCCCGAATACGAGCTTTCCAGGCGCGACGGCCAGTTCGAGCTCTCCTTCGCCGGGCCCTGGATGTACACGACGCTCTGGGAAATCCCGGCACTTGCGATCATCAACGAGCTGCGCTCGCGCGCGGCGATGCGCTCCTTCGGTCCGTTCGCGCTCGACGTGCTCTATGCCCGCGCCAAGGCCAAGATGTGGGCCAAGACCGAGCGGCTCAAAGCGCTGCCCGGCATCCGTATTTCCGACTTCGGCACAAGACGCCGCCATTCCTTCCTGTGGCAGCGCTGGTGCGTCGAGGCGCTGAAGGAAGGCATCGGCGATGCCTTCACCGGCACCTCCAACGTGCTTCTGGCCATGGATAACGACCTCGAGGCCTTGGGCACCAACGCGCATGAATTGCCTATGGTCTTCGCGGCGCTTGCCAATTCCGAGGACGAGCTGAGGCAGTCACCCTACAAGGTGCTGCAGGACTGGCAGCGCTACTATGGCGGCAATCTGCTGATCGTGCTCCCCGACACTTTCGGCACCGCCGCGTTCCTGCGCGATGCGCCGGACTGGATCGCCGACTGGACCGGCTTCCGGCCGGACAGCGCGCCGCCGATCGAAGGCGGCGAGAAGGTCCTCTCCTGGTGGCGTGAGAAAGGCAGGGATCCCAAGCAGAAGCTGCTCATCTTCTCCGACGGCCTGGAAGTCGAGACCATCGAGGAGACCTACAAGCATTTCCGCGGCAAGGTGCGCATGTCCTTCGGCTGGGGCACCAACCTCACCAATGATTTCGAGGGTTGCGCGCCGACCGAAACCAAGAGCCTCGACGCCATCTCGCTCGTCTGCAAGGTCAGTGAAGCCAATGGCCGGCCGGCGGTGAAGCTGTCGGACAACCCCGCCAAGGCGACTGGGGACGAGAAGGAGATCAAGCGGTATCTGAGGATTTTTGGCGAGAAGGGACGGGTGGAGCAGCTGGTGAAGGTGTGAGGCTTAAGGCCCGGACGAATGGAATTCCCGGATAAGCCGAGTTCCTTCGCGCCCCCCTCTGTCCTGCCGGACATCTCCCCCTCTAGGGGGGAGATTACGCTGTCATCTCCGCTTTCGCCAATCTCCGACGTCGCAGGAGGAGAGCTGGCGCCGAAACTGCTAATCTCCCCCCAAGAGGGGGAGATGTCCGGCAGGACAGAGGGGGGCGCCGTAGAGCGCCAACGTTGGAGGTTGGCCTTTCTCGCAACTCCCTTGGCGGCCACTCTCCCCACGCCCTCCTTCGCCCATGCCTCCGACCGCGGCCACGTCCTGCTCCTCCCGACCGGTTACTACATCGCCGGCGGCGCGCTGGCGGTAGCCGTCAGCTTCCTCGTCCTGGCCCTGCTGCCGGCCGCTGCCCTCGGCAATTTCTGGCGTCGGCGCCTACCCCTATTTGCCTTCAGCGACACCCCCCGCATTGTCGTCAGCCTGATTTCCTTTGCCGGCTTTGCGCTTCTCGTCGCTGCCGGTCTCTCCGGCAGTCGCGACCCGCTTTCCAACCCTCTCCCACTCGTGATTTGGACGCTGCTCTGGGCCGGCTTCACCCTGCTGCAAGGCATGCTCGGCGACCTGTGGGCGTGGCTCAACCCATGGTATGGGCCCTGGCGCGTCGTGAGCCGGCTTGTCGGCGACCGATGGAGCGAAGCCCAGCCGTCACATCTGCCGTTAAGACTCGGCTACTGGCCGGCCTTCGCGCTGTTCTTCGCCTTCGCCTGGTTTGAGCTGATCGATCCGGCGCCCGACGATCCGGCCCGCCTGGCTTTTGCCGCCGGCACCTATTGGCTGGCGAGCTTCGTCGCGATGCTCCTCTTCGGCTACGACGATTGGAGCCGGCGCGGCGAATTCCTCACTGTCTTCTTCGCCATGGTGGCCCGCTTCGCGCCTGTCGAACGCCTCGATGGTCGGCTCTCGCTCTGCTGGCCCGGTGCGAAGCTGCTTGCCGGCGACCCGCTGCCGCTGAGCGGCACGGCTTTTCTCCTGCTGGCGCTTTCTTCGGTGTCCTTCGACGGCCTGTCGAAGACCTTCTTCTGGCTCAGCCTGTTCGGCGTCAACCCGCTGGAATATCCCGGCCGCACCGCGCTGGTCAGCATCGGCAGCTTCGGCCTCGTGCTGACCCTTGTCCTGCTCGCGGCGGTGTTCGCGTTGGCCGCCTTTCTTGGACAGCGCCTCGCCGGCGATGCGCAGTCGTTCGCAAAAGCCGCCGGCCTGCTGGTCTGGTCCATCGTGCCGATCGCGCTCGCCTATCATATCGCGCATTACCTCACCGTGCTCCTGGTCGACGGCCAGTATGCGCTGGTCGCGCTCTCCAATCCTTTCGCGCTCGGCTGGAACCTGTTCGGTACCGCCAACAGGATGGTCGAGGCCGGCGTAGTCGCCGGCGCCGAGTCCGCCTGGTGGCTGTGGAACCTGCAGGCCGGCGTCATCATCGCCGGCCATGTGCTGGCGGTCCTCGTCGCGCATGGCCTTGCCTGGCGTCTCCATCCTCAGCCGTCGCGTGCGGCGCTCAGCCAGCTGCCGCTGACGCTGCTGATGATCGCCTACACGATCTTCGGCCTGTGGCTGCTTGCCACGCCGACGGCGGGATGAGACAAGGGCCGCCGTCATGACGCGAGGGAAGCTAGCTTGCCACGTCGCGGCTTTGGTGATTTAGTTTGTACACATGCAATTTTCCCATCCTTCGGAAGGGGATGGCTTAGCCGCCTTATCGCTGGTCAAGACTGAAAAAACAGGGGAACCGACATGGCTGACAAGAACGGATTTTTTGACCTCTCCAAGACGACGCTGTCGCGCCGCACCGCGCTGAAGGGTATCGCCGCCGGGGCCGGCCTGGCGCTGGCGCCGGGCTTCGTCCGTTACAGCCAGGCGCAGAGCTCGGCGCCGATCAAAATAGGCTTCCAGTTGCACCGCACCGGGATCGGCGCCGCCTATGGTCGCTGGTACGAGAAGACCAGCGCTGCCGCTGTCAAGGCGATCAACGACGCCGGCGGTATCGGCGGCCGCAAGGTCGAGCTGGTCATCGAGGATGACGGCACCGATCCGGCGCGCGGCGCCGAGGTGGTCAACAAATTCGCCAAACAGCACAAGACCGATATCGTCTTCGGCACCTTGTTCTCGCATGTCGTGATCGGCTCGGCGCCCGCCGCCGGCGAGAACAAGATCCCCTATTTCGTCGTCAGCGAAGGCCATCACGCCGCCTCCACCAAGCTTAACCGCTACGTCTTCCAGCCCGGCATCACCGACGTGAAGAGCCAGATCCAGTCGATGGCGCCGTGGATCGCGGCGAACGCCGGCAAGAAGGTGACGCAGATCTTCCCCGACTTCGCCTTCGGCTACGACCATCGCGACTACCTGCCGCCGGCGCTGAAGGCGCAAGGCGCCGACGTGATCGCTCAAATCGCCATCCCGCCGACGGAGAGCTCCTTCACAAAGTACTTCCCGCAGATCCCGGCCGAGACCGAGGTGATCTACCATGTCATGGTCGGCCCTGCGGTGCTCACCTTCGTCAAGGAGCTCGGCGAGTTCTACGGCTCGCAACGGCCGCAGCTCTTCGGCTTCATCGACTCGCTCGAAGCCGTCGACATCAACAGCCCCGGCCTCGAATTCCTCGATGGCAGCCATTTCTGGGAAGGCTCGCCGCGCTATGCGCAGCCTGATGACTCGGCCGCACAGAAAGCCTACCGCGCCGCGGTCGGCATCGACGACAACGGCGCCGCGGTCGGCGACCCCAAGGACGTCTCCACCGCCGCCCACATGTTCGGCTGCTGGGAAACGCTCTACGTGGTCAAGAAGGCGATGGAGGACGCCGGCTACAAGGGACCGGAGGACCGCGCCAAGCTGGTCGAGGCGACCGAGGCGCTGAAGGAGTTCGCCGAAGGGCCGGAGCATCCGCAGGGACCGAAGACCTTCAACGGCAAGATCCACCAGTGCTTCGGCGTCCAGAACATCTCCAAGGTCGAAGGCGGCAAGCTCAAGGTCGTCCACAAGACCAAGATCGAGGACGGTCTCTACGAGCCGGAAGGGGATTACACGACGCAGGCGCTGTGAGCTTAGCAGCTCCTGCAAACGTGAGCGCCAAGGCACCCCCCTCTGGCCTGCCGGCCATCTCCCCCGCAAGGGGGGAGATCAGCAGTTCGTGCGGCAGCGCCTATTTTCTTCCTTTGGAGATTGGCGAAGCCTTAGGTGAAGGCCAATCTCCCCCCTTGCGGGGGAGATGCCCGGCAGGGCAAAGGGGGGTGCCTCGCGCATCCGTTGGTGCTTAGCATATGCACTTCGGACCTCATCTCCTCCTCGCCGCCCTCGAAGGCCTCGTCACCTCCGCCGTGCTGGCGCTGACGGCGCTTGGCCTGTCTCTGGTGTTCGGCGTCATGCGCGTCGTCAATGTCGCGCATGGCGAGTTCTTCATGCTGGGCGCGGTGCTCGCCTGGGCGGTCTCGACGGCGATTTCCGGCCACCCCGCGATCGGTTTCATCGCCGCGCTGGTGATCGCGCCCTTGCTGGTCGGGCTGGTCGCGCTGATTGCCGAACGCCTGGTGCTGCGCCGCCTCCACTACAATCCCGAAGGCACCATCGTCGCCACCATCGGCATGCTCTACATCATCCAGCAGCTGGCGCTGACCTTCTATGGTCCCGAGGCGCGCCCGGTCGAGCCGCCTTTCAGCTACCGCATTCTCCTGCCTTGGTTCGGCTATTCCGGCTACAAGCTCTCGGTGGTCGCCGCCTCCGCCATTCTGCTGGTGATCACCTGGCTGGTGCTGACGCGAACGAAGATCGGCCTGATCATGCGCGCCACCCAATATGACCGCGAGACGGCGCAGGCCTTCGGCATCCCGGTCGAGTGCGTCTATGCCGGCGTCTTCGCCGTCGGCGCCATGCTGGCGGCGATCGCCGCGGTGCTGATCGTGCCGATCAGCCAGGCGCATTATCTGATGGGGCAGGATCCGCTGCTGCTCTCCTTCATCGTCGTCATCATCGGCGGCCTGGGATCGCTCCGCGGCACCGTGGTGGCCGCCGTCCTGATCGGCCTTTCCGACGGCATCATCTCGATGTTCTTCTCGCCGACGCTGGCCAAGATCATCGCCACGCTGGTCGTCGCCATGGTGCTGGTGTTCCGGCCGCAAGGCCTGTTCGGGACCACGCCGCGATGAGGGATGCTTCACCGGCAAAGACCTACGCCCTGCATATCGGCGTCATCGCGCTTCTCTTCGCGCTGAACTTCGTCCTGCCGGACTACCACCAGGGCCTGTTCGCCCGCATCATGGCGCTCGCCGTCTTCGCCATGGGCTACAATCTGCTCTTCGGCTATGTCGGCCTGCTCAGCCTCGGCCATGCCATGTTCTTCTCGGCCGGCCTCTACGGCGCCGGCTTGACCGTCTATCACCTCGGCTGGGGCGTGCCGGCAGCTTTTGTCGCCGGCGTCGCCTGTGGCGCGCTGCTCGCCTTGGTCATCGGCCTGCTGGCGCTGCGCACCTCCGGCGTCGCCTTCATGATCGTCACCATGATGTTCGCTCAGGTCTTCTATCTGCTCATCCTCTATTTCGCCGCCTGGACAGGCGGCGACCAGGGCTTGGTCATCCAGCAGGCGTCGCGGGTGATCGCGATCGGCGGCGCATCCTTCGACCTGACCGACCCGACCGTGCGCTACATGAGCGCGCTGGCGCTTTTCTCGATCATTCTGCTCGTCACCTTAGCCGTCGTCCGCTCCCGCTTCGGCCGCGTGCTGGTCGCCATTCGCGAGAATGAGGAGCGCACCAAGATGCTCGGCTACGACACGGTCGCCAACAAGCTCGCCGCAGTCGTCGCCTCCGGCGCCATCTGCGCGGCCTCGGGCGCGGCCTATGCGCTGCTGTTCGGCTATGTCGGCTCGAGCTTCGCTTCCGTGCAATATTCCATCCTGCCGCTGCTCTGGGTGCTGCTCGGGGGTGCCGCGACCACGCTCGGCCCGCTCATCGGCACGCTGTTCATGTATTATGTCACCGACATCACCAGCGGCTTCACCTCCGCCTATCTGCTGATCGTCGGCGTGGCGCTCATCCTGTTGGTGCTGTTCTTCCCGAAAGGCATTCTGGGCAGCATCCGCGAGCGCTGGCTGGGGTGGTTGCCATGACGCCGCTGCTCACCACCAAGGGCCTGTCGCGCCATTTCGGCGGTCTGCGCGCCGTCGACGGCGTCGACTTCGCGCTGATGCCGGGCGAGATCCGCGCCATCATCGGCCCCAACGGCGCCGGCAAGACCACCTTCGTCAGCCTGCTCTCAGGCCGCATCCGGCCGTCCTCCGGCATGGTCGTCTTCGACGGCGCCGACATCACCGCCATGCCGGCTTACAAAAGGGTTCGCCTCGGCGTCGCCTATACATTCCAGATCACCAGCGTCTTCGCCAATCTCACCGCCTTCGACAATGTCGCGCTGCCGGTGCAGCGCACGTTGACCGACGGCCGCACGAAGGGCCAGGTGAGAAGCGGCGTGATGGCGGCACTCGAACGGACCGGTCTCGCCGACCGCGCCGGCACGCTTGCCGGGCAGCTTTCCTATGGCCACCAGCGACTGCTGGAAGTCGCGATGGGCCTGGCGCTGAAGCCGCGCCTGCTGATCCTCGACGAGCCGACGCAGGGTCTCGCCGACAGCGAGATCGACAATTTCATCACACTGGTGCGCGAGATCGCCAGGGACGCTACGGTGCTTTTGATCGAGCACAACATGCCGGTGGTCATGCAGCTTGCCGACCGCATCACCGTCTTCAATTCGGGAAAGATCCTCGCCGAAGGAACGCCGGGTGAGATCCGCGCCAACACGCAAGTTCAGGATGCCTATCTCGGGGCGACCCATGGCTGACTCCATTGGAGCCAATGGCGGATTGCTCACCATTTCCGGCCTCGATTGCTTCTGCGGCGAGGTGCAGGTGCTCTACGGCCTCGACCTCACGCTGAACAAGGGCGAGGTGCTTTGCCTGTTCGGCCGCAATGGCGCCGGCAAGACGACGACACTGAAGGCGATCATGGGTCTGGTGCCGGCGGCTGCCGGCTCGATCAAGCTGGACGGCAAGGAACTGACCGGGCTCGCCGCGCATGACGTGCCTAAGGCCGGCGTCGCCTATGTGCCGCAGGGCAGGCGATTGTTCGCCGAGATGACGGTAGCGGAAAACATCGAGATCGGTCTGATGGCGCGCGGCAAGGGCAAGCAAACCCGCGCGAGCGTGCTCGATCTCTTCCCGTTGCTCAGGGAGCGGCTGAGGCAGCGCTCCGGCACGCTCTCGGGCGGCGAGCAGCAGATGCTGGCGATGGCCCGCGCGCTCTGCCTCGAGCCGCAAGTACTGCTGCTGGACGAGCCGACCGAAGGGCTGATGCCGTCGATGATCGCCAAAATCCGCGAGACGGTGGCGAAGCTGCGCGAGCTTGGCGTCTCGACCATCCTGGTCGAGCAGCGCGTCGACGCCGTTCTGTCGGTCGCCGACCGCGTCTCATTCATCGAGAACGGCCGCAATCGCGAGACGGTCGATGTCGAGGCACTGCGCGCCGATCCGTCGGCGGTGCGCAGGTATGTGGGCGTTGGCTGAGGATTACCCTCCCCATTTGTGGGGAGGGTCGCTGCAAAGCAGCGGGGAGGGGGCAGCGCCGCCCCCACCCGGACCTTCGGTCCGACCTCCCCACAAGGGGAGGTAAGGCTTTGCACCGCCTCAACTAAAAAACAAAATCCCCGCAACCAAGAACGTCGGGATCAGCACCAGCCCCGACCACGCCATATAGCCGAAGAAGCCGGGCATCTTGAAGCCGCGATGCCGGGCGATGGCGAAGACCATGAAGTTCGGCGCATTGCCGATATAGGTGTTGGCGCCCATGAACACGGCGCCCGCCGAGATCGCGGCCAATGTCGAGGCGGCCTCGGTCATCAAGTGGTGCGCCTCGCCGCCGGCAAGCTCGAAGAACACCAGATAGGTCGGCGCATTGTCGAGGAACGACGACAACGCCCCGGTCAGCCAGAAATAGGCGAGGTTGTTTGGCTGGCCGTCGGCGGATGTGACCAGGGCCACCAGCGGCGCCAGAGCGCCGTCATGGCCGGCTCGCAGGATGGCGATCACCGGCACGATGCAGGTAAAGATGCCGGCAAAGAGCTTCGCCACCTCGGCGATCGGCTCCCAGGTGAAGCCGTTCGCCTCGCGGTGGCTCTTGTACGAGACCTTGAGGGACAGCAGGGCAAGCGCCAGGATGATCGCGTCGCGCACCAGGTTCTGCAGCTCGAGGCTGACGCCGAGGATCGGGATGCTGATGCCCGGCTTCCAGCTCGCCGAAAGCAGGATCGCGCCGATCACGCCGGCAAGCAGCGGCAGGTTGGCCAGGCCGCGCAGCCGCACCTTCGTGTCCGGCGTCGGATCCTTGATCTTCGGCATGCCGCCTTCGCGGCGATGCAGCATGATGTCGAGCGCCAGGAAGACGGTGAGCACCAGCCCGCCGCTGAACAGCGTCTCGCGCCACAGATTCGCGGTCGTCCAGAAGAAATCGACGCCGCGCAGGAAGCCGACGAACAGAGGCGGATCGCCAAGCGGCGTCAGCGAGCCGCCGATGTTGGAGACCAGGAAGATGAAGAAGATCACCACATGCGCGTTGAACGGCCGGTTGTCATTGGCGCGCAGCATCGGCCGGATCAGGATCATCGAGGCGCCGGTGGTGCCGATCACCGAGGCAAGCAGCGCACCGATGAGCAGCAGGCCGGCATTGACGAGCGGCGTGCCATGGATATTGCCGGCAAGCAGGATGCCGCCCGAGATGGTGTAGAGCGCGAACAGGAGGATGATAAAGGACAGATATTCGGTAAGCAGCGTGTGCAGCACCGCTTCGCCTGCCGATGGAAGGCCGAAGGCGATCGTCAGCGGCACCACCGCCAGCATGGCCCAGGCAGCGGCGATCTTGCCGTAATGATGCTCCCACGCATGCGGGAAAAGCAGCGGTCCGGTCGCGATCGACAACAGCAGGCCGGCAAAAGGCAATCCCCACCACAGCGGCATCGCGGCGCCCGGCAGCCCGTGAATTTCGGAGGCGAAAGCCTGGACCGGAAGCAGCATCGCGATGGCGAGCGCGATGAATGCGAAAAGCTCCTTCCTTCGGCCGCGGCGCGCCCTCCCCTTCTCCCCTTGTGGGAGAAGGTGGATCGGCGCGTAGCGCCGAGACGGATGAGGGGTGTTCCAGCGGAGTGAGGCGCTGGCGTTCCCTGGAACACCCCTCATCCGTCGCCTTCGGCGACACCTTCTCCCACAAGGGGAGAAGGGGGAGCCCGCATCTTGGCTCCGCAAACTGGTGGCCTCTCCCCACCAGGAAGATACGAAAGGAACCGTCGCTTGCCCCACGATCCGGTCAATCCGCCGAATGGTCTTCGAGCGTCACGCCGGCGTCGCGCATCCGCTTCAGCATCGCCTCGACCGAGCCGTTGAGGTCGATGCCGCGGCAGGCGTCGAGCCGCACGGTCGTCCTGAAACCCTGCTTCACCGCGTCGAGCGCAGAGAAGGCGACGCAGAAATCGGTGGCGAGGCCGACCAGGGTGATCGTGTCGATGCCGCGTTCCTTCAGATAGCCTCCGAGACCGGTCGGCGTCTTATGGTCATTCTCGAAGAAGGCGGAATAAGAATCGATCGCCGTGCGGAACCCCTTGCGGATCACCAGTTCCGCCTTGGTCCACGCCAGTCCCGAATGGAAATCGGAGCCGAGGCTTCCCTGGATGCAGTGATCAGGCCACAGCGTCTGCGGCCCATATGGCATCTCGATGCCCTCGAAAGGCTGCTTGCCCGGATGGCTGGAGGCAAAGCTCGAATGCCCGGCCGGGTGCCAGTCCTGGGTCAGGATCACGTGCTCCGTTCGCCGGATCAGGTCGTTGACCAAAGGCACGATCTCGTCGCCGCCGGCAACCGCCAGCGCGCCGCCGGGGCAAAAATCGTTCTGCAGGTCGATGACGATGAGCGCTTCTTCGGCCATGCGGTCCCTTTCGTTTCGGCCCTCTCGTCTGGCTTAGGGCACCTGTCCAAAAGCCGCTGACGCGACCGGACACGGAACCTTGACCAGATGGCCGGCGGCGTCAACCTCCGGCGCCATAACAATCGCGTTCAGCTCTTCGCGGCGCCAACTCCGGCTTTGACAATTCCGGCCGGCCTGATATCATTTGCATACGAATGAATTTGACCGGTCCGGAGACCGGCAACAAGACCTGATGCGGCACTTCGGGAGGCCTGGCGAAGGCCTAAGGTCTGGGAAGGCGCAATTGTCTGGAAGGCAGAGCGTGATCCGTTACGCGAAACCCACCACGGTCGACGAGGCGCTCGCTCTGCTTGGCGAGGACCGCTGGCGCATTCTCGCCGGCGGCACGGATTTCTATCCGGCGCAGGGCGCGAAGCCGTTCCGCGACAACGTCCTCGACATCAACGCTCTCGCCGAACTGCGCGGCATCGCCGAGACCGGCGAGCATTGGCGGATCGGCGCCCGCACAACCTGGACGGATATCGTGCGCCAGCCGCTCCCGCCCGCCTTCGATGCACTGAAGGCGGCCGCACGCGAGGTTGGCTCGGTCCAGATCCAGAATGTCGCATCAATCGCCGGCAATCTCTGCAACGCCTCGCCGGCAGCGGATGGCGTGCCGGCGCTTTTGGCCCTCGATGCCGATGTCGAATTGTGCTCGGCGAAAGCCGTCCGCCATCTGGCCCTCGGTGACTTCATCCTCGGCAATCGCCGCACGGCGCTTCGGCCGGGCGAGATGGTCACCGCCATCCGCGTGCCGAAGCGTTCCGCTGCCGGCAGCTCGGCCTTCGTCAAGCTCGGCGCCCGGCGCTATCTCGTCATCTCGATCGCCATGGCCGCGGCGCGGCTGGTGGTCGAGAATGGCGTCGTCGCGGATGCGGCGATCGCCGTCGGCGCCTGCTCGGCAGTCGCCCGCCGTCTCGCCGGTGTCGAGGCGGCGTTGCGCGGGCAGCCAGTTACTTCTGTCCTTGCCGATGCGGTGCTATCGGCGCCGATCGACGAATTGTCGCCGATCGCCGATGTGCGTGGCAGCGCGGAATACCGACAAGCAGCCGCGCGCGAGATCGTAGCCCGCGCGGTGCGCGCTGCGATCGGTCATGGCGAAGGCAAGGTGGCCGCATGAGCATGACCCAGTCCGGCGCTGCCAAATCCGGCATGGCTCAATCTGGCATGGCCCGGTCCAGTATGGACCGCTCCGAGATCGCCTTCGAGGTCAACGGCGCTGCCGTCAGCGTGTCGGTGCCGCCGGTCAGGCGTCTGTCGCAGGTGTTGCGCGACGAGTTGCGGCTGACCGGCACCAAGGTCGGCTGCGATGCCGGCGACTGCGGCGCCTGCACGGTGCTGGTCGACGGCAATCCGGTCTGCGCCTGCCTGTTGGCGGTGGCCTCCGTGGCCGGCGCCTCCGTCACCACTGTCGAGGGCCTCGCCGATGGCCGGCTGTCCGCCTTGCAGGCCTCCTTCCTCGAACATGGCGCAGCGCAATGCGGCATCTGCACGCCCGGCCTGCTTGTGGCGGCCACCGCGCTGCTGGACCGCAATCCCAGGCCGAGTGAGGCCGAGACGCAGGATGCGCTGGGCGGCGTCCTTTGCCGCTGCACCGGCTACAGGAAAATCGTCGCGGCGGTGATGCAGGCCTCGCAGCACATGAACAGCCTGGATCTTCGCCTGCCGGAAGCCGGCCATGCCGTCGGTGCCTCGCCGATCCGGCTCGACGGCGTGCCGAAAGTCACCGGCGACGAAAAATTCGGCGGCGATTCCTTCCCGTCCGACGCACTGGCGGTGCTGGTGGTGCGCTCGCCGCATTATCATGCCCGCTTCAGCTTCGGCGATATCGATGCTTGGACCAAGGCGCATCCTGGCCTCACCGGCGCCTTCACCGCCGCCGACATTCCGGGAAAGAATTGCTTCGGCGTCATCGGCCCCTTCGCCGACCAGCCGGCGCTGGCCGATGGTTTTGCGCGCCTGCGCGGCGAGGCCGTGGCCCTAGTGGCCGGCGAGCGCGAAGCGATCCTCGATCTCGACCTGACGGATTTCCCGATCGCCTGGACCGAGCTGCCGCATATGCTGCAGCCGCGCGATGCGAAAGCTGACGGCGCGGCACTGATCCATCCGCACCGGCCGGCAAACCTGCTCACCTCCGGCTATGTTGAGCGCGGCGATCCCGATGGCGCGCTCGCTGGCGCAGCGGTCACTGTCTCCGGCGCCATCGAGACCTCCTTTGTCGAGCACGCCTATATCGAGCCGGAAGCCGGCTACGCTTACATGGATGGAGACACGCTGGTCGTCGTCGCCTGCACCCAGGCGCCCTATATGGACCGCGACGACACGGCGAAAGTGCTGGGCCTTCCTGTGGAGAAGGTGCGCATCGTGCCGACGGCGACAGGCGGCGGCTTCGGCTCGAAGCTCGATGTCTCGCTGCAGCCTCTCATCGGCCTTGTGGCGATGAAAACGGGTCGGCCGGCCGCACTTGCCTATACCCGTAATGAATCGATGATGTCGACCACCAAGCGCCATCCGGCCGAGATGAAGGCGACCATCGGCGCCGATGCCGAAGGCCGTGTCACAGGCATGGTCTTCGAGGGCGATTTCAACACCGGCGCCTATGCCAGTTGGGGCCCGACCGTCGCCAATCGCGTGCCGGTGCATGCCTCCGGCCCTTACCTCACGCCGAACTACCGGGCGACGGGCTACGCCATCCACACCAATGGTCCGATCGCCGGCGCCTTCCGCGGCTTCGGTGTGCCACAAGCCACCATCATGCAGGAAACGCTCTATGACGAGCTCGCCGCAAAGCTCTGCATGGATCGTCTCGATTTTCGGCTGAAGAACTGCCTTCGTAACGGACACGAAACGGTCACCGGTCAGCGCCTGGAATCCGGTGTCGGTATCGGCGAATGCCTGGAACAGCTCAAGCCGCACTGGGCGCGTGCGCTGGCGGATGCGGAGGCGTTCAACGCAACCCATGCCGCGAGCAAGCGCGGCGTCGGTATCGCCTCCTGCTGGTATGGCTGCGGCAACACTTCGTTGCCCAATCCATCCACCATCAAGGTCGGCATCTCGGCCGCGGGTGACGTCGTCCTGCACCAGGGCGCGGTCGACATCGGCCAGGGCTCCAACACCGTCATCAGCCAGATATGCGCCGACGCGCTCGGCCTGCCGCTGGCCAGTTTCAAGCTGAAGAGCGCCGACACCGCCATCACCCCCGATGCCGGCAAAACATCCGCCTCGCGGCAGACTTTTGTAACGGGCAAGGCGGCGGAAAAGGCAGGCCGCGCCCTGCGCGAGAAGATCCTGCGCTTTGCCAATGTCTCGGAACAAGCGACGATCGCGCTCGACGGCACCAGCATCTCCATCCGCGAAGGCGATGCCGCGCGGCGCATCGATCTCGCGACGCTGAAGGCCGATGCCGACGGCTTCGTTTTCGTTGCGGAAGAAACCTACGACCCGCCGACGCTGCCGCTCGACGCCAAGGGCCAGGGCAAGCCTTACGCGGTCTACGGCTATGGCGCGCAGATCGCCGAGCTCGAGGTCGATCTCAAGCTTGGCACCGTGAAGCTGATCAAGATCACCGCAGCGCATGATGTCGGCAAGGCGATCAACCCGGTCCTGGTCGAAGGCCAGATCGAAGGCGGCATCGCGCAAGGCATCGGCATGGCGCTGATGGAGGAATATATCCCCGGCCGCACCGAGAACCTGCACGACTACCTCATCCCGACCATCGGCGACGTGCCGCCCATCGAACATATATTGGTCGAGGTTCCGGATCCGGAAGGCCCCTTTGGCGCCAAGGGGTTGGGCGAGCATGTGCTGATCCCGACCGCGCCGGCGATCCTCAATGCCATTCGCCATGCCACAGGCGTCCTGGTCACCAAGGTGCCGGCGACGCCGAGCCGCATCCTGGCGGCGATCCGCGAGAAGGAGGCGCGCCGATGAGCGAGCTTGCCGAACGTTTCGAAACCCACGATCCCGGCGAGAAGCAGGTGGCGGAAAAGATCCGCTGCGATGCCTGCCCGGTCATGTGCTACATCGCCGACGGCCGCACCGGCGCCTGCGACCGCTACGGCAATGTCGGCGGCCGCATCGTGCGCATGGATCCGCTGACCATCCTCGACCACGCGGCCGAGGCCGGCGGCGCGGTCGTGCCGTTCATTGCCGAGGGCGAGGAGTGGCGCGGCGAGCTGGTCAACACCGGACGCCGCTTCGTCACCGCGATCGGCGCCGGCACCACCTATCCGGACTATAAGCCGGCGCCCTTCATTGTCAGCCAGGAAGTCGAGGGCGTCGATCTCGTCACCGTCGTCACCGAAGGCATTTTTTCGTACTGCGGCGTCAAGGTGAAGATCGACACCGATCGCCACATCGGCGACGAGACGGCGACGGTGCGCGCGCAAGGCGAGGCGATCGGCCATGTCACAACGGGTGAATACGGCTCGCAGATGCTGTCGCTCGGCGGCGTCCATCATTTGACCGGCGGCTCGAAAGCGGAGGGACGCGCCACCTGCGACGCGCTGCTCAATCTCTGCAACAGGAAACCGGTCGAGCTCACCATTGACGGCGGCGCGACGGTCATCGTCGAAGCCGGCAAGGCGCCGGTCATCGACGGCAAGGTCGAGCATCGCATGCGCGTCGGCTGCGGCTCGGCGACCATCGGCATGTTTGCCACGCAATGGCGCGGCCTCGTTGACGAGGTGGTGGTGGTCGACGACCACATCACCGGCGTCGTCTCCGAGCATCAGGCCGGCAAGGTGCTGGGCTGGGAGGATACCGGGATAAAGATCATCGGCCGCCGTTCGACCCCCGGCCGCTATTTCAAGGTGTCGGAGCCCGGCCTCGGTTGGGGGGGCACCACGATTTCCGATCCGCTGTCGATCCTCGGCGACTGGAACGCCAAGAAGGGCGCGCGTCCCGGCCTGTCGCTGCTGATGGTCTCGACCACCGGCGAGCAGTTCGCCTATTACGAGCTGGACGACCAGCTGAAGCCGGTCCAGAAGCCGTTTCCCGAGCGGCTGCAAAAGTCCGTCGGCCTGATCGAGGACAATTGCGAGCCGGCTTTGTGTACGGTTCTGTTCATCGGCGGCGCCGGCGGCTCGCTGCGCGCCGGCGTCACCGAAAACCCGGTCAACCTCACCCGCTCGGTGCAAGGGTTGAAGACCTATGTGACCGTGGGGGGCGCGCCGGTCTATGTCTGGCCGGGCGGCGGCATCACGCTGATGGTCGACGTCACCCGCGTGCCGGAAGGCGCCTTCGGCTATGTGCCGACGCCGGCGCTGGTGGCGCCGATCGAGTTCACCATGCGCCGCGACGACTATGTCCGGCTCGGCGGCTATGAGAACGAGATCCGCAGCATCGAGGACATCCTCGCCAAGGGCGGCGAATATCTCAACCCACGCCGCGGCACGGGCGCGCCGGCCGATAACCCCTGGCCGCCGTTGGCGCAACTGCGCCGCGCCGTGGCGAACGGGGCCGGCTGATGAACGGCCCGCAGGCGCATTGGCTTGCCGACGGCAGGCGGCTCCATCTCAACCATGGGCCGATCGATCTGATCGTCGAGGCCTTTGGGGAAGCGGATGAATGCCGCGCCGCTTACGAACAGGCGGTCGCACGCTTTCAGACGATCCTGATCGAGGTGGTCGAGGAGCTTCCCGAATTGCGCCTGCCGGCCTTCTTCCTGGCGCCGCGCGACTTCGCAGGCCCGACCGCGCGCCGCATGGAGGCTGCCGTCATGCCGTTGGCAGAATGCTTCATCACGCCGATGGCCGCCGTTGCCGGTTCGGTAGCCGACGAAATTCTCAGCTCAATGCTCGCCGGCCGTCGGCTCGATCGCGCTTACGTCAACAATGGCGGCGACTGCGCTCTCCATCTTGGCATCGGCCAGACGATGACAGTGGCGATCGCCGGCACCGGGAATGGCATGGTCGACCGCGTCGCCATTCGCGGTGAAGACGGCGTGCGCGGCGTCGCCACCAGCGGCTGGCGCGGGCGGTCGTTTTCATTGGGCATAGCCGATGCCGTCACGGTGCTGGCGCCGACGGGCGCCGAGGCCGATGCGGCGGCGACGCTGATTGCCAACGCCGTCGATCTGCCCGGACATCCCGCCATTGCACGCGCCGCCGCGCGCGATCTGGCGCCAGACAGCGATCTCGGTGAGATGCTGGTGACGCAAAGCGTCGGCCCGCTTGACGCCGCCGAAATTGCGCGCGCGCTAGACAACGGCCTTGCCGTCGCCGAAGATTTTCGCCGGCGCGGCCTGGTCGCCGCCTCGGCGCTGTTTCTGGCGGGCGAGGCCCGCATCAGTGGCTCGGTGACGCTCGCTGCGCCCAATAAACATAAAGCGAAGGAAACTGCCCATGCCTGACTTTCCGATCCGCAAGGTCGCGGTCCTGACCGAGGAGATTTTTCACGACGGCGGCCCCGTCGCGAAAGAACCCCGCCTGCGCGCGGCCGCTCTCGCGGTGGTCAAGAACCCCTTCGCCGGCCGCTATGTCGAGGATTTGCAGGGCGCGATGGAGGACCTGAAGCCGCTCGGGCTTCTGCTCTCGGACAGGCTGATCGCGGCGCTCGGCGGCGACGTGAAAAAGATCGACGGCTACGGCAAGGGCGCCATCGTCGGCACGGCAGGGGAGCTGGAGCACGGCGCGCTGTGGCATGTCCCTGGCGGCTATGCCATGCGCGAGCGTCTCGGCGACGCCAAGGCCATCGTGCCCTCGGCCAAGAAGGTCGGCGCCTTCGGGTCAAGGCTCGACGTGCCGCTTGGCCACATCAACGCCGCCTATGTGCGCAGCCATTTCGACGCCATGGAGGTCGGCATCAGCGACGGCCCGCGTCCGGACGAGATCTTGTTCTGCCTCGCCATGACCTGCGGCCCGCGTGTCCACAACCGCATGGGCGGCCTGGCTGCCGAGGACATCAAGGCATGGGACGGCCTGAGATGAGCGCCGAGGACAATCTGCTGCGGCTGGTCGAAGCCGAAGACGGAGACGAGAACAACTACCACCTGCAGGACCAGGTCGGCTTCATCCTGCGCAAGGCGCACCAGCGCCATGTTTCGATCTTCGCCTCGCATATCGGCGACCTGACGCCGCCGCAATTCGCCGCTTTGGCCAAGCTTTACGATATCGGCGAAACCTCGCAGAACCAGCTCGGAACGCTGATCGCCATGGACGCCGCAACCGTGAAGGGCGTCATCGACCGGCTGAAGGCGCGCGGCCTGGTCGAGGTTTCCAAGCACGAGGTCGACAAAAGGCGGTTGCTGGTCAATCTGACGCCGGAAGGCCGTGAGGCGATCGAGCGGCTGATCCCGCTCGCACGCACCATCACCGAGGAAACGCTGGCGCCGCTGACCGCCAAAGAAACCGCGACGTTCCTGCGGCTGCTTGCGAAGCTGGCGTGAAGGGTTGCTTTCGAGAGGGTGACACCGTTAGACGCTGGAGGGACAGCACCCCCCTCTGGCCTGCCGGCCATCTCCCCCGCAAGGGGGGAGATTAGCAGTTCGGACGCTGGTGCTCGTCCTGCAGCGTTGGCGATGGCGAAAGCCAAGGTGACGGCTGATCTCCCCCCTTGCGGGGGAGATGCCCGGCAGGGCAGAGGGGGGTTGGCGGGAACTCGACGCGGGCGATTGGCCACGCCCGTCCGCCTACACGTCCACCCCGAACATCTCCCTGGCCTGCTCAGCCGTATAATAGCCAAGCCTGACATCCTCGGCGACCTGCTTCGGGTCGCGCTCGCGCGGATCGCCGTAACCGCCGCCGCCGGGCGTGCCGACACGCACGCGGTCGCCGGCCTTGAGCGCGATGTCCTGTTCCTTGGAAAGATGCGGCGGCACATGCGCTTCGCCGCCCCGGAACACGGTGACGCTGTTCGGCGCGCCGTCCCTGCCGCCGAGCGCGCCTTGCGGCCCGAAGCGGCCGTGATCCATGACGAATGATGCGCGCGCTTCGCCGCGCAATAGCTCGACTTCATAGGCGAGCCCGAAGCCGCCGCGATGTTTTCCCGCGCCGCCGGAGCCTTCGCGCAGCGCATAGTGCCGGTAGAGCACCGGAAAGGCCTGCTCCATGATCTCGACCGGGGGCGATTTCGAAATGCCGATCGTCGAGCAGCCATTGCTCAACCCGTCATGGCCGGCATTGCCGCCATAACCGCCTCCCGAGATCTGGTACATGACATAGTCGCGCCCGCGCGCCGGATCGTTGCCGCCGAGCGCGAAATTGCCGCTGGAGCCGGCGGGCGCCGCCGTCACCTTTTCCGGCAGCGCCTGCACCATCGCGGCGAATACGGCTTCGGCGATGCGCTGCGAGACCTCCGCCGCGCAGCCCGAGACCGGGCGCGGATATTTGGCGTCGAGGAACGTGCCTTCCGGCCGCTTGACGTTCAGCGGCTCGAAGGCGCCGGCGCTGATCGGCACTTCTGGAAAAATATGCCGCATGGCCAGATAGACCGACGACAGCGTCGTCGCCAGCACGCTGTTCATCGGCCCAGCGCAGGGTTTCGATGAGCCGGCAAAGTCGAAGGTGAGCGTGTCGCCCTGCTTCTCGACGGCGAGATTGATGGTCAGCGGCTCGTTCACCACCCCGTCGGAATCGACAAAAGCCTGCGAGCGGTAGACACCGTCCGGGATGACGGCGATCGAGGCGCGCATCTGCTCGGCGGCCCGGCGGCGCAGTTCCGCGATTGCCTCGACGACAGTTTCGTCACCGTATCGATCGAGGATTTCGTTGAGCCTATCCTGGCCGATCAGCAGCGCGGCGGCCTGCGCCCGGATGTCGCCGATGCGCTGATCTGCGACCCGGATGTTGGAACAGATGATGGCGTAGATCTCCGGATCGAGCGCGCCCTTCTTGAACAGCTTCACCGGTGGAAGACGCAAGCCCTCCTGTTCGACCGCCGTGGCCGAGGCGGAAAAACCGCCCGGCACCGAACCGCCAATATCCGGCCAGTGGCCGGTGTTGGATAGCCAGCAGAAGATCTTGCCGCCGCGATAGACCGGCATGACGAAGCGCACATCCATCAGATGCGTGCCGCCGAGATAGGGATCGTTGACGATGTAGATGTCGCCGGGCTCCGGCGGCAGGCATCGTCCGTCGGCGATCATCTCGATGACGGTCTTGGTCGAGTATTGCATGACGCCGACGAAGACCGGCAGGCCCTGGCTGCCCTGCGCGATCAGCGAGCCGTCGACGGCCGAATAGATGCCGTCCGAACGGTCATTGGCTTCCGCGATGACCGGCGAGAAGGCCGCACGCGAGAAGGTCAGGTCCATCTCGTCGCAGACCTGCTGCAGCGCGGCCTGCAGCACCGAAAGCGTGATCGTGTCGAGCTTTGCCATCTTAGCCCTCGCCGATGTCGATGATGATGTTGCCGTCCGCATCCGAGCGCGCCCGGTCGCCGGGTTCGAGCACAGTCGTGGCATCCATCTGCTCGAGGATCGCCGGCCCGACAATTGTTGTATCGAGCGGCAGTTTTTCGCGGTCATAGACCGGGGTGTCGTGCCAGGTCCCGTGATACCAGACCGGCCGGATTTCGCGCCGCGCCTCCTCGAGCGTGGCGGCACGTCCTGCGGGGTCGATCAGCCGCGACAGGTCGATCTGCGGCCGCACGCCGGTAACCGATGTGTTGAGGTTGACGAGGTTGGCGCGGATCTCCGGCAACTCGACCTTGAAGCGCGCGAAATAGGCTTTTTCGAACAGAAGCTGCAGTGTTTCTCGTGAAACCGACAAGGAGGGCAGCGGCACGTTGATAATGTGCGTCTGACCGACGAACTGCATGTCGGCCGAATGCGTCACGCGGATCGCGTCGGGCTTCACCGCTTCCTTGGCGATCAGCGCCTCGCCTTCGTTACGGTGCCGTTCCAACACCTCGCGAAGCGCGGTTTCGTCGAGGCCGCCGACCGGCTGGTTGATTGTGTTGACGAAGTCGTGCCGCAGATCGGCCACAACGCAGCCGAGCGCATTGGTGATGCCCGGGCGCGCCGGCACGAGCACTCTCGGCAGGCCAAGCTCGCGGGCGAGTGCCGTCGCGTGCAGCGGCCCGGCGCCGCCGAAGGCGAACAGCGCGAAATCGCGCGGATCGTGGCCGCGCGAGACCGACACCATGCGGATGGCGCCCGCCATTTTCATGTTGCCGAGCCTCAAGACGGCACCCGCCGCTTCGACGCCGGAGAGGCCTGTGTGCTTGCCGATCTTGTCCTCGAAAATATCGGTGACACGCTCGACGGTAACGGGATTGTCGACGGCGAGCAATTTCTTCGGCGCCAGGCGGCCGAGCACCAGATTGGCGTCGGTGATGGTCGGCTCGATGCCGCCGCGCCCGTAGCAGATCGGGCCTGGGTTGGCGCCCGCGCTTTCCGGGCCGATCTGGATCAGCCCGGCCGCATCGACGCGCGCGATCGAGCCGCCGCCGGCGCCCACCGTGTGCACCGCCACCATCGGCACATGGATCGGCATCGCATATTCGATCTCGATCTCGTTGGAGACGGCGGGTTCGGCGTTGCGGATCAGCGCCACGTCGGTCGAGGTGCCGCCCATGTCGTAGGTGACGAGATTGCCGAAGCCGGCGCGCTTTCCCGTATAGGCGGCGGCGATCACGCCCGACGCCGGGCCGGACATCACGGTCTTGGCCGATTCCTGCGTGACGAAGCGGGCCGAGATCATGCCGCCATTGCCGTTCATGATCAGGAAGTCGCGGGCGTAGCCCTTTGCCGCCAGCTCCTTGCGCAGCCGCTCGACATAGCGCTCCAGGATCGGCTGCACCGAGGCGTTGACCGCCGCGGTGACGCCGCGCTCGAACTCGCGCGCTTCCGAAAGCAGCGCATGGCCGGTGGTGATGTGGCTGTTCGGCCAGAGCTCCGCCGCGATCTCTGCCGCGCGCCGCTCATGCGACGGATTGGCGTAGGAGTGCAGGAAATGGATGACCAGCGACTCGCAGCCGGCGTCGAGCAGCGCCTTCGCCGCATCGCGCATCTCGGCTTCGTCGAGTTGAATGCGCACGGCGCCCGACGCCTCGACCCGCTCCGACACTTCCAGCCGAAGGTCGCGGGGAATGACGGGGACAAAAGTGCCCGTCATCCCATAGGCCTGCGGCCTTGTGCGGCGCCCAAGCTCGATCACGTCGCGAAAGCCTCGGGTGGTGATCATGCCGGTCCGCGCCAGGCGACGTTCCAGCACGGCGTTGGTCGTAGTCGTCGTGCCATGCACGATGAGGTCGATGCCGTCGATCGGAAAACCGGTGGCGCCAAGTGCCGCGACGACGCCGAAGGCCTGGTTTTCCACCGTGGTCGGTGTCTTTGCGATATGGACCTTGCCGCCCGCCTTGCCGTCGATCAAAAGCAGATCGGTGAAGGTTCCGCCGACATCGATGCCAGCCACGACGTTTCCCACCGACGCCGAAAATTTCTCATTCATTGCCGAAACCCGAAATGCCAGGACTACGGATATGCCTCGGTTTGGAAAGGCGTTTTACGCCGCCATCTTGACCTGGAGATCATTTGTATACTAATAAATTCCGGACACAAGAGCTTACCGCTTGACAGTGTGCAGGGAGCACGCCGGAACCTGACCGTTCGGGCGCGCACGAGAAGGTTTGGCGCCAGAAGGTTCCGTCTGGGCCGGAAAGTTGGGTTGGAATGAACACGACATCCGCGTTGAACGTCGCCGGCGCAAAGCCGCTGCAGTTCCCGATCCCGGCCAATGTCTATGTCGAGACCGTGGTGTCGGTGAAGCATTATACCGACCGGTTGTTCTCCTTCCGCATCACCCGGCCGCAGTCGCTGCGCTTCCGCTCCGGCGAGTTCGTCATGATCGGCCTGCCCAATGCCGAGAAGCCGATCTTCCGCGCCTATTCGGTCGCGAGCCCCGCCTGGGACGACGAGCTCGAATTCTTCTCGATCAAGGTCCCGGACGGTCCGCTGACCTCCGAGCTGCAGAAGATCGAGGTCGGCGACACCGTCATCATGCGCCAGAAGTCGACCGGCACACTGGTGCTCGACGCGCTGACGCCCGCCAAGCGCGTGATCATGATCTCGACCGGCACCGGCATCGCGCCCTTCGCCAGCCTGCTGCGAGACCCCGATACCTACGAGAAGTTCGACGAGGTCATCCTCACCCACACCTGCCGCGACAATGCCGAGCTCACCTATGGCCAGGAACTGGTGGCGGCGCTCGAAAGCGATCCGCTGATCGGCGAGCTGACCGGCGGCCGCGTCACGCTCTACAATTCGACGACGCGCGAAGAGTCGGCGCGCATGGGCCGCATCACCGCGCTGATCGGCTCGGGCAAGTTCTATTCCGATCTCGGCATCGATAAGCTCAACCCAGAGACCGACCGCATCATGATCTGCGGCTCGATGCATATGCTGAAGGACGTCAAGGAACTCGCCGAAAGCCTCGGCTTCCAGGAAGGTTCCTTGAGCCATCCGGCCAGCTTCGTCGTCGAGCGCGCCTTCGTCGGCTGAGACATATCGCGGTCCGCCTGCTCTGTTGGAAGCGTCTGAGATTAGCGACGGCATTCGCGCTTCGTCATTCTAGGGCGGAGCAAGGAGCGGAGCGACGCGCGCAGACCCTAGAATCCATGCAGTTACGCTAAGACGTTGCGGCGGTTACGGAATTCTGCACCGTTGCACTCTGTGGCAGAGGTCACGGCATGGATACTCGGGTCAAGCCCGAGTATGACGAAGGGATGGGCATTTCGGCCATTCTCCAACGCATGGAGCGCCTACCAAGCATGATGTTTTGACCATACGGTCAAAAATCTGCTGCCTGAGCGGGCTTTTTGCGCTATGACCGTTTGAAAGACTCGTGAAGCATCGTTTCACGGGCTATCTTCGTTCGTGCACCCAATGACACCCACGAAGGCATAAAAGCGCAAAGGCGCTGAGTGAAAGGGCAGGAGATGAGCACGATCCGCGAGGCCGGCGCAGGCGCGCCCAAGGTGATGCCGCTGCCGGCGCGCGCCGCCGCCAACACGCCGCTATCGCTGGACCACGGCATTGCCCGCAATCCCGGCATGAAGCTCGATCTCGGTTTTCTGGAATCGGTGCGCAGCGTCAACCGCTCGGCGTTGGAGCGTCGGGTCGCGACGCTCACCAAGCGGCGCTCGATCAAGGCCGACAACCAGGCCGCCTGGCTCTTGCGCGCCATCGCCTGCATGGATCTCACCACGCTGAACTCCAACGATACCGACGAGCGCGTGCGCCGGCTTTGCGCCAAGGCGATCAACCCGCTGCGCCGCGATATCGTCGAGGGCCTCGGCATATCGGGCGAGGCGATCCGTCCGGCGGCGGTCTGCGTCTACCATCCCTTCGTCGCCACCGCGGTCGACGCCGTGCGCGGCACCGGCATCCATGTGGCCGCCGTCTCGACTGCTTTCCCGCACGGCCTTGCGCCGCTCTCCACGCGCCTGCAGGAGATCGAGGCTTCGGTGAAGGACGGCGCCGACGAGATCGACGTCGTCATTCCGCGCGGCCTGGTCTACGGCGCCAAGTGGCGTGAACTGTTCAACGAGATCGTCGCCATGCGCGCCGCCTGCGGCGATACGCATCTCAAGGTTATCCTCGGCACCGGCGACCTCGCCACGCTGCGCAACGTCATGCTCGCCTCGATGGTTGCGATGATGGCGGGCGCCGATTTCATAAAAACCTCGACCGGCAAGGAAAGCGTCAACGCCACGCTTCCCGTCGGCCTTGCCATGGTGCGCGCCATCCGCGCCTATTTCGAGGAGACCGGCTATCTCATCGGCTTCAAGCCGGCCGGCGGCATTTCGACGGCAAAAGTCTCGCTCGACTGGCTGGTGCTGATGAAGGAGGAGCTCGGCCGTCCCTGGCTCGAGCCGGACCTGTTCCGCTTCGGCGCCTCCAGCCTGCTCACCGACGTCGAGCGCCAGCTCGAGCATCATTTGACCGGCCACTATTCGGCCAATCACCGCCACGCGATGGCGTAGGCTACGAGTGCGCCCCATGAACATCCTCGAACGCTATCACGCCATGGAATACGGCCCGGCGCCGGAGGCCCGCAATGAGGCGGATGCCTGGCTCGCCGCACGCGATTTCTCCAAGGCGCTGTTCATCGGCGGCGGCTGGAAGCCGGCGGCAAGCGGCAAGACTTTCGACACCAGCGAGCCGTCTTCCGGCAAGCTTCTGGCCGAGATCTCGGATGCCGGCGCCGCCGATATCGACGCGGCGGTCGCGGCGGCAGCAAAGGCGCTGCCAAAATGGTCGGCATTCTCGGGCTACGCCCGCGCGAAAGTGCTCTATGCCATCGGCCGCGCCATGCAGCGCCACCAGCGCCTGTTCGCGGTGCTGGAATCGATCGACAACGGCAAGCCGATCCGCGAGAGCCGCGACATCGATGTGCCGCTGGCGATCCGCCATTTCATCCATCATGCCGGCTGGGCGCAGACGCTCGAGAAGGATTTTCCCGATCACAAGCCGGTCGGCGTCGTCGGCCAGGTCATCCCGTGGAATTTCCCGCTGCTGATGCTGGCCTGGAAGATTGCGCCGGCTCTGGCCGCAGGCTGCACGGTGGTGCTGAAGCCGGCCGAATTCACGCCGCTCACCGCCATATTGTTCGCCGAGATCTGCGAGCGGGCCGGCGTGCCGAAGGGCGTCGTCAACATCGTCCAGGGCGGACCGGAGGCCGGTGCGGCCATCGTCAATCATCCCGGCGTCCAGAAGATCGCCTTCACCGGCTCTTCGGAAGTCGGCAAGATCATCCGCAAGGCCACCGCCGGCTCGGGCAAGAAGCTTTCGCTGGAGCTCGGCGGCAAGTCGGCCTTCATCGTCTTCGAGGATGCCGATCTCGACAGCGCCGTCGAAGGTCTGGTCGACGGCATCTGGTTCAACCAGGGCCAGGTCTGCTGCGCCGGCTCGCGTCTGCTGGTGCAGGAAGGCGTTGCGGAAGCCTTCATCGCCAAGATCAAGGTCAGGATGAGCCGGCTGCGCGTCGGCAGCCCGCTCGACAAGAACACCGATATCGGCCCGCTGGTCGATCGTACGCAGCTCGACCGCGTCAAGGGCCTGATCGCGGAGGGCGCGAAACAAGGCGCCGTCTGCTGGCAGCCGGACGCCGCTTTGCCATCCTCCGGCTATTATCACTTGCCGACGCTGGCGACGGGTGTTTCGCCGGCTAATATTCTGGCGCAGGAAGAGGTCTTCGGCCCGGTTCTGGCGACGATGAGTTTCCGCAACACCGAGGAAGCGATCGAGCTTGCCAATAACACGCGCTACGGCCTTGCCGCGTCCGTTTGGAGTGAGAACATCAACCTTGCCTTGCATGTCGCGCCGCAATTGAAGGCGGGCGTGGTTTGGGTCAACGGCACCAACATGTTTGACGCCGCCTGCGGCTTCGGCGGCTATCGCGAAAGCGGCTTTGGCCGTGAAGGCGGCCGCGAAGGCATGTTCGAATATCTCGCCGCCAAGCTGCCGGTCGGCCCCGCCATCAAGCCGGCCGCGGCCGGCTCGGCCCAGCCGGTCGAGCAGGCCGACGGCTTGGCCATCGACCGCACGGCAAAACTGTTCATCGGCGGCAAGCAGGTGCGTCCGGACGGCAATTACTCGATCGCCATTGCCAGCGCCAAGGGCAAGCTGGCAGGCGAAGTCGGTCTCGGCAACCGCAAGGATATCCGCGACGCCGTCGCAGCCGCGCGTGGCTGCAAGGCCTGGCCGGAGGCGACGGCCTTCAACCGCAGCCAGGTGCTTTATTACTTCGCCGAGAACCTGTCGGGCCGCGCCGACGAGTTCGCCGCGCGCCTTGTCCAACTCACCGGCGTCGGCGCCAAGGCCGCGCGCGAAGAGGTCGAGCAGTCGATCGAGCGGTTGTTCCTTTATGCTGGCCTCACCGACAAGTTCGAAGGCCGCGTGCACCAGCCGCCGGCCCGTGTCGTGACACTTGCGCTGCATGAGCCCGTCGGCGTCGTCGGTATCGTCGCGCCGGACAACCAGCCGCTTTTGGGCTTCATCTCGCTGGTCGCGCCGGCGCTCGCCATGGGCAACACGGTTGTTGCCGTCCCGTCGGAGCGCCACCCGCTGCTGGCCACCGACCTCTACCAGGTGATCGAATATTCCGACATTCCGGCCGGCGCGATCAACATCGTCACCGGCCGCAGCGCCGAGCTTGCCGGCGTGCTGGCCAAGCATGACGACGTCGACGGGCTCTGGGTCTTCGCCGATGCCGACACCTGCGCCAAGGCGGAGGCCTACTCCATCGGCAACCTCAAGCGCGTCTGGACCGGCAATGGTCGTAGCCTCGACTGGGCCTCGGGCGAGGCGGCCGGCGAGGCCATCCTGCGCCGCGCCATCGAGGTCAAGAATGTCTGGGTGCCTTACGGCGATTGATCGCTTACGAAGCGCGGCGTGCCCGAATGGTCCAGGGCAGCGGAACTTGTTGCCCGGTTGTCGTACAAGTCCTTGCGCCGCGACAGACTATATGCATTAAAGCAGCTGCCGCGAAGGTGATCGCGTTCGGGCTTGACGCCCGGATGGGTGTTCTTTAACGAGAAAAAACATCTTGTCCGCGGCGGAGGGCGCGGGTCGGCAAGGATTCTGGCCGGCCGCCGGCCATCCGGCTCAATGCATGTCGCCCAAAAGTGCGCAGCGGTTTTGGGAGAACGACATGCATCAAAACAAATACTTAAAGCGCGTTGCATGAATTCGTTTCAACGCGACACGCTTTAAGTCCAAAGCGTGAGGAGAACAGCATGGCGGATCTTGCAGGCAAGGTCGTTGTTGTCACGGCCGCGGCGCAAGGCATCGGCCGGGCGAGCGCGCTGGCTTTCGCCAAGACGGGCGCGACCGTTCACGCCACCGATATCAACGAGCTGCTGCTGGCCGAGCTGGGCAAGACTGCCAGTGTCAAGACCCGCAAGCTCGATGTGCTGAACGATGCGGCCGTCGCCTCCGCCTTCGCCGAGATCGGCCGGGTCGACGTGCTGTTCAACTGCGCCGGTTTCGTCCATGGCGGCTCCATCCTCGAGATGAAGGACGAGGATCTCGACTTCGCGCTCAACCTCAATGTCCGTTCGATGATCCGCACCATCCGCGCCGTGCTGCCGGGCATGCTGGAGCGCGGCGACGGCTCGATCATCAACATGGCCTCGCTGGCAAGCTCGCAAAAGGGCGTGCCGAACCGCTTCGTCTACGGCCTGACCAAGGCGGCCGTGGTCGGCCTGACCAAAGCGGTCGCGGCCGATTATGTCGCCAAGGGCATTCGCTGCAACGCGATCTGCCCGGGCACGGTCGAAAGCCCGTCGCTTCAGGACCGCATGCATGCCCAGGGCGACTATGAGGCAGCGCGCGCCGCCTTCATCGCCCGCCAGCCCATGGGCAGGCTTGGCACGCCGGAGGAGATCGCCGATCTCGCCGTCTATCTTGCCGGCGCAACCTACACGTCGGGGCAGGCCTATAATATCGATGGCGGCTGGTCGATCTGACGAGAGGCTCGGATATCGGGCGGTCGGATCGAAACGTCTGAAAATCTCGACGATTTGGTCGGCATAGCAGCGAGGCGTGCTTGCCGTGGACGGGGTCGGCAACTACGGTCCGCTGGCTTCGATGGGAATTTGCAAAACCGGCCCTTGGCCGCAAGGTGGAGAACGTTGAGATGAAGTTGTTGCGCTATGGCGAAGCTGGCTGCGAAAAGCCCGGCCTGCTCGATGCGGATGGGACGATCCGCGACCTTTCGGCTCATGTCGCCGACATCGCCGGCACGGCGCTCCATCCGGCCTCGCTGGAGATGCTTTCGAAGCTCGATCCGAAGTCGCTACCGGTGGTTCCCGGCAAGCCGCGCCTGGGCGCCTGCGTCGCCGGCACCGGCAAGTTCATCTGCATCGGCCTGAACTATTCCGATCACGCCGCCGAGACCGGCGCCACCGTGCCGCCGGAGCCGATCATCTTCATGAAGGCAAGCTCGGCGATCGTCGGGCCCGATGACGACGTGCTGATCCCGCGCGGCTCGGTCAAGACCGACTGGGAAGTCGAGCTCGGCGTGATCATCGGCAAGACGGCGAAGTATGTCTCGGAGGACGACGCGCTGGATTATGTTGCCGGCTATTGCGTCGCGCATGACGTCTCCGAGCGCGCCTTCCAGGCCGAGCGCCAGGGCCAGTGGACCAAGGGTAAGTCGTGCGACACCTTCGGCCCGACCGGGCCATGGCTGGTCACCAAAGACGAGGTCGCCGACCCGCAGAACCTCAAGATGTGGCTGACCGTCAACGGCAAGACGATGCAGAACGGCTCGACCAGGACAATGGTCTTTGGCGTGAAATATCTGGTCGCCTATCTCAGCCAATTCATGTCGCTGCATCCCGGCGACATCATCTCGACCGGCACCCCGCCCGGCGTCGGCCTCGGCATGAAGCCGCAGGTGTTCCTGAAGCCCGGCGACGTCGTCGAGCTCGGCATCGAGGGATTGGGCCAGCAGAAGCAGACGTTCAAGGCGGACGAGTAAGCGCAGACCTCACCTTCTCCCCTTGTGGGAGAAGGTGGATCGGCGCGCAGCGCCGAGACGGATGAGGGGTGCTCCAGCGGAGTGCCGCCTTGAAGATTGAAGATATCCCACGCTTCATTCTGCCGTGACGAGATCCTTCCAACACCCCTCATCCGGCCGCTTCGCGGCCACCTTCTCCCACAAGGGGAGAAGAGAGCGCCGGCGCTACTTCAGCACCTTCCCATCCGCCCCAAACCGATACGTCTTCGCCGCATCCGGGGTCGCGTAGAGCGTCGCGCCAGGCTCGGCGTTGTAGACGCCGAAGATGCGCACGGTGATCAGCCCGGCCTTCTCGCAGTCGAGATAAAGATTGGTGTCGGCGCCGAGATGCTCGGCATGCACGACCGTGCCTTTCCAGGCGCCCGACGTCGCGTCGACGGTGACATGTTCCGGCCGCACGCCTATGGTCTTGGCCGTCTCGCCCAGCTTGGCGCCGTCGATGAAATTCATCTTCGGCGAGCCGATGAAGCCGGCGACGAATTCGTTGGCCGGCGAATTGTAGAGCTCCATCGGGTTGCCGATCTGCTCGATGCGTCCGGAGTTGAGCACCACGATCTTGTCGGCCAGCGTCATCGCTTCGACCTGGTCGTGGGTGACGTAGATCATCGTCGCCTTCAGCCGCCGGTGCAGCTGCGCGATCTCAAGCCTGGTGTTGACGCGCAGCGCCGCATCGAGGTTCGACAGCGGTTCGTCGAAGAGGAACAGTTTCGGTTCGCGCACCACGGCGCGGCCGATGGCGACGCGCTGGCGCTGGCCGCCCGACAGCTCCGCCGGCCGGCGCTCGAGATAGGGCTCCAGCGACAGCATGGCGGAAGCGATCTTGATGCGCCGCTCGATCTCGGCCGCCGGCGTGCCGGCCTGCTTCAGGCCCAGCGCCATATTGTTCTTCACCGTCAGGTGCGGGTAGAGCGCGTAGGTCTGGAACACCATGGCGATGCCGCGTTTGGCCGGCGGCGTGACGGAAACGTCCGTGCCGTCGATCAGCACGCGGCCGGAGGTCGAATCTTCCAGGCCGGCGATGACGCGCAGCAGCGTCGATTTTCCGCAGCCGGACGGGCCGACGAAGACGACGAACTCGCCGTCCGTCACTTCGAGGTTGATGCCCTTCAGCACCTCGACCGGCCCGAAAGCCTTCTTCACATTCTCGATCTTCAGCGAACCCACGGCGTCGTCCCTGTTCTAGAGTTTCACGGCGTTGCCGCTGCGCACGCTCTCGTCGGCGGCAAGGCAGACGGCGAGCGATTTCACGGCAGCGTCCATGTGGCGGGTGAGGTCGATGTTTTCGCGGATGGCCTTGAGCAGGAAGGCCTGTTCGAGGTCGCAAAGCTCCTGGTGGCCCGGTTCGCCTTCCATCGACAGCAGTTGGTCCTCCCGGGCGAATTTGCCGTCCGGCCCAGTCGCCGCGCTATGCAGCCTAATCGTCGAGGTCTTGGTATGGGTGTCGATGTCGTCGGACCTGACGCCCTCCTTCATCACAATCGAGACGCAGCCCTTCGGCGACATGACGTCCTTCACGAAGAAGGCCGTTTCCGAGATCATCGGCCCCCAGCCGGCCTCGTACCAGCCGACCGAGCCGTCCTCGAACAGCACCTGCAGGTGCCCGTAATTGTACATCGAGGGCGCCACCTCGTCGCTCAGCCGCACCCCCATGCCGCGTACTTCGACGGGTCTCGAGTCGGTGATCTGCAGCATCACGTCGAGATAATGCACGCCGCAATCGACGATCGGCGACGTCGTCTGCATCAGCTGCTTGTGCGTCTCCCAGGTGTGGCCGGAGGATTGCTGGTTGAGGTTCATGCGGAAGACATATGGGCCGCCGAGCTTGCGCGCCTCGGCGATCAGCCGCACCCAGGACGGATGGTGACGCAGGATATAGCCGATCACCAGTTTCTTGCCGTTGGCCTTCGCGGCATCGACGACTCGCTTTGCGTCGGCAACCGTGGTCGCCAGCGGCTTCTCGACGAAGACATGGCAGCCGGCCTCTAGGGCCCGCACCGCATAGTCGGCATGGCTGTCGGAATAGGTGGCGACCGCCGCGACATCCGGCTTCTCGTCCCGCAGCGCGTCGTCAAAGGAGCGCCTTATGCCGTAGCCGGCGAGCCCGTCCGGCAGCGGCACGTCGGAACGGTTGACGAGTGCGGCGATCTCGAAGCCTGGATTGCTGTGGTAGGCAAGCGCATGGCTGCGGCCCATATTGCCGAGGCCGGCGACGACTACGCGAAGAGAGGTTTTATCGCTCACCTGACTGCTCCATTTTTTCCTGAGAGGGTGAAGCGCAGCCCTATCAAAAGTTGGCTATTGCGGCTCACTTCACCGCTCCCGACGTGATGCCCCGGATCAGCTGCCGCGAGAAGATGACATAGAGGATCAGCACCGGCAGGATCGCCAGCGACAGCGCCGCCAGGATCGCGTTCCAGTTGGTGACGAACTGGCCGAGGAAGAGCTGCGCGCCGAGCGTCACCGTCTTGGTCTCCTCCGAAGGCGCCAGGATCAGCGGGAACCACAGATCGTTCCAGATCGGGATCATGGTGAAGACGGCGACGGTCGCCATGGACGGACGCACCAGCGGCAGCACCAGCCGGAAGAAGATCGTGTATTCCGACAGCCCGTCTATGCGGCCTGCATTCTTCAGGTCGCTGGACACCTGCTTCATGAATTCCGAAAGGATGAAGATCGCCAGCGGTAGGCCTTGCGCGGTATAGACCAGGATCAGCGCCGTCAGCGTGTTGACCAGTCCGGTCGCCACCATCAATTGCAGGATGGCGACGGTGCCGAGGCGGATCGGGATCATGATGCCGAGCGCGAGGTAGAGCCCCATCATCGTGTTGCCGCGGAAGCGGTATTCCGACAGCGCGAAGGCGGCCATCGCGCCGAACAGAAGCACGAAGAACAGCGAGGCGACGGTGACGACGAGGCTGTTCTGGAAATAGTGGATGAAGTCGCCCTGGCCGAACACGGTGGTGTAGCCGATCAGGTCGAAGGTCTTCGGTGTCGGCGGCGTCAGCGGCGCGCCGAAGATGCCCGCGCGCGACTTGAACGAATTCATCACCACCAGGATCACCGGAAACAGCGCGATCGCCGTGTAGGTCAGGAGGATCGCATGCGCGCCGATGGCGCGGGGAAGCGAACGTGTGGCTGTGCTCATGGTGCGCCTCAGAACTGGTAGCGACGCAGGCGCGTCTGCACGAGGAACAGATAGACGCAGACGCCGGCGAGGATGATCAGGAACATGATCGTGGCGATGGTCGCGCCCATGTTGGGATCGCCGACCTGCAGCTGGAAGCCGAAGAAGGCGCGGTAGAGGAAGGTGCCGAGGATGTCGGTCGAATAGTTCGGCCCGGCCAGCGCCCCTTGCGCCGTGTAGATCAGGTCGAAAGCGTTGAAATTGCCGACGAAGGTCAGAATCGAGATGATGCCGATCGAGGGCAGGATCAGCGGCAGCTTGATCTTCCAGAACTGCGCCATGCCGGTGACGCCGTCGCATTCGGCCGCCTCGATCACCTCGTCGGGGATCGACAGCAGCGCTGCATAGATCAGCATCATCGGGATGCCGACGAACTGCCAGACCGAGACCAGGCTGAGCGCGGTGAGCGCATATTGCTCCTTGCCGAGCCACGGCGTGAAAAAGCTCTTCAATCCGACGAAATCCATCAGATGCGGCGCCACGCCCCAGATCGGCGACAGGATCAGCTTCCAGGCGAAGCCGACGATGACGAAGGACAGGATCGTCGGCACGAAGATCGCCGTGCGGTAGAAGGCGGTGAAGCGCAGCCGAGGGCTGGAAAGAAGCGCCGCCAGAAGCACACCGATCGGGTTCTGCACCAGCATGTGGATGATGAAGAACCAGACATTGTTCCTCAGCGCGTTCCAGAAATTCACCGACCAGTTCGGATCGCCGAACAGCGTGCGGAAATTGCCCAGTCCGACAAAGACCTGGGACTGCTCGATGTTGCGGAACAGCGAAAGCTGCAGCGTGCCGAACAGCGGCAGGATCATGAATGCGGTGTAGACCAGCACTGCCGGCGCCAGGAAGACGCCGACATGCCAGCGGATCGCTCTTTTCGGTCGCGTTTCTGCAGCCATGAGTTCGGTAGCCATGAGTTCGGTTCCCCGCCGTCTCTGGGTTCCAGGTCGGTTGATGCTAGCTGATGCCTCGATGCACGGCTTGGCTGTCCCCTTGAGGAGAAAGACAAGGCCAGCGACAGATCGGCTCCGTCTTCCCCGCACGGCGAGGGTAAGACCGGGAGGCTGCGCCGACAATCGCTATCGGGAACTGTTTGATGCCGGCCGGGCCCGAGCCCGGCCGGCATCGCAATCGATGCTCTTACTTCGCCGGCTTGTACCAGCTGTCGAGGCCGTCCTGCAGCTTCTTGGCCGCGGCTTCCGGCGTATCGGTGCCGTTGATCACATTGGCCGATTCAACCCAGGTCTCGTTCTCGAGGTTCGGCGTGCCGCGCGACAGGATCTGGTAGGTCGAGCGGATCGTCGACTTGCACTTGCCGCGCCAGGAGACGAACTCCTGCGCCAGCGGGTCTTCCATCTTCACCGGCGAGGAGTTCAGGCTGAAGAAGCCGGGCAGCGCGTTGGCGTAGATGGTGGCGAAATCCGGCGAGGCGACCCAGGACAGGAACTTCTTGGCCTCTTCCGCATGCTTCGATGCCGCATTCAGGCCCATGCCGATGTCGGTGTGGTCGGAGATGTAGCAGGTGTCGCCGGCCTTCTCGACCGGCGGCGGGAAGGCGCCCATCTTGAACTGCGCCTGGGTGTTGAACAGGCCGATTTCCCACGAGCCGGCCGGGTAGATGGCGGCGCGGCCGAGCGTGAACAAGTTCTGGCTGTCCGGATAGGTCTGCGCCTCGAAGCCGTCGCCGAGATACGGCTTCCACTTGGCCAATTCCTTGAAGGGCTCGACCCACTGCGGATCGGTGAGCTTCTGCTCGCCCTTGATCAGCGCCTGGCGGCCTTCCTCGCCCTTCCAGTAGTTCGGGCCGATATTCTGGTAGCCCATGGTCGCGGCTTCCCAGAGGTCCTTGGTGCCCATCGCCATCGGAATGTAGGTGCCGTCGGCCTTGATCTTGTCGAGCGCGGCGAAGAACTCGTCGCGGGTCTGCGGCACCTTGATGCCGAGCTTGTCGAAGGCATCCTTGTTGTAGATGAAGCCGTGGATGACTGAGGCCATCGGCACGCAGAAGCTCGACTTGCCGTCGTCGGTCTGCCAGGCGGCCTTGGCGACGGGCGAGAAGTTCTCCATGCCAGGCAGCGAGCTCAGGTCGGCGAGGTTCCCCTTCTTGAACAGCTCCAGCGACTTGTCGAAGGGGCGGCAGGTGATCAGGTCGCCCGCCGAGCCGGCAGCGAGCTTGGCGCCGAGGGCCGCGTCGTATTCGGTCGGCGCCGAAGGCGCGAACACCACCTTGATGCCGGGGTTCTTGGCTTCGAAAGCCGGGATCAGCTTGTCCTTCCAGATGGTCAGGTCGTCGCCGCGCCAGCTTTCGATGTTGAGCGTCACGTCCTCGGCCAGCGCCATCCCGGTCGTGCCGAGGATGCTTGTGCCGAGCAGAAGGGCCGTCAGTAGTTTGGTCTTCATCTTCAGTCTCCCTGTTGACCTTTTTCAGGTTCGGTTTTGAGAACAGAGGCTCAGCGCCCCTTGCTCCCCTCGCAAGCCCGTTTCACCCCGATGGAAATCGGGATGAAAAGGGCCCTACCTCTTTGTTAGGGCATGATCTTTTCCGAAAAGCGGGTTTCACTTTTCGGAATCATGCCCCAGCGCGGAAAGCGCCGGCCTGAGCTTCTGGCCGGTTCCTTCCAGTATCTTCTCGGCCGCGTCGGCGCTGGCGGCGCCCGCGGCGAGCAGAATGGCGGTCTTGACGCCGCCGCCGCTTTCCTCGAGCAGGCGGGCGGCGTCGTCGCGGCTCTTGCCGCTGATGGCGGCGACCATGCGCACGGCGCGGTCGCGCAGCTTGATGTTGTCGGCGGTGAGGTTGACCATGTAGCCGTCATGGACATGGCCGAGATGGATGGCGGTGAGCGTCGAAAGCATGTTGAGCGCGATCTTCTGCGCCGTGCCCGCGCCCATGCGCGTCGAGCCGGCGATCAGCTCAGGCGGCGTTTCGAGCAGGACGGCGACGTCGGCCTGCTCGAACAGGACGGCGCCCCGGTTGTTGGCAATCGCGATGGTGGCGGCGCCCCGGCGCCGCGCGTCCTGGAGCGCCTGGACCGCATAAGGGGTCGAGCCGCTGGCCGAGATGGCGATCAGGCAGTCGCCCTTGCCGATGGCGGCCGCGGCAACCGCCGCCGACGCTTCCCCGGTGTCGTCCTCCGGCCCGCCTGCCAGCGTGCGGAAGGCGTCGTCGCCGCCGGCGATGAGGATGGCGATGCGGTCGCGCGCAATGCCGAAGGTGCCGGGCAGTTCCAGCGCGTCGGCCAGCGCCATCAAGCCGGAGCTGCCAGCCGCCGCATAGGCAAGCTTGCCGCCGCTCTTCAATTGCTTCGCGATGAGTTCGGCGGCAACGGCAATCGCCGGAATGGCGCCATGCACGGCCTTGCCGGCCTCGATCTGGGCGCTGGCCAGGAACGCCAGAATGGTTTCGGGGGCCTGGACATCCAGCCCCTCGGCATTCTGGTGGAGCGCTTCGGTGCGCGTCTCGGCCATGCATTTTCCTCCGATTGAGCGAACAATACCAAAAAAATACCACTTGTCCACACGCATTAATGAATTTCAGGCGGCGGACCTCCCTTGTCGGCAAATTAACGTGATTTTTCAACAAAATGCGCCTTAATCTTTTTTGAACAGAAATTAACTCTTGGCTATTGGTATTTTATTGGTATTATCCGGCTCCGAGGAGAAATCGCGTGAAATTCGTGCTTGGCATCGATGGCGGCGGCACCAGCTGCAGGGCGGCCCTTGCGACCGTCGGCGGCGCCGTTGTCGGCCGCGCCAAGAGCGGCGCCGCCAACATCCGCACCGACCTCACTGGCGCCCGTACCAACATTGTCGAGGCGGCCAGGCAGGCTTTTCTGGCCGCCGGGGCGGATCCGGAACTGATTCCCCAAACGCCGGCCATTCTCGGTCTCGCCGGCGCCAATGTCGGCACCTACCGGCAGCAGCTCGAGGCGATCCTGCCCTTCAGCCGGAGTCGTGTCGAAACCGACGCCGAGATCGCGCTAGAGGGCGCGGTCGGCTCCGGTGACGGCGCCATGGCCATTCTGGGCACCGGCACCGCCTATATGGCGCGTAAGGACGGCAAGTCGCGCGCCATCGGCGGCTGGGGTTTCCAGGTCGGCGACCAGGGCAGCGGCGCCCGCATCGGCCGCGACCTGCTGGAACAGACGCTGCTTGCCTATGACGGCATCCGTCCGGGCTCGCCCTTGACCGACGCCATGCTCGCTGTCTTCCGCAACAATCCCGAAGACGTGGTCGAATTCACCACCAACGCCAAGCCGGGCGATTTCGGCGGCTTCGCGCCAAAGGTTTTCGAGCATGCAGAAAAGGGCGACCTCGTCGCCAATTTCATCCTCGGCAAGGCGGTCGCCGATGTCGAGGCCTCGCTCAACGCGCTCGAGCTTGCCGACCATGCTCCGCTCTGCCTGCTCGGCGGCTTGGCGCCTCTTTACGCGCCGCGCCTTTCGGCACGCTATCAGGCGCTGCTCAAAGCCCCGCTCGACGATGCGCTGGGCGGCGCCGTGCAGATGGCCGTGCGCATCTTTGCCAAGGGTCCGGAGGCCGCCCGATGAGCGCCGCCGACCAGATCTTCTCCATGCTGAAAGAATCCTCGCAGAGCGGCGCGCCGCTCTATTTGCAGCTCAGGCGCAGCATCGAGGAAGCGGTCAATCGCGGCCTGATCGGTCCGGGCGACGCGTTGCCCTCCGAGCGCGACATCGCCAGCAAGGCCGACATCTCGCGCGTCACCGTGCGCAAGGCGGTGCAGGACCTGGTCAAGGGCGGCATCCTCGTTCAGCGCCACGGCTCGGGCACCTTCGTCGCGCCGCGCATGGAGCGTGTCGAGCAGTCGCTGTCGCGGCTCACCTCCTTCACCGAGGACATGGCGCGCCGCGGCATGAATGTGCGCTCGGTCTGGCTCGACCGCGGCCTCTATGCGCCGTCGCCGGACGAGATGATGGTGCTGGGCCTCTCCTCGACCGAGCTGGTGGCGCGCGTCGCGCGCCTGCGCATCGCCAACGACACGCCGCTGGCGATCGAGCGCGCGGCGCTCTCGGCCAGCGTCCTGCCCGATCCCGAAGCGATCGGCTCCTCGCTCTATGCGGCGCTGGAAACGACCGGCAATCGCCCGGTACGTGCCGTGCAGCGCATCTCCGCCACCAATCTCGGCGACGCCGATGCGCGCCTCTTGGAAGTGCCTCCGGGGGTTGCCGGACTGCAGATCGAGCGCATTTCCTATCTGGCGAGCGGCAAGGTGATCGAGTTCACCCGCTCGGTCTACAGGGGCGACGCCTATGATTTCGTCGCGGAACTCCGGCTGACCGGGCCGGGAGAGGAGCTCCGGCCATGAATGCCAGCACCACCCATATGCGGCGCGAGATCAACGAGATCCCAGAAGCGGCCGCGCGCCTTCTCGACGGCTCGTCCGCCATGTTGGCCGAGGCCGGTCGCGGCCTTCGCGAGCGGGATCCGCATTTCGTCGTCACCGTGGCGCGCGGCTCGTCCGACCATGCCGCGACCTTCATGAAATATGCCGTCGAGCTGACGGCAGGCCTGGCAGTCGCCTCCGTTGGGCCGTCGATCGCGTCGATCTATGGCGCCAGGTTGAGGCTCCGAGGCTCGGCCTGCCTGGCGATCTCGCAGTCGGGCAAGAGCCCCGACATCGTTGCCATGGCCGAAACGGCAAGGGCCGGCGGCGCGCTCACCGTCGCCATCACCAACACGGCGGACTCGCCGCTGGCGCGGGCCTCCGACTATGCCATCGATATCCTGGCCGGACCTGAGCGTAGCGTCGCGGCCACCAAGACCTTCGTCAATTCGGCCGTCGCCGGCCTTGCGCTGATGGCGCATGCCACGGATGACCAAGCATTGATCAAGGCGCTCGCCGGCCTTCCCGGCCATTTCGAGAAGGCGATCGCCTGCGACTGGATGGCGCTCGCCGGCGCTTTGGAAAACCCGCAATCGCTGTTCATCCTCGGCCGCGGCCCGTCCTTCGCGATCGCCAGCGAGGCGGCGCTGAAATTCAAGGAAACCTGCGCCATGCATGCCGAGGCCTACAGCGCCGCCGAGGTCATGCATGGGCCGCTGGCGCTGGTCGGTCCGGGTTTTCCGGTCCTGGCGCTTGCTGCCCGCGACGCGTCCGAACCCTCGGTCGCCGAGGCTGCCGACGGCCTGACGGCCAAGGGCGCCGCCGCCTTCATCACCTCCGACAAGGCGAAGGCCGCGCGGCTTCTTCCCCATGTCGCCACCGGCCATCCGCTGACCGATCCGCTGCCGCTGATCGTGTCCTTCTACGGCTTCGTCGAGGCCTTCGCGCGCCATCGCGGCCTCGACCCCGATGCGCCGCGCAACCTGCGCAAGGTGACGGAAACCGTATGAGCGACCGTTTCGCACTCACCGGCGCCCGCATCTTCGACGGCGCCGACTGGCACGACAACGCGGCTCTCGTCGTCAAGGGCGACGTGGTCGAGGCCATCCTGCCAGCCGGGGCGATTCCGTCCGGCGTTTCGACGGTCGAGACCGGCGGCGGCCTGCTTGTGCCCGGTTTCGTCGACATCCAAGTCAATGGCGGCGGCAGCGTCATGCTCAACGATGATCCCGACGTCGCCTCGATCGAGACCATCTGCCGGGCGCACGCGCCCTTCGGCACCACCGCGCTGCTGGTGACGCTGATCACCGACACGCCGGCGATCACCGCCGCCGCCATCGCCGCCGGCGCCGAGGCCGCCCGGGAAAAGGCGCCAGGCTTCCTCGGCCTGCATCTGGAAGGGCCGCATCTCTCGGTAGCCCGCAAGGGCGCGCACGATCCGGCGCTGATTCGGCCGATGACCGACGCCGATCAGGCGGCATTGATTGCCGCGCGGCGGGACCTGCCGGTGCTGCTCACCACGATCGCGCCGGAATCGGTCGAGCCGGCCCGTGTAGCGGCGCTGGCCAAGGCCGGCGTCGTCGTCAGCCTCGGCCATAGCGACACCAATTACGCGACGGCCACCGCCTTCGCCGAAGCCGGCGCCAGCGTAGTAACGCACCTTTTCAACGCCATGAGCCAGATCGGCAACCGCGAGCCGGGCCTGGCCGGTGCGGCGATCGACACCGGCGGCCTGTATGCTGGGATCATCGCCGACGGCATCCATGTCCATCCGGCGACGATGATGCTTGCGCTGCGCGGCAAGCAGGGGCCTGGCAAGATCGTGCTGGTCACCGATGCCATGGCGACGATCGGCACCGACATGACATCGTTCACGCTCAACGGCCGCACCATCTACCGCAAGGACGGGAGCCTACGGCTTGCCGACGGCACGCTGGCCGGCGCCGATCTCGACATGATTTCCGCCGTGCGCTACGTCCATCGCGTCGTCGGGCTCGATCTCGACGAGGCTCTGCGCATGGCCTCGCTCTATCCGGCCGAGGCGATCGGCCAGGCCCACCGCCTCGGCCGCTTCGCCAACGGCACCGCCGCCGACATTGTCCGCCTGTCGGAGGACCTGGATGTCAGCAACGTCTGGATCGGCGGCAGGAAGGTGTTTGGAGCGTAGGCCTTCGCGGTTTCGTCATCCTCGGGCTTGACCCGAGGATCCATTCCGTGACCTCTGCCGCAGGGCGCAACGGTGCAGAATTCTGTAACTGTTGCAACGCCTTAGCGTCACGGAATGGATCCTAGGGTCTGCGCGCGTCGCTTCGCTCCTTGCTCGCCCTAGGATGACGAACGCTACGGGCGTCTCGGCTAACCCCGATAGTTAGCCGGCTTTGGAGTAGATATCCTTATACGTCTCGCGCAGCACGTTCTTCTGCACCTTGCCCATCGTGTTGCGCGGCAGTTCGTCGACGAAGATCACCTGCTTCGGATGCTTGTATTTCGCCAGCCGTCCGGCTATGGCGCTGGCAATGTCGGCGGCGCTGATCGCCGAGCCCGGCTTGCGCACCACGACCGCCGTGACGCCTTCGCCGAAATCCGGATGCGTGACCCCGATCACCGCGCTTTCGCTGACGTCGTCCAGCGCGTCGATCTCGCTCTCGATCTCCTTCGGATAGACATTGTAGCCGCCCGAGATGATCAGGTCCTTGCCGCGCCCGACGATGTGGACATAGCCGTCGGCATCGATCAGGCCGAGGTCGCCGGTGATGAAGAAGCCGTCGTCGCGGAATTCGGCCTTGGTCTTGTCGGGCATGCGCCAATAGCCGGCAAAGACGTTCGGCCCCTTGACCTCGATCATGCCGATCTCGCCCTGGGCCAGCGGCTTGGCCGTCTCGGGATCGGTGATGCGCAGCGAGACTCCGGGCAAGGGGAAACCGACCGTGCCCGGGCGCCGCTCGCCGTCATAGGGGTTGGACGTGTTCATGTTGGTCTCGGTCATGCCGTAGCGCTCGAGGATGGCGTGGCCGGTGCGCTCGCGCCAGGCCTTGTGCGTCTCGGCGAGCAGCGGCGCCGAGCCGGAGATGAAGACGCGCATCGTCTTCGCCGCCTCGCGTGTCAGGCCGTCCTGCTGCAACAGCCGCACATAGAAGGTCGGCACGCCCATCAAAGCCGTCGCGCGCGGCATCAGCGACAGAATGCGCGCGGGATCGAATTTCTGCTCGAAGAACATTGTCGCGCCGGCCATCAAGACGACGTTGGTGGCGACGAACAGGCCGTGTGTGTGGAAGATAGGCAGCGCGTGGATCAGCACGTCGTCGGCGCCGAAGCGCCATTGCTCCACCAGCACGCGGGCGTTTGAGGCGAGATTCTCGTGGCTGAGCATCGCGCCCTTGGAACGGCCGGTGGTGCCGGAGGTGTAGAGGATCGCGGCAAGATCGTTCGGCCCGCGCGCGACATCGCTGAAATCCGTCGCTTGCCGCGAAGCCTGGCTGGCCAGCGTTCCCTGGCCGTAGCGGCCGAGCGTGAGCACCGTGGCGCCGACCGCCACGGCAAGCGGTTCGACGCCGGCAAGGCGGTCCGGATCGCAAACGATCAGTTTCGGCTCGGCATCACGGAAGAAATAGTCGAGCTCGGGCAGCGTGTAGGCGGTGTTGAGCGGCAGGAAGACCGCGCCGGTGCGTAACGAGGCGAGATAGAGCAGCATCGCCTCCGGGCTCTTCTCGACCTGGACCGCGACCCGGTCGCCGGGCTCGACGCCGGTCTGCGCGAGGGCATGCGCCAGCTGCGCCGACTTCGCCAGCATGTCGCCATAGGTGATCGAACGGCCGTCATCCGTCTCCATCAGCAGCCGGCCGGGCGCCGGCATGCGGGAACGGAAAGCGCTGAAGAGATGATTGGTCATGAGATGTCCTCAAGGCGGACGAAGGCCGAATGGCGCATGCCTTGCGCTCGCCTGAGCGAATACCAGATTTGGCGCCCGGAGCAAAAACTGCGTTGATTTTTCGATCCGCTATTTACGGCCGCGTTGGGACTTGCCGGCCCTCGGATCATAACCCTGGGCGAGGCGTTCCATGCACATCGCCGCGGTGAGGCGGTAGTGATTGAGAAGCGCCTCGACCGCGCCGTCGGCGTCGCCGTCCAGCGTGCGTTCGGCGATGATGCGGTGCTCGCCGAGATCGTCGCGCCCCGTGCTTGGCGCGTTTTGCGCGATCAGGCGGTAGCGCGAGGCCTGGTCGGAAAGCTGATCGCAAAAGCCGATCAGCCAGTGCGACCGGCAGGCCGCGATCAGCGCCCGGTGGAAAGCTCGGTGCAGCTTTTCCCATTCCGGATTGTTGGTTGCCGGGTCATCCGGCAGGCGGCGCTCCGCGCGCGCCAGGCGGTGCAGGGCAAGCACCAGTTGCTCTTCCCATTCGGCGGTGCGGTGCGCAATGGATTCGCGCAGCGCCCGCTCCTCCAGCCAGCAGCGCGTGCGAGTCAGCTCCTCCAGTTCCGCGGCGCTGACCGGCATCAGGAAGAAGCCGCGTTGGTCGTGACGACCGAGCAGGCCCTCGGCGGCCAGGCGGTTGAGCGCCTCGCGCACCGGCGAGGCGCCGGCGCCATAGCGGGAAACGACCCACTCGACACGCAGTTTCGTCTCGGACTCCAGGGCTCCGCGCAACAGGTCATCGCGCAGTTGCTGGTAGACCGAACTGGCAAGCGTGCTTTTGGCTCCCTTGCTCTCGCCCGGCTCGGTGCTTCCGTTTGTCAATCGAACTCCTGTTACTTTGCCCCTGGTTTGCCAGGGCCCCGCGGCGAAGCAATTCCCGTACATGTATCATACAGCCGGGCAATGTGGTGTCTCAAGCGGAAGATGACGATATTCGACTTTAAGACAAGCGGATCGTCTATTTATTGAACAAAGTAGAATCTCAGGAAAAGTCGATGTTCCTGCGTCGCTTCATAGAATGAACAATCGTTCAATCCCTGTCGCGGTTGTACAACTCCCGCGAGGCTCGCACGGTTATATGTTTAACTGGCGGCCCTGTCGGCAGCCGTTCGAATTGCTTCGATATTTGCCCTATAGGCTTCGACGCTGCCGCCCTTGAAGACTGCGGCGCCCGCTACCAGCACATTGGCTCCGGCCGCGGTCACCAGCGGCGCCGTTTCGGCCGAAACACCGCCGTCGATCTCGATACGGATCGGCCGACCGCCGATCAGCGCCTTCACCCGTTTCACCTTGTCCACGATCGCCGGGATGAAGGCCTGCCCGCCGAAGCCCGGATTGACGGTCATGATCAGGATGAGGTCCAGCCGATCGAGCACATACTCGATCGCCGTTTCCGGCGTTGCCGGGTTAAGCGAGACGCCTGCCTTCTTGCCGAGATTCTTGATGGTTTGGAGCGAGCGGTCGAGATGTGGCCCGGCCTCGGCGTGCACCGTCATGCCGTCGCAGCCCGCTTCGGCGAAGGCCGCCAGGTAAGGATCGGCCGGCGCAATCATCAGATGGCAATCGAAGAAGGCCTTGGTGCGGTTGCGGATCGCCTTGATCACCGGCGGGCCGAAGGTGATGTTGGGCACGAAATGGCCGTCCATCACGTCGAGATGGATCCAGTCGGCGCCGGCCGCCGCGACGGCCTCGACCTCGTCGCCGAGTTTGGAGAAATCCGATGCCAGCACCGATGGCGCAATCAGGGTCTTCTTGCTCATGGCGCAAATTCTCCCAGCGGTCCTGTGCGCGTGGTCGCGCCTTGTCAGGGCGATTGCCTAGAGCAATTCCAGGAAAAGTGCGAGCGCTTTTCCGTCCGGAATTGCGTGAAAACAAAGAGATAGGGCGTTCACCGTTTTCGTGAAACGGTGAAACGCCCTCGACCATGATCCGGCCAAGGGGGAGCATGTTTTCGACGGGCGCACTGGCCCGCCTGCCGTAGAGCTTTCTTCGATGTGGAAGAGAAAACCCGCCGGATCGCTCCGGCGGGTCTCGATCTTCAGCCGCACGATTACGGCTTGAAGTTCTGGATGTTGGCGCCCGCCGGATCCTGCAGCATGCGCCGCGGCTGGCGCTGCGGCACCAATTGCTGCAGCACATTCGGGTTGAGCAGGATGCCGGGGTTGATCTCGATGTCCGGCTGCCTGCGGATCGGGTAGCAATCCGGATACTGTCCGGCCGTTCCGGCCGGGCAGCGCCGCCGGGTGAAAACCGGCTGGCACTGTCCGTCGATGAACTCCGCACCCGGTGCGCATTCCACCGACGCCTTGCGGCAGGCGCCGTTGCGGATTTCGGTCCCGCGCGGGCAGACGCAGTCACCCCGCTTGTTGTGGACCTGGCCGCGAATGGCGCACTGCTCCTGGCTCGGCCTCGGTCGCTGGCAGGCCTTGCCCCGCACCACCAGGCCGCCCGGGCAGGCGCAGTTGCCGTTGGCGTCGCGCACCTGGCCGCGGACCGGGCACTGCTTCGACACGATCGGCCGGCAGGCGCCGCCGCGCACCTCCATGCCGCTCGGGCAGACGCAATCGCCATCGGCGTTGCGGGACTGGCCGCGGATACGGCACTGGGCGGGCGGCTCCCTGTCAGGCACGCAAGCCTTGGCGGCACGGTCGAGATGCGTGCCTTTCGGGCAGACGCAGCCGTCCGTCGTCAGCACTGCACCACGGATCGTGCATTTCGGCGGGACGACCTGGCATACGCCGTTCACCAGCTCGCCGCGGCGGCAGACGCAGTTGCCGCTCTGGTCGCGGTACTGGCCGGGACGCAGCGTGCATTGCGGCTCCTGCGGCTCTTCGCCCCGGACGCACTTGCCGTTTTCCAGCTCGGTGCCGCGCGGGCAGACGCAGCGTCCGTCCTCGGTGCGGATCTGGCCCTGGAGCAGGACGCAACGCTGCGGCACAGGCAGCGGCAGAAGCTTGCCGCCGCCGGACGAGCATTGGCCGTCACGGAAGATGGTGCCTTCCGGACAGACACAGCGGCCGGCCGAGTTCAGCACCATTCCATACAAGCACTGGTTCTTCACCTCTCGGCTGACGGTGAAGGGATGGCACGCATAGGCCTTGCCGCGATCGCCCTGCATGCCGCTCGGCGTGCGCGACAGCACGTCGCCACCGCTTTGCACCGGCGTATTCGGCGAGAGCACGCCGACGCAATTCTGTCCGCTGACCGTGCCCTTGAGATCGGCAAGCCGCCTGTCGTCGGGAAGCGTCACGGTGACATGGTGCTTGCGGCTTTCGCCGGCGCCGAGCGCCAGGTTCGCGGTGCAGGACGCCGGCAGCGTCGCCGGCTCCGGCGAGCAGCCGAAGGGCGGGTCGATCGCGGTGATCCGGACGCCTTCCAGCCTGCCGATGCCGTCGATGCCGATCGCATCGCCGATGCGGACCGGACCGGAGAAGGGGGTAGGCCCATCGTTCGTGATGGTGATCTCGAACGAACATGGTTCTCCCGGCCGGCACTCGGCATCGCCGGTCTTCTCGACGCGGATGGTCGAGCCGCCGCCGCCCTTCGCGCAGGCCTGGCCGATCGGGTAGACAATGTCGTCACCCGGCGCCGGCCCGTAGGAGCCGCGCGCGCAATTCTCGAACGCGCCGTTGCCGCTCACCGTCACGTCGAAGTGCCGGCTGGTTCCGGGCGTCATCACGGCGCCGGGAATCTGGCACGACAGCGTGTTGGCAGGCACCGGTCCGCAAGCCCAGTCCGCACCGTCGGGGGTGACGCTCTGGATTTGCACAGGCGCTCCGCCCGACACCAGCGTGGCGGCATCGTTGACCCGCACCGGGCCGGTGGGGGCGGCGATGCCGACATTGGTGACGGTGATGCGGCAGGAAACAACCGCAGCGCCGGCCAGCGAGCCATCGCAGGTCTTGGTGATGCGCAGGCCGGGCTGGCCGCCATTCGGGTGGCGGATGCGCTGGGTGGCGCAAGCCTTGTTGTTGGCGAGGTTGACCTCGCCGGCAATGCCCTTCACCTCGGCGCAGTTCTCCACCGTGTCCGGCCGGTAGTTCGCCGGCATCACCGCTCTGACGACGATCGGCGTCGAGGCGCCCGGAGGCAGCGAGATGCCGGCATTGTCGCAGCGGAACTGGCCAGGGCCGTTCGGTCCGCAGGCCCATGGCGGGCTCGGCCCGAAGGTCGACGAGGTCGGCGCGCCGCCGGGGTAGGTGTCGATCACGGTCAGCGGCCCGTTATAGGTGCCGGTGCCGTTATTGATGATGTCGATCACGAAAGTGCAGGCACCGTCCGGCGTGCAGACCGGGGTGCGGGCGCGCTTCTTCAGGATCAGGTCGACCTTCTTCTCGACCGGCGGATTGCACTGCGCATCGCGATCGCCACGGCGGCAGATCGGGATCGAGGCGCAGCCGCGGTCGTTCTGCTGGCTGCCGAACAGCGGCTTGCCGCTGGCCTGGTAGTCATAGGCGGCGCAGTTGCGCAGCACGCCGCCTTGCCAGCCGCCCGCCGGCTTGAAGCCGAGCTTGAGGTTGACGGAGGCGCCGGGGTTGAGCGTGGCCGCCGGATAGGTGCAGGTCATCGGCGTCGTGCCGGGCGCGCAGACCCAGGGCGCGTTCGGCCCGGAGGTCAGCACTGAGCCTGCCGGCAGCGTCACCTCGTCGAGCACGATCTTGCCGTTATAGGGCGCGTCGCCGACATTGGTGACGGTGATGGTGAAGTCGCAGCCGCCGGCCATCGTGCAACGCGGCACGTCCGCATGTTTCTCGACCTTCAGGTCCGGCTCCTTGTCCTTGGGCGGGCATCTCAGGTCACGCGGGATGACGATGTCGATCACCTGCGTGCAGCAGAGCCCCCAGCCTTCCTTCGGGCCGGCATAGGTCTCGATGCCAGTGACGACGAGGTGGATGGTCTCGCCGGGCGAAGCGCCGATAATCTTCCAGTTCAGCACGCCGCCGCCGATCGGCACCTTCTGCATGTCGGGAACGATGCTGACGCCGGGCGTCGTCGTCGACACCTGCACCCATTTGTCGCCCATCTCCGGGCCGACCGGCATATGATAGATGAAGGCGCCGCCGCCGGGCACGCAATCGACCGTGCCACGCTCGACCTTGAAACATTCCTTGCCGGGAGGTGGCGGCGGCGGGTTGCACTTGATCAAGTCGATCTTGATCGAGGTCTTCACGCCGGTCAGGAAATCACCGTCGTCCGGTCTGTCCGGATCCTGCGAGTGGATCGTTGTTGCCGGACCGCCCCTGAAGGCCACCTCGATCTCACCCTGGTTGTCGACCGTCGTCGGCACGGGAAAGGTCGCATGATCTATCCTGGCGGTGATGCGGAAGGTGATGACGCGTTCGTTCGCAGCACCCGCGCCATCGAGATTGGCAGCGCTGATGCGGAAGTTGGAAACGCTGGCCGTGTCGTTCGAGCTGGCCGACGTGCCGATTGAAGCAGCGGGCAGCGGCCCGCCCGAGGCGCTGGTGCCGTCGCCGGAGACATCGACGCCGACAATCTGCAGGCCGTGCGGCAGTTGGTCCTTGAAATCGAGCCTTGTCGCTTTGAGCAGGGCGGCCACGCTTGGGCGGTCGAAGTCCTGCGGGTCGCCATGGATGCCGAAGCTCAGGACATACTCGACGGAATCGCAGCTTTTCTGGCTGCCTTTCTTGGTGAAGAAGGGCACGATCCGGGCGAGCTCCGCATTGATGCCGCGGGATGCTGGATTGGCGGCCTGATTGGCCGTGGCCGGAGCCTGGTCCTGGGCGAGCGCCGGCAGTGCCGGCATCATGGCGACCGCGATACCGGCCGCCATCAGCCAGCGCGCGCCGCGCCTGGCATATGACAGGGGTTTCATGATCGTCTCCATGATGGTTTTCGAACGGCTCGAGACGGAGCGGGAAAGGGCGAGATTTGTCATCTGTCCCTCCCTCAACGTTCGCAGCTGACGGCTGGCGTTCTGAGTGGCAGCGTCATCTTGCAGCAAGGATAGTAGCCACCCTTGTCCTGGTCGGACTTGCGGTAGAAGCAGAGGCCGACATTGACGGTGTCGCCCGGATCATGGCCGGTGATGTCGATCGTGTAGGGCTTGCCCGGAACATGCGACATGGGGGTTGATACCCCGACGCCGGGCGTCCTGGACTGCGCCTTGATCGAATCGCCGCCAAAGCCGGCATGGTCATGGAGATAGAGTTCGGCCCGCAGACCGCGTGGCGTGCAGTAGTAATGCACGTCGTCGACATCCACGCAGGGCGGCAGGTTGCCGGGCGGCGGGAACTCCGGCGGATAGAACGGAGGCAGATAGCCGCCGCCGGGGATTTCCTCATAGTAGCCGGCGCGGCCCTCACAGGGGCGCCAGACCCTTACGTCGCCGACATGGCCTTGGACGTCCGGGTCTTCGAAATAGCCGTCGAAGTCGACGAACCATGAGCCGAAGGGCGGAACGTTCGCCGGCTTGACCAGCGCGCTTGGCGTCAGCTGGACGCCATGCACGGCAAGCGGCCCGCCGGCGGCGAGGCGCTCGGCAAGTTCGGGATTGTCGCGCAACTTGTCGCCGGTGTTGACGACGGTGTCGGTGCAAACGGAAGTGTCGAGATTGCCTTCGGCGTCATAGCGATATTGCAGGTCGACGCCGCCGGCCGACTGGCGGTTGCCTTGCGGGAAGCCGACGGCATATTCCTGCGGCACCTCGACCCAGGCGGATTCCGTTGCCGGATCGTCCGGATCCTCGCGCCAGTAGCGTATCAGCTCGCCTTTGCCGGAATCGGCGAAGCGGCTGTAATCGTAGCGGTTCTCGACCGGGCCGCGCTGGGCGAGATACATGAAGCCCTTATTGTCGAATGAGATGTCGGTGACGGCATAGTCCTGGTCCGCCTTGACCGTCAGTTCCCAGCGCGGACCGCCGGCAAAGCCTCCGTCGCTCGCGATGCCGACCGACCAGATTTCGGCCTTCTCGCCGACGGAATAGTAGAGCCGGCCGCCATGATAGGCGACGGCCCAGACCCGGCGCGCGTCCTGCGTGTAGCCCCAGGTCGCGGGGTCTTCGCTATCGAAAGCGGCAGCCTGGATGTCCATCACGGCGGTGTCGTCGGCGACCGGGGCTAATCCATGCGCGGGGCGCCCGGCGACGCCATGGTCGAAGCTGTCGATCAAATTGCCCTCGATATCGATGCGGTGAATGAGCCCGGTATCGAGATCCGAAGCGAAGAACTGGCGATGGGTAGCATCGAAGGCGAGGTTGCCGATGCCCGGCCCGCTGTTGGTGTCGATGTCGGCGAATTTGGAGACGGCGCCCGTGATGCCGTCGATCTTCCAGATCGTGCCTGGTCCGCCGCCATTCTCGGTGCCGAACTGACCCTGCATGAAAGTGGCGCCCGCGGTGCCGCGGCGCTGCCGTTCCGGCCTGCCGTCATGGTCGGCGTCCGGCGTGACGATCTCGACGCCATGCAGCGAGGTCGCAGCCGCGTAGAGGTTGGGAACGCCTGAGGGCACGCCGTCGCGCACGCCATCGTCATAGGCGAGGCCGAACACCTCGCCGATCTGCCCGGCCGTCACCTCGAAGGGCGGCCGCGTGTTGACGAGTTGGCCGGAAGCGGGCCCGCCGAGATGCGAGACGTCGAAAATGCGCAAGGATGCGCGGGATGTATCGATGAAGGTCTCGTCGACCGGGTCGACGCCGGGGGGCAGACCCTGATCGAAATCGGGAATGGTGGTGCCCGGAAAGCCGGTGACCGCCATCGAACCGGGATAGATGATCTGGGTTTCCTGCGCCTTCGCCGCGCCGAGCCACAAGCCGGCGGACAGCGCCAAAGCCAGAATTCCGCCGCTTGTTGCGATTGCGCGGCGCAAACGGCGGCCACGGGAACGCAGGAACGAGCCGCGAACGCCAGACATTGAACTCCCCCCGAAGCCGCTGGAAGGAACGTCCGCCTCTACCGCGCCAACCAGGGCAAGGCTCGGCGTTGCGGCACGTTCTTCCCCGTTCGAATTGTCTGTTTTCCTCTTGGCGACGATACGCCGGCTGCTGGGCAGGGTCAACGGAATCAGCCGGAAGCCCAGCGCGTCGATCCCTTCCCGAAGGGGGTGATCGCGCTGGATTCCCGTTGTTCCCGGAGACCGCGAAGTCTCTGGGTTTCTGGTCATGGCGGCTTTCCTTTCCTGCCGCGCCATTGCGGCGCCTGGCCATCAGTCGCTGGCCGGCGTGGAAAGGTTCATGGGAGGATAGCGGGGTGGAAAGTGTTTGCGGTCGCCAGGGGCGTTACCAGATCCAGTCGCCCCGGCCGAGCGCCGATACCGCCTCGACGATGCGGGTGAAGCTCGTCCGTGCCCGGCCGATCATGTGGCGGCCTCTGAGGTAGCCATGCACCAGGCCCGGCTCCTCGAACCAGGCGGCGCGCCCGCCGGCCGCGATAACGCGGTCGCGATAAGCCTCGCCGTCGGATGACAGCGGGTCGCACTCGGCGGTGATCAGCACCGTCGGCGGCAAATAGGCGAAATCGGCGTCGGCCAGCGGATAGAGCGTGATGTCGCCGGTCTGGTCGACGCCGCCGGTGCGGATATGCTTGTAGAAGTCGAGATCGCGCGCGGTCAGCATCGGAGCCTCGGCATGGGTGACGTAGGAGCCGCGCGAATGGTCGCCGCCGAGCCCGGGATAGATCAGCATCTGGCCGGCCGGCTTCTTTTCATGGCCGCGCGTCGCATGCGCTACCGCCGCGCAGAGATTGCCGCCGGCGCTGTCGCCGCAAAGCACGACAGGGCAGTCATAGGTCTTGGCGGCCCATTCGAACGCGTCCATGGCGTCGTCGAAGGCGGCCGGATGCAGATGCTCCGGCGCCAGCCGGTAGTCGACCGAGACCACCTCGTAACCGGTGCGGGCGCAAAGCTCGGCGCAGACATCGTCATGGCTCTCCAGCCCGCCCAGGATAAAGCCGCCGCCATGAAGGTAGAGCACCATCGCAGCGTCGTTCGGCTCCGCGTTGCGATAGATGCGGATCGGGATGCCGTCGGCGATGCCTGTCGTCACGGCGGTCACGCCCTGCGGATAGCCGGCAAAGAACTCCCGGCACATCCGGTCATAGATCGCGCGCTGCTCTTCGATCGTGTAGTCGATCGTGTCCGGCGGATAGTAGGAGTTGGTCTTCTCGATGAAGGCCCAGGTTTCTGCGTCGATGAGAGTTTTGTAGTCGGTCATGGGTGCGGAACAGGTAGCCAAGGCCGAGCCCAGGCCCCCCTCTCTGTCCTGCCGGACATCTCCCCCTCAAGGGGGGAGATTGGCAGTTTCGTCGACGGCACTTCTTTCCCAACGTCGGCGATTGGCGAAAGCGGGCGTGACATCTGATCTCCCCCCTTGAGGGGGAGATGCCCGGCAGGGCAGAGAGGGGGGCCTCGCTCCGTCATCTCCGCAGAATCACTTGCCCTTCCAAACCGGCTCGCGCTTCTCCGCGAACGCCCGGAACCCTTCCATATTGTCTTCCGACCCGTAGAGCTTATCGACCGTCGGCAGCTGCCGGCGCGTCACCTTGTTCATGGCGTCCTGGAAGGTCAGCGCCTCGGCCACCCGCGCCGTCTCCTTGATCGCGGCGAAGACCAGCGGCGGACCGCTGGCCAACAGCCTTGCGATCTGCCAGACGCGCTCCTCGAGCTTGTCCTTGGGCAGCACCTCGTTGACCAAGCCCCAGCGATGCGCCTCGGCAACATCCATCCAGCGGCCGGTGAACAGAAGGTCCATGGCGATATGGTAGGGGATGCGCTTCGGCAGCTTGATGGTCGCAGCGTCGGCCAGCGTGCCGGCGCGGATCTCGGGCAGCGCGAAGGAGGAATGGTCCGAGGCGTAGATGAGGTCGCAGGACAGCGCCAGCTCGAATCCGCCGCCCACCGCCATGCCGTTGACGCAGGCGATCACCGGCTTGTTGAGGTCGCGCAGCTCCTGCAGCCCGGCAAAGCCGCCGACGCCGTAGTCGCCATCGACCGCATCGCCGGCGGCCGCCGCCTTCAGGTCCCAGCCGGCGCTGAAGAACTTGTCGCCGGCTGTCTTGACGATGGCGACGCGCAAGTCGGGATCGTCGCGGAACGCCTTGAAGGTCTCACCCATCAGCCGCGATGTCCTCAGATCGATAGCGTTGGCCTTCGGCCGGTCGAGCGTGACCTCGAGGACAGCGCCTTCGCGGCGGGTGGTGATGATTTCAGCCATTCTTCTTTTCTCCAAGCACCAGCAGGGCATCCGCGATCCAGGCGCCCTTGCCTTTAGCACAGACGATCAGCGGGTTGATGTCGAGTTCCTCGATCTCGCCCTCGTTCTTCTGCACGAAGTCGGCAATGCCGGCGATGGCGTCGATGGCGGCGTCGACATCGGCCCTCGGCCGGCCGCGATAGCCTTCGAGGAGAGGATAGAGCTTGAGCCCACGCAATGCCGCCTCGATATCGTCGCGCGTCGCCGGCAACATCAGGGTGACGCTGTCGCGCAAAAGTTCGACCAGCACGCCGCCGGTGCCGAGCGTCATCACCACGCCGAACATCGGGTCGCGGGTGAAGCCGACGATCAATTCGGCGACGCCGTCGCGCACCATGCGCTCGGCATAGAGCCCGGTGCCGAGCGGCAGAAGATCATGCGCGGCGGCGCTGACGGATTCGGCGTCCTTGAGGTTCAGCCTGACAGCGCCGACTTCCGACTTGTGGGCCACGCCGAGCGCCTTCAGCGCCACCGGGAAGCCAAGCGTCATGGAGGAGATAACCGCCTCGACCGCATTGGAGGCGCGCTCGCCCTTCGGCACTGGCAGGCCGGCGTTGATGAGCCTCTCCTTGGCCTCGGCCTCGTCCGGCGTCACGCGTTTGGCTTCGGATGCGCCTGCCGCGGTGGTGTCGACCGGTTGCGCCTGCGGCTCGCGCCAAGCCCAGCCGATGAAGGCGGCGGCCTGGGCGGCGTCCATGGCTTCCGAGATGCCGAACAGCGGCACCATGCCGCGCGCCATCAGGCCGGCGGTGTATTCCTCCGGCAGGTTTTCCGGCAGCGAGGAGACGATCGCGCCTTGCGCCTTGTTGGTCTTCAGCGCCGCCTCGAAGGCGCGCAGCGTTGCCCACCAGTCGACGTCCGAACAGCGGTCCGGGCGCGGGAAGTCCAGCACCAGCATGTTGAGGTCGAAGCCGCCCGACACCATGGCGGTGAAAGTGGCCGTCATCGCCGGCTCGTTGTTCCAGATGAAGGTGTGGTAATCGAGCGGATTGGCGACCGCGACCAGCGGTCCGAGCGTCGATTTGACATGCGCGCGGTGCTCGGCCGTCAGGGCCGGAAAATGCACCCAGCGCCCTTCGGCGCTGTCGGCCATCACGGAAGCCTCGCCGCCCGAGCAGCTCATCGACGAGAGCCTGTAGCCGGGCAATGGTCCGGTGATGTGCAGCAGCTTCAGCGCCTCGATGAAGGCGGGAATGGAATCGACGCGCGCGATGCCCAGACGCTTCAGGAAGGCGCCGGAGGCGGCGTCGGAGCCGGCCAGCGAGGCCGTGTGCGACACCGTCGCCTGCCTTGCCTGCTCCGATCGGCCGACTTTCATGGCGATAATCGGCTTCTTCAATTCGCGCGCCCGTGCCGCCAGCTTCTCGAAGCCGGCGACCGAATCGAAGGCCTCGATATGCAGGCCGAGCGAGGTGACGCGCTCGTCCTCGATCAGGCCCAATGCCATTTCCGAAAGGCCGGTCTGTGCCTGGTTGCCTGCCGTCATCAGGAAGGCGATCGGCAGGCCGCGCTTCTGCATCGTCATGTTGATGGCGATGTTGGACGACTGGGTGATGATAGCGACGCCCTTGCCGCCTTCGGCCAACCGGATGCCGCCGTGCTGGTCGGGCCAAAGCAACGCGCCGTCGGCATAGTTGATCAGGCCGTAGCAGTTCGGCCCGATGATCGGCATCTGGCCTGCGGCGGCGACGAGCTCGGCCTGCAGCCGCTCGCCGTCCTCGTCATAGGCCTCGGTCTCGAGGAAGCCGGCGGCGAAGCAGACGGCGCCGCCGGCGCCGCGTTCGGCCAGCGCCTTGATCACCTCGATGGTCAGATGCCGGTTGACGCCGACGAACGCGGCGTCCGGTGCTCCGGGCAGGTCGGCGACGGAGCGATAGGCCTTGCGGCCGGCGACCTCGTCCTTGGTCGGATGCACCGGCCAAATCTCGCCGGCAAAGCCCATCTTGATCGACTGCGCCACGACGGCGGCGGCCTGCGCCCCGCCGAACACGGCGATCGATTTCGGGCGCAGGAGACGTTCGAGTTTATGCATGGCCATCTTTTCGTTTGAGCGCGATCTTGTCCAAGGCCGGATCCGGGCCTTGGCGCATCATGCTCTAAGCTCCGAACGGACGCAGCAGCGCCCGCGAAATAATATGTCGCTGAATCTCCGACGTGCCTTCCCAGATGCGCTCGACGCGGGCATCGCGCCAGATGCGCTCCAGCGGCAGGTCGTCCATAAGTCCCATGCCGCCATGGATCTGGATGGCCTCGTCTGCGACGAAGGCCAGCATTTCGGTGGCCTTCAGCTTGGCCATCGCCATGTCCTGATCGGTGACGGTGCCCTGATCGTACTTCCAGCCGGCTTCGAAGACCATCAGGTCCGCGGCCTTCAATTCCGTCGCCATGTCGGCGAGCTTGAACGAGACGCCCTGGAACTTGCCGATCTGCTGGCCGAATTGCTGGCGCTGCGCGGCATATTCGATGGCATGCGAGAGCGCGCGTTCGGCGCGGCCGAGGCAGGTGGCGCCAACCTGGAGACGCGTGGCGCCAAGCCACGAATTCGCGACGTCGAAGCCCTTGTGCACTTCGCCGAGCACCTGGGAAGCCGGCAGCCGGCAATCGTCGAATTCGAGGATCGAATTGGTGTAGCCGCGATGCGAGACATTGCGATAGCCGTCGCGCACCGTGAAGCCCTTGGTGCCCTTGTCGACGAAGAAGGCGGTGATCTTCTTGCGCTTGCCGCGTGGCGAATCCTCTTCGCCCGAAGCCATGAACACGATGGCGAAATCGGCGATGTCGGCATGCGAGATAAAATGCTTGGTGCCGTTGAGCACCCAGTCCGAGCCGTCCTGCACCGCGGTCGCCTTCATGCCGCGCAGGTCGGAGCCGGCGCCAGGCTCCGTCATCGCCAGGCAGTCCGACTTCTCGCCGCGGATGCACGGGAAAAGATACTTCTCGCGCTGCTCCGGCGTGCCGGCAAGCAGGATGTTGGACGGACGCGCCACGCAGGTCCAGTGCAGCGCGTAATTGGCGCGGCCAAGCTCCTTCTCGTAGAGCAGCCAGCTCACCGTGTCCAAGCCGGCGCCGCCGACATCGGCCGGCATGTTGGCGGCATAAAGCCCGGCCTCGATCGCCTTGGCCTTCAACTCGTCGATCAGCTCGCGGCGCAGCACGCCGGTGCGCTCCACCTCGCGCTCATGCGGGTAGAGCTCGTTCTCGACGAAGGCGCGCGTCGTCTCGACGATGAGCTTCTGTTCTTCCGAAAGACCGAAATGCATCGCCTCAGCCCTTCTTCTTGCTCTTCTTCGCCTTATCGCCCTTGGCGGGCTTCTCAGCCTTTGCCGGCTTGGCTGCCTTCTTCGCCGGCTTGGGCTTTTCGGCAGTTTTGGCTGGAGTCTTCTTCGCGGCCAGCTTGGCGAGCTGCCTGGTATAGTCCTTATGCAGCGCGCCGGCACCCCAGCCCTTGCCCTTGTTCTGCTTCGACAGCGCTTCCATGATCGCGACCAGATTGTCGTCGCGGATCCTCTCCAGTTCGCGGATCGACAGACCATGCGCCTGCTCGTCCGACTGCGTGGCGATAAGGTCGACCAGCTCGTCGTTGAACTCCGGCACGTCCATCAGCTTGGTCCACGGCCATTTCAGGCAGGGTCCGAACTGCGCCATGAAGTGGCGCATGCCGGCCTCGCCGCCGGCGACCCGGTAGACCTGGAACATGCCCATCTGCGCCCAGCGCAGGCCGAAGGAATAGCGCATGATGTCGTCGAGTTCCTCGACGGTGCAGATGCCGTCCTTGACCAGCCAAAGCGCCTCGCGCCATGCGGCCTCGAGCAGGCGGTCGCCGACGAAGGCCTCGATCTCCTTGCGCACCACCACCGGCTTCATGCCGATCGAGGCGTAGAGCTCCTTGGCCACCTCGATCGCTTCGGGGAAGGTCTGCTCGCCGCCGACGATCTCGACCAGCGGCAAGAGATAAACCGGGTTGAACGGATGGCCGACGACCAGCCGCTCCGGATGCTTCTTCATCGCCACCTGCATGTCGGTCGGCTTGATGCCGGAGGTCGAGGAGCCGACAATGGCGTTGGCGGGCGCATGCTGGTCGATCTCGGCCAGCACCTTGTGCTTGAGGTCGAGCCGCTCCGGCACGCTTTCCTGGATGAAGTCGGCGTCGGCAACCGCCTCGGCGATGGTCTTTGCGAAGGTAAGCTTGCCTTCCTTGGGCAGGCCGCCGGGCAGCATCTGCTTGTAGGCCCGGCGCGCGCCTTTCATCACTTCGCCCACCTTGCGCGACGCTTCCGGATCGGGATCGAAGATCGACACGTCGATGCCGTTCAAGAGCAGCCGCGCCACCCAGCCGGCGCCGATGACACCGCCGCCGATCGCGGCCGCCTTGTTGATGATGCTCATGCTTGTCAGGCTCCGGTTCTCGTCTTGGCTGTTTCGGGATCTGTGAGGGCCACGCGCTCGCCGGTGCGGATCACCGCCGGATCGTAGGCCTTTCGGGCGAAGACCTCGAGCACGAAGGGCCGGAAGAACTCGACCGGCAGCGTCTCGTAGTCGGGATCGAAGCTCGACTGGTCCCAGCGCTCGCAGAACTGGTCGCAGTCATCGAAATAGAGGTGGCCGGCGAAGCGGTCCCGGGCATGCCGATTGCCGCCCAGGTGATGCGCATAATAGAGGCGCTGGAAGTCGCCATGCTTTTGCACCACCCAGGTGCATTGCTCGCGCACGAAGGGTTTCAGGATCGCAGCCGCATATTCGTCGTGGTTGTAGGGCGCGTAGATGTCGCCGATGTCGTGAAGTAGCGCTGAGACGATCCAGTCGGTGTCGGCGCCGTCGCGCCAGGCGCGCGTCGCCGCCTGCAGCGAATGGCCGAGCCGGGTGATCTTGTAGCCGGAAAGACCCTCATCCAGCTGTACGAGCGCGTCGAGCAGCCGGTCGCCGGTCTTGGCGGCGTAGTCGATCTCATGGGCGGTCAGGAATTCATAGTCTTCCTTGTCGCCGTCCTTCATCGCAGTGAACTTGACGGTATCAGCCATGGCCAGCGCCCGCCTTACGCCGCGGCCGCGATCGGTGCCCGCTTGGTCAGGTTGAGCTTCTTGCGCACTTCCTCAGGCCCCAGGATACGCGCGCCGAGATTGGTGACAATGCTGGCCGCGCGCTCGACCAGCTGCGCGTTTGTCGCCAGCACGCCCTTGTCGAGCCACAGATTGTCTTCCAGGCCGACGCGGACATTGCCGCCGGCAAGCACGGCCGCCGCCGCATAGGCCATCTGGTTGCGGCCGATCGAGAAGGCCGACCAGTTCCAGGTCGAGGGCACGTTGTTGACCATGGCCATGAAAGTGTTGAGGTCGTCCGGCGCGCCCCATGGCACGCCCATGCAGAGCTGCACCAGCGCGTCCGGGTCGAGCACCTTTTCCTCGACCAGCTGCTTGGCGAACCACAGATGTCCAGTATCGAAGGCCTCGATCTCCGGCTTCACGCCCAGCGCCGTCATCATGCCGCCCATGGCGCGCAGCATGCCCGGCGTGTTGGTCATGACATAGTCGGCCTCGGCGAAGTTCATCGTGCCGCAATCCAGCGTGCAGATCTCCGGCAGGCACTGGCGCACATGCTCCATGCGGTTGGTGGCGCCGCCCATGTCGGTGCCCTTCTCGTTGAGCGGCAAAGGCGCTTCCGGCGAGCCGAACACCATGTCGCCACCCATGCCGGCGGTGAGGTTCAGCACCACGTCGACGTTCGCTTCGCGGATGCGCTCGGTCACCTCGCGATAGAGATGCACGTCGCGCCTCGGCTTGCCGGTCTCGGGGTCGCGCACATGGCAATGGACGATCGCCGCACCCGCCTTGGCGGCGTCGATCGCCGAATCGGCGATCTGCTTGGGCGAACGCGGCACATGCGGGCTGCGGTCCTGCGTGCCGCCGGAGCCGGTCACGGCACAGGTAATGAAGACCTCGCGGTTCATCGCAAGCGGCATCTTGATCCTCCCAGATTCGATCGGCCATGCATGCCCCCCAGAAGCGGGAGCCGATAGCGGCACGGCATGCACGGCAATTCACCAAGAATGCCCGACTTGCCGGAAACTGTTTTGCGTTTTACGAAGCTCTCATGATCAAAAGCGAAAAGCCGACCATCTTTCGATCCGAGCGCGAGAGGCTCAAGGTTACGCTCCTCGTGTTCTCGGGGTCCTCGATCATGTGCGTGGCCTCGGCTGTCGACCCGCTGCGCGCAGCAAACCGCATCTCAGGCGAGACGCTGTTCGATTTCAAGCTGGTCTCGGTCACCGGCGAGGCGCCGGTGACGACATGCGGCCTCCCCGTGGCCGTCAGCGGCCAATTCGACGCGGCCGAGGCCACCGACATGCTGGTTGTCGTCGCCGGCTTCGGCACGCAGAACTACGCCACCTCGGCATTGCTCGCGGGTCTGCGCAGGGCAGCGCGCGCTGCACGCGCTTGCGGTGGCGTCGAGGCCGGCACCTGGCTGGTGGCGCGCGCCGGCCTGCTCGAGGGCCGCAGCGCCACCACGCATTGGGAAGACATGGAGGATTTCTCGACCGCCTTTCCAGGCGTGGATGTGCGGCCGGACCGCTATGTCATCGACGGGCCGGTCTTCACCTCCGGCGGCGCCTCGCCGACCTTCGACCTGATGCTGCATCTCATTCGCACCCGGCTCGGCATGGCCGCCGCGCTCGATGTGGCGAGCGTCTTCATCTACGACCAGGCGCGCGCCGCGACCGACGCGCAGCCGCTGGTCTCGCTCGGCCGGCTCGACGGCTACGATCCGCGGCTTGCGCAGGCAATCCGGCTGATGGAAGCGCATGTCGACCAGCCGCTCACCATTGACGCCGTGGCAAAACGCGCCGGCGTCACGGCAAGAACGCTGGAAAGCATTTTTCGCAAGTCGATCGGCGAGACGCCCGGCGCCTATTATCTGAGGCTGCGCCTCAGCGCCGCCCGGCGGCTCGTGGTCGATACGCGCATCGCCATGGCCGACATTGCCGGGCGTACGGGCTTTTCCTCCGCCGCAGCATTTTCCAGGGCATTTTCAAGAGCTTTCGGCGAGGCGCCGGTCAGGCTGCGGCGCGGTTGAGAATCCAGTCTGTTGCGGCGGCGAGGTCATCGACCACTGCCGTCGGAGCCGGATCGTATCGCGTCTCGTCCTTGGGTCGGTACTTGCCGGTTCGCACGAGCAGCGCCGCGCCGAGCCCGGCGCTGAGCGCGCCGGCGACATCGCTCTCCGCGTCGTCGCCGACCATGACCGCATCGGCGGCCGGGCAGTTCAAATCGGCAAGCGCCGAATGGAAGAAATCCGCCGACGGCTTGCCGAGCACGACGGGGCTTCGGCCACTGGCGAATTCGAGGGCCGCAACGAAGGCGCCGGCGTCGAGGCTGAGCTGGCCGTCCGCATCCTTGAAGGTGCGGTTGGTGGCCAAAGCCACAAAATCGGCGCCGGCGGATAACGCGCGGAAAGCACGGTTGAGACTGGCGTAGCCGAACGCCTCGCCGGCATCGCCCACGACAACCGCCTTGCCGCTTCCTCCCTCCAGGCCCGAAAACTCTGCTTCGAGATCGGGATGGATGAGCAGATGCGGCTCGCGGCCATGCCTGCGCAACCATTCGATCGCAGCGCGCGCCGGCGTCAGCAATTCTTCATCCGCAACTTCGATGCCCATGGCGGCAAGTTGCGCGACGATCTTGCTGCGCGGCGAGCGTGTCGTGTTGCTGACAAAGCGGAGCGGCAGGCCGGCCTTGCGCAAACGCCCGACCGCGGTCACAGCTCCTGCGATCGGGGTATCGCCATCATAGACGACACCCACAAGGTCAAGCAGCACCGCGCGTATCATCGGTGCAGGATGGAGAAGCCACCTCTTTTCGTCAAATCACGGGAATTGTCAGGCGGCGTCGCGGCCCTCGCCGACGATGCGCGTGCGCATGCTCTTGGCCAGCGCCGTTTCCAACCGCGCGGCGACCGCGCGGTCCCATTCATTTGTCTTGCGACCGCCCTCTTTCGAATGGGGCAAGGCCATCAGCCGGTCGATGATCGATCCGGTTTCACCGGACGAAAGCAGGGCGTCGATCTCGCGTTCGTGCTGCATATCGGTTCGCCTCCTTCTTCTTCACCCGCCACAGGAGCCACGTTTATACGAGTTCCGTGACGGCTGTTTGAAGGCAAGAGCGGGGCGATTGAGGGGCGGCTCGGGGCAAAACCTTGTCGTGAAATTCTGCCCCGCGCGAATGCTATACGCTCGGCATTCCGCCTGAGCGATCAGACGTAGCGGTTGACGATGTTCTCCAGCAGTTCCTGCCGGCCGGAGCGCGGCTGCGGCTCGATCTTCTCCTTCACCACGCGCTCGGCGATCTCCTCCAGCGTGCGCCCGCCCGAAAGCATCGCCTTGCCTTCGGCGGTGTTCCAGCCGGCATAGCGCTCGGCGAGCGGGCCGGACAGCGCCTTGTCCTCGATCATCTTTGCCGCCGCCTTGAGGCCGCGTGCGCAGGCATCCATGCCGCCGATATGGCCGATCAGGAGGTCGTCCGGCTCGAGCGACTGGCGCCTGAGCTTGGCGTCGAAATTGGTGCCGCCGGTCTTGAAGCCGCCGCCTTGCAGGACCTGATAATAGGCCAGCGCCATTTCCGGCACGTTGTTGGGGAACTGGTCGGTGTCCCAGCCCGACTGGTAGTCGTTGCGGTTCATGTCGATCGAACCGAAGATTCCCAGCGCATTCGCCAAAGCCAGCTCATGCTCGAAGGAATGGCCGGCCAGGATCGCGTGGCCCTGCTCGATGTTGAGCTTTACTTCCTTCTCCAGCCCGAAGCGCTTGAGGAAGCCGTAGACGGTCGCGACGTCGTAGTCGTACTGGTGCTTTGTCGGCTCCTGCGGCTTCGGCTCGATCAGGATCGTGCCCGTGTAACCGATCTTGTGCTTGTAATCGACGACGAGGTTGAGGAAGCGGCCGGCCTGCTCCTGCTCGCGGGCAAGGTCGGTGTTGAGCAGTGTCTCATAGCCCTCGCGGCCGCCCCACAGCACATAGTTCTCGCCCTTGAGCTTCTTGGTAACGTCGATGCAGCTCTTCACCGTCGCCGCCGCATAGGCGAACACATCCGGATCGGGATTGGTGGCCGCGCCGGACATGAAGCGGCGATGCGAGAAGAGGTTCGCCGTGCCCCAGAGCAGCTTGACGCCGGTCTGTTTCATCTTGTCGGCGAAATAGTCGGTGATCTCGTCGAGGCGCGCGGCACTCTCCGAAAAATCCTTGCCTTCCGGGCGCACGTCTGCGTCGTGGAAGCAGAAATAGGGCGCGCCAAGCAGCGAGAACATCTCGAAGGCGACGTCGGCCTTGAGCTTGGCCAGTTCCATCGTGTCGACGCCGCCCGGCTTGGCAAACCAGGGTCGGTCGAAGGTCTGGCCGCCGAATGGGTCGCCGCCCGGCCATGCGAAGGAATGCCAGTAGGCGACGGCGAAGCGCAGATGGTCTTCCAGCCGCTTGCCGGCCACCACCTCGTCGGGATCGTAGAATCGGTAGGCCAGCGGATTGGTCGAATCCGGCCCTTCATATTTGATTGTCTTGATGTCGCCGAAAAATCCGCTGCTCATGGTTTCCTTCCTCTCCGAGATGGTTTCCCGATTACCTCAGGCGTAATTGGTTTCACTCTTTTGCCGGGCGAAAAGCGTCATGTCGAAACGATCCAACGAAGGAACATGACTATGACCGACCTCAACACGATCGCCCGCAACTACATCGCCGCCTGGAACGAGATCGATGCGCAGCGCCGCAAGGCGCTGCTCGACGCGGCTTTCACCAGCGACGTCAGCTATCGCGACCCGATCATGCAAGGCGATGGCCATGACGGCATCGCCGCGCTGATCGACGGCGTGCAACAGCGCTTCGTCGGCTTCCGCTTCTCGCTGAAGGGTGAGCCGGACGGTTTCGCCGACCGCATCCGCTTCTCGTGGAATCTTGGGCCGGAAGGCACGGAATCCGTCATCGAGGGCACCGATATTGGCGTCATCGAGAATGGTCGCCTGAAGAGTGTCACCGGGTTCTTGGATAAGGTGCCGGCGCAGTGAGGCTAACCGAGGAGGTGGGATGTGAGGCCCCCTCCTCTGGCCTGCCGGCCATCTCCCCCTCAAGGGGGGAGATTGGCAGCTTCGAGGCCTCGCCTCTCCTTGCAACGCCGGCGATTGGCGAAAGCCGGCGTGACATCCAATCTCCCCCCTTGCGGGGGAGATGCCCGGCAGGGCAGAGAGGGGGGCCTCGCGCATAGTCACGCAGTTATCGCCCTTATCGCCGGGTAGAGCGCCCGATACCTCTGATAGGCATCAGCAAAAGCACCGCCAAGCCCTGCATCCGGCTCGATCGTCGCATCCGTGGCCGGCGCCGTGCACACAGCCAGCGGATCAGCCCCCGTCGCGGCGATCAACCCCAACCTTGCCGCGCCGAAAGCGGCGCCGAAATCGCCGTCGGCCGGAATATCGACCGGAACCTGCAGCGCCGTGGCGATCGCCTTCAGCCAATAGCGCGAGCGCGAGCCGCCGCCGATCGCGGTCACCCGGCTCAGCGTGGTGCCGGCCGTCTTCAGCGCCTCGAGACTGTCGCGGAAGGCGAAGGCGACGCCCTCGAGCACCGCCTGCGTCAGCACGGCCCGGCTCGATTGATGCGCCAGCCCGATGAACGAGCCGCGGATGGCGGAATCATTGTGCGGCGTGCGCTCGCCCGAGAGATAGGGCAGGAAGGTAACGCCCGTCGGTGCCTTCAGCTTGTCGCCGAGTTCGCCGGTCAGGTCGCCGGCGCTCTTTGCCGTGATCTCCGACAGCCAGTTGAGCGAATCGGTGGCCGAAAGGATCACGCCCATCTGGTGCCAGGTGTCGGGCAGCGCATGGCAGAATGTGTGGACCGCGCTTTCCGGATTGGGCAGATAGGAGGCGTTCGCCGCAAACAGCACGCCCGACGTGCCGAGCGACACGAAGGCATGCCCGGCGCCGACCGTGCCCATGCCGCAGGCCGAGGCCGCGTTGTCGCCGGCGCCGCCGGCGATTGGGACGCCCGCCGCGATACCCCATTTCGAAGCGAGCTCGTTCCGCAAGGCGCCGGCCTTGGCAGTGCCTTCGACCAGCGAGGGCATGTGCTTTTCGTCGAGCGATGTCGCCGCCAGCAATTCGGGTGCCCAGCGGCGCTTGCCGACATCGAGCCACGAGGTGCCGGCCGAATCCGACATTTCCGAAATATGCTCGCCGGTCAGCCAGAGCCGCAGGTAATCCTTTGGCAGCAGCACTTTCGCCACCTTGGCAAAAATTGCCGGCTCGTTGTTCTTTACCCAGGCAAGCTTCGGCGCGGTGAAGCCCGGGAAGACGATGTTGCCGGTGAGCTTGCGGAAGCGCGGATCGGCATCGAGCGCGGCCGCCTCGACATGGCTGCGCGTGTCGTTCCACAGGATGCACGGGCGCAGCACCTTGTCCGAGGCATCGAGCAGGGTGGCGCCATGCATCTGGCCGGAAAGGCCGATGCCTTTGACCGCGGCAAGCTCCTTCGGGTGCGAAGCCTTGAGCTCGGCAATCGCCGTCTCGCAGGCTTCGATCCAATGCGCTGGATCCTGCTCCGACCAACCCGGATGCGGCCGCGAAACGTCGAGCGAGCCATGGCCGGAGCCGATGACCTTCTGGCTGTCGTCGATCAGCAGCGCCTTGACGCCCGAAGTGCCCAGGTCGAGGCCGAGATACATGATTTCCTCCCACTGCCGTTAATTTTTTCGGATCCCGAAAAAATCTGGCTTGGCCAGTTTTTAGGACAAGATCCGCTCCGGGTCAATTCTCTGACAAATCGGCGGCGCGACGCGAGAACAGCGCCGACAGCGGGCTGTCGGGCCGGGCGAGCCGCCGTTCGGCCGTCAGCGCCCGCGCGAGCGCCGTATCGCCGGCGCGCAACGCGGCCTCGATCAGCGTCAGGTCGATCACGTCGCGCTGCGCATGGCTGCCGCCGAAACGATGCGCGATCGAGCGGATCGGCCGGATCAGGCGCACGGCCTCGTCATATTTGCCTTCGCCGAAGGCCTTGATCGCAAGCGTCAGCGGATGGCCGACATCGCGCGTGAAGGCGGCGTTGTCATCCTCGCCGCGCATCGCTTCGCGTTGCGCCTCGAGCAGCGTCTTGGCCGGCGCCTCCAGGCCTGCGCCGACAAAGGCCATCATCGCATGCGCGTCGTTGAAGGCATAATTGCCGGCGGCGGCTTTTGGCATCCAGTTGCCGGCGAGCGCCGCCCAGCGGTCGCCGACATCGACGCCGCCCAGAGCGAGGCGCCACAGGATCGCCGAGGCATCGACCATGTTGAGCGCCAATGTCGAGCGGTCGCCATAGATCGGCCCGTCATAGAGCTTGAGCACCTCGTCGGTTTCGCCGAGATCATAATGGAACAGCGCCAGGTGCCACCAATTGTGGATCTGGAGAAAACTCTCCTTGGTCCATGCATCTGGATTGGCGCGCATCCAGGCGATGCCGTCTCGTTGCCGGCTTTGCATTTCCATGACATGCGCGACCGCATGCTGCGCCCAGCCGTCGCGCGGTTCGATCTCGATGGCTTCTCGGCCCAGGGATTCGGCACGGGCGTAATCGCCCATTTCCTCCAGCCCGAAGGCCTGCATGCCGAGAATGGCGTGGTAGCCCGGCATGTCTTTCTGCCAGGCCGGCAGCGCCCGGCCGATGCGGTCGCGCAGCATGCGCGCATTGCCGGTGAAGAAATCGATCTGATGCCCGACCTGCAGCGCCAGCGCATCGCGCGGAGTGTCGATCGCGATGTCTTCGAGGATGCGCGCGGCTTCATGCCAGCGGCCATCGGCTAGATGCCCAAGCGCCGCAACATGCGCCCGTTCGCGCGTGGTGCCGGCGAGCGGCAGCGCCGCCATGTAGCATGATCGCGCGACGGCCATTGCGTCCCGCTCGGTGGCGAGGCCGAACAGATAGCCCTTGAAAACATGCGCCATGACGAAGGCCGGATCATCGTCGATGGCGCGGTCGATGGAGCCGACCGGGTCGCCGATGAAGCATTGCAATTCATGCACGGCGCGGGCGTAGGACGAAAACCCGGCTTCGGTCGCACCGGAATAGGTAAGACCGAACGTGTCCTTCATAGCGTCAGTTGGCCGACCGCATCGCCACCGTGGCAATGCCGGCGCCGACCAGCAGCGAGCCGCCAGTGCGGTTGAAGATGCGGATCGCCTTCGGGTTGCGAACGATTGCCCGGGCCCTGGATGCGACCAGCGCGTAGCCGAAGGCGTTTGCGAAGGCCAAAGTCAGGAAGGTCGTCTCGAAGATCAGCATCTGCGTCCAGAAGTCGACATGCCGGTCGAGGAATTGCGGCAGGAAGGCGACGAAGAAGGTGATGCTCTTCGGGTTCAGCGCCGTCACCAGCCAGGCATGCGCCATCATCCTTACTGCCGAGACCGCGTCGGTGCGGGGTTCCGCCTTCAGCGCGCCGCCGGCGCGGAACAGTTTTATGCCGAGATAGATGAGATAGCCGGCGCCGATCACCTTGAGCATGGTGAACACCGTTGCCGAAGCCGCGAGCAGCGCGCCGATGCCGAGCATCGACAGCGTCATGGCAGTGAAGTCGCCCAGCGCCACGCCCACTGCCATCGGCAACGCGGTGCGCCAGCCTTGCCCAAGCGCATAGGAGACGACCAGGAGGATCGTCGGGCCAGGAATGATGAGAAGAATGGAAGAGGCGGCGGCGAAGGCAGCCCAGTTTTCGAAGGACATTTCCCTGCTCCTTGAGCGCAAAGAAAAGGATAAATCCTGGGGCCGGCGAGAATGTAAAGGGGCCGTCCGAAAAATCTTCAGCGCCCAGACCGGCGGCTCATCTACCGCCATAACGATCCGTTAGGGTTAAGCCCGGCACGGGCTCTTTCACCCTTTTTCAACGATGAATGGCGAAAATGCCTGCGATCCGGCCACTCCCGCCGGCAGCGTAGGGTTTGTGCATGCGCGAGTTGCCGCAACGTCTGACGTCGCCTTCCAACGGCGCCGCAATCGATACCGAAATTCAGCTTTCCCGCCGCGCCGTGCTTTCCGGCGCGGGCGCCATGGCGCTGCTCGGCCTTGCCGGCTGCAGCACCACCGACACGCTCGACCTGCCGCAAATGCAGCTCGACAACACCGTCACCGGTTCCGTGCCTCCCATGCGTCCGGCGATCAGCGTCGACAAGAACATCACCGGCCCGGACGTCATGTATGCCTCGCTCACCGACGGCGGCTTCCAGGTGCCGGAGGTGCCGTGGCAGAAGGTCAAGCCGCAGTTCCGCCGCCAGATCGTCGTCGACAAGACCGGCGAGGCGCCCGGCACCATCGTCGTCCACTTGCAGGAGCGCATGCTCTATCTCGTCCAGCCGGGCGGCGATGCCATCCGCTACGGCGTCGGCATCGGCAAGGACGGCTTCCGCTGGTCGGGCCGCGCCAACATCCAGTACGGCCGCGAGTGGCCGGTGTGGACGCCGCCGCCGGAAATGATCCAGCGCAAGCCCGAACTGGTGAAATGGCAAGGCGGCCAGCCCGGCGGCCTCACCAATCCGCTGGGCGCCCGGGCGCTCTACATCTACCAGAACGGCAAGGACACCGGCTACCGCATCCACGGCTCGCCCGAATGGTGGAGCATCGGCCAGGCGATGTCGTCGGGCTGCGTGCGCCTCATCAACCAGGACATCATCGACCTCTACAGCCGCGTTTCCAAGAAGAACCCGGTCGTCGTGGTCTGATCTTTCCAGGCGACTTGTCTGGCCGCCATTTCGAGATCCTGTTTCTTCCGTTGCGCGATGTCGCAAGACAGGCCAAGGTGCTTGCAAACCTTCGCTTTGGGAGAGAAAAAACATGTCTGGAACCTTCGTCATCGCGCAGGGCGGCGGCCCGACCGCCGTCATCAACCAGACGGTCGTCGGCGCCACGCTGGAAATCCGCAAGCGTCATCCAGGCGCCAAGGTGTTGGGCTCGCTCCATGGCGTGCGCGGCATCCGCGACGGCAATTATGTCGATCTCTCCGCCATCCCCGAGGACAGGCTGCGGCTGATTGCCGGCACGCCGAGCGCGGCCCTCGGCTCGACCCGCGATAAGCCGGACGCTGCCTATTGCGAGGTCATCCTCAACGGCCTGAAAAAGGCCGGCGCCGACGCCTTCATCTATATTGGCGGCAACGACACGTCGGGCACGCAGCAGATCCTGACCGATGCCGCCGGCGGCTCGATCGCCTTCGTGCATGCGCCGAAGACCATCGACAACGACCTTGAGGAGAACGACCACACGCCGGGCTTCATCTCGGCGGCCGAATTCGTCGCCGGCGCCTTCCTCTCCGTCGACCTCGATTTCCGCGCGCTGCCCGGCATCTATGTCGGCATCGTCATGGGCCGGCATGCCGGCTTCCTCACCGCCGCCGCGGCCGCCTGGCAGCTCGATCCCGACAGCGGCCCGCATCTGATTTATGTGCCGGAGCGTGCCTTCTCGGCGAAGCGCTTCATCGAGGAGGTGCGCGAAAAGCTGGACCGCCACAAGCGCTGCATCGTCGCCGTCTCGGAAGGCGTCAGCACCGCCGACGGCAAGGCTCTCATCGAAAGCCTGGTGCCGCCGGACAAGCTCGAGCGCGACCAGCATGGCAACGTCAAACTGTCGGGCAGCGACCTGCCGGCGGCGCTCGAACGGGCCCTGGCCGAAGGCCTGCCGGGCAAACGCGCGCGGGTCGACGCGCTGGGCTACATGCCGCGCGGTTATGTCGGCGCGATCAGCGCCGTGGACGCCAAGGAAGCCTTCGACGCCGGCGCTTTCGCGGTTGCTGTCGCAGGCGAAGGCGGCGGCTCGGTCGCGCTGCAATATGACGGGTCGAAGACGGTGTTGAAGAAGGTGCCGCTGAAGGCGGTGGCCGGCAAGACCCGCCACATGCCCGACGATTTCATGAAGCCGGACGCCAATCAGCTTTCGGAAGCCGGCATGGCCTACCTGAAGCGGCTGGTGCCGGAAAAATACAAGGTCGGGAAGCCGTTCATCTGATGGGCGGCGGCTCGATGCCCGAGCTTGAGGTTGGCGACTGGTTCGGCAAGGCGAAAGTCGATGCCGGCACGACGATGCTGACCGAGCCTTTCGTGCATGATTTCGTGCGCGCCAATATGTGGCATTTGAAGGGCCGCGAGGCGGATCTGCTGGTCGACACAGGCATGGGTATCCGCCCGCTGGCGCCTGAGATCGACACGCCGCCCGGCAAGCCGCTCATCGTCGTCGCCACGCACATCCATCTCGACCATGTCGGCTCGCTGCATGAATTCCCGCTGCGCCTAGGCCCGAAGATGAGCGCGCCGCGGTTCGACGCCATGGATGATGCCGTCACCTACGCTTACATGTTCCACAATCTCGACGGCGCCGTCTCGAAACTGCCGGCGCCGGACTGGAAGGCGGCCGATTACCGGATTCCCTCAGCACCGCTGACGCGTGCGCTCGACGAAGGCGACATCGTCGATCTCGGCGACCGCAAATTCCGTGTGCTGCATCTGCCTGGACACTCGCCGGATTCGATCGCGCTTTTCGACGAGGCCGATGGCCTCTTCCTCGCCGGCGATGCCATCTATGACGGCATGCTGATCGACGATCTGCCGGATTCGGACCGCACGGCCTATTGCCGCACCATGCGGCGCCTGCTCGACCTGCCGATCCGCATCGGCCATGGCGGCCATGGCCCGAGTTTTACCGGCCAGCGAATGCGTGAGATCGCCTCCGCTTATCTGCGTCGGAGAGAGCGGTTCGTAAGCGCTCTCTGAATTAAATCTTCGTAAGGTCATCCAAAGGCCCTGATTCAGGCCATTCCGCACCCTAAATCCTGATTGTCGATCCGGCCGGCTGCCATGCAAGGCGAGGCAGGCAATCCCGGTCGCCGACACGCCAACGGATGCGTGCTTCGAGACACATCCGGGGCGCCGGATCAACCTCTCGCCCGGACAGAAACGACCATGTCACCCATGAACATTCTTCGCAGACATCGCGTCGCGGCCCTGTTGGGCGCTGCGCTGATCATTTCTCCCGTTATCGGTTCCTTTGCCGAGAGCACGAACAACGCCGGATTGAGCAACGCCGTCGCCACCACGCAAACTCCCGCCGCCGGCGTTACCGCGCCTAACGGCTCCTTCGCTCCCATCGTTGCCACCACAAAGCCGGCAGTCGTAACAGTCACGACAATGATGAAGGGCCAGCCGGACGCCATGAGCGAGGGTTCGCCCTTCGACGGCAACTCGCCTTTCGACGACTATTTCCGGCAATTCTTCGGCGACCAGGGCATGCCGATGCCCAAGACGCCCCCTCAGCGGGCACCACGTAGCGAGGCGCTCGGCTCCGGCTTCATCGTCAGCGCGGATGGCACAATCGTAACCAACAACCACGTCATCGACGGCGCCACCTCGATCAAGGTGACGCTCGACGACGGCACCGAGCTTCCGGCAAAGCTTGTCGGCCATGATGCGAAGCATGACCTGGCTGTGCTCAAGATCAAGGCAGACAAGCCGTTGCCGACCGTCAAGTGGGGCGATTCCAGCAAGCTGATGACCGGCGACCAGGTGCTGGCGATCGGCAACCCATTCGGCATCGGCACCACGGTTACCGCCGGCATCGTCTCGGCGCGCGGCCGCGATCTCCATAGCGGGCCGTTCGACGACTTCATCCAGATCGACGCGCCCATCAACCACGGCAATTCCGGCGGCCCGCTGGTCGACATCCGTGGCAATGTGATCGGCATCAACACCGCCATCTACTCGCCCAATGGCGGCAGCGTCGGCGTAGGCTTCGCCATCCCGTCGGACCAGGCCCAGAAAGTTGTCGCCAAGCTGATGAAGGGCGGCGACATCGAGTACGGCTACCTCGGCGTCCAGATCCAGCCGGTCACCCCGGATGTTGCCGGCGCCATTGGCCTCGATCATCCTGCCGGAGCCTTGGTCTCGTCGGTCACGCCGGGCTCGCCTGCGGCCAAGGCGGGCATTGAAGTCGGGGATGTGATCACCGGCTTTGGCGGCCAGGAGATCAAGGATCCGAAGGACCTGTCGCGCGCCGTCGCAGATGTTCCGCCCGGCAACAAGGAAACGGTCGATATCTGGCGAAAGGGCAAGGCGGTTCAGGTCTCCGCCGACGTCGGCCGCAACACCGACGAGGTGCAGACCGCCTCGAATGGCGAAGGCGGCAAGCCGTCGGCGGGCCAGGGCGTGCCGTCGCTCGGCCTCGGGCTGACCGATATCACTCCCGACATCCGGCAGGAGCTCAACCTCGCCGACAACCAGCACGGCGCCGTGATTGAGCGTGTCAATCCGGACAAAGCGGCTTCGGCAGCGGGCCTCCAGCCGGGGGACGTGATCGTCGGCGTCGACCAGACGCCCGTAAAGAACGCCAGACAGGCGAACCAGGCGATCGCCGAGGCAGCCAAGTCGGGCAAGAAGTCGGTGCTGCTGCTTGTCGATCGCGGCGACCAGCAGATCTTCGTCGCGGTCCCGTTCGCGGCCGGCTGACGACGTCGTGGCGACCTGCCGGTTGCAAGGCGGGTCGCCAAGATTTCTGTTGCCCCGGAAGGCGTCTTCGAGAACACTCCCCGCGATCGACCAAATCCGGCGCAAGGGATGTTCGATGGTTACGCGTGGCTTCTTTTCCGGACGGCGTCCTCCTTCCGACACCGACACGCGCATCCCGCCGGGCCAGTATCTGGAGCAGGGTTTCCCGGTTCTGTCGGCGGGGCCGGCGCCGCGGGTCCGCACCGAGGACTGGTCCTTCACCTTGAAGCAGGGGCCAAAGCCGATCAAGAAATGGAATTGGGCCGAATTCAACGCCCTGCCGCAAAGCAAGATGACGCGCGACATCCATTGCGTGACGGCCTGGACCAAGTTCAACACGCCCTGGCAAGGTGTGATGATCGACGACATCCTCGCCGATGCCGGCATCGAGCCACCGACGGCTTACACGCTGGCGCTGTCCTTTGACGGCTATTCCACCAATGTGCCGACCAAGGACCTCGTCACCGGCAAGGCGATGGTGGCGCTGCTCTACGAAGGTAAGCCGATCACGCCCGACCATGGCGGGCCGGCCCGGCTTCTGGTGCCGCATCTCTATTTCTGGAAATCGGCCAAATGGGTGAACGGGCTGCAGTTCACCGAGCGCGACGAGCCGGGCTTCTGGGAGCTGCGCGGCTATCATATGTATGGCGACCCTTGGCGCGAGCAGCGCTATTCCAGTGACCCGTGAGGGGCTATTTGTGAGCAGCAATCGATGAGTGCCGAGCCGTCGCCGCAATCGCCCTGGCAGGCAGCCACGATCACCCGCATCCAAAAGCGCACGCCGCGCGTCACCAGCTTCTGGTTCCAGCCGACGCGGCCCTTCGCCCATCTGGCCGGGCAGCATGTCGACATCAGGCTGACGGCGCCGGACGGCTATCAGGCGCGCCGCTCCTATTCTATTGCCTCGGCGCCGGGTGGCGGCATCGAGCTCGCGATCGAGCGGCTCGACGACGGCGAGGTCTCGCCCTTCTTCCACGACGTGGCTGCCGTCGGCGACGAGATCGAGCTGCGCGGGCCGCTGGGGGGCCATTTCATCTGGGAGGAGAGCGACGGCGGGCCGATCCTTCTGGTAGGCGGCGGCTCGGGCGTCGTGCCGCTGATGGCGATGGTGCGCCATCGCACGCTGCGCAACACGGCGGTACCCGTTGTGCTGGTGTTCTCGGCGCGAGTCTGGGAGGAGGTGATTTTTCGCGACGAGCTGATCGGTCTCGACGATCGCCGCGTTGGTTTCGATCTGGTGCTGACGCTGACCCGCGAGCCGGCGAGGCGGCCGCCCGACTATTCCCGGCGCGTCGACGCCCGCATGATGGTGCAGGCCGTCGAGCGCCTGCCGAAGGCACCGAGGCTCGCCTATGTCTGCGGCTCGAACGCCTTCGTCTCGGCCGCCGCTGATGCCCTGATTGGCGCCGGCGTTCCGGCGGGGATTATCCGCACCGAGCGCTATGGAGTTTGACAGAAGCCCGTTGAAATTCGACCGAAAGGTAATACCTTACTTACAATTGGTATTACTGAGGAGCGAAGATGGCCACCACCGTTACGTCAAAAGGACAGGTCACCATTCCAAAACCGGTCCGCGATCTGTTGGGGATCGTCCCGGGAAGCAGGGTCGATTTCCGGCGCGCCGCCGATGGGAGCGTAGTGCTTGCTCGTGTCGACAGAAAGCAAACGGCGAGCCGCTTCGCCAAGTTGCGCGGCCATGCCGGCGAGGGGCTTACGACCGACGCGATCATGGCGCTGACGCGTGGTGAAGCGTGACGCTCATCGACACCAACGTCCTGCTTGACCTTGTTACTGACGATCCAAACTGGGCAGATTGGTCGGTTGCTCAGCTTGAGGCGGCGAGCCTCACCGGACCATTGTTGATCAACGATGCGGTCTATGCCGAGCTCGCCGTACGCTATGCCCGCATCGAGGATCTTGACGCTTTTCTCGATGCGGCCGGTCTTGAAATGGCTCCCATGCCGAGGGCCGCTCTTTTCCTTGCCGGAAAGGTATTTACACAGTACCACCGGTCAGGAGGACAAAAGACTGGTGTTTTGCCGGACTTCTTCATTGGTGCGCACGCTGCGGTCGGCCGTCTTCCACTTCTGACCCGCGATATCGGCCGATATCGAACCTATTTCCCCTCCCTGAAGCTGATTACCCCAGGCTCTTGAGCCGTCCCGGACTGTTGCGCTGATGTCAGCCGGTCGGAGAGAATTTCGCCGAAACGAGCTGGAAAGGCAGCGCGCCGTAGCTGGCGACGGCCTGCTCGTTGTCCCAGACGCGAAACTGGCGTGACGGCCGAGCCTCCAGCACCAGGGCCCGTCCTGTCCCCTCAAGCTTCACCTTGCCGCGAAAGCGCAGCATCCGCTCCCCGCCGGAACGACTGATCGACATCGAGCGCAGCCGGGCCACGTGCCGGTCGCCCGCATTGATCTCCATCTCGATGCGTCGCCTGACCGGCGGGACGACGATGCGAACGATGAGATCGAGCATCACCTCGCTGGCCTCGCCCTGCGGTCCGTCCAGGGGTTGCGAGAGCACAAATGCCGCAGGCTCGCCTATGGCCTTGGTCGTCACGGACTTGCCGCGCCACACGATGTCGGGCTCGGTCTGCTTCAGCCGGCCCTTCTTGCGCTGCAGGCGCAGCTGCTTTGCAAATCCCCGCGACAGCCAGATCAGCGCGCCGAAATCGGTGCGCGGCTTGGCCTGCAGAACCGACGACAGCCGCGCCGCGCCGCGCCGGTCAGCCATGTCCACCACCTTGGCCAGCACGGCCTCCGGCACAGCGATGCCGATCTCCAGCGCAAGATAGGAAAGCGCCACCGCCGCGGCGACGGCGAGACTGCGCCTGGCGATGATATCGAGGAATATGGTCCAGTCGACAGTGCCGCCCTCGATGGCCACGGTGCAATCGACCAGCCAGTCGCTATGCGTATGTGCGTCGAGGCCGCCATGCGCGATGGCGAGCGCGATGCGGTCGGCGGCCGAGGGGACGACTACGCTGACATCGCTGAATTTGGCGGCAATCGCGCGGCGCCAGATGGCGAGGTCGTCCTCGGTGTTCTGCTGCGACCCGTCATAGGCAAGCTGATGCAGGTCGATGTCGCCGTAATTGCCCTTGAAGAAATTCATCGAGCGCAGCGATCCCAGCCGTGCGCGCAGATATTGCGGGGAAACACCGCTGGCGATCTGCCAGCCGCGGTCGCGCAACACATCAAAGGCCGGCTGCATATCGCCCGGCCGCACCAGTATATCGATGTCATGCGCCACGCGCCCGCGCTGCGCGGCGGCATCGAGTGCGATGCGGCTGGCGCCCTTGATCAGCATCACCGTGCAGCCGGCATCGACCATCGCCTTCAGTGCGGGCTCGGCCTCGCGCATGGCCATGCGCGACTTGGTCCACAGCATCTTCTGCAGGCCGACCAGGCGCGGATAAGCGGCGTTGCCGGCAAGCTTGCGTCCGAACCTGTCGGAAATCGCGGCAAGCAACCGGTGTTCCCGGAAGGAGACGTGGTCGATGTCGTTCTCGTTCAGCCAGCCGGCGGCGCAAAGGCGCGCCGCCTCTTCGTCGGGCAGAAGTGCTGCCTTGAGCAACTGGTCGAGCGAGCCGGTCGGCCAGGACCAGCCATAGTCTGGAAAACGCCTGCCGATGCGACGGTTCTTCGCCATCAGCTGGAGCTGGCTTTGCTTTGCGCCCGTCGCAGCATGGCCAGGCGTGCCACTTCCAGGTAACCGCGGTCGCGTGCCGCGTCGCGCCCATAGGACAGGCTCCCCGGCCTGATGCGCCGCAGCGCCAGGACATCAGGCATCATGTCGAGGACAAAACCGCTTTCCCGCGCGCGGGCGATCCAGTCGATCATCTCGCCGCGGCCGCCCGGCGGATCGACCATCGGGCCGACGCTCTCCGCGGTCTCCCGGCGCATCAGCATCGTTGAGCGCGACCAGCCGGGGGTTGCGGTCGGGGCCATCGCGTCGGGCTCTCCGTCGCGGAAGGCGCGCATATGGGTGAAGACCCCGGATACGCCGGGAAGCCGTTCGAGATGGGCAAGCTGCGCCGCGATCTTTCCAGGCAGCCAAAGGTCGTCGGCATCGAGCGTGGCGACGAAGGGCGTCGACAGCGCGGCGATGCCGCGGGTGGTCGCGCTGCCGGGTCCGGCATTGTCCTGGCGCAAAAGCCTGAGCGGCAGGTCGATGCCGCCGATCGCGCCGGCGAGATCGTCGGTCGAGCCGTCGTCGACCACCACGACCAGTTCGGGCCGCAACGTCTGCGCCGCCACCGAGCGCAGCGTCTCCGCGATCGTGGCGCTGGCGTTGTAGGCCGGAATGACGACGCCGTATGCGCTCATCACATGAACTGCCAGTCCGCGAGTTTCTTCAGTTCGAAGATGCCTTCGATCGGCTTGAGCGAAGGGTTGGCCCTGCGCCGCTTCATCGACTTGTAGATCGCGCGCATGAACTCGCGCGACTGGACATCTTGCTGCCTTGTCATGTTGCCGGCGTGCCGCCGGTAATAAAGCGCCAGCGTGTCCGGAAGCGCGCATCGGGGGCCGACCTCGAAGCTGCGCAGCAGGAAGTCCGTATCCTCGGCCTGGACGAAGTCCTCGTCGAAAGCGCCGATCCGGTCGACCAGACGGCGCGAGAAGATCGCCGCCGAGAGATGGATGCCGCGAACCGTGATGCGGTCGCTGTCGCGGGTCGGCTCCAGCGTCTCGTCGTCGATCCTGTCGACAAGCATCATCCTGGAATAGGTGAGCTCGAGAGAGGGATCGCGCCTGAAAAGGTCCAGATCCGCCGCGAAGCGCCCGGCTGGCGAGATGTCGTCCGAATCGAGAAAAGACACCAGTTCCGTCTCCGGCTTGAGCCGGCTGAGCCCGCTGTTGCGCGCCCGGGTCACGCCCATGTTTTCCTGCCGAAACAGCCGGATGCAAGATGCTTCGTCCATCATCGCGCGCACCGCTTGGGCCGAACCGTCGGTCGAGCCGTCATCGATGACGATGATGTCGAGATCGGCGGCGTCGCGCTGCCTGATGAGCGAACGCAATGCCGCAACGACATAGCGCTCGCGGTTGTAGACAGGCATGATCACGCTCAACTTCACCGGGCGCTCCGGACAAGGAAATCCGCAATCGTAGCGGCGATTTCTCCTGGGCGTGACCCAAGTGAAATCCGGTAGCATGGCAGTAGCCGGGTCAGATCGCTGAAGAAGCGAAAACCGCTTTCGCGTTCGCCAGGCATCTGGGCGATGCCGGACGGCGCCAGCGCGATGATGGCATCCTTGCGCGAAATCGGTGCGATCGAACTTGTCTTTCCGCCGCTGACATGTGGCACCAGCAACGCGCAAATGTCCAGACTCTCACCTACTGGCCGGGGCGCGATCTCGTGAATGTGGAAGGCATGCTTGCCTTGCCAGTTGAGCGGGCGGCCGGTTCCCAGCCGCCTTTCCAGCCCGAGCCGGGCGAAACCCGGCGGATCCTGCTTCAGGATCGAAAACAGCGGTCGCGCCGTCACGCCGCCGGAAAGGTCGATCAGCACGTAATCGTCGCCGACGCTGTCCAGCCCGTTGAGCAGTCCTGCTACGACGGTTCCGGATTTTCCCGCACCCCCGGCGCCTGCCAGCAGCACGCCCCTGCCGTCGAGGCCCAGCGTGCCGGCATGGGCAAGGCGCATGCCGCGCGCGGCGTATTCCCAGTGCAGGAAGGCGCGCAGCGGCGACCCCTGCTCCCAAGGCGGAAACGCGTCGGGAGACCGCATCAACTGGACGCCGATCCGTCGGGCGGGATCGTAGACCTGCCAGAAATCCAGATCGTGGTAATGATGGCCGCGCAGCCCTGCCTCGGCAAGTTTCCGGGCAAAGCCGTGCTCGGTGAAATGCGCATCGCCCCAGCTTGCCGGTTCCGGCATGTCGCCGATGCCTGGATGGCCGATGAAGATACGGCATTGGCGGGAGTCCCGCGGATCGCCTTCGGCTTCGATGAAGGCCTGGCCAAGGGCATCAGCGAGCGCGCCGGGATCGAGATGCGCGATCAATTCCAGCCCTGGCAGGCGGACAGCACGCCGGACCGGAAACTGCACCGCCGCGCCTTCGGCAGCGGCGATGAGAAAGCGGGCATAGTCCGGCAGGGTCTCGAGCGTCACATGTGGCATGGTCTGTTCCGGCCGCCCTGACCCTTCGCCGGTTCAGGAAACCTGCTTGACAGCCGGCCAGCCGAGCAGCTCCTCGACTTCGTGGATTGGGTCGACGATGATCAAGTCGGCAAGGTCGTCATGGACGCTGACGTGGAGCGGTTCGCTCGCCGCCGCCAGCGCCGCCGGCAAATCGTCGGATGACGGTAGCGGCGTTGCGCTGGAAGGCGCCAGCAGCCCGAACTCGACCAGCTGCGTAATGAATGCCTCGATCGCGGCGGCGTCGATTCTGCCAGCGGCCGATCGGATCAGCGCTTCGGTGCCGACACCCGAGGACAGCGCCTGCCACACTTTGCTGCCGGAATCGGAGAAGCCGAAATATTTGCCGTTTGAGAGGTCGAGCACGACAGCTTCGCCGTCGAAAGATTCGAAAACGATGTCCCGGCTCGTGACGGCGTAGACGTCGGAAAGAGGCATGTCCTTGACCCCCACTCTACAATTCCGGCCGGCGGCTGCGCCGGTCGTAATCGTTGCCCTGACCCCAGGACAACGCCTGTAAACACTCGATCCTTGCTTGGCAAGGCAGGGCATAACGGCGCCATCTCGACCATTTGGCGTTCAATTCGCGGTTCGAGCCCCGATTTTTGGGCGCCGACAAGCAGGGCGACCGCGACCCTCCCGGCGCGAATACCCGCTGGCCTGCAGTCTGAACATGGTCATGGAGCGGGCCGAATCGGCCTGTGGAACCGGGGTATGATGGTTAATAGTATCGAAAAGTGACTATTAGGAGATTCTAAAATCGAACTGAACGGTTCGTTTCTGTTGACGGTGCGTGCAGGATGGTGTGAACGGTGGCGCTCCGATACATTTGGTGAGCCAACGGTAAAATCTGCATAAGTCATTGATTAAATGCGATAAAAATAAAGTCGTAGGCATGCTTATCAAAACTTCAAGATGCGCAATCATGGTCCAGACGGAAAAACTTCGTGATTGGAATCCCGCCCTCGGCTCACCCAAATCAGCGCTGTCCGGACGACGCGATTTCATTCCCAAGACACGCCGCTAGACGGACTGAATAAAGATACTGGAGTAGCAAAAATGAAAAAGATTGTTCTCACTGCCGCAGCCCTTCTGGCAATTTCTGGCAGCGCCTTTGCTGGTAGCGACCATTACAACCCGAATGAAGCCAATCAGGCGGCGGCCAAGGTCGACTCGTCCTACACGGCTGCGGTCCGCCAGTCTGCGCCGGCCACTCAGCAGCCTGCCACGACGGGCGCCGACCACAACCTTTTCGGCAACAACTAACGGTCGACTTGAACCGGCGGCGGGCTCGCCCGCCGCATCGGTCGGACCACAAGATTCAGGAGCACTGAAATGAAGAAGATCGTTCTTGCCACGGCCGCCCTGCTGGCCGTTTCCGGCGCTGCTTTTGCGGGCAGCGACAATTACAACAACAGTGGCGTCAACCAGCCGGCCCCGGCGGTCGATACCACCCCTACGTCGTCGATCGGCACTGACTCGCCTGTCTACAAGCTGCTGAACTCGTCGCGCGACGTGCAGAAGTCGGCGCCTCAGGGTGCCGACCGCGACCACTTCGGCAACCGTTGACAGCCGACTGTGATTTGAAAGAGAGAGCGGCGGGCCAGGCCCGCCGCTCTCTCTTTTTGCTGGGAACGCCAGCCTGCCGATAAAGCAATTCCAGGAAAAGTGTAAGCGGTTTTCCATCCGGAATTGCGTGAAAACAAAGAGATAGAGAGTTTCGCCGTTTCGGTGAAACGGTGAAACTCGCTAGCGTCAGGCAGCCTTTGCTTCCTCGCGATGCAGCGTGAAGGAATGGCCGTCGGCGTCAAAGATGTGCAGATCGCCGGCGCCTGCGTTGAGCCGCAGCGTCTCGCCGCGCTTGACGTCGACATTGCCCGGCAGCTTGGCAACCAGCGGCAGGTCGGCGCGGCCGATATCGATATAGACGAGCTGAACCTCGCCGAGCTGCTCGATATAGTCGACCTTGCCCTCGAACAGAAAGTCCGCGCCTGAGGCAATCGCGAGATCCTCCGGCCGCACGCCGAAGCTGACCGCCGCGCCATTGGCCGAGGCCGGCGTCGCGATCGGCACCGTCGCCTTGCGGCCGCCGACATGGCTGACCACGGTCGGATTGCCGGCCTTCTCGATCTTCGCAGGCAATATGTTCATGGCCGGTGAGCCGATGAACTGGGCGACGAACAGGTTGCCGGGCCGCTTGTAGAGTTCCATCGGCGTGCCGACCTGCTCGATAACGCCTTCCTTCAAGACCACGATGCGGTCCGCCAGCGTCATCGCCTCGACCTGGTCGTGCGTGACGTAGATCATGGTGGTGTTCGGCATCGATTCCTTGAGCTTGGCGATCTCGATGCGGGTGGCGACGCGCAGTGCTGCGTCGAGATTCGACAACGGCTCGTCGAACAGGAACACCTTCGGGTTTCGCACGATGGCGCGGCCGATGGCGACGCGCTGGCGCTGGCCGCCCGACATCGCCTTGGGCAGGCGGTCGAGATATTTGGTCAGTTGCAGGATCTCCGCCGCCTGGCGCACGCGCTTGTCGATCTCGGCCTTGCTTTCCTTGCCGATCTTCATCGAGAAGGCCATGTTGTCGTAAACCGTCATATGCGGATAGAGCGCATAGGACTGGAACACCATGGCGATGCCCCGCTTCGACGGCGGCACGTCGTTCACCACCTCGCCGTCGATCTTCAACTCGCCCGACGTGATCTCCTCGAGGCCGGCGATCGACCTCAGCAAGGTCGACTTGCCGCAACCCGACGGCCCGACGAAGACGATGAACTCGCCTGATTTGATATCGAGGTCGATGCCGTGGAGAATGTTGAGGTTGCCGTATGATTTCTTCACCTGGTTGAGCGTGACATCGGCCATGTTTTTCTTCTCCCGTTGATCCCTGTTTTAGAAGTTCAGTCGATGCGTCCGAACCAGGCGCCGTAGCCGCCGAGGCGGACCGGCCCGCTGCCAGTCTGTCCCGAAAAGCCGTGCCCGGGCAAGGGTTGCAGCGCACCTTTGCCGAGATCGACCTCGGAGGGCTTGCTGCCGAGATTGAAGGCGCAAACGATCCGCTCATTGCCCTCGCGGCGCGTGAAGGCGACGGTGTCGCCATCGCTTTCGATAAAGTCGATGTCGCCCTTGGTCAGCGCCGGATGCTGGCGCCGGAAGGCTAGGAAGCGGCGGTAATGTTCGAGCAGCGAGCTTGCGTCGCCTTGCTGCGCGTTGACCGCCTGCGACAGGTGCTTGCCCGGCACCGGCAGCCACGGCTTGGCGGTCGAGAAACCGCCATTCTTGGCGGCCGCGTCCCAAACCATCGGCGTGCGGCAGCCGTCGCGACCCTTGAACTCCGGCCAGAACCGGATGCCGTAGGGATCCTGCAGGTCCTCGAACTTCAGCTCCGCCTCGCCAAGGCCGAGCTCTTCGCCTTGATAGATGCAGACCGAGCCGCGCAGCGACATCAAAAGCGCCGAGATCACCTTCAGATAGGCGGTCGGATCCGCCTCGTTGGCGGCCCAGCGCGAGGCGACCCGCATCACGTCATGGTTGGAGAAGGCCCAGCACGACCAGCCGTCGCTGGCGACCGTACCGAAGGCCTCCAGCACCGCGCGCGCTTTCGCCGCGCTGATCTTCTCCGGCGCCAGGAAGTCGAAGGAATAGCACATATGCACGCGCTTGCCGTCGGCGGTGTAAGCGGCGACCACCTCCAGGCCGCGCTGGGAATCGCCCACCTCGCCGACGGCCGCCTGCGCCGGATATTCGTCGAGAAGCGCGCGGAAGCGCTCCAGGAAGCCGAGATTCTCGGGCCGGCTCTTGTCGTAGATATGGTCCTGATAATTGTAGGGATTGACCGCGGGCGCCGTCTGGTCGTTGCGCAGTTCCGGCGGCAGCGGCGGATTGTCCTCCAGCCCCTGGCTGTGGAAGTAGAAATTGATCGTGTCGAGGCGGAAGCCGTCAACGCCGCGCTCCAGCCAGAAGCGGGTGATGTCGAGCAGCGCGTCCTGAACTTCTGCGTTGTGGAAGTTGAGGTCGGGCTGCTCGGCCAGGAAATTGTGCATGTAATACTGCTGGCGGCTGGTGTCCCACTGCCAGGCCGAGCCGCCGAAGATCGACAGCCAGTTGTTGGGCGGCGTGCCGTCGGGCTTTGCGTCCGCCCACACATACCAGTCGGCTTTCGGATTGTTGCGGCTGGAACGGCTCTCCTTGAACCAGGGGTGGATATCGGCGGTATGCGACAGCACCTCGTCGATCATCACCTTGAGCCCCAGCCGATGGGCTTCCGTCACCAGCGCGTCGAAATCGGCGAGCGTTCCGAACATCGGGTCGACGTCGCAATAGTCCGACACGTCGTAGCCGAAATCCTTCATCGGCGATTTGAAGAAGGGCGAGATCCAGATGGCATCGACGCCGAGCGAAGCGATATAGGGCAGGCGCTGAACAATGCCCTTCAGGTCGCCGATGCCGTCGCCGTTGGAGTCCTGATAGGAGCGCGGGTAAATCTGGTAGATCACCGCGCCCCGCCACCAGTCGCGGTCCACGGCCGGGTCTGGCTGCGACGTCGCCTTCAAAGCCGATTGCATGTCTTCAACCTCCTTTCACCGAGCCGGCAAGCAGCCCGCGGACGAAATAGCGCTGCAGCGAGAAGAACACGAACAGCGGCACGATGATGGTGATGAACGCCGATGTGGTCAGGATCTCCCACTTGCCGCCGCGCGAGCCGAGCAGCGCGTTGAGCTTGGCCGTCAGCACGATCTGATCGGGCGCCGTGCCGAGGAAAACCATCGCCACCAGTAGATCGTTCCATACCCACAGGAACTGGAAGATGGCGAAGGAGGCAAGCACCGGGAAGGACAGCGGCAGCACGATCTTGACGAAGATCTCGAAGTCGCTGGCGCCGTCGATGCGTGCCGATTCCATGATCTCGCGCGGCAGGCCGGCGATATAGCTCCTCAGCAGGTAGATGGCGAAAGGCAGGCCGAAGCCGGTATGTGCCAGCCATATGCCGAGATAGGTCTTGGACGGCACGCCGAAAAAGGCGCCGACCCCGTTATAGAGCCTGAGCAGCGGGATCAGCGACATCTGCAACGGAACCACCAGAAGGCCGATGATCACCGCGATCAGCAGCGGCCGTCCGGGAAAGCGCATCCAGGCCAGCGCGTAGGCTGCGAAGGCTGCGATCAGGATTGGGATGATCGTCGCCGGGATGGTCACCGTCAGCGAGTTCATGAACGAGCGGCCGATGCCTTCGGAAAACAGCACCGCATCGTAGTTGTCCGTGGTGAATTTCGGCGGCGCCGAGGAGGCGAAATAAACGCGCTGGCCGCGGTCGCCCTCGAAGGCCTTCGGTGACGACAGCACGAAGCCGCCGTCGGCATTCATCTGCAGCGTGACGCCGTCATCGAGGTCGGCAACCGATCCCGCCTTGTACTGCGTCGGCGCGGAGGACTTGACGCCGAAGGCGCTGATCTCGCGCTTGGGGCCATCGCCGAAGATATTGCCTTCGATGACGTATTTGCCGTCCTTCTGGGTTTGCGCCGATGCGCCCGGCAGCCGTCCCGCCTCGCTCTGGCTGGAGCTGGCGAAGGAGTTCCACCAGCCGGAGGCGACGATCTGGTCCTTGTCGCGCAGCGACGAGACGAGGATGCCGAGGGTAGGGATGGTCCAGATCGCCACGAAGACGAGCACGGCGATATGGACGCCGAAGCGGCCGACGAAGGACTTTCCGGTCTTGGTCGCCATCTCAGTGCCCTCCCGTCTCTTTGTTGGCCTGGCGGATGTTCCAGACCATGATCGGGATGACCGCGATCATGATGATGATGGCGATGGTGGCGCCGCGGCCGAAATCGCCGCCGCCGCGGAACATCCAGTCGAACATCAGATTGGCAAGCACCTGTGTATTCCACTGGCCGTTGGTCATGGTCAGCACGATGTCGAACACTTTCAGCACCAGGATGGTGATGGTGGTCCACACCACGGCGATCGTGCCCCAGATTTGCGGCACCATGATCTTCCAGAAGATCTGGAACGGGTTGGCGCCGTCGATCACGGCCGCTTCCAGCGTCTCTTCCGGAATGCCGCGCAGCGCCGACGACAGGATGACCATCGCAAAGCCGGTCTGGATCCAGATCAGGATGATCATCAGGAAGAAATTGTTCCAGAACGGCAGCGATATCCAAACCTGCGGCTGGCCGCCGAAATATTGGATGATGGCGTTGAGCAGGCCGATCTGCACCTGGCCCTCGCCGCGATACTCGTAGATGAATTTCCAGATCACGCTGGCGCCGACGAAGGAGATCGCCAGCGGCAGGAAAATCAGGCTCTTGGCGATGGTGCCCCACCAGATCTTGTCGGTGAGCACGGCGATGATCAGGCCGAGGAAGGTGCAGGCAGCCGGCACCACGGCCAGCCACAGGATGTTGTTGAAGATCGAATTGCGCAAATCATGATCGCTGACCGCCCATTCATAATTGGCGAGCCCGACGAAATTGGTGCCGCCGCGGTCGAAGAAGGAGAGCCACAGCGTCGCGATCACCGGGTAGATCAGGTAGATGGCTAGGATGATCATCGCCGGCCCGACGAACAGCCAGGGCCGCACCATACCCTGCCGGCGCAAATTGTCGACGGCGGCGGTGCCCGAGACACCGCGTGACGGGAAGACGAGATCGAGCAGTTTGTTGGCGCCCCAGAAATAGGCGACGCAGCCGCCGACGCCGATGATGATGACGAATATGGCCGAGAAAATCTGAGCCGCCATGGGTCCCTCTCCCTGCGCATGACCGGCCGGCCGAGGCTGGCGATCGGATGCACCGACTTTCGGTTATTCGGAACAATCGAAACGCGAAGGCTTCCGGCGCGGACCGCCGGTCGGACCCGGGCCGTGGCCCGGGTCCAGTAGGAGGATTAGGAAGATTTCAGGATGCTATTTGATGCCGTCCCAGCTTTTCTGGATGTCGGCGGCGACGTCCTGCGCGGACTTGCCGCCCACCAGGTCGACCATGCCGGTCCAGAACGAACCCGCGCCGATCTTGCCCGGCATCAGGTCGGATCCGTCGAACCGGACCGTCGTGGCGCCGACCAGGATCTCGCCCTGCTTCTTCAGCGCGTCGCTGCCATAGGCCTCCTTGTTGGCCGCTTTGAAGGGGGTGACGAAGCTCTTCTGCGCCATCCACAATTCATGCGCGAGCGGCATCTCGAGGAACTTGATGAACTCGCGGGAGGCCTTGGAATCCTTGGTGATCATCACCAGCGTGCCGGCCACTTCCAGCGGCGTGCCCAGTTCCGGCTTGGAGGCGTAAGGCGGGTAGGGGAAGAAGTCGGCGTCCTGACCGAGCTTCACGTTTTCCGGGAAGAAGGAGGGGATGAACGATGCCTGGTGGTGCATGTAGCACTTGGGCGGCACGGTGAAGAGGCCCTTCGGGCTGTCGCGGAAGTCGGTCGCCGCGACCGCCTTGGCGCCGCCGTCCACCATCTTGTCGTCGGTGGCGATCTTGCCGAAGATGTCGATGGCGTTGACAACGGCCGGGTCGGTGAACGGAATCTCGTTCTTCACCCACTTGTCGTAGACTTCCGGCGGCTGCGTCCTCAGCATGATGTCCTCGACCCAGTCGGTCGCCGGCCAGCCGGTGGCGCCGCCCGAACCCAGCCCGATGCACCAGGGCTTGCCGCCGTCGGCGACGATCTTCTTCTCCAGATCTGCGAGTTCTTCCTGGGTCTTCGGCACCTTGTAGCCGGCCTCGTCGAAATTGTCGGGCGAGTACCAGACGAGCCCCTTCACGTCGATCTTGTAGGGAAAGGCATAGAAGCCCGATTTGCCGTCCTTGCCCGTATAGGTGCCGAGCTTGGCCCAGGAGTCGCCGGCGGCGTAATTTTCCTTGATCCAGGCCGCGACGTCGTCGCCCAGCGGGGTCAGCACGCCCTTGGAAGCAAGATCCTGGATGAGGCCGGGCTGCGGCAGGACGGCGATGTTGGGCGGGCTGCCGGCCTGGGTGTCGATGACGATCTGCTGCTCATAATTCTCGGACGAGGAATATTTCACCTCAGCGCCGGTCGCTTCCTGGAAATAGTCGAGAACGGATCGGACAAGCGCCTCGTCCTCGCCGCGCCACGGTCCGAAGATCGTCAGCGTCTCGCCCTTGAGGTCGACCTTCTTGAGGTCGTCGTAATTGGCCCAATGAAATTTCGAATCCTCGCCCGGCTTGAACTTCAGTTCGGCTTGCGCCGGCAGGCTGAGGGTGAGTGCCGCGAACGCCGCACCCAAGAGAAGCATTTTCTTCATCGCAAGTCCTCCCAGTGATCACAAAAAGGACGAAACCTCCATTTCGTCCGCCGACGCCGCGGAACTGTGACTCAGCGAAAGGGTAACCGCAACCTTTCGAAGAGACTTCCAAAGCGCTTTGGCTATTTTGATCTCGCCATTGAATCGCCCTGGAGTCAAGTGGTCGACGTCATTAATCGATTTAAATAGGAGAAGATTAAGCGAAAAAAGTGCAGCGCAGCATGCTTTTTTGGCGCTGCAGCAGCAATTTTGCTTCAAACGAAGCTGTCTGGCCTCTAAGGTCGTCCTGCTTGATGATCTCGCCAACAATCGTCAGACCGATTCAAAATTGAAAGCGCTTTGAGGCTGGAGGGCCTCCAATGAACCTCAAGCAGCTGTCGCATATGCTGTCGCTCTCGCAGACCACGGTGAGCCGGGCGCTGAACGGCTACCCCGAGGTCAACGAGGAGACCCGGCGCCGGGTTATGGACGCCGCCAAGCGCCATGGCTACCGGCCCAACCCCAGCGCGCGCCGGCTCGCCACCGGCAAGTCGGGAATGATCGGCTATGTGCTGCCGACCGGGGCCGCCGTCGACATCGATCCGCACTTCGTCGAATTCCTCTCCGGCCTCGGCGACTATGCGCGTGCGCACGAGCTCGACCTTGTGCTTTCGCCCGCCGACGCCGACGATGAGGAAACGACCTACCGCCGCATCGTCGCCAACCGCCAGGTCGACGCCGTCTACCTGTCCTCGCCGCGGCCGGCCGACAAGCGGCTGGCGCTGGTCAACACGCTGGGCATCCCTTTCATCGTCCACGGCCGCAGCGAAGGCTTCGATTTCGACTATCCCTATCTCGACATCGACAATGAGGGCGCCTTCCACGAAGCGTCGAGACTGTTGATCCAGCTCGGCCACAAGCGCCTGGCGCTGATCAACGGCAACGAGCGCGAGACCTTCGCCATCCACCGCGAGCGCGGCATGCGCCGCGCGCTTGCCGCGAGCGGGCTGACGCTCGGCGAGCGCCACATCCGTTCGGTGGCGATGACCGAGGAAAACGGCTACCGCGCCGCTCGCCGCCTGCTCGAGCAGGTTGAGCCGCCGACGGCGATCGTCTGCTCCAGCCTGATCATGGCGCTGGGTGTGGTGCGCGCCGTGCGCGATCTCGGTCTCACCATTCCGGGCGACCTCTCGCTGATCGCCCATGACGACGTCTTCCCCTGGCTGCGGCCGGAGAATTTCCCGGTGCCGCTGTCGACGACACGCTCCTCGATCCGCCTCGCCGGCGCGCGTGTCGCCGAGCGGCTCGCGGCGCGGATATCGGGGTTGGAGGAGGGGGCTCGCGGTGAGGTCTGGCCAGTGGATCTGGTGGTGCGAGGGTCGGTGGCCGGAGCGCCGGTATAGGGCTAATCCAACAGCTTCGCCACTGGCTCATTCCGGGCGACTGCCGTGGGACAACGGTCAGCCTTCGGCTGCTCCTGATGCTGGACGGTGACAACCGGTAAGCCAGAACCGTCAACCAGTCCTTCCGGATGCGCCATTTGCCGACATTCCCATTCACCGAAGCGGATCCAGTCCAGTACCCCGGTCCTCTGCCGAAGGCTTCGGAGGTGGTGATCGTCGGCGGCGGCATCATCGGCGTAACGACGGCCCTCTTTCTTGCTTCCCGAAACATTCCGGTGACGCTGCTGGAAAAAGGCCGCGTTGCGGCCGAGCAGTCCTCCCGCAATTGGGGGTGGATCAGAAAGCAGGGACGAGACGCGGATGAGCTGCCGATCGTCATCGAGGCCATTCGCCTATGGCGGCAACTGGCCGAGGAATGCGGCGAGGACATCGGGCTCAACCAGACAGGCGTGACCTACCTGGCGAACGCCGACAAGGATATGGCCAAGTTCGAAGAATTCATGAGGATCGCCGCGATCCATGAGCTCGACACACGCCTCCTGGGCGCCGACGAGACCGCAAAACTCATCACCGGCATGTCGCGCAGGTTCAAGGGCGCGATGACGACGCCCTCCGATATGCGCGCGGAACCTTGGTTGGCGGTGCCTGCGTTAGCCAGGCTTGCCGTGCGAAAAGGCGCCAGGATCGTGGAGAATTGCGCGGCGCGCACCCTCGAGATCGCAGCCGGCAGGATCAAGGGCGTTTGGACCGAGGCGGGATATATCGAGACCTCAACCGTGCTGGTCGCGGGCGGCGCCTGGTCGTCCCTGTTCCTGGCGAGACATGGCATAGCCATCCCCCAGCTCAGCGTCCGCGTTACCGCGGCCGCCACAGAACCCTTGCCTGAGGTCTATCGAGGCGCGGCCGCCGACGACCACATCGCTTTCAGGCGCAGGCAGGATGGCGGATATACGCTCGCTGCGGGCGGCAGCCACTTGCTTTATCTGGGGCCTGACGCATTCCGGCACTTCACCAAGTATATTCCCGCCCTCAGGGACAATCCGTTCGGCACGCGCTATTTCCCGTTCGCTCCGTCAGGCTACCCGGATGGCTGGTCGACGCCACGCGATTGGGCGCCGGATTCCTCAAGCCCTTTCGAAAGAATGCGCGTGCTCAACCCAACCCCTGAGCCGGCAAAGCTTCGCTCGATCGAGCGCAATTTCAAACAGCTTTTCCCCCGGTTCGAGACGGTTCGTCTGAAGGCCGGCTGGGGCGGCATGATCGACGCCATGCCCGATGTCGTCCCCGTCGTGGATCGGGTCCAGGCGATCGGCGGTCTTTTCGTCGCGACGGGCATGAGCGGCCACGGATTCGGTATCGGACCTGGCATCGGCCGCATCGTCTGCGACATGATCCAGGGAAATGACACCGGGCACGACCTCAGCCGTTTTCGACTGTCGCGTTTCTATGATGGAAGCCCTGTCCGGCTAGGTCCGGCTCTTTAAACGGGGAACTGGTTGTTCCATCGCGGCAATCCGCATAGTCGACTGTCTGGATTCATTCCTTCGCCGCTCCGGCCGCCTTGATATCCAGCAACCCGTAGCCGAAGTCATTGTCCCGCCCCTTGGGCCCAAGATCCTTGGCCGTCGCCGCCAGCGCCTTCTCGATATCGTCGGCAGAGCGATCGGGCGCGGCGTGGATCAGATTGGCGATGGCGCCGGATACGATCGCGGCGGCGAAGGAGGTGCCGGTCACCACATCCGAGCCGGCGCCGCTCGGCGCCACCATTTCGACACCCGGCGCCGAGATGAAGACATAGGCGCCGCGATTGGCCTGCGGCATCAGCCCGTCCGTGGCGTCGGTGGCGGTCACGGCGATCACGCCGTCGAAAGCGGCGGGATAGCCATAGGGCGCTTTCGGGCCGTTGTTGCCGGCGGCCGCCACCAGCACCATGCCCAGCCCCCGCGCATTCTGGCAGGCGATGCCGAGCAGGTCGTTCTTCGGGCCGACGAAGCTCATATTGATGATGCGCACATTCTGCTCGGCCGCCCAGTCGAGCGCCGACAGGATGACGTCCATGGTCGACTTGCCGCCTTCGAAGGCGCGGGCGTGATAGATTTTGGCGCCGGGCGCCATGCCTTCCAGCGGACCGACACCGGCAATCAGTCCGTCGACCGAGGTGCCGTGGTCGCGCTTCTCGATCGGCACGTTGGGCATGGCGTCGTATTGGCCGGCAATCACGCCGGCGAGCGCCGGGTTGCTGTCGTCAATGCCGGTGTCGATGACGGCGACCCGCACATTCTCGCCGCTCGCTTGGCTTGCATCGAGCGCGATGCGCTCGAAGGCGTAGTTGACGATGCCCGCCGCCTGCTGCAGCGAATAGATATGGTTCGGCTCGCGCCGCTGCGTGCGCCCATCGGCTGCGAGCTGCGCCAGCACGACGCCGACCGGCCGCCCGTCGGTGATGCCGAAGCGCGCCAAAGTGGTGCCGAGCAGCAGCGACTGGCGCTGCGAGCGCACCTGCAGGCCGAAGGAATTGGCGATCTGCTGCACCACGCCGGCATCGCCGGCGACCGTCACCAGCACCTCGTCGGGCACGAATTCACCGGCGATCGCGCGCGGAGGCTCCGCCAGATTGAGGCCCTGAGGCACCGTGACGGGTCCGCTCGGCGCCGGCGCGGGCGGCGGCGTGGTGCTGGAACCGTTCGATGACGATGTTCCGTTCGCCGGCGTTTGCGGGGCGGTGCCCGCCGGGGGGGTCGGGAACAGGTCGACGATGAGCGCCGGCAGGACCACCGCGCCGACCATGGCCGTGCCCGGCGTCGCGCCGCCATTCCTGGCACCGCCCTCCTTGTCGCAGCCGCCACCGGCCGCCGTCGTGCGGTCCAGGCAATCGAGCTGTTTTTGCGTCAGGTTCGGATCGTTGGTCTGCGCGGAGGCAGGCGCGGCGACAAATGCCGCCGCCGCAAGGAGCGCCGCATGCAGAATGACCGCCTTAGCCGCCATCGGCCGGTTTCCTTCCCTGCACCACAGCCTCCGCGAAAGGCTGGGCGGCAATAAGGCCGACGAGCTTGTCGTAATCGGCCGCCGTGCTGGCCGGAATCGTCAGGTGGAACACGCCGTCCGCGGTCGGGCCGCCGGCGATCTTCAACCCGTTCTGGCCGAGGAAGGCGGCGATATCGGCCATCTTCGCATCCGCCTTGAACTTGACCAGCGCGAAAGGCAGCTTCGCCAGATCGTCCTGAGCGCCGGCCACCTCGAAGTCCTTGCCCTTGCCGCCCGGCTGTTCGAAGGACTGCACGATGACCAGCGCAAGCAGCGCCGCGGCAGCCGCCCAGGCGACACCGGCAGGCATTGCCGTCACCCGGCCGAAGACTCTTGCCAGCCAGGATTGGCCGGGCGTTCGCACCGGACCGGCCTCGGCGTCCAGCGCCTTGGAGAAGCGGGAGAACGCGTCGGCGGGCGGCCGGATCGCCTCGTTGGCGGCTGCGGTGCCGGAGAACTCGGCCTCCGCTTCGCCAAGCGCATTCATCGCCGCCGGATCGGTGGCCAGCCACTCCTCGACGGCCTCCAGCTCGGCGCCTTCCAATGAGCCGTTCAGGTAGAACGGCAGCAGCGTTTCCATCTCGTCGCGACGCGACATCTTTTCAGCGGCGCTCATGGCCAACCCCTGTCGTAACCGGCGGCCTTGAGGGCTTCGCCGAGTTTCTTGCGGGCGTAGAACATCCTGGTCTTGACGGTCGCGACCGGGATGTCGAGCACCTCGCCGATCTCGCTCACCGACTGGCCATGATAATAGGCAAGGTCGATCACCGTGCGGTGTTCTTCCGGCAGCGCATCGACGAAGCGGCGCAAGGCGGCGGCCTTGTCTTCCTTCATGGTCACGACTTCCGGCGTGTCGGCGCCGTCGGGAACTTGCGCCGCGTCGTCGTCGATCCAGTCTTCCTTCTTCTTGCGCAGCATAGATAGCGCCTTGAAGCGGGCGATGCCGAGCAGCCACGTGGAAACTTCAGAGCGGCCCTCGAAACTGGGCGCCTGTTTCCACAGCTCCAGAAAAACCTCATTCGTGATATCGTCGGCCATCATTTCCGATCCCGTCTGGCGCGCCACGAAGCGGTAGATCCGCGCGTGGTGACGCATGAACAGGAGCCGGACGGCGGCTCGGTCGCCCTTCGCGACCCGGTCCACAAGCGCGCGATCGGTTTCCGTCGCCGCATTCATGGCCGGTTGAGCCGCCTGGCTCCTCGAAGCTCTGTCGCTGATCGGTCCAAAAAGGTTCACCCTCCGCCAAGGATTCTTTGGAGGCTAACTGAAGAGCGGCGAGGTTGCCAGTAGGGACGCTTTTCCTTCTCCCCTTGTGGGAGAAGGTGTCGCCGAAGGCGACGGATGAGGGGTGCTCCAGGGAATGCCGACGTCTCACTCCGCTGGAGCACCCCTCATCCGTCTCGGCGCTGCGCGCCGATCCACCTTCTCCCACAAGGGGAGAAGGAAAGGCCGCGCTACCCCAAAAACGCCTTCGCCTTCATCGTCTCCGGTATCGTCACGCCAAGCCGGCTCAGCACTGTCGGCGCGAGCTGCAGCTGGTCGAGCAGCGTGTCGGCCTCAGGCCCCTTCGCAGGTCCGAAATAATAGAGTGCGAAATCCTGCATCTCGTCGTCATGGCCGCCATGGTGGCCGCGGCCGGTCTGGCCATGGTCGGCCGTCACGATCACTTCATAGCCGGCCTGGCGCCATTGCGGCAGGAAGGCTGCCAACGTGCCGTCCATCGCGTAGCAGGCATGATCCATCTCGTGGCAGTCATGGCCGAAGCGGTGACCCATCGAATCCAGCGTGCAGGTGTGCAGGATGCCGTAGTCGATGCGATGGCGTTTGGTCAGCATCGTCAGCGTCGCGAACAGGTCGACATCGCTCGGCGTCATCTGATTCTTGAGATTGTAGCCGGTCATGGTGTGGAAGCGGCCATGCGTGATCGGCCCGCCCGGCTCGTCGAACTCCATGTCCTCGACAAGATCGAACGGATACGAACGGAAGAATTCCGACCAGTAGGAATGGGTCACCGCGCCCGTCTTGCCGCCGGCCTTGCTCACTTCCGAGAAGATGTCCGGCTGCGTGACGCGAAAGCGGTTCTCGTTGGAAAGGATGCCGTGCACCTGCGGCGCGACGCCGGTGTGGATCGAGGCGTAGCAACAGGCGGAGGTCGACGGCAGCACCGAGCGCATCTTCCACACCTGCGCCTCGCCCGATTGCGCCCAGCCTTCGAGATTGCCCATCAGCCGGCGCCAGTTCCGATAGGGCACGCCGTCGAGGATGATGAGCAGCAGTTTGGATTTGAGCGCCACGGCAGTTCCCATGCATCGAAAACAGAGGCGCCGCCTGTCGCGCGGACACGCGGCGCTGCTTTGGATAGCTTGATATCAGGCGTTCAGCCAGCACTCGTTGAGCGCATAGCCGTCCATCATCTCGCCATTCGGGTTCTTCACCCAGCCGCCGACCTTCTTGGTGTTGGCGGCGCCGCAATTCCGTGCGGAAGCCGCTTAACAGCTCTGCGGGAATTGCGTCAGTTGCCGGCGCTTTCCATGCGCCGGCCCTTGATGGCCTTCTCTAGCCAGCCGATCTCCATTTCGGGAACGGAGGAGAGGAGCAGGTCGGTGTAGGCGTCGAAGGGCGGCGTCAGCACCTTGCTTTTGGATCCGTAGCGCACCACCTCGCCGCGATACATCACAGCGATCGAATCGGCGATCGACTTAACCGTCGCCAGATCGTGGGTGATGAAAAGGTAGGCCACCTTCTCGATCTGCTGCAAGTTGAGCAGCAGCTTGAGGATGCCGTGGGCGACCAGCGGATCGAGCGCCGAGGTCACCTCGTCGCAGATGATCAGCTTCGGCTTGGCGGCGAGCGAGCGGGCGATGCAGACGCGCTGCTTCTGGCCGCCGGAAAGCTCGGCCGGATAGCGGTCGACGAAGCCCTTGCCCATCTCGATCTCGTCGAGCAGCTCGGCGACGCGCTTGTCGCGCTCGCGGCCCTTCATGCCGAAATAGAACTCCAGCGGCCGGCCGATGATGGTGCCTACCGTCTGGCGCGGATTCATCGCCACGTCGGCCATCTGGTAGATCATCTGCAGCTGGCGAAGGTCCTCCTTCGGCCGGTCGGCGAGCCTGTTGGCAAGCGTGCGGCCGTCAAAGACGACGCTACCTTGCTCGGGCGGCAACAGGCCGGTGATGGCGCGCGCCAGCGTCGATTTGCCGGAACCGCTCTCGCCGACCACGGCCAGCGTGTGGCCCGGAAAGATGTCGACCGAAACGTTCTTCAGCACCTTGACGTGGCCGCCGCCATAGGCGGCCGTCACGTTCTTCACCGATAGCATCGGCGTCGTGCCCGGCTGCTGTTCCTGGTGTTCGATCTGATGCACCGAGACCAAGGCGTTGGTGTATTCCTGGCGCGGCTCCTTGATGATCTGGCGGGTGCCTCCCCATTCGACCAGCCGGCCGTGACGCAGCACCATGATCTCGTCGGACACTTGTGCCACGACGGCTAGATCGTGGGTGATGTAAAGGGCCGCGACATGGGTGTCGCGAATGGCATCCTTGATCGCTGACAGCACGTCGATCTGCGTCGTCACGTCGAGGGCCGTCGTCGGCTCGTCGAAGACGATCAGGTCCGGCTCCGAGCACAACGCCATCGCCGTCATCACGCGCTGCAGCTGGCCGCCCGATACCTGGTGCGGGAAGCGTTGGCCGATCGTTTCGGGATTGGGCAGGCTGAGCTTCCTGAACAGGGCGACGGCGCGTTTCTCGGCTTCGGCGCGGGTCGCGGTGCCGTGCAGGAGCGTAGCCTCCACCACCTGGTCCATCAGCCGGTGCGCCGGATTGAAGGCCGCCGCAGCCGACTGGGCGACATAACAGACTTCGCGGCCGCGCAGCTTGCGCAGGCCTTCCTTGCCGCCTTTCAGTATGTCGCGGCCGTTGAGGATGACCTCGCCGCCGGTAATCCGAACGCCGCCGCGGCCATAGCCCATCGACGACAGGCCGATGGTCGACTTGCCGGCGCCGGACTCGCCGATCAGCCCAAGCACCTTGCCCTTCTCCAGCGTCAGCGAAACGTCGTGGACAAGCGTGATGGTCCTCGGTGCTTCACCCGGCGGATAGACCGTCGCTTCGATGCGCAGGTTTCGGATGTCGAGGAGAGGACCGGACTTTGCTTTGCCGTCAACCATCAGCCGCGTCCTCCCTTCAGGCTTGTCGTGCGATTGAGCACCCAGTCGGCGACGAGATTGACCGAGATCGCCAGTGCCGCGATCGCCGCCGCCGGGATGAGCGCCGCCGGAATGCCGAACACGATGCCGTCCTTGTTCTCCTTCACCATGCCGCCCCAGTCGGCATCCGGCGGCTGCACGCCGAGGCCGAGGAAGGACAGCGTCGACAGGAACAGCACGGCATAGATGAAGCGCAGTCCGAGTTCCGAGACCAGCGGCGACAGCGCATTGGGAAGGATCTCGCGGAAGATGATCCAGCCGCTGCCTTCGCCGCGCAGCTTCGCTGCCTCGACATAGTCCATGACGTTGATGTCGACGGCGACCGCGCGCGACAGTCGGTAGACGCGGGTCGAATCGAGGATGCCCATGACCAGGATCAGCGTCACCAGGTTCGACGGCAGCACCGAAAGCACGACGAGGCCCATGATCAGCGTCGGGATCGACATGAGGAGGTCGACGAGCCGCGACAGGATCGTGTCGTACCAGCCGCCGAATACCGCCGCCGAAAAGCCGAGAATGGCGCCGAGCGAGAACGACAGCGCCGTCGCCAGCACTGCGATGAACAGCGTGATACGGGCGCCGTAGATCATGCGCGACAACAGATCGCGGCCGAGATTGTCGGTGCCCAGCCAGTGCGCGGCCGACATCGGCTCCCACACGTCGCCGACGATCTCGGCGTTGCCGTGCGGCGCGATCAAGGGCGCGAAGATTGCCGCCAGCACGAACAGCGCGGTCAGCACCAGGCCGGCCAGCGATGGCAAGGGGATGCGTCTGATATCGAGCATATCGGCCGCCCCCTACTTCGGATGCCTGAGTCGCGGATTGGCGACGATCGCCGCAATGTCTGCGATGATGTTGAGGGTGATATAGACGGCGGCGAAGATCAAGCCGACCGCCTGCACGACCGGCACGTCGCGCTTGGTGACGTGGTCGACCAGATATTGCCCCATGCCTGGATAGACAAAGATCACCTCGACCACGACGACGCCGACCACCAGATAGGCAAGGTTGAGCATGACGACGTTGATGATCGGCGCGATCGCGTTCGGGAAGGCATGCTTGCGGATAACGGCAGCGGCCGACAGCCCCTTGAGTTCCGCCGTCTCGACATAGGCCGACTGCATGACGTTGAGGATCGCCGCGCGCGTCATGCGCATCATATGGGCGAGCACCACCAGAGTCAGCGCTGCCGCAGGCAGCGCGATAGCCTGCAGGCGCTCACCCAAAGACATTCCGTCATAGACGGTCGAGATGGCCGGGAACCATTGGTGCTGGACCGCGAAGTAGAAGACGAGCAGATAGCCGATGAAGAACTCCGGGAAGGAGGTCGAGGCAAGCGCCACGCCGGAGATCAGCTTGTCGACCCAGCCATTGCGGTAGCGCACCGCGATCAACCCAAGCGTGATCGCCAGCGGGATAGCCACGATGGCCGCCCAGAAGGCCAGGAACAGCGTATTCCACAGCCGTTCCTTGATCGAAGTCGCGATGTCCTGGCCGCTCGACATGGCGGTGCCGAGATCGCCGGTCAGCACGCCGCCCAGCCAGTGGAAGTAACGGATATAGGCAGGCTGGTTGAGCCCGAGCTGCTCGCGCAGATTGGCCAGCGACTCCGGGGTCGCCGATTGTCCAAGGATGGCTTGCGCGACGTCGCCGGGCAGGATCTGCGTACCGGCGAAGATCAGGACCGAAACGGCCAGCAGAAGGAGGATGCCCAGCGCAATGCGCTGGGCCACCAGTTTCACGATGGGTGAGGACATCTCCGCAAGGCCGTGCTCAGGCTTCGAGCCAGCACTTCGCCAGCGCGTAGCCGTTGCAAAGCTCCTGATGCGGATCCTCCACCCAGCCCGCCACCTTGGGGCCTGTTGCGTCGATGAACTGATTGAACATCGGCAGAATCAGGCCGCCTTCGTCGCGCACCATGACGGCCATGTCGTGGTAGATCGCCTTGCGCTTGGCCTCGTCGAGTTCGGCGCGCGCGGCCAGCACCATCTTGTCGAAGTCCGGGCGCTTGAAACGCGTGTCGTTCCAATCGGCGGTCGACAGATAGGCCGTCGAGTACATCTGGTCCTGGGTCGAGCGACCGCCCCAATAGGAGGCGCAGAAGGGCTGCTTGTTCCAGACTTCGTTCCAATAGCCGTCGCCGGGCTCGCGCTTGAGTTCGATCTTGATGCCGGCCTTGGCGGCGCTCTGCTGGAAAAGCTGGGATGCATCGACAGCGCCCGGGAAGGCGACGTCCGAGGTCCTAAGCAGCACAGGGCCGTCATGGCCGGACTTCTTGTAGTGGAATTTGGCCTTGTCCGGATCGTACTTGCGCTGCTCGATCTCGGTGAATAGCGGGTAGGAGGCGTTGATCGGGAAATCGTTGCCGAGCGAGCCGTAGCCGCGCAGCACTTTTTTCAACATCTCCTCGCGGTCGATCGCCAGCTTCAACGCCATCCTGAGATCGTTGTTGTCGAACGGCGCCGTGTTGCAATGCATGATGAACACGTAGTGGCCCGGACCGGAGTGGTTGCGGATGGTGACGCCAGGCACGCGCTTGATCAGATCGACGATCTTCGGCTCGACGCGGTTGATCATGTTGACCTGGCCGCCCTGCAGGGCCGCCGTGCGCGCTGTCGCATCGTTGATGACGATGATTTCGATCTGGTCGGCATGGCCCATTTTGTCGCCCTGCCAGTAATTGGCGAAGCGTTCGCCGCCATGGCGCACTCCGGGCTCATTGACCTTGACCTTGTACGGACCGGCGCCGATGCCCGCATCGGCCTTGTCCTTGCCGCCGTTCGGCTGCACGATCAGGTGATAGTCGCTGAGGAGGTAGGGGAGGTCGGCGTTGGGCTCCTTCAGCGTCAGCACCACTTCCTTGCCGTTGACCTTGATGGTGTCGATGCCCTTCATGTAGCCCAGCGCGCCGGACTTGGACTTCTCGTCCGAATGACGCTCGAGCGTGGCCGCGACGTCTTCTGCGGTAACCGTCTTGCCGTTGTGGAATTCGATGCCGTCGCGGATTTTCAGCGTCCAGACCTTGGCGTCGTCCGAAGAGCCAATCTCCTCGGCGATGCGGTTCTCCAGCTTGCCGTCGGGCGAGAGCTCCACGATCAATTCGCCCCACATTTTGCCGAAGGCGAAGGGCACCTGGGTCATGAACAGGGCCGGATCGAGGCTGTTGGTGGATTCACCGCCGACCAGGCCGGCCTTCAGCGTGCCGCCCTTGACCGGGCCGGCAGCGCGCACGGCGCTGGAGAGCAGCGAGTTGGCGAAGGTGGCGGTGACGCCGAGCGCCGCGGCGCGACCGAGAAAGTCGCGACGGCTAAGTTTTCCGGCCGCGACTCGCCGGCTGAGATAGTCGAGTTCGTTAGACATTATGGTTCCTCACTCTGGGTATCCGACCTTATGGTCGTTTCTTGCTATTGGAGGAGATAATGACCGTAAGGGAAAGCGGCAGGCAAGACCGAATGCGACATACCTTGGCGTAAATCGTACGTCGCATTTGGACCAATCTTGCTTCGGCTCAAACCATGGAGCGGGGAATCGTCTGCTCGAAGTCGCGTTCGAAGACCAGCTTTTCGCCCTCGTAGGCTTCGATTCTGGCGCTGACGATGAAGTTTGCGGCGTCCGATCGCATCCCGGCAAAGGTTTCGGTCCGCACCGACCATTCATTGCGCGACAATGTCTGCGTCCAATGCGTGGCTCCTGTGGCCGACAGCGGGTCGTCGGGATGGATCGTCCATATCTCGCGCACGACGCTGCCATTGGCCAGCCCATGGTCGATGTCGCGCACCTCGCCGAAATCGTCGGTTATGGAAAGCCTAACCAGCCCGGTCTTCTCGTCGCGATCGACATGGCGTTCGGAATTCGCCTGCCTGATCGTCTCGGTCGCCCACGGCGTCGCGCCTTCCGGTTCAGGGAATGAAACCTCATCCCCTCTTGCCAGCGGACGCCGCGGCAGCTTCAGCGTCGCCTTGACGAGATCCAGCCGTACCGGTTCCGGTGAGGGCCAGATCATCGGCCAGTAAGCGGTCGAAACGGCGATGCGCAATTTGTGGCCGGCCGGCACACGATAGGCGCATTGGTCGAGCACGACGCGCGCCGAAACCGTCTGCCCGGGAACCAACGATTCGGGGAATTCATGCGAGTTGCGGTGCGTGAGATTGAGCACGCCATAGGAGATCAGCTCCGAGGCGCCGTCCGGATGCACGTCGCAGAGCCGCACCGCGATGTTGGCCTGCGGCCGGTCGGAGGCAAGCTGGACATCGAGCTCCGGCGCCCCGACTATGTCGATCGCTTCGCCGAGCTCGGGTTGATCGAAACAAACCGACAGCGCGTCATCGGGGCGTTGGTCGCCCGGCAGTTCCGGCCCGAAGGTGAAGGGAAAATATTCGCCGCCGGCAAGTCCGCAGGTCTGCGGCGACGCGACGATCGCGTGCTTGGCGCCGTCGGGGATGAGCTCGATCGTCTCAAGCTTGATGTTGGCCGACGGCCAGGTCTGCTCGGCCACCCAGCGGCCCGGCCGCTCGGGATGCCAGCGCGCCGGGCGCACGCTGTCCATCACATAGGCGCGGTAGGCCGGATCGGCCTCGACGCCGGTTTCAGCGCCCTTCAGCCAGCGGTCCCACCAGCGCAGCGCTTCCTGCAGGAAGCCGATCGCCGGCTTGGGTCCGGCGTAATGCGGGTATTTGTGGATCCAGGGACCGACGATACCTTTGACCGGCGACCGGATGTTGGTGACGAGATGGGAAATCGTGTTGCGGTAACCGTCATGCCACCCGCCGATCGACAGCACGGCCGCTTTCACCGCCGAAAAATCCTCACAGATCGAGCCGCGTTTCCAATAGGCGTCGCGATGCTGGTGGCTGAGCCAGAGCGGCAGAAGGAAAGGCTGGTTCTCCAGCCGGTTAAGCCACAAATCCCGCCAGCGGTTGCCGCCGGCGATCGCCGGATCCGGCGGCCGCGACGAATAGGACAGCATCGTTGAGGCCCAGCCGAAATTTTCCAAGAGTAGGCAGCCGCCCTTGTAGTGGATGTCGTCGGCATAGCGGTCGACGGTCGAGCACAGGCTGATCACCGCCTTCAGCGCCGGCGGCTGCTTGGCAGCCACCTGCAGGCAGTTGAAGCCGCCCCACGAGATGCCCATCATGCCGACATTGCCGTTGCACCAGGGCTGCGCGGCCGCCCAGGCGATGACGTCGCAGGCGTCCTGCAATTCCTGCTCGGAATATTCGTCGTCCATCAGCCCTTCGGAATCACCATTGCCGCGCATGTCGACGCGGATCGAGGCGTAGCCGTGGCCGGCGAAATAGGGATGGGTGAGCTGATCGCGAAAGATGGTGCCGTCGCGCTTGCGGTAGGGCAGGTGCTCGAGGATCGCCGGCACCGGATCGTCAGTCGCGTCCTCCGGCATCCAGACGCGCGCCGACAGCCGGCAGCCATCCGGCATGACGATGCCCATATCGGGAAATTCGACGACTTTGCGGGGGAATTCGGTGACGGTTTTCATGGGGCGCATAACGCTACGCGGTGCGCCGACTTTCAATCGCCATTCGCGACTGGAGCATCAAAAAATGCGACCTGGGTCGTTAGCGCAATTCATCTACCAATTCGGGGTGCTTTTCCAGCAACGTCATCAGCTGAATGGTCGGGCCGCTCGGCTCGATGAGGCCTCTTTCATATTTGTCGAAGGCATTCTCGCCGACCTTGAACAGAGACCCGGCTTCACGCTGCGATAGCTTTAGTTTGGTGCGCATACGCCGGATTGTGGCCGGGGCAGGAACACCATCCGTCTTCTCCTTGAGAAGGCGGAGCGCCGCATCGACAGCAATCATGTCATCCCCGACATGCACGCTCTCACCATCCGAAGCTGGATAATAGCCGGGCAGGTCGACCGTCATGCTCTCGCCCTTGTAGGTCACGGCGAATGGACGAACCCCGCGCGTCAGCGTCTCTCCTGTTTCCGGGGAGGTCATCGTTTCAGGCCTCTCTTTTTTTGCCATGGCTATTTCTCCTTGAATGCCACAACCGTGAATTCAGTCACGACATCCGCCTGAAATTTCACATAGAGGATCAGGTCGCGCGCTGGGACATGGTAAACATCTTGCCAGACCCGATGATTCGCGAACGTTGTCATCGATTTTACGAACATCTTTGGTGTCATGGTGCCAATCACCTCGACGACACTCGTGCGATCGAACCCGAGACCAATGGCATCGCGCAGCGCTGATATCGTGATTGCCAGCGTATCGGCAGACCCAAACGTCGTCTTGATCGCATCAAGATCGTAAGTCGGTCTGCGCTTCTCCATACGTCAATATGCCACCATAAAGGTGGCAAATCAAGATTCGAAAATTGCTCAGTTCAGCGGAATGTCGTTGTCGGCCTTGCTTGCCTGATAGGCCTCCGACAGCTCGTCATAGCGCGCCGAAATTCTGCCGATCCGAGCCTCCAGCCGCTTGCGCTCAGCGTCGGGCAAAGCCCTGACCAGCCTGCGTATGGAAAAGCTCTTCCAATAGGCGTTCTCGGCATTGTAGCCGCCTGGATCTAGGGTGAAGACCTCTTTCAGGATTCTCAGATCGTGCGGGATGGCGAAGCTGTCGCGCGAATCCTCATGGCTGAAGAGGTAGTAGAAATTGTCGAAACCGGTCCAGGTGATCGCCGACAGGCAGAGCGAGCAGGGCTCGTGCGTGGCGACGAACAGCGCATCCTTGGTGTCGACGCGCTCGGCCTTGGGCATTTCGTAGAAGCGCTTCAGGCAGTGCACCTCGCCATGCCAGAGCGGATTTTCCATCTCGTTGTTGGTCTCGGCCAGCACCAGCGAACGGTCGTCTTTCCGCAGGATCGCGGCGCCGAACAGCTTGTTGCCATGGGCGACGCCTTGCGCCGTCTTCGGCACGATGTCGTGCTCGATCACATCGAGCAGGCGGTCGATCAGCGAAATGTCGGTCATGGGAATCGCGAGCTTTCAGGGAAGGTGGATCTCGTAAGGATGCGAGAAATGGAACTCTTCGAGATTGGAGCCGTCGCCGCCCCGGTCGACGATGAGGAAATCCTGTTCCTCGCCGATCGGCGTCAGCACGCCGTGCCAGAGATTGCGGCGGTAGTTGATGCCTTGTCCAGGGCCGGCGAGAAAGGCATGCGGTTCACCCGGGCCGTCCTTCGTGTCATGGCAGACGACCACCAGGAACGGCCGCGGCGACAGCGGGATGAAGGCCTGGCTGCCGAGCGGATGGCGCTCGACCATGGTGAGCTTCAGCGGCATCTCATAGGGCGTGCCGCGCACCATCGAGATCAGCACGCGCGCATTCGGGCCTGCGGCTTCCGCCGTGGCGAGGTCGTGATAGCGCATCGCCTTGCCGCCGTTGATCGGGTAGCGGTTGTCGCCGCCCATGTCGATGACGTCACCGAACGGCGCGAAGTTCTCGCGGGTCAGCGGCTGGGCCACGATACGGCTCACCGCGCCCTGCTCCCAAGATAGCCGCCTAGCCTGGCATGCCGGTTGACGTCCTTGTAGAGCAGATAACGGAAATTGCCGGGGCCGCCGGCATAGCAGGCCTGTGGGCAGAAGGCGCGCAGCCACATGAAATCGCCGGCTTCGACCTCGACCCAGTCCTGGTTGAGGCGGTAGACCGCCTTGCCTTCCAGCACATATAGCCCATGCTCCATGACATGGGTCTCTGCGAAGGGGATGACCGCACCCGGCTTCAGCGTCACGATGGTGACATGCATGTCGTGGCGCATGTCGGCCGGATCGACGAAGCGGGTCGTTGCCCAGCGCCCTTCCGTGCCCGGCATCGGGCTTGGCGCCACGTCATGGTCGCTCGAGAAGAAGGCTTCCGGCGCGTCGAGCCCATCGACCGCCTCATAGGCCTTGCGGATCCAGTGGAAGCGGACAGCGCTGCCGCTCTCGTTACGCACCTTCCAGCCGCTCGAAGGCGGCAGGAAGGCGAAGCCGCCGGGGGCAAGCACATGTTTCTTGCCGGCAAGCGAAACAGTGAGCTCGCCCTCGACGACGAACAGCACGCCCTCGGCGCCGGCGTCGAGTTCGGGCCGGTCGCTGCCGCCCCCCGGCAGGACTTCGACGATATATTGCGAAAAGGTTTCGGCAAAGCCCGAGAGCGGCCTTGCGATGATCCAGGCCCGGGTCTCGTCCCAGAACGGCAGTGGGCTGGTGACGATGTCCTGCATCACGCCCCTGGGGATGACCGCATAGGCCTCGGTGAAGACGGCGCGGCCGGTCAGAAGCTCGTTCTGGCCGGGATGGCCGCCATGCGGGGCGTAATAGGTTCGCTCGGCAGTCTTGATCATATCCATCGGTCCTGGCCCTCAGAGCAATTCCAGGAAAAGTATGAAGCGGTTAGGTCGGCGGCTTCGCCGTGGCCTTCCATACGGAATTGCGTGAAAAACAAACATTAGAGTGGGAGCATGTCTTTCAGGCGAAGCAGTGCGATGCGCTCGACCTGTTTGCAGGCGGTTTCGAACTCGGTGCCGCGGCTGTTGCCGATCCGCGCCTCGAACTCCGCCAGGATTTCGTTCTTTGTCTTGTCCTTGACCGCGATGATGAAAGGGAAGCCGAAGGTGGTGACATACGCGGCGTTGAGTTTCGAGAACAGCTCGCGCTCCTTGTCGGTCAGCGCGTCGAGCCCGGCGGAGGCCTGCTCCTTGGTCGATTCCGGCGTCAGCCGCTTGGCCGCCGCCAGCTTGCCGGCGAGGTCCGGATGGGCGTTGAGCACGGAAAGCCGTTCGGCCTCGCTCGCCGCGCGGAAGACGCGGCAGAGCGCATTGTGCAGGCCGCCCGCGCTGTCATGCGCGGGCCCGAGTTCCAGTTCGTAGGCGCGCTCGGCGATCCAGGGCGAATGCTCGAACACGCCGCCGAAGGCATGCACGAATTCCTCGAACCCCATCCGCGACGGCCGCAGCGCCGGCGCCTCGTAGGGATGCGTTTCGCGCCAGTGTTTGGCGATGTCGATGCGCCGTGTCAGCCACACCTTGTCATGGGATTTCACATAGTCGACGAAGCGCTTCAGCGCCGCGACCCGTCCGGGACGGCCGACCAGCCGGCAATGCAGGCCGATATTCATCATGCGCGGCCTACCCGCCTTGCCCTCGGCATAGAGCGTATCGAAACTGTCCTTCAGATAGGCGAAGAACTGGTCGCCGGAGTTGAAGCCCTGCGGCGTCGCGAAGCGCATGTCGTTGGCGTCGAGCGTGTAGGGGATGATGAGCTGCGGCTTCTCCAGCCCGTCGCGGTCGAACCAGTAGGGCAGCTCGTCGTCATAAGTATCGGAGACGTAGTCGAAGCCGCCTTCCTCGGCGACGAGCCGCACCGTGTTCACCGAAGTGCGGCCCGTGTACCAGCCGGTCGGCCGTGCGCCGGTCACCTCGTAATGCAGCTTGATCGTCTCTTCGAGATCGCGCCGCTCGTCCGCGGCCGAGTGGTCGCGATAGTCGATCCATTTCAGGCCATGCGAGGCGATCTCCCAGCCAGCCTCCTGCATGGCGGCCACTTGGTCGGGCGAGCGCGCGAGCGCGGTCGCGACGCCGTAGCAGGTCACCGGCACTTGTGCTTCGGTGAACAGCCGGTGGAGCCGCCAGAAGCCGGCCCGCGCGCCGTACTCATAGATCGATTCCATGTTCCAGTGGCGCTGGCCGACCCATGGCGCGGCGCCGACGATCTCCGACAGGAAGGCCTCCGAAGCCTTGTCGCCGTGCAGCACGCAGTTCTCGCCGCCCTCTTCATAGTTGACGACGAACTGCACCGCGACATGCGCGCCGCCGGGCCATTTCGGATCCGGCGGATTTGCCCCGTAACCGCGCATGTCCCGATCGTAACGCATTGCCGCTCCTGCCCGATGGTCGAGATGAAGATATCGAAAGGAGTGCGCATGCATTCCCCCGAAAATTTTTGAAAGTGCTTTTTGCCACGCTCCGCTCGACCGGGGCTTATGCATAGCCTTTAATTGGCGCACAATTGACCTGAAACTGAACCGGGATGGGAGGCGGCCAGTGGCAGAGACGTCGAAAGCCGATGGCGGGCGCCTGACGACCCATGTGCTCGACACCGCGGCCGGCCGGCCTGCAAAGGGCCTGTCGATCGGCCTTTTTCGCATCGAGGGCCAGGGCCGCACGCACCTCAAGACCGTCGCCACCAACGATGACGGGCGCTGCGACGCGCCGCTGCTTGCCGGCGCCGATTTCCGCACCGGCGAATATGAACTGGTCTTCGCCGCCGGCGACTATCTGCGCGGCCAGGGGATCGACCTGCCGCAACCTGCTTTCCTCGACATCGTGCCGATCCGCTTCGGCATGGCGGAAGCACGGCACTACCACGTCCCGCTCTTGATTTCGCCTTACGGCTACTCGACCTATCGGGGGAGCTGAGACATGGCTGAGACCCGCAACGAAATACGCTTCATCCTGAACGGCAGCGACGTGGCGCTGAAAGACGTCGCGCCCGATGTGACCTTGCTGGACTGGCTGCGGCTCAACCGCTCGCTGCGCGGCACCAAGGAAGGCTGCGCCGAGGGCGATTGCGGCGCCTGCACGGTGCTGGTCGGCAAGCTCTCCACCGAAGGTCTCGTCTATGAAAGCGTCAATGCCTGCATCCGCTTCGTGGGCTCGCTCGACGGCACCCATGTCGTCACCGTGGAGCATCTGCGCGGCGACGGTGAAAAACTGCATCCGGTGCAGCAGGCGATGGTCGATTTCCACGGCTCGCAATGCGGCTTCTGCACGCCAGGCTTCATTATGTCGCTCTACGGACTGTGGATGAAGACGCCCGACCCGTCCAACGCGGCGATCGAAAAGGCTCTGCAGGGCAATCTGTGCCGCTGCACCGGCTATGAGGCGATCATGCGCGCCGCGCACGCCATTTCGAGCTACGGCAGGGCGGCTAAGGATCCGCTGGCCGTGGAGCGCGACGACATCACCGCGCGGCTGAAGGCACTGCGCGATGGCGCCAGGGTCGAGATCGGGTCGGGCAAGGCGCGGCTGATCGTGCCGGCCAGCGTCGACGATTTCGCAGCCTTGCTCGAGAAGGAACCGGGCGCCACCATTGTCGCCGGCTCGACCGATGTCGGCCTGTGGGTCACCAAGCATATGCGCGACATCTCGCCGGCGATCTTCATCGGCGGCCTCGACGGCTTGCGTACGACCTCGGAAAAAGACGGCGTCATCACCATCGGCGCCGGCGTGACCTACACCGAAGCCTTCGAGACGCTGTCGAAGCGTGTCCCGGCATTGGGGCCGCTCGTCGACCGCATCGGCGGCGAGCAGGTGCGCAACATGGGCACCATCGGCGGCAACATCGCCAACGGCTCGCCGATCGGCGACATGCCGCCGCCATTGATCGCGCTCGGCGCGCAGCTCACGCTGCGCAAGGGCGAGGCCCGCCGCACCATACCGCTCGAAACCTTCTTCATCGCCTATGGCAAGCAGGACCGTCAGCCCGGCGAATTCGTCGAATCCGTGCATGTGCCGGTGCCGGCAAAGGACACGAAGTTTGCCGTCTACAAAGTTACCAAGCGCCGCGACGAGGATATCACTGCGACGCTCGGGGCATTCAACCTGACCTTGGCCAAGGATGGCGCGGTAGCCGACATCCGCATCGCCTATGGCGGCATGGCGGCGACGCCGAAGCGCGCCGCGGCAGTCGAAAAGGCGCTTATTGGCAAAACCTGGAGTGAAGCGACAGTGGAGGCCGCGATGGCGCAATACGCCAGCGACTTCACGCCGCTGACCGACATGCGCGCGACCGCCGAATACCGGGCGCTGGCGGCAAAGAACCTTCTGCTGCGCTTCTATATCGAGACGACCGGAACGAAAGCGCCGTTCCAGGTCTCGCGCGACGAGGCGGCCTGATGAACAAGCACGCCACTCCCAACCTCAAGGCGGAAAAAATCGCCGGCGGTGTCGCCACCGACCAGCGGCACGATTCCGCGCACAAGCATGTCAGCGGCGCCGCCGTCTATATCGACGACATGCCGGAGCCTGCCGGCACGCTGCATATCGGCCTCGGCCTGTCGAAGGTCGCACACGGCACGCTGAAGAGCGTCGACCTGTCTGCCGTGCGCTCGGCGCCGGGCGTGGTGGATGTGCTGACCTATGCCGACGTGCCCGGCGAGAACGATGTTTCGCCGAGCAACATGCATGACGATCCGGTGCTTGCCGAAGGCAAGGTCGAGTTTTATGGCCAGCCGATCTTCGCCGTGGTTGCCGAGACGCGTGAGGAAGCGCGCCGCGCGGCGCGTTTCGCAAAAATCGAGTATGACGAGCTTCCGGCCGTCATCGACATCTGGAACCTCGACCCGGTCAACGACAAGCAGGTCACCACGCCGTTGATCCTGAAGCGCGGCGATGCCGCCGCGGCGATTGCCGCCGCTCCGCGCCGCATCAAGAACCGCATGTGGCTCGGCGGCCAGGATCATTTCTATCTCGAAGGCCAGGTCTCGCTGGCGATCCCCGGCGAGGACGACGAGGTCGTCGTCTATTGCTCGACGCAAGGTCCGAGCGAGACGCAGCATCTGGTTGCCCATGCGCTCGGCGTGCCGAGCCATGCGGTGACAGTCGAAGTGCGCCGCATGGGCGGCGGCTTCGGCGGCAAGGAGACGCAGGCCAATCAGTGCGCGGCCATCGCGGCCATCGCCGCCAAGAAGCTGAAGCGCGCGGTGAAAATCCGGCTCGACCGCGACGAGGACATGACCGCCACCGGCAAGCGGCACGACTTCGCCATCGACTACGAGGTCGGCTTCGACGACGAGGGTAATATCCTGGGCGTCGACTTCACCTATGCGTTGCGCTGCGGGTTCTCCGCCGACCTCTCCGGTCCGGTCGGCGACCGCGCGCTGTTCCACTGCGACAACGCTTATTTCTATCCGGCGGTGCATGCAAAGTCGGCGCCGCTCTACACCAACACCGTCTCCAACACCGCCTTCCGCGGCTTCGGTGGTCCGCAAGGCATGGTCGGCGCGGAGCGCGTGATTGACGAGGTGGCCTTCGCCGTCGGCAAGGATCCGCTCGAAATCCGCAAGCTCAATTTCTACGACCCGATGGAGGCCATCGGCGAGCGAAGCGTCACGCCCTACCACCAGAAGGTCGAGGATTGCATCATCCAGCGGATCGTCGCCGAGCTGGAGGAAAGCGCGAACTATGCGCGGCGACGCCGCGAGATCAGCGCCTTCAACAACAACAGCCGTTTCATCAAGCGCGGCCTGGCCTTGACGCCGGTCAAGTTCGGCATTTCCTTCACCAAGACGGAGGCCAATCAGGCCGGCGCGCTGGTGCATGTCTATGCCGACGGCTCGGTTCATATGAACCATGGCGGCACCGAGATGGGCCAGGGCTTGCATCTCAAGGTGGCGCAGGTCGTGGCGGAAGAGTTCCAGATCGATCTTGACCGGGTCAAGATCACCGCCACCACCACCGCCAAGGTGCCGAACACCTCGCCGACGGCCGCGTCTTCCGGCGCCGACCTCAACGGCATGGCAGCGCAGGACGCCGCCCGCCAGATCCGCAAGCGGTTGACCGATTTCGCAGCCGACAAATATCAGGTGCCCCTGGACCAGGTCGTGTTCCTGCCCAACCGCGTGCGCATCGGCAATCAGGAAGTGGCCTTCAACGATCTGGTCAAGCAGGCCTATATCAACCGCATCCAGCTCTCGGCGGCCGGCTTCTACAAGACGCCGAAGATCCATTGGGACCGCAGCAAGGGCCGCGGCCATGCCTTCTACTATTACGCCTATGGCGCGGCCTGCTCGGAAGTCTCGGTCGACACGCTGACCGGCGAATACGTCGTCGAGCGCACCGATATCCTGCATGACGCCGGCCGTTCGCTGAACCGGGCTATCGACCTCGGCCAGGTCGAGGGCGGCTTCATCCAGGGCATGGGCTGGCTGACGACGGAGGAGCTGTGGTGGGATGACAGCGGCCGGCTGCGCACGCATGCGCCGTCGACTTACAAGATTCCGCTCGCGTCCGACCGTCCGAAGATCTTCAACGTTAAGCTGACCGACTGGTCGTCTGCCTATGAACCGACCATCCACCGCTCCAAGGCTGTAGGCGAGCCGCCGCTGCCGCACGGCATGTCGGTGCTGCATGCGCTGTCGGACGCGGTGGCCAGCGTCGCGGATCATAAGATTTGTCCACGCCTCGATGCTCCGGCGACGCCGGAACGGGTGCTGATGGCGATCGAGAGGTTGAAGCGGGAAGCCGCGAAGCCGGCCTAAAACGTGCAATTCGGGCCGAAAAACCCTATATTTCCCAAGTGGAAATGCAGACGATGAACTCGAAGGCGCAACAGCTGAAGGAATTCCTCGGCCGGGTCGGCCGGGCTGCATTGGTGGAGGTGGCGGCGACGAAGGGTTCGACGCCGCGCGAAGCCGGTGCCTTCATGCTTGTCTCGGCATCGTCGATTTTCGGCACCATCGGCGGCGGTCAGCTCGAATACATGGCGATCGACAAGGCGCGGCAGGTATTGAATGCAGGGCAGCGGTCGCGATCTCCGGCCGGTGAAGCCCGTACCGAGGTCGATGAGATCTGCGCCACGCTTGACGTCCCGCTCGGTCCGGAAATCGGCCAATGCTGCGGCGGCCGGGTCGAGGTGTCGATCCGCCTCGTCGATGCTTCGCTGGAGCAGCAACTGATCGCCAAGGCTGAATCGGAAGAGGCGCATCTGCCGCATGTCTATCTCTTCGGCGGCGGCCATGTCGGCCAGGCGCTGGCCGCGTCGCTGGCGCTGCTGCCGATCCATGTCTTCGTCGTCGAGACCCGATCCGAGGCGTTGGAAGGCATGCCGGAAACGGTGGAGACGCGGCTGACGCCAATGCCCGAAGCCGTGGTGCGCGATGCGCCGGCGGGCGCGGCCTTCGCGATCCTGACCCATGATCATGCGCTGGATTTCTTGATCGTCGCCGAGGCGCTGAAGCGCGACGACAGCGCCTATGTCGGCATGATCGGCTCGAAGACCAAGAAGGCGACCTTCAGGAACTGGTTCCTGAAATCCGCCGAGGGCAGCGAAGCGCAGTTCGCCCGGCTCATCTCACCGATCGGCGGCAATGCGGTGAAGGACAAGCGCCCGCCGGTGATTGCAGCGCTCGCCGCCGCAGAGATCATGACGGCGCTGGTGTCGCACGGCGCCCAGCCGGCTGCTTCGGCCACGCCCGAAAAGACGATGGCGGGCTAACCTGCCGGCCATGTTGTGAAAGCCGGGAAGCGCCTGGCTATTCTTTTTCCTGCGTGTGCGCCTCGAGGAACCACAGCAATTTGTCGAGCGAGCGCGAATAGGCGGTGAAGATGTCCGCCGTATCGCGATCGCCGGCGTCGTCGGCCTCGTCGATTGCTTCGCGGGTCAGCTTGGCGGCCGTGGCATAGCGGTCGATCAACGCCGCCAGATGATCCTTGGTCTTGTGGATGTCGGTCGGATAAGGCCTCAGCTTGGTCGCCTTCGACACTTCCTGCGAGGTGCCGTGCGCGGTGCCGCCGAGCTGCACGGCGCGCTCGGCGATGATGTCGACATGGCCGTCGATCTCCTCGCGGAATTCGTCCAGCATCTCGTGGATGGCGATGAATTGCGGGCCCTTGACGTTCCAATGCGCCTGCTTGGTGATCAGCGCCAGGTCGATGGCGTCGGCAAGCCTGGCGTTGAGCAGATCGATCGATTCCTTCTTGGCATCGGATTTGAGGTCGTTCTTGGTGACGATGGCGTCCATGGTCGGCTCCTGTCCCGCTGCGTCGCATGATGAAAGCTGAAGGCGGCCCGAACGACCGCCAACCGTCAGAACGGCGATGACCAGAATTTCGTTCCGCGTTGGATCGAGGGGCACCATCCCCGACTGCAGGTGTGACTGGCGCTCACCGCTGTTTGCTGCTTTCTTCATTTCCCAAAGCGGCTCGAAACGTGTTTGTTGCGCCTCGCGGGACAACGGGGTCAGGAACATGGACGTATTGAAGATCGCAGCCTTTTCGGACGGGAACACCGGCGGCAACCCCGCCGGAGTGATGATGGGCGGGGCCTTGCCGGATGCGGCCGACATGCAGCGCGTCGCGGCCGAAATCGGTTTTTCCGAAACTGCCTTCGCGGCGCCCGAGGGCGGCGGCTGGCGCGTGCGCTACTTTTCGCCTGAATCGGAAGTGCCGTTCTGCGGCCATGCCACGATCGCGCTCGGCGCGGCGCTGGTCGGAAAGTTCGGCGACGGCATCTTCAAGCTGACCCTCAACCAGGCGGACATCACCGTCGAAGGCTTTCGCGATGGCGCCAACTTTGCCGCCGCCTTGCAGTCGCCACCGACGCGCAGCAGGCCTGCATCGGCCGAACTCGTCGAGGAGGCTCTCGCCTTGTTTGGCTATCAGCCGGGCGATCTCGATCCCGCCATTCCACCGGCGCTCATCCATGGCGGCGCCGATCATCTCGTGCTGGCGCTGAAGTCGCGCGCGGCGTTGGCCGCCATGGCCTATGACTTGAAGCAGGGCCAGTCCTTCATGCGGCGCGAAGGCCTGGTCACCATCCTGCTCGCCTATGCCGAGACACCGCGCCTCTTTCACACGCGCAATCCCTTCGCGTCCGGCGGCGTCTACGAGGATCCTGCGACGGGCGCTGCGACCGCTGCCTTTGCCGGCTATCTGCGTGATCTCGGCTGGCCGCATGGCGGCGCCATCGACATCGTCCAAGGCGAGGATATGGGTATGCGCTCGCGGCTTCACGCCGACATTCCGCCGGCGCCGGGCAGCTCGATCAGGGTGTCCGGAACGGCCAGGCTAATGGACTGATCCGAAGCAATTCCAGAAAAATGCGCCGCGGTTAGGGTCGGCGCTTTTCGCCGTAGCCTTCCGTCCGGAATGGCGACGCCACCGGCCGTTACTTCCCGGCCAGGAGGTCCTTGATCAGCCGCTGGCAGCGCTCGGCCATGAAGTCGAGCAGCAGCCGCACCTTCGGATCCTGCAGCTTCTTGTGCGGATAGACGGCGGCGAACTGCACCGGCGTCGGTGGCGCCTGGGGCAGGATCACCTTCAGCCGCCGGTCGCGGATGAACGGCTCGACCTCGAAACGCGGCTTGTTGATGATGCCGCGCCCCGATAGTGCCCAGCCGGTCAGAACGTCGCCGTCGTCGGTGTCATAGGGACCGTGCACCTCGAATTTCTGAGGTCCGTTCGGCGTCTGCAGCGTCCAGACATATTCGCGCGCGCCGGCATAGCGCAGCATCAGGCAGTCGTGCTTTTTACCGATCAGCTCCTGCGCCTCGGTCGGCTCGCCGCGCGCTTCCAGATATTTCGGTGCCGCCACCAGCACGCGCTCGCATTCCATGATGCCGCGCATCCTGAGGCTCGAATCCTCGATGATGCCGAGCCGGAAGGCGACGTCGATGCCTTCCTTCATGATATCGACATTGTGGTCGGAGAGCCGAAGCCGCACCTCGATATCGGGATATTTGTCATGGAAATCCGGGATGCCTGACGCGATCAGCCTCCGGCCGAGGCCGAGCGGCGCCGTGACCCTGATGGTCCCGCGTGGCTGGCCGGAGAGCGCCGCGACCGCCGCTTCCGCCTCAGTGATCGCGTCCAGCACCTGCTTGGCGCCGGTGTAGAACACGGTGCCATGCTCGGTCGGCATCAACTGCCTTGTCGTACGGTTGAACAGCCGCACCCCAAGATGCTTCTCCAGCTCTTTGATGCGGTTGGAGGCGACCGCCGGCGAAATGCGCATGTCGCGCCCCGCCGCCGACAAATTGCCGAGCTCGACGACGCGGACGAAGACAGCGATGTTGTCGAGATAGGCCATGTGTGGCTCTCAAAAGGCTGAGCGGGGCAACCTTAGTATTTTCCATTTTTTTTTGAAAGTCATCGCGCACCTCGCCTCTTTTCGTTTGCGCGCCAGACCGTAAAGTCGCTCTCATCGGCAGGGACGAGTGCAATGATGGATTTCGCGATTTTCTGGGACTGGCTGAGCTTCGCGGTCCGCTGGCTGCATGTCATCACCGGCATCGCCTGGATCGGGTCGTCCTTCTATTTCGTCGCGCTCGACCTTGGCCTGCGCCAGCGGCCCGGCCTGCCCGCCGGCGCCTTCGGCGAGGAATGGCAGGTGCATGGCGGCGGCTTCTACCACATCCAGAAATATCTGGTGGCACCGGCCGAGATGCCGGAGCACCTCACCTGGTTCAAATGGGAATCCTACGCCACCTGGTTGTCGGGCTTCGCCATGCTCTGCGTGGTCTATTATGCCGGCGCCGATCTATTCCTGATCGACCCCAACGTGCTCAACATCTCGGTGCCGGTCGGCATTCTCTTGTCGCTGGCCACCATCGGCGTCGGCTGGATCGTCTACGACCTGCTCTGCCGCTCGCCGCTGGGCAAAAGCGACACCGGGCTGATGCTGGTGCTTTATTGCGTGCTGGTGTTCATCGCCTGGGGGCTGACGCATCTTTTCACCGGCCGCGCCGCCTTCCTGCATCTCGGCGCCATCACCGCCACGATCATGTCGGCCAATGTCTTCATGGTCATCATCCCCAACCAGAAGATCGTCGTCACCGACCTGATCGCCGGCCGCAAGCCGGACCCGAAATACGGCAAGATCGCCAAGCAGCGCTCGCTGCACAACAACTACCTGACCTTGCCGGTTCTGTTCCTGATGCTGTCGAACCACTACCCGCTGGCTTTCGGCACCCAGTTCAACTGGGTCATAGCCTCGCTGGTCTTCATCATCGGCGTTCTGATCCGGCATTATTTCAACACGGTGCATGCCAGGAAAGGCAACCCGACCTGGACCTGGTTGGGTGCCGCCGTGCTGTTCATGATCATCATCTGGCTGTCGACGGTACCGAAGGTGCTGACCGGCGAGCCGAAGATCTCCGCCGCATCCGCCGCCGCGCAGGTCTACATCGCCTCGGCGCATTTCCCGGCCGTGCGCGACACCGTGCTGGGCCGCTGCTCGATGTGCCATACGGAGGAGCCGGTCTATGAAGGCATCTACCATGCGCCGAAGGGCGTGCTGCTCGACACTGATGAGCGCATCGCCGAGCATGCGCGCGAGATCTACATCCAGGCCGGCCGGGCGCATGCCATGCCGCCCGCCAACGTCACCCAGATAACCGACCAGGAACGGGCCCTTCTGGTCGCCTGGTTCGAAGGCGCCGGAAAGTAAGCATGACAGCGAAAATTCTGCGCGGCCGCACACTCTCCTTCCTGCGCTGGCCCGAAGCGATCGACGACCATTCCGCCTGGCGCTACGAGGAGGATGGCGGTCTGCTGATCGAGAACGGCAGGATCGTCGCCGCCGGCTCCTATGCGGAGGTCTTGAAGAAGGCGGCTGCCGGTGTCGAGACGATCGACCATCGTCCGCATCTCATCTTGCCCGGCTTCATCGACGCGCATGTGCATGTGCCGCAGATGCAGATCATCGCCTCCTACGGCGCCGAGCTGCTCGACTGGCTGAACAAATACACCTTTCCCGAAGAGTCGAAATTCCAGAACGCGCAGCATGGCCGCCGCATCGCCAGGGTCTTCCTCGACGAGATGCTGCGCCAGGGCACGACGACCATCGTCGCCTATTGCTCGGTGCACAAGTGTTCAGCCGAAGCTTTCTTTGCCGAGTCGCACGAGCGCAATATGCTCAACATCGCTGGCAAGGTGATGATGGACCGCAACGCCCCGGACGGCGTGCTCGACACGCCGCAGACCGGCTATGACGATACCAAGGCGCTGATCGCCGAATGGCACGGCAAGGGCCGCCAGCTCTATGCCATCACGCCGCGCTTCGCCATCACGTCGTCGCCCGAGCAGATGGAAATGGCCGGCGTGCTCTGCCGCGAGCATCCCGATCTCCACATGCAGACGCATCTGTCGGAAAACCACGCCGAGATCGCCTTCACCCAGGAGCTCTATCCCTGGTCGCGCGACTACACCGACGTCTATGAGCATTACGGCCTGCTCGGCAAGAAGAGCCTGTTCGGCCACTGCATCCACCTGTCGGAGCGCGAGGCGGACGCGCTGTCGCAATCCGGCTCGGTCGCGGTGTTCTGCCCGACCTCAAATCTCTTCCTGGGCTCCGGCCTGTTCGACTATCAGCGCTATCGCCGGCGCGAGAAGCCGCTCAGGATCGCCGCGGCCACCGATGTCGGCGGCGGCACCAATTATTCGATGCTGCGCACCATGGATGAGGGCTACAAGGTGATCGCGCTGAACGGCGAGAAGCTGAACCCCTTCCAGTCCTTCTGGCAGCTGACGCGCGGCAATGCCGAGGCGCTGTCCGTGGCCGACAAGGTCGGCACGCTGGACGAAGGCACGGACGCCGACATCGTCGTGCTCGACGCCCATGCGACGCCGGGCATGCGGCTCAGGATGGAGACTGTGGAGACGCTGGCGGAAGAGCTCTTCCTGCTGCAGACGCTGGGCGACGATCGTGCCGTGCGCGAGGTCTATGTGGCGGGGCGGCCGGCGAAGAGCGCGATTGTGGCGGGATAAGTCCCGACAATGGGGTAGATCTTCGAGTAGGGCAAGATGATGACTGCGCCTGGTTGCCAAGTGGTTCCCCCACTCCGTCGCCGCTTCGCGGCGCCACCTCTCCCCCCTCCGGAGGGAAAGGAAAGGGGCCAACTGGAAAGGCGCCAGCTTGAATCGCTTCGCGCCTTTCCTCCCCCGTCGATCGGGGGAGAGGTGTCGAGCGAAGCTCGACGGAGTGGGGGTCGACCCTGGCGCGCCCGCGACGAGTGCTTGACCAGACAGAGCTTGTCGTACAAACGACGGTGTCGATTTTCGGAGAAAGAGACATGGCCACCGCCGACGACATCGCTCTGATCAAGAAACAGGAAGCTACGCTGGTCTTCCCCGCCTTCGACGAGGCCGTCGCCTTCGAGATCGGCTCTGCCATCAGGGATCGGGCACTGAAGGAAGATCTTCCGATCATCGTCGACATCAGGACTTTCGACCGGCCGCTCTTCTATGCGGCCATGCCGGGTTCCAACGCCTCCAATCCCGATTGGGCGCGGCGCAAGATCAACGTCGTGAAGCGCTATCTCAGAAGCACCTATCGCCTGGTGCTTGAGCAGCAGCGCCCGGACCGCACTTTCAAGGTCGGGGAAGCGCTCGACATTGCCGATTATGTGCTCGCCGGCGGCGGCTTTCCGGTCACCGTCAAGGGTGCCGGCGTCATCGGCGTCATCGCCGTCTCGGGCCTGCCCGAGCGCGAGGATCATGGCGTCGTGGTCGACGCGCTTTGCGCGCATCTTGGCATCGATGCGAGCGCGCTCGTGCTGCCGCAGGAAGAAAAATGACTGACCCGAAAAGCTTTCTCACCTCGATCTTCGACGCCGCCGTCGCCGCCGCCGACCCGGAAAAGACGATCCGCAATCATTTGCCGGCGAAGCCGAAAGGTCGCACCGTCGTCATCGGCGCTGGCAAGGGGTCGGCGCAGATGGCGGCGGCCTTCGAGAAGGTCTGGGACGGTCCCATCGATGGCCTAGTCGTCACCCGCTATGGCTATGGCGCCAGATGCGAGCGCATCGAGATCATCGAGGCGGCGCACCCTGTGCCGGATGCCGCTGGCCTCGAGGCGTCGCGCCGGCTGCTGGAGAAGGTGCGGGGCCTGACCGCTGACGACCTGGTGGTGGCGCTGATTTCCGGCGGCGGTTCGGCCTTGCTGCCGTCGCCGGCTCCCGGGCTGACGCTTGCCGATGAGATCGCCGTCAATGAAGCGCTGCTTGCCTCCGGCGCGCCGATCGCGGCGATGAACACCATCCGCAAGCATGTCTCGACCATCAAGGGCGGGCGCCTGGCCGCCGCTGCCCATCCTGCGAGGGTGGTGTCGCTGGTCGTCTCCGATATCCCCGGCGACAATCCGGCGCTGGTTGCCTCGGGACCGACCGTTCCCGACACCGGCAGCCGCGCCGATGCGCTGGCCTCGATCGCCGCCTATGGCATGAAACTGCCGGACGCGGTCATGGCCCACATCAATTCGACCGCCGCCGACGCGCCGCGTCCCGATGATCGGCGCTTTGCCGGCAACGAGGTGCACCTGACCGCCTCGGCCGGCGTCTCTCTGGAAGCCGCCGCCGCCGAAGCGAAGCGGCAAGGCATCGAGGCCGTCATCCTTTCGGACGCGATCGAAGGCGAAGCGCGTGAGGTCGGCGGCGTCCATGCCGCGATCGCACGCGAGGTGGCGACGCGCAATCGCCCGTTCGCCAAGCCGGTGCTGATCCTCTCCGGCGGCGAGACGACGGTGACATTGCGCGCCAAAGGCAAGGGCGGCCGCAATTCCGAATTCCTGCTCGCCTTCGCCATCGGCATCGACGGCGTGAACGGCATCGATGCCTTGGCTGCCGACACCGATGGCATCGACGGCTCGGAGAACAATGCCGGCGCCTTCGCCAACGGCTCGACCGTGGCGCGCATGCGCGCGGCAGGCGTCGACGCCAAGGCGATGCTTGCCGGCAACAATGCCTGGACGGCGTTCAATGCGGTCGGAGATTTGTTCGTCCCCGGGCCGACCGGCACGAATGTGAATGATCTGAGGGCGATTCTGGTTAGGTAGCGCGATAAGCGCTGACGTCGTCATTCCAGGGCGAAGCAGGAGCGAAGCTCCGTCGCGCAGACCCTGGAATCCTGTGTGTTGGTTCTGGTGTATGGTTGAAGTGGGAAGGAGACCGAATGAATCCTGGTCG